>JBKJQW010000097.1:0-5467 GCA_046593715.1 Luteitalea sp.
GCCGCCAGGAGCAGGCGATTCTTCGGCGTGATCGCCGCTGGAATGGTCTGTGTCCACACGCGATACCCGTGCGCTTCGAGGCGACTGACCCGGCGTACGTCGATGGCCAGGGCCGGGTCGAGCCACCCGCCCAGCGCGCCGGTGTCGCAGGTCTCGATGTCGTGGCAGCAGGGCAGCAGGGCGAGGCGCGCGTGTGCCGCCATGGCCTGGCCGAGAACCAGATCGGTCAGGGCACCACACGCATGGCTGGACACGACCACATCCTCCCGAGACAACGACAGGTGGTCGATTGGCGACGTCACGACCGAGACGCGGTCGCGCAGGCGCGGCCAGGTGTCCGCGAGCACGTCGTGCAGGCGGTGTGCGGAGGCGGGGACGGCGGCATCGATGGCCAGCGCCTCGGGCGACGAGTCGTCCAGCAGCACCATGGCGTGGGCCAGGAGACCGTGACCGGCCGCCAGATCCATCACGCGGCCGCCGCGAAAGAGCCGACGCGTTCGCCGGGCCACTTCCCACGCCTCGAAGAACTCCTTGCGCGGAAGCACGCCGGCGCGACAGACCGCGCGTCCCAGGCGGTCACGCAGCGTGTCGCTGGAGAAGCGCCCGAGGTCCTTCTCCGTGAGGCGGGACTTCGAGCCGTGGGCGAACGTGACTTACACCTATTTGATTGACGTCAGCAGCTGCGCGAGTGCCTTCATGCGCGTCGCATCGGGGCCTGTGAGGGCCGCAGCCCGCTCGTCGAGGCGACCCGCGATCATCGACAGCTGCGCCGCGTCGCCACCGGCGACGGCGGCCCGGAGCATTTCGGAGCGGTCGGCCGGAACGGCGCCGCCCCGTGCCAGCTGGTCGACGTAGGCGAGCGCAACGACGCGATCGGCTGGCCAGGACACCATGTCCTGATGCTGGACGTTGAAGGCGCTGGACCGCACTCGCGAGGCTGCGTCGATCTCGTGCTGCGTCAACAGGTCCGTGGGGTTCAACGTGAAGACGTCGAGACCGCGCGACATCTCCGAGCCGTAGATGCGTCCGTTGTACCAGTAGGCGGACCAGTACCCGCCGGTGATCAGGTTCTTGGCGTCGAGCGGTCCGCGGTCGAAGAACGCCACTTCTCTGGGGTTGGCCGAGTCGGTGAAGTCCATCACCGAGACCCCGCCCTGATACCACCCCTGCACCATCAGGTCGCGCCCTGGCACCGGGACCAACGAGCCGTTGTGGGCCACGCAGTTCTCGGTCTCGGTCTGCGCAGCCGGCAGCTTGTGGTAGCTCCTGAACACCAGCTTGCGTTCGACGATGTCGAAGATCGCGTTGGCGCCCCAGTTGCGCTGGTCGCTGGCCTGGCAACGCGGTCGCATGCCGCCGCCCCACTCGTCGGTGAACACCACCTTGGTGCCGTCGTTGTTGAATGTCGCCGAGTGCCAGTAGGCAAAATTCTTGTCCGACACGTAGTCGAGCCGCTTCGGGGCGACCGGGTTCGAGATATCGAGCAGGATGCCGTTGCCCGAGCAGGCGCCCGCGGCAAGTCCCACCGCCGGGTAGACGGTGATGTCGTGGCACTGGTTGGTGGCCGCCGTCTTCTGGGTGCCCTCGCCGTGGTCCCCGCCAGCCCACAGGCCGGCGATGTTTCCCGTCTTCTCATCAGCAAAGATGCGTGGCCGGGCCACCACCTTGGCATCCTGCGGCCGGGCCAGCGGCACCTCGATCACGTCGATGCTGAAGAGCGCGGTCTGCGGATCCTCCTTCGGATCCTTGCCTGAGCAGCCCTCGAGTTCCTCGGCCGAACGCGCCCCCGCGGTGCCTGATCCGTACACATACACGTGCGCGGGGTCCTTGGGGTCGGTGACCAGCGTGTGCGTGTGCGAGCCACGGCAGGTCTGCACGGCAGCGACCTGCTTCGGCGTCTTGACGTTGCTGATGTCGAAGATGCGCACGCCGCGGAAGCGGTCCTTGCTGACCGGGTCCTCGACACCGCGGACGCCGCAATCGAGACGACCGCGCGTCTGCTCCACCGACATGAACAGCAGGTTGCCGTGCACGGAGACGTCGCCCTGCCCACCCGGGCACACCACCGCGCTCAACAGCGTCGGCTTGTCGGGACTGCTGATGTCGTAGACCGTGAAGCCGCTGAAGTTGCCGACAAACAGGTGGTTGCCACTGAAGGCCAGGTCGGAATTGGCAAAGTTCAGTCCGCCCCAGGCTGGGCGGGCCGGAGCCTTGGCTCTGCCTGCCTTCTTGCCCTTGGCCGGTTTAGCGGCCGAATCGACCGCAGCCGCGTCCTCGCTCTCGTCGGTCACACGCGGATTCGGCTCGCCAGCCGGGTACTTGGGATCGAAGAAGCCATCGGGCTTGGCCAGGGTGGCGCGGAGTTCGAGACCGCGGGCCGCGACGCCCGCGTCCCGCACGCCGGCCTTGAGGCCTACCCGGGGATCCGGTGCGGGAGTGGGGGCCACGGTCTGGGCGCCGGCCGAGGAAGCGAGAGACATTACGAGGGCCGCAGCGGCCACAGCACCAACGAGACGCGTCATTTCGTGGACTCCTCGAGCATCGCGCGCATACGCGCGATCTCCATCGCCTGATCCGCCTCGACATCGGAGGCAAAGTCGAACATCTCCGGCTCCTGACCACCACCGGAGCTCTTGAACAGTGCCTCGACCATCGTCAACGCGCCCTGGTGGTGCTGGATCATGCCTTCGAGAAACAGCCGGTCGAACGCCGGACCACGCGCCGCAGCCAGCTGTGACATCTGTGCGGCGGTCAACATGCCGGGCATGCGCCCGTGCGCCTCGTGGTGTGCATGGGCATCGGGAAGGGGCTCGCCGCGCCGCCCCAGCCACTGTCGCATCATCTGCATCTCGTCGGCTTGCGAGACTTCGATCCGCAACGCCAACTGCCTCAGGTCATCGCTGCGGCTGTGCGTCGGCACCAGCGCTACCATCTCGAGTGCCTGCGCGTGATGCCCGATCATGCCCTGCATGAAGCGGACGTCGGCCTCGGTGTGCCGGACCCCTGACGTGTCGGTGGCCTCGGCCACCGTGATCTCGCGGCTGGCCTGCCCCGGAGCACCTGGCTGGACGATCCGCGGCGCCTGTGCGGGCGCGGGGACGGGCGCGCTGGCACACGCAATCGCCAGCAGAGCGAACGCGGGGATGCCGTCCAGGACACGCACGACTCGATGGTGTCACGACGCGAGGGCGGCCGCCAACTGCCCGTTGAGCGCGGGTCCGGCCCGATACAGCCGACGGCAATGGTCCCGACGACGGCGGGCGCAGCAGGCCGTCACTCGGTTGGCCGCATGTTGCGGATGGCGCTGATCCGCCAGCCGCCGACCGACCTGACCACCACAAATGTCGTCCACATGCGCCGGGGCGGCGCACCGGGGGCGCCCGCGATCTCGTCACGGCCATCGGCGACCGCGACGTCGGCCGAGACCAAACGCACCGTCTCCACCTCAATCGTCCGGGCGCCGCTGGTGCGGGCCGACGAGAGCAGCCCGCCGCTGACCACGGCCTCGCGGCCGCGCCGCCATTCCCCGGTGGACACGAGCTGGTCGGCGCCGTCGGTGAACAGCGCCGCCAGGGCAGTCGCGTCGCGCTGCTCGCGTGCCTCCACGTAACGCGCCACAAGGGAGCGCACCGCAGTGGCGTCGTCGCCGCGGTCCTGGCTCGCCGCGGGAGCTGGCGCGAGCATGAGGACGAGACAGGCCAGCGCGAACAGGGCGGAGCGGAAGCATCGGCGCATCGGTACCTCACAGGGCAAACGGGGACGACCACGGCACACTGCTGCCAGCCGTGGGGCCATTGCATCACCGCCGGTCACACCAGGGCAACACGAGCGATGGCCGGCACCTACACGCCGTGGACCGGACGTGATATCGACGCCAACGGTGCCATGCTGTACCGGCCCGCGCGCGTGGCGCCGGCCAGGACAGTCATGAGCACGACGCCCTCAGGGCCCTTGTCGCCGGTGCATCACGAACGCCATCGCACCGCGCGGATTGGCTGGCTTCGCGCGGCGGTGCTCGGCGCAAACGACGGCATCGTGTCCACGGCGAGCCTGGTGGTCGGAGTCGCAGCCGCCGACAGCTCGCACCAGGGCGTGCTCGTGGCCGGCGTCGCCGGGCTGGTCGCCGGGGCGCTCTCGATGGCGGCGGGCGAGTACGTGTCGGTCAGCTCGCAGGCCGACACCGAGCGGGCCGACCTCGCCCGCGAACGCCGCGAGCTGTCGACCTTCCCCGGCGCTGAAGAAGACGAGCTCGCCGGTATCTACGAGGCCCGCGGCCTCGACTCCCGACTGGCGCGGACGGTGGCGCAGCAGTTGATGGCCCACGATGCGCTGGGTGCGCACATGAGGGATGAACTCGGTCTATCCGACCAGAACGCCGCCCGGCCGCTGCAGGCCGCACTGACCTCAGCCGCGACGTTCGCGGTTGGGGCGGCGCTGCCGCTGGCCGTGGCGGCGCTCGCGCCGGCCGCGCGCGTCTCTCTCGCCGTCGCCGCGGCCTCGCTTGTCGCGCTGGCCGGGCTCGGCGGTATGGCTGCAGGCGCCGGTGGCGCGTCGCCGGCCATCGGCGCCGGACGGGTGGCGTTGTGGGGCGCCCTTGCGATGGCCGTCACCGCGGTGGTGGGAGCGTGGTTCGGCGCCGTGATATAGCACCGTGCATGGCCATCGAGGTCTCGCAGGAGTCCGGCACGACCTTCCGCGTGGTGGTCAGCGACGAAGGCGGCAGCAGTTCGCACATAGTGACCGTGATGCCGAGCGACGTGGAGCGGTACGCCCCGGGGTCCACACCCGAGGCCTTGCTCGAGGCCGCCTTCGAGTTCCTGCTCGCGCGCGAATCCAGGACCGCCATCCTCGGGCAGTTCGAACTCCCGGTCATCGAGCAGTACTTCCCGGAGTTTCCTGCTGCGATGGGTCAGGGCTGACGCCGAGTCCCTCCTGGTTCCTGGCCAGGGGCCCGCGCGTCAGGCGCCGCGTTCGACGGGCAGTCCCACCCCACCGACCGGCGCGGTTTCCACCCGGTCGCCAACGCCCGCGATCAACGGCCGCGCCTTGCCGATGGCGGCCTGCACCGCAGGCAGCGACAGCGAGGCCTTGTGATGGGCCTGGCTGTCCCAGACCTCGGTAATCCAGATGGCGTCGGCGTCGGCCGGGTCGTGGGCCACCACATAGCTCAGGCAGCCGGGCATCGCTTTCGTGCCTTCCAGAAGCAGCGCCGTCAGCGCCCCGCGCGACCCGGGGGTGGACGTGATCTTCCCGATCAGACCGTACATGCTCGACTCCTGCCGGCTCGCGCCGACCGTGACTGCTGCCCCGAGTCCATGCACGAACTCGCGGCGATTCATCGCGCGACCGCAAACCGTTGGAAGAAGGACCCAGGGGTCCAGGATGGCCGCGTCCGACGATTGGCCACCTGCACCGTCAGACGCCCGATCACCTCGGTGAACCCCGCCGCCGCAGCCCGGTCGATCGG
>JBKJQW010000119.1:0-23501 GCA_046593715.1 Luteitalea sp.
GAGCGGGGCGACCCGCGAGTACGTCGCGCATGACGGGTCGAGCGACGGCAGGAGGTCGGCCAGCAGCACGTGGTCGCCGGCCGCCGTGGCCACGTCCACCAGGCGCTCGGCGACCACGTGCTGCTGGCCGACCTCCTGCCGTCGCTCGACCCGTCATGCGCGACGTACTCGCGGGTCGCCCCGCTCGCGGCAGCGGCGCGACTCGCGCAGAACAACCCGGCGGCCGCCGAGCAGTGGCTCTCTCCGCTGGCCCGGACCTCGTCGCTCGACGAGTCGTCGCGGCTGGTGCTGGCACGTGCGCTGTCGGCGCGCCAGGCCTGGCCGGAGGTCGAACGTGTGCTGGCGCCCCTGGTCGAGGGCCGTGACGACCCCATGGCGCGCAAGGCCGCGAGCGTGCTCGCGTGGGCCTGGCATGCGCAGGCGCGCTATCGGCAGGCGTGGGACCTCGCACTGCGGTTGGCCGAGCCCTACGCAGACCGCAGGGATGCGCAGGCCGGGTGGGCCGGCATGGCCTTCGCGGCAGGGGACCTGCCCGCGGCCGAGCGGCTCGCCAATGCCAGTCTCGGCTCGGCCCGCGACAATGAGGCGCGAGTGATCCACGCGTCGCTCGCCGCTCGCGCCGGGCGCCCGCGCGAGGTGCTGGCCTGGCTCGATGGCGAGCGCGTCACGCTGACGCAGCCCGGTCACATCGCACTTCGTCTCGACGCCATCCTCGCGACCCAGGGAACGCTCGCGGCACGCCGCGCCTCCCTGGCGTACGAGGGCATCGTCAGCAGCGACGCAGCACTCCTGACGCGCCGGGCCACGTGGGCGATGGTCGAGGGAGATACGGAGGCCGCGGCAGCCGATGCCCGTCGCGTGCGAGAGCTCGACCCGGCCCACGGTGAGCGCGTGGACATCGCCTTGCTGCTCGCGGCTGACCGCCCCGCGCAGGCGTGGGCACGCGTCACGGGGGTTGACCCGGTCATGGTGGCGCAGGCCCCTGCCGCCTGGGCGCGGCTGCGACTGGACGCCGCCCTTGCCTCACGGCGTTGGTCGGCCGTCGAGGCACTGCTGCTCGAGCCCGCTCTGGACCTTGCCGACGCCGGGCGGATCATCACCGACGCGCGGGTCCGCATCGGACGCGACGGATCGCTTGGCGACGCCATGCGGCAGTCGCTCGCGCAGCTGGTGTCCGACGATCGCCACGTGCATGCCGCGCAGGTGCTGTTGGCTGGCGACGAGGTGGCGCGGGGAGCGTTCGGCCTCGCCCTGTCGCGTCTCGCGGGCGTGAAATATACCGGCAGGGCCCCGGCCGACGTCCGTTCGGTGGCGGCTGAGGCGTTGCTCGGGCTCGATCGCGCGTCCGAGGTGCTGAACCTGATCGACAACGGCGCATCGGAGCCGGTCGGGCTGCAGGTGGCTCGGGCGCGGGCCAGGATTGCGCTCGGCCAGGGAGATGCGGTGCGCGCTGACCTGGAACGCATCGCCCGCTCGACTGGCCGCCGCGACGCCTACCTGGCGTGGGCCTCGACACTCGACACGGCGACTGCACGGGTTGCCGCGCTGGAGGAGGCGCTGGCGCGTGACCCCGACGACAGATCGCTGCGCGTGCGGGTTGCCGACGCGCGTCGCCTGGCGGGCGATCTCGAGGGCGCCCGGCGGGATGCGCTCGACCTCCTGCGCGACGTGCCCACCTCGCGAGAGGCGTGGACGGTGCGCGTGGCCACCGAAGCCGCTGCACGCTCGGCCGATCTCGTCGCGGTGCTGCGGGAAGGACGGGCCCTGCTCGGGGGCGGAGCCGAGGTAGACCTGCTGCTTGGCGAGGCCCTGGTCCAGGCGCCGCAGATCACCGACGTCGCCGTGGACGAGGTCACGCGGTGGACCGCGGCGCTTGCGGCCACGCACGGGTTGCGGGCCGCGCGGCTCGATGCGGCGCTGGCCACCAGCGCCGGTCGCTGGCCGTTGGCCGCAGACGCAATCGCGCGGATGGAGGAGCTGTCACCGGCGGGGGACCTCTCGGTACAGCGCCTGCGCGCACAGGTCACGGCGTGGAGTGGCGCGCATGCCGCGGCTGTCCCGTTGTTTGCGTCGTACCTGGAGCGCGTGCCCGACGACGTCGCCATGTGGCGGCAGTATGCGCGGCTGCTCTCGTGGCGCGACGACCGCGAAGGTGCCTCGCACGCCTATACGCAGGCCGATGCCCTCACGACCGTGCCTGGTGTGAACGCGGAAGCCACCACGCGACTCGCGATGATGCGGCGTGCGTGGCCCGAGGCGGCCCGGGCGGCCGCTGCGTGGCGGCGCGTCGAGCCGACCACGCTCGACGCGCTGGTGGACCTGGCGCTGGCGCTCGAGCAGTCTGGTGACGTGGCTGGCGCAACCGGGGCCTACGAAGAACTCGCGCGTTGGCCCGGACTGCCCGACACCGTGCGGCGCACACTTGGCGCTCACGACTGGCGCCGTTCGGCGCACGGCACCGCGCACGTCGAGATCGACCATGCCGACGGCTTCGGCCGACAGCGGCTCCTGGAGCGCCGCGAGACGGCCCTGGTCGGTGACGCGGCCCTCACTGGCCGTGGCGACGTCCGTGCCTTCGCGCGGCTGGGGCAGGGGCGGCTCGACAGCGGTGACGCCGACCAGCCGTTCACGCAGGCCCAGGCCGGGGTCAGGGCCTGGTTCGGGCAGGGCATGAGTGCGGACGCACGACTCGGTACCACCAGCATCGGCGGGGCCGAAGCGCTGCTCGTCGGCGCCCGTCTCGCGGCGCGGCTGTCGCGCAGCCTCGCCGTCGAAGCGACGACATCGCGATCGCCGTTCTGGGAGAACCGGGCGACCGTCAGCGCCGGACTGCAGGCCTGGACCTCGGGAGCGCGCCTGCGGCTGCTCGGTCGGGGCCCCGTCGAGGCGAGCGCCGGACTGGACCTGACCCGTCTGTCGGACGGCAATCGCCGCACCCAGGCAGACGTCTCTGTGGGCCGGCAGGTCAGTCGTGGCCCGCAGGTGTTCGAACTGCGTGCCTCGGGTGTGGTCTTTGGTTTCACCGAGCACCGTCAGTCCTACTTCTCGCCGACGGCGTTCGGACGCCTGGACGTGGAAGTGGGCGTGGAACGATGGTTCGGGCAGGGCGCCGCGGTCCGCGACGGGCGATTCACGCTGCGCGGACGCACCGGCACCGGCGTCGACACCCGCGGCGTGCCCTACTGGCTGGGCGGCGTCGGCGGTGTCGTCCCGCTGGCCGGACGGCTCTCGTTGATCGGCGACGGACGCTGGACACTGGCGCAGACCTACACGGCGTGGTCGGCCACCGTTGGCGTGCAGGTCGGGGTGACGCGCGACAGCGGATCCGCGAGCCGGACCCCCTGACGTGGCCGTGCGTCCTATGTATGGCGGAGGCAGTCGGGAGGGAAGGGGCCTGAGCCCATCGGTTGCGGCGGCTTGGCCAATTGGCATAACATTCCCGTTTCGTGCGTCCGGCGGCACTGTGGCCGTCCGGACCCTTCAGCTGTCAACGAGGAGCGCATGAGCAAGAGTTCCACGGTGACCGTCCGCGAGGCGCCAGTCGCGGAGGTGACGACCGTTTCTGCCGGGGCATTGAGGATTCACGGCGAGACCTTCGTCATCGAAACCGATGAGCGCGTCGACGTAGTGGACCTGACCGAACGCATCATGGAGCTCGTCCGGGGCCTCAACGTCCGGGAAGGCATGGTCAGCCTGTGGTCGCTCCACACCACGTGCACGGTGTTCATCAACGAGTTCCAGACGGCGTTGCTCTCCGATATCCGTCGTTTTCTCGAGAAGATGGTGGCTCGCGATGAGGCCTGGGTGCACAACGACCCGGACCACAGCGATTGCGACCGGATGAATGCCGACAGCCACCTCCGGGCCCTGTTGCTCGGGCACAGCCTCACCCTCCAGATCAGCGGTGGGGACGTCGTGCTCGGTCAATGGCAGCGCATCCTGATGGGCGAGCTCGATGGCCCGCGATCGCGCACGCTCCGCGTCCAGGTGTGGGGCATCGCCTGAGTCGCCGGTCGACTTCGCTCAGGACCTCCTGAGCCACGGCCAGGACCACTGAACACCATGCATACCCGCCTGCGTGCAGCCGGGTTGCTCGACATCGCAGAGAAGCTCGATACCCGGCAGCGTCTGTCTTCCGAGGACGGGCTGCGCCTGTTCGAGCACCCAGACCTCCGCCTCGTCGGCTGGCTCGCCAATCGCGAGCGCGAGCGTCGCTACGGCGACCGTACCTTCTACAACTACAACCTCCGGCTCGAGGTCACCAACGTCTGCCAGGCGTCGTGCCTGTTCTGTTCGTTCGCGCGCCTGCAGGAAGGCCAGCCCGGCGCCTACACGATGTCGCTGGAGCAGGCCTGGGACAAGGTCCGCAGCCGTGACGGCCAGGCCCTCACCGAGGTCCACATCGTCAACGGCCTGCACCCGCATCTGCCGTTCAGCTACTACACCGACCTGCTGGCAGGCTTCAAGCGCATCCGGCCCGAGATCACGCTGAAGGCGTTCACTGCGGTGGAGATTGCGTTTTTTGCCGACCTGTACGGCATGACCGACGAGCAGGTGCTGCGCGAGTTGATGGCCGTCGGGCTGGAGTCGATCCCTGGCGGCGGCGCCGAAATCTTTGCCGACCGCGTGCGCAGGAAGATCGCCAATGACAAGGCCGACGGCGCCCGCTATCTCGCCATCCATGCCATTGCCCATCGGCTCGGCATGAAGACCAACGTGACCATGCTGTTTGGTCACATCGAGCGGCTCGACGAGCGCGTCGACCACATGGTGCGGGTGCGCGAGGCGCAGGACGCGACCGGTGGCTTCCAGGCCTTCATCCCGCTCACGTTCCACCCCGACAACAACCAGATGCGGAAGCTGCCGCCGCCCACCGCTGCGGACACGCTGCGGACCATCGCCGTCTCGCGGCTGATGCTCGACAACGTCGATCACATCAAGGCCTTCTGGATTGCGACCGGGGTCTCGGTGGCGCAGGCTGCGCTGTGGTTCGGGGCTGACGACCTGGATGGCACGGTGCAGGAGGAGCGCATCTACCACATGGCCGGGTCGGACACGCCCGACATCCTCACCACCGCGCAGTTGCGTCGCCTGGTCGAGGCCGCCGGCCGCACGCCGCTCGAGCGCGACACGATGTACAACCTGGTCTGACCTGGCGGCCGCGGGCCGCTGTGGGGACGCGATCCGGTTACGCTTGCGCGTCACACGCCCGAGGGGACCACATGGATCGAAGACGGTTTCTGCACGCGACGATGACGACTGGCCTGGCCGGCGTCACGACCTCGCCCGTGGCGGGACGGCAGCCGGGGACCCCGACGGGCACCGCGGGGCAGCCCGTCCCACCCTCATCGATGCTCCTGCAGTTTGACGGCCACGAGCCGCTGGTCGTGGAGCGCCGGCGCGAGGGCAAGCCGCGTGCGGGGCAGGTGGTCGTCGCGATTCAACCGCACTCGGACGACATCCCGTTGTTTGCGGCGGGCACCGTGCTCAAGCTGATCGACGAGGGCGCGACAGGCTATGTGATCCGGGTGACCAACGACGACATGGCCGGGCCGGGATCCTACGCCGAGACGGTCATGGCCAACTGGCGCGACTCGGAGGCGGTGGGCAAGGCGCTTGGCGCCGTGCGCACGTTCGACCTCAATTACAACAACCACATGATGGACAACATCGCGTGGGCCGAACTGCGCCAGCGGTTCATCTTCCTGTTCCGGCTGCTCAAGGCCGACATCGTCGTGACCTACGACCCGTGGGGGGCGTACGAGGAGAACCCGGACCACGCCGTCACCAGCCGGTGCGTGGAAGCCGCCGCCTGGATGGCCGGCGGTACCAAGGACTATCCAGAACACTTCGCCGCCGGTCTCGCGCCGCACGCCGTGCGCGAGAAGTACTACTTCGCCCGTTTCCAGCAGCGCGTCAACCGCATCGTTGACATCGCGCCGTGGGTGGAGCGGAAGATCGACGTCAATCTCGAGAACACGGCACAGGGACCGGCCGGCGAGAACGGCCAGGCTCTCCGTGCGCGTCTGGCGGCAGAGGGCCGCCGCCTGCCGGTGCTTGGCGAGGACGACCGGACGGCCAACCGCGAGTACATTCGCCAGTTCGTGCTGGACCGCGATCGTGCGGCTGGCGCGCCGCACGGGCTCGCCTATGCCGAAGCGTTCCATTACGTCGCCTCGCCACCCGATGCCGTCCAGGAGTACCTGCGTCAGCACGCCGTGCCGCGCTGACGCGGCCGGCCCGGTCATACGTGACTCGTCACCGACCCGCGACAGAGGAGCCTGCATGCCCATACGCGCTGCTCGCCAAAACCGCTCGAGACTGCAGCCTGTGTCATGGCCCAACGCATCGGTGATCTTCCCCATGCTGGTGGGTTGTTGTCTCCTGAGCGCCGCGGCCTCCGCAGATGACGCTGCCGATCGTGCCAAGCGCCTCGAACGCTGGCTGCGAGAGCCGGCGACACCGGCCATCGAACTGCTGCTGTTGGAGAGTGCGGGCGACCCGCGTGTGGATGCGCACTGGCAGGCGAGTCTGTCGCACAGAGACCCGACGCTGCGGGCGGCCGCCGCACGCGCGATTCGGGCTGCCGGCCGGGTGACGCTCGCCGCCGCTGTCGCCCAGGCGCTGCAGCGAGAGACCGAGCCGCTGGCGGCAAGCGAGCTGGCGGAGGCAAGCATAGAGCTCGGCGCTGAAGTCACGCCGGTGGTGTTGGATGCCGTCGCGAGGATGCCGCAACCCGTGGCCGTGCACGTCCTGCGTGCCATGAGCCGAATGGCGCCGGACGCACTGCCCGTCCAGCTTCCCGCCCTGCTCGAGCTCGGGTTGTCGGGCGTCGAGGCAGTCGCAGTCGAGGTTCTGGCCTCGCACATCAAGCGAGGGACTGTTCAAGGGGCGACCACGCGAGCAGCCCTCGCGAGCCGCGACACCATCGACGCGTGGCGCGTGATTGGCCAGGTTCAGCGCGGGTCCGGCGGACAGTTGCCGATGGAGTTGCTGGCACTGGCGTTGCGAAGCGAGACCCGCGGGGTGGCACAACAGGCAGTGGTCGACTACCTCGACCTGGCGCTGGCTCCCGGAGGTGACCGTGCCGCGCTCGTGAGGGCGCGACCGGGAATCGAGGCGCTGGCGCCGGCAACCGCTCCGACGTCAGCCCGATTCGCGCGCGAGGTCGTGTCACGCCTCGCCGGCGATGCAGCTGCCGTGGACCTTGGCGCCCTGGGCGCTGCACTTGGGTCGCCCGCGTCGCTGGCTGCACTGAGACGGTCCCTGGATGACCTTCTGAAGCCCGACGAACGCTCGGTGCTGGATGCCGCGTGGGGCCGATTACGGCCCGCTGCACCGCTACTCGACAACGATCCGTCGTTGTGGCTGCCGCGGGACCTGCCGCACGGCGTCTGGAGCGGCCTCGAAGCCTGGGCGCGCTGCAGGCGCATGCGTGGCGTCCTGATCGCCGCGGTCACCTACAACGCCGTCGGCCGCGTGTCGAACATCGCGTTGCCGAAAGGCCTGTCGGAGGGGTGCCGGCAGCTCATTGGCGCGGTCGCGAGGATCAGCTCGTCGCTGGCGCCCGGCCTGATGCGCATCGCCATCCCGCTGGGGGGCTCGCTGCCGCCGCTCTTTGGTACGCGG
Organism: Luteitalea sp.; assembly: GCA_046593715.1. GTDB lineage: Bacteria > Acidobacteriota > Vicinamibacteria > Vicinamibacterales > Vicinamibacteraceae > Luteitalea. The sequence continues at coordinate 7,630 of JBKJQW010000119.1, forward strand.
TTGGCGGAGGCCCCTGCGCGATTGCCGCTTGCTGCCGAGCGCACCGGCAACCTTGTCGCGCCCGTTCTCAAGAAGTCGGTCAAGCCCGCTTACCCGCGAGCCTCACTGGACGCCGCAGCCGAGGGCCGCGTCTGGCTGGACGTGGTGCTGGACGAGACCGGGCGCGTGCGGGAGGTCGGTGTCGTTCGCAGCGCGGAACCGCATCTCGACGCCCAGGCGATGCTGACAATGCTCGAGTGGCAGTTCGGACCCGCCCGCCTGGCGGGCCAGCCCGTGCCATGTCGTATCGTCGTCGAGATGGAGTTCTCTCTCAGGCGATGAGCATCGACGCATCCTGATTACTTCACGCCTGTCAGCGTCTTGCTGACGTCGCGCAGCTGGCGGCGCGCGTCGGCGTCGGCCGACTGCGCATGAGGCGTGCCGACCTTGAGGCCATTGAAGAAGGTGCCGCTCGGGGCGTCGGTCGAGATGGCGTTCATGACCGCTGCCGTGCCTTCTTCGACCGTGCTGCGGGGCGTCAATCCCGCCGACAGGATCATCGACGTGTTCATGTAAGTGGCCGGGTGCAGCGCCTGCACCACGATGCCCTTGGGGGCAAGTTCCTTGGCCAGGTCGATGGTGAACATCACCTGCGAGAGCTTGCTCTGGCCGTAGCCGCGGTTGCTGCTGTAGCCCTTCTCGATCATCACATCGGCAAAGTCGATCGGCGAGGCGCTCAACGACGACACGTTGACGATCCGCGGCGAGCGGCCCTTCTCGATCAGCGGCAGCAGCCGGTGGGTGAGGAGAAAGCCGGACAGATAGTTCACGGCGAAGTGGAGCTCGTGCCCATCCTTGCTGACCTGGCGGTCCTGGCGCGAGACGATGCCAGCGTTGTTGACGAGCAGGTCGAGGCGAGGGTAGTCGCGCGTGATCTCGTCGGCGAGACGACGGACCTCGTCCAGAGACGCGAAGTCGGCCTGATAGAACCGCGCCGAGCCCTTGCCGGCTGCGGTGATCGCATCGACCAGCGCCTTGCCCCGCTCGGCGTTCCGGCCGTGCACGATGACGTGGGCACCTTCCGCGGCGAGGCGGCGGGCGACTTCCCGGCCGAGGCCGTCGGTCGACCCCGTGACCAGGGCGACGCGCTGCGAGGCCGGCGGTGGTGTGGCGGAAGTGGCGGGTCGAGGTTGGGCCAGGCCTGTGGCGTGGCCGGTCAGCAATGTCGCGAGGGCAAGCAGGGCGATGCGCATGCCGGCATCATACCGGCCCGCGCTGACACGGTGGCCGCCAGCGCCGCGTTACTCGAGGGTGAACGTCACCGAGACCGCCATCACCACTTCGACCGCACTGCCGTTGAGCAGCGTCGGCACGAACTGCCATTGCCTGACCGCTTCGATGGCCGCGATGGCCAGGTCCGGGTGCACCTGAGGCGAACTGACCCGCGCCGCCGTCACACTGCCAGTGCGGCCGATGACCGCGTCGATGGTCACCACACCCTCGCGGCCCGCTTCACGCATCGACTCGGGATAGACAGGCTTGACGTCCTTCAGCTTGCGTGGCGGGCGGATGTTGCCGCCAACCCGCACCGGGACCGGGCCTGTCGCAGCCGCCGCGGCGCCGCCGCCGCGGCGGGCGGTGACGTTGATCGTCTCCCTCAGGTCGCCGAGCGGCAGCGTGATGACCCGCGCCCAGTCAGTGGCCTGGCGCAGCTCGATGTCCTGTTTCAGCCCGCGGAACCCCGGAAGCTGCCCCTCGAGTACGTAGGCGCCAGGGGCCACGCCGGGGAATGCAAAGCGCCCCTCGGCATCGGTCGTGGCGTCGGCCTTGCTGCCGGTCCCCGTGAGCACGAGGCGGACCTCCGGCACCACGGCACCAGTGGGATCGTAGACGACGCCTTCCAGCGGCGCCTGGGCGGCCGTACCGCGAATCACGGCGACCGGGACGAGCAGCGTCAACAGGCTGCCGACGAGCAGGGCGGTGGTCAGGCGCCGTGGCGCCGTGCACTGGCGGTGGGGTTGCAGCATGGTGGTGATTCTCCGGTGCAGAGTGGACGGGCGAGCCATCGGTACGGTGACGACGGGGAGGATGCGGGGTGCGTGCAGGGCGCGGGCGACTGCCACCAGCTGTTCGGCGTACGCCTGCGGCGCGACTCCCCGCGCCAGCACCACGTCGTCGCACGCCCGTTCGCTTTCGAGCGCCAGCCGGTGGCACGCCAGCCAGGCCAGCGGGTTCCACCAGAACAAGGCGCGCACCACGGCCGCGAGAATCTGCCAGGCCCAGTCGCCGCGACCGACGTGCGCCAGCTCGTGGTCCAGGACCATGGCGATCCTGCTGACCGGCCAGTCGAGGGCGCTGGGCGGGATCAGCAGGTACGGCCGGCGGCAGCCCCAGGTGGCCAGCAGGTCGGCGCGCGGGCTTTCGCGCAGTATCACGCCACGACCGAGCCCGGCGACGCGGGCGGCATCGGCCAGCGCCGACTGCCACCGCTGATCGTCGAGTGGCGCAGCCATCCGGGTCGCGCGCGACAGTCGTCCCAGTGACAGCAGCAGGTGGCCGACCGCGATCGCCGTGCCGCCCGCCCACAGGGCCAGCAACAGCGACGGCCACCGCTGCGGCTCTGCCGGGCTCGCAGCCCTGTCGGGCACCGATGCTGCGGTCGCGGCTGCGGCATCGGTCAGGCCGCCGGCGCCGAGCCTCTCGACCGCTGCGGTCGCCGTGGGCAGTGCAGTCCCGCGAGGCACGACGATCTCGACGGGCGGCAGCAACGCTGCGATCGGCGTGACGCTCGGGGCGGCGACCAGCGTGGCTGCGAGCACGGCGTGCCGCAGCGCGGCCGCGCGTCGGCGCAGCAGTGCGCAGGCCAGCCATCCAATCAGCAGCACCGCGGTGCCGCGCAAGGCGACGTCCCACAGCATCGTCACGACGCCTCCTCCCGGGCTCGCCGCAGCACGTCCTCGAGGCGGTCGAGCTCCTCGACGGTCAACTTGCCGGCATCGGCGCCGAGCAGCGCGGCCACGACCTTGGTGCGCGACCCGTCGAAGAACGTCTCGACCAGATGGCGCAGCGCCGAGCGGCGCGCCGAGTGACGCGGCACCGTTGGCGCGTAGACGAAGCGGTTGCCCACGGCGTCGTGGACGACGTGTCCCTTGCCCTCGAGGATGCGCAGCTGGGTACGGACGGTCGAGTCGCTCAGGGCGCCGGGGAGGGCGGCGAGGACGTCGGCCGCGGTGGCCCGTCCCAGCCGGTAGAGCACGTCCATGATCTGCCGTTCGCGACGGCTCAGCGCGTGGTGCATTGGCTACGACCTGTTAAATTGGTAACGTCAATGTTAATTAACTAACACCGCGCACGCAGGGCTGTCAACACCCGACGGCCGACCGGTCACGGCCGTGCCACGACCGGGTGTTCGAGCGTGCGCACGAAGTCGGCGACGATCGCGTCGCGGTTGAAGTGCTCCCAGATCACCACCGTGCGCGGGTTCTGGGCCCGGTCTTCCCAGGTCTTGCCGAGGAGCGCCGGCGCGCCCTGGCGGCGAGACGACGCCCAGGCAGGGTTCTTCACAATGGCCACCGCGCCCACGTCGTAAAGCGCCCGCGACGGCGGCGTGCGGTCGAACTCGATGTGCGCAAACAGATTCACGGCATAGTCGCCGAACGTGCTGAACGCCTGGCCGTGCCGCCCCATCACCGGCGTGGCCGCGCGCGGCCCGCGACCGGCAAACGTCGTCTTCACCTGGTCCGGCGTGACGCGGATCGCATCGGTGCCCGACGGCGTGCCGTAGCGGACGACCACCATCTCGAACGGCACGTTGGTGGAGAGCACGTACCGTAGCGATTCGGGGTCGTTGTCCTGGTTGTACTCGCCGGGGGCGGGGTAGTTGGAGCCGAGCCACACCACCCGGACCTTCCTGGCAATCGATGGGTCCTTGAGCAGCGCCAGCGCGATGTTGGTCAGCTTGCCGATCGGCAGCAGCACCAGCGGCGTACCGGCGGGCTGCGCCTTCGCCCTGGCGATGATGAAGTCCACGGCGGCCCGGCCGTCGTAGTCGCGCCGCGTGAGCGTCGGGCGGATCGCCTCGAACGAGCCGTTCGCCCCCGCGTGCAGCGGAATCCCTGCGACCCCGCAGAGCGCCATCACCCGCCGCGCCTCTTCGTAGTGCGCCTGGATGTCGCCGCCGCCTCGCGTGGCATTGACGGTGATGCCGGCGACGGCAAAGGTGTCGCCGTTGAGCAGCACGTACGCGAGCGCGTGCTGGTCGTCGAGCTCGTTGTTGGCGTCGGTGTCGACAATCACCGGGATGCGCGCCGCGGGTTGGGCGGAGAGCGGCGCGGCTGCGGCCAGAGGAAGGATCGCGGCCACCAAGACCGTCACGGCAAGCGAGATCATGGACGGCATGATGCGCCCGACGTAGCATGTCGCGTCAACCCTGCGCGCCGAGTGGCGCCAACTGCGGGACCGATTCCCCGTCCGGGACGCGCCGCGCGGTCCCGGGGAGGCCACTGCGTGTTCACCACCCTGATCCTCGTCTCCACGATGCTGCTCGCCCAGGCCGCCACGCCCGCTCCCGAACGCATCCTCATCGACCACCACAAGGGCATCCGCCTGCGGGACGGCGTCACGGTCTACGCCGACGTCTACCGTCCCTCCCGCGAGGGACGCTTCCCGGCCATCGTCATCCGGACGCCGTACGGCGTCCAACGCGAGGGCACTGGGGTGCACGACCGGATGCTCTCGCTTGCCCGCATGGGCTACGTCGTCGTCAACACCGACGTTCGAGGCCGGTACGAGAGTGATGGTGCATGGGACCCGTTCCGCGCCGAAGCCAAGGACGGGTACGACGTCGTCGAATGGGCGGCCAAGCAGCCCTGGACCAACGGCAAGGTCGCCATGCAGGGCGGCAGCTATCTGGGACACGTGCAGTGGGCCACGCTTGGCGAGCAGCCGCCGAGCCTCGTCGCGGCGTTTCCGGCGGTGGCGTCCACCAACCTGTACGCCAACTGGGTCACGCAGGGCGGGGCGTTCCATCTCGCGTTCAACTTCGGGTGGGCGGTGGTCCGCATGCCCTTCCGCATCATGCAACCGCAGTGGTACTTCACCGGACCGGACGCGCCGCCGGAACTGCGCTACGAGCAGCTGCTCATGCACCTGCCGCTCGAGACGATGGACGAGAAGGCCTTTCAGCATCCGGTGCAGCACTGGCGCGACTGGCTGCAGCACGACAGCTACGATGCCTACTGGAAGGCGGTCAGTGACGAGGAGAAGTTCGCCAAGGTCAACGTGCCGGTGATGACCCAGGGCGGCTGGTTCGACATCTTCCTGCCTGGCACCATCGACGGCTTCGTCGGGGTCCGCACGCACGGCGCCAACGAGCGCACCCGGTCGCTGACGCGCATGGTGATCGGCCCGTGGGGCCACGGTCCGAGCCGCAAGTACGGCGACCTCGACTTCGGGCCGGTTGCCGATCGCACCCTGCTCCAATACGAGACGCGCTGGCACGACTTCCACCTGAAGGGCATCAAGAATGGCGTGGACACCGAGGCGCCGGTCCAGATCTTCTACATGGGCATCAACAAGTGGCGCGGCGAGCAGGACTGGCCGGTGCCAGGCACCACGCCCACGCCGTGGCACCTCCAGCCGGGCGGCCGACTCGCGCCGGGTGCGCCATCGTCAGGCGAGGCCACCACGACGTACCGCTACGACCCCAACGATCCGGTCCCGACCACTGGGGGCAACAACTGCTGCGGAGCACCGACCATCGCCGGCCCGGTGGACCAGGCGCCCCTCGATGCGCGCAAGGACATCGTCCGCTTCACGAGCGACGTGCTGAAGGCGCCGGTCACGATTGCCGGCAAGGTCGCGATGGACCTGCACGCGACAACCGATGGCAAGGACACCGACTGGATGGTGAAGCTGGTCGACGTGTACCCGGACGGCAAGGCGTACCCGATGGCCGAGGGCATCCTGCGCGCGCGCTTCCGCGACGGACTCGACAAGCCGGCGATGTTGACCCCGGGCCAGACGTATCGCTACACGGTCGACATGATCGGCACGGCGGTCGTCTTCCAACCCGGCCACCGCATTCGCGTCGATATCACGTCGAGCAACTTCCCGCAGTTCGACCGCAACCTGAACACAGGCGATCCGCTGGCGACAGGCACACAACCCCGCGTCGCGCAGCAGACCATCCACCACTCGGCAGCGAAGCCCAGCGCTATCGTGCTGCCGGTGGTCAAGGGATTCTGAGGACGGACGGCCGTCGGCTCCGGTGGGCGTCTCGACCTGGTCTCCGGTACTGCCTTCACTTCGATGAGCGTGTAGTGGCAGGCGCGGGGTAGACAAGGGCGTGGCGTCCGAGCTTCTAGAATTGCTTTCGCAGACGACGCCGACGTACTTCGAGACGGTGGTCCTGGATCTCCTAGAGAAGTTGGGCTATGGCATCGGCAGAGCGGATCTCCTTCGAGTGGGACGAGCAGGCGATGGCGGAATCGATGGCGTGATCTCGCTGGACCGTCTCGGTCTCGAGAAGGTGTACGTCCAGGCAAAGCGCTGGCAGAATGCCGTTGGGCGCCCGGATGTTCAAGGGTTTTACGGTGCATTGGCCGGGCAGCGAGCGAACCGGGGGGGCTTCATCACAACATCGACGTTCACTCAACAGGCGATCGACTTCGCAGGCACTGTCGAACGCATCGTGCTCGTCGATGGCACGAAGCTCGCGGCGCTGATGATCGAACACGAAGTCGGCGTTGCGTCACGGGCCGTCCGGATACCAAAGATTGATTCCGGTTATTTCGAGGAGTGACAAGCAGGAGCAAGCCACGCACCGCGATCACCGGCTTGCCCCGTGGCGGCGGCCACGCGCGAGCGGAGCGACTTGTGGAGCCATCCGTTCGCGAGTCACGCAATCCGTCACGCAGGCGAGTGACAGCCTGTCACGCCGCAGCCTCGCGAACGCGGAGCGTGGGGCTGGGGTCCCCACGCACGTGGTCCGATCCCACGCCGCAGTGACGGCTTTCGGGATGGTCTAACAGCAGAGTGCGAACGCGGCGGGTTCGGGGAACCCGCCCTACCTCGGGCCGGCCCGGCGGGCACCGCGGGGCTGGCCAGCGCCACGATCACAGTTCGCCCGCCGCGGCGGCGGGCCCGCGCGGGAGAGCGACTTGTGGAGCCATCCGTCGCGAGTCACGTAATCCGTCACGCAGGCGAGTGACCGGCGTGGGGCTGGGGGTCCCCACGCACGTGGTCCGATCCCACGCCGCAGTGACGGATTTCCGGATGGCGTAACAGGAGCGAGCCCGCGCGGGGCCGACGCCGCGGCGCCACCCCCGTAGAGTTACAGCCCGCAGCGCCTCACCACAGCGTCAGGCGCGGCCGGCGAAGTCGCGGGTCTCGGTGTGGATGCGCACCATGTCGCCTTCGTTGACAAACAACGGCACCCGCACCTCGAGTCCGCTCTCCAGCTTGGCGGCCTTGGTCACGCTGCCGCTGGCGGTGTCGCCACGGCTGCCCATCTCGGTCTCGGCGACTTTCAGTTCCACGATCACCGGCAGCTGCAAGCCAATCGGGTTGCCGTTGAACTTCTGGACCTGCACCTCGAGGTTGTCGGTGAGCAGCAACTGGTCCTCGCCCACGATGTCCTCGCCGAGGGTGAGGGTCTCGAAATTTTCGAGGTCCATGAAGTGCAGGCCGAGGCCATCGGCGAACTGGAAGGACGCGGGCACCATCACCAGGTCGGGCTCTTTCAGCTTGTCCTGCGCCTTGAAGGTCTTGTCGAAGACCGCACGGGTCAGCAGGTTGCGCATCTTCACGCGCACCAGCGTCTGTCCGCCGCGCGCCGTCGGCCGGGAGGTCTCCACCTCCAGCATGTGGAAGGGGGCATCCTCGAACTCGACGTACATCTTCCGCTTCAAATCAATCGCGGCAATCAGTCCGGCCATGGCGTGCGGGCAGTCCTCTCAGAGAAAGCGTTGCAGGAAGGCCAGGATGGCCTGCCGGCCTTCGGGCGTCTCCTGGTGTTCGACGTCGTAGCGCAGCAGCGACCAGCGCTCGGGATGGCCGTGCGCCGCGTACACCTGCTGCAGGTGCGCGTCGATACGATCGAGGCCGGCGATGGGCGTCAGCTTGTCGCGCAGACCGGCCAGCGCCAGGTGCGCACGCGGCGCGATGAGCGCGTTGATCTGCGCGGTGCTGAAGTGGTTGAGCAGCGAGGGGACGTAGTAGTAGACCCCGTGTCGCGACAGGCCCTTGTCGTCCAGCAGTGCCTGGAAGTCCGTCAGGCAGTTGATGTCGACGGTGACCTTGATCCGGGGGTCGAGCGCGGCGAGCCACCAGGCCGCCGTCGAGCCCATCGACATGCCCAACGTGCCGAGGCGGGCGGGGTCGACGTCGGGCCGCTGCAGCAGCACGTCCACGACCCGCAGGCTGTCGTAGACCATCATCCCCCAGAGGACCTGGCCTTTCCACAGCATCGCCTTGAACATGTCCAGCTCGCTGGTATGGCTGCGCTCGCCGAAGACCCACGTGTCGATGCAGATCGCGACGTACCCGAGGTCGGTCAGCGCCTTGGCGTACGGGACCGGCTGCAGGTAGCTCCGCCCGTCGACGAACTCCTTCTTGCCGATGCTGTAGCCGCCGCCATGCGAGTGGCAGAAGACGACCCCGGGGGCGCGCCCGGCAAGCCCCTTGGGTCGTGCCACGTATCCGGGAACGGGCTCGAGGCCGTTCAGGTCGAAGCGCCAGCTCTCGAGGATGTAGCCGTCGCGCTCGACCTCGCCGAGCTTCTCGCCCGACACCGGACGAGCCCGATCTGGGACACGGCCGAGCAGGGTGTAGAGCTCGGCCCGTCGAGCCGCATCGTCGGTGGCGGAAGGTGCCTGCATCTGGGCGGACGTTGCGGTGGAGGCCAGGATGCCGAGGCTGCCCAGCGACCCGAGCATCTCCCGGCGTGTAACCGACGACTCGATCATCGGCTCATTCTAGAGCAGCGGGCACAGCCGGCTGGCGAGCTATTTCCAGCCGGTGCTCTTGCGCGTGAAGCGAGCCGGGATGGCGGGTTTGGCCTCGGCCACCGGCGTCGGGGCCGCGACTGGTTCGCCTGACGCCGCGGCGATCTCCAGTTCGAGCTCGTCGTCGTTGGGGAGACCAGCCATCTGATCGACAAAGACCAGCGACTGCTGCGACGGGATCTCGAACCGCTTGCCGCACTCCTTGCACGTGACCTCGTCCTCGACGCGCAGCAGGTAATCGCGCAGTTTCGAGAACTTGGCGCGGTCCACCTCGTCGGCGCCCCCAGGCAGCCGGTCCTTCTTCGTGCGCCTGATCCACCGCACGCCGTATTCGTTGGTTCGCTTGCAGCGCGGGCACTGGTGCCGCGCCTGTCGTGTTTCCGGCTTTTCCGAGAAGAATGCGCGTTCGTCGAGGGCCACGCCGGTATGGTATCGCGCGTCAGCCCGCGGGGGCGACGACGGGCGTGCCCCGTGGGGGAGGCGAGATGCTATCTCAGCCGTATAGGCCGCCCATGGGCGCGGGGCGGAGCGTGACGTGTGCGGCGTGCGCCAGAAACGACAAAAGGCGCGCCGGTGAGGCGCGCCCTTGATGTCCTAATACAACTCGGTCTGCGGTCCACGGTGGACCGCCGGCCCTACCAGCGAAGCTTGCCGGGCACGTACTCGTCGATCAGGTCCTTGTAGTACGGCGTCAGTTCGGTCACGTCCGGCCGCGCGTCGCCCTTGGAGTAGAGGTCGAAGCGGTTGAACGCCTTCACCCACGTCATGCACTCACGGTCGTTCTCGTTGGCCAGGTGCGTGTAGGCGCCTTCCTTGTGCCACGGGTAGAACGAGTGGTACCGGAGGGCATACAGCCCGCCTTCGGGGATGTGGTCCTTGAAGACGTTGTAGACGTACTCGTCGTGCCCCCACGAGAGGTGGACGGCGTCCAGCCCGCAGTGCGGCTCGTAGATGCCGTTTTCGGTCATCAGCGCCGGATTGTTCGCGTCGGGGTTGTGCGCGAAGAACTCCGGGTACACGCATTTGTCCGAGAACTTGCAGCCGACCGGGAACGTGTCGCCCACCACGGCCCACTGCGGCTCGCCCCAGATGCACAGCACCTTGCCCAGGTCGTGCACCAGGCCGGTGAGCTGGAACCATCGGGGCTGACCCGCCGCACGGATCGCCTCGGCGGTCTGCATGGCGTGCTCGATCTGCGTGAAGTCGACGTCGGGGTCGCTGTCGTCGACCAGCTGGTTCATGTACTCCAGCGCTTCCCACACGGTCATCTCCATGCGGTCCCGCGAGAGGTAGTCCTTCTTCTTCGCCAGCACGAAGTCGAGAGTCTGGTGGGTGTGGTTCAGCCGGTAGAACTCACGTACGCTCGAGCGCTCCTCGGCTGCGTAGTTACGGAACTCTTCAGGCTTCCTGCCTTCACCGGGATGCGTCGCTTGTGCCATGGTTCCTCCTGAACGGACAACCTCCAGTATAGACCGCCAGTGCTACGATCCGAAGAGCCATGGATGTCAAGGTCCTGACCGAGTACGAGCAATCCAGCCTGTCGCAGCGCCAGCCGTTGCCGGATCGCTATCTCGGGTTGGGCCTGGAAGAGATGGAGCAGCGGATCCGCGCCGCCAAGACCGCGCTCGGGTCCCGCCTCCTCATCCTTGGGCATCACTACCAGCGCGACGAGGTCCTGATCCACGCCGACGTCGTCGGCGATTCCTGGAAGCTGTCGCGCGAGTGCAAGGCGCGCACCGAGGCCGAGTACGTCATCTTCTGCGGTGTGCACTTCATGGCCGAGAGCGCCGACATCCTCGGTGCCGACCACCAGAAGGTGTCGCTGCCTGACCTGGCGGCGGGCTGCTCCATGGCCGACATGGCCGACCTCGACCAGCTCGAGATCTGCTGGCGCGAACTCGAGGCCATGGGCATCACCGACGTCGTGCCCGTCACCTACATCAACTCATCGGCAGCCATCAAGGCCTTCGTCGGTGAGCACGGCGGCACGATCTGCACGTCGGGCAACGCCGAAGCCACGCTGAAATGGGCCTGGGCCCGCGGCCGCCGCATCCTGTTCATGCCCGACCAGCACCTCGGGCGCAACACCGCCTGGAAGATGGGCGTGCCGCTCGAACAGATGGTGGTGTGGGACCCGGAGGAGATCGGCGGCGGGCATACCCGCGAGTCGCTGGCCGACGTCCGCCTGCTGCTGTGGAAGGGGCACTGCTCGGTGCACACCCGCTTCACCGTCTCGCAGATCGCCAACATCCGGGTCCAGCACCCCGGTGTGCGGGTCATCGTCCATCCGGAAGTACCGCTGGCGGTGGTCCAGGCGGCTGACGAGTCCGGCTCGACAGAGCACATCCTCAAGCGGGTGCGCGAATCCGCGCCGGGCTCGGTGTGGGCCGTCGGCACCGAGATCCACCTGGTCAACCGGCTCGCCAACGAAGTGGCGCCCGGCAAGACCGTGATCTCGCTCGACCAGTTCGGGTGCCTGTGCTCGACCATGTTCCGCGTGTCGCCCAATCACCTGCTCTGGATACTCGACGGCATGCTCGATGGCGTCGTCCACAATCACATCGTCGTCCCCGAGGCCACCAAGCACTGGGCCCGCGTGGCGCTCGATAGAATGCTCACCATTCAGTAGTCTCGGAGAATCACGACTCATGCCTTACGAACTGCCACCGCTGCCTTACGCCCACAACGCGCTCGAGCCGTTCATCGACGAGCAGACGATGCAAATCCATCACGGCAAGCATCATCAGGCGTATGTGAACAACCTCAACGCCGCCCTCGAGAAGTATCCCGAGTTGCAGGGCAAGCCTATCGAGCAGCTGATTGCCGACCTCAACGCGATCCCCGAGGACATCCGGGCCGCGGTGCGCAACAACGGCGGCGGTCATGCCAACCACTCGTTCTTCTGGACGATCATGGGCGCCAACGCCGGCGGCGCGCCAACGGGCCGCATCGCCGAGGCGATCAACGCCAAGTTCGGGTCCTTCGACGCGTTCAAGGAGGCCTTTGCCAAGGCCGGCACGACGCGATTCGGCAGCGGCTGGGCGTGGCTGATCAAGAGCGGTGACGGCGTCGAGGTGATGAGCACGGCCAACCAGGACAGCCCGCTCATGGAAGGCAAGACCCCGCTGCTCGGCATCGACGTCTGGGAGCACGCCTACTACCTGAAGTACCAGAACAAGCGCCCCGACTACATCGCCGCATGGTGGAACGCGGTCAACTGGGACGCGGTCAACGCAGCCTTCGCGAAATAAATCGAACCTGCGCGGCTGCGGGCGCGGCGACGGGCTACCCGCTCGGGTAGCCTGCAGCCCGCAGCCTGTGCGCTACTGTCCTGCCTTCCACTCGCGTGACTCCCACGTCACCGTCCCGCCCATCATTGTCATCAACGCCTTGACGGTGGCCAGCCTGGCTGGGGGAATTGCCAACGGGTCGTCGGACAGCACCACCAGGTCGGCCATCCGGCCCGGCGAAAGCGTGCCCTTCACGTTCTCCTCGAAGCTGGCCCAGGCAGGGTCTGCCGTGTAGTGGCGCAGCGCCGCAGCAACGCCAATCCGATTGGCCGGATACCAGCCCCCAGATGGGGTGCCGTCGGGGAGCTGGCGCGTCACCGCCGTGTGGACGCCCCGCATGACTTCCATCGTGAACACCGGATAGTCGCTGCCGAAGGCCTGCCTGACGCCGGCCTGGTCGAACCGGGCGAACGCGTCGGCGCGCGCTGCACGCTCGCTGCCGAGCGCGGGTGCGAAACTCGTGAGGGTGATGGGGTCCGGGCTCGCGAACATGGGCTGCGTGGAGGCGATCACCCCCAAGGCGCGGAAGCGATCGAGATCCTCGGGGGCGGGCACTTCCGCGTGCTCGATGCGATGTCGGCGCCCGGCCGTGGCGTTGCTGGCCGCCGCCCGGGCGAAGGCATCGAGGGCCATCCTGATCGCGCGGTCGCCAACCGCGTGGAGCGCCACCTGCAGGCCGGCCTTGTCGTACGCCGCGACAGCCTGATCGAGCGCCTCCTGCGTCCACATCGGCAACCCCGTCCCGGGGCGATCAGCGTAGGGCGCGAGCATCGCCGCCGTGTGGGCGTCCACGGTCCCGTCGAGCATGCCCTTGGCGATGCCAAAAGAGAGCAGGGGCCCGCGATGCCGTTCACCGAGTGCGGCAAGCTCCGCGAGGCGGGCAGGCGTGACGGCCCGCTCGAACGGCACGGCCACTCGCAGGCGCACCTTCAACGCGTTGCCGCGCAGGGCTCTTTCGTAGGCCTCGAGGCGCACCCCGCTCGAATCCGCCCCGCTCGCGATCTGAAGTGACGTCAGCCCATAGGTGGCGGCCTTGTCGAGCTCTGTGATGAGCGCAGTGTGCATCTCGTCGGCGGTCGCCGCCGGCACCAGGTGCGTCACCAGTCGCCCGGCTTCTTCCAGCAGCAGCCCGGTGGCCTCTCCGCTCTCGTCGCGCACGATGCGCCCGTTGGGCGGGTTGGGGGTGTCACGTGAGACCCTGGCGAGAGCCAGGGCGCGTCGGTTGGCCAGCCACTGGTGCCCGTCCCTGTCGGTGAGGACTACGGGGCGCGCTGGAAACGCCGTGTCGAGCCACGACCGGTGAGGCTGCCCATCCGGGAAGTCCGAGGGGCCCCAGCCACGTCCGGTCACCCACTCGTCAGCTGGCACTGTGGCGGCGTACGCCCGCAAGCGACGGACCATCTCGCCCACGTCCCCCGCCCCCGCCAGATCGGCGGTACGCCGGCCAGGCAAGTGCCAGTGCGCGTCGTTGAACCCCGGCACCACCCGTCGCCGATGCAGGTCGATGACCCTGGCACCGGCTGTGGCCGTCGCCTTGACCTCCCCGGTGCTGCCGATGGTGGTGATACGACCGTCGCGAATGGCCAGCGCTTCCGCCTCGGGAAGTGCAGAATCGCCGGTCCAGATCAGGCCGTTGATCAGGATCAGATCCGGCGCCGGTGTGGCCTCGCGCCGACAACCGATGGCGCCTACCACGAGCAGCAGCGCCAGCCAGCAAGACGTCGGTGCCATGCGGCAGAGTCTACCCAAACACTTGCCGCCGGTCTCGGGTAGGCTGTAGGCCTTCATGGCGTATCGACCCACGCTCACGTGTCTTGCTCCGCGATTGCATTCGAGGCTCGGACTGCTGTGCGGGATGCTCGTCCTGCCGTTTCTCTCGGTCTCCAGCCACGCCATTCGACAGGAGCGCGCGTCGCTTCATCTCACGGTCCCGGACGGCTTCGTCATCGAACGGATCGCCGGTCCGTCGCTGCTCTCATATCCGATGTTCGGAGTACAGGACGACCACGGTCGCCTGTTCGTGTTCGAGTCCACCGAACCGAACACGATGACGACCGAGGAGATGCTGGCCAAGCCGTCGTACCACATCCGTGTGCTCGAGGATGGCGATGGCGACGGCACGTACGACACGAGCACGATCTTTGCCGACAAACTGCCGTTTCCCAAGGGTGGCGCCTTTGTCGACGGCAGCCTGTTTGTCTCCGCCGCCCCACACCTGCTGCGCCTGAAGGACACCGACGGGGACCTGGTCGCCGATGAGCGCGAGACGGTGGTCACCGGCTGGACGCTCAACGTCAACGGCGCCGCGCTCGGCGGGCCATTCCTTGGTCCCGACGGTTGGCTCTATCTCACGGACGCCCGCCGCGGATTCCGGATCACGCGGCAGGAAGGCGAGACGCTCGAGGGCAAGGGCGCGCGCATCTGGCGCATCCGGCCGGACGGCTCCGGTCTCGAATGGGTCGCTGGTGGCGGCTACGACAACGCCATCGAGCTGATCTTCATGCCGTCAGGCGACACGATCGGGACGATGACGTACTTCATGGAGCCGAAAGACGGCCTTCGCGATGCCCTGATGCACTGGGTGGAAGGGGGCGTCTACCCCAAGCCCAACGAGGTCATTGCCGCCGACCGACTGCCACTCACCGGCGACTACCTCCCGCCGATGACGATGCTGGCGCGCGTCGCGCCCTCAGGTCTGCTCCGCTATCGCGGCAATGCGTTCGGCGACGGGTATCACGGCAACCTGTTCAGCGCGCAGTTCAATACCGGCCGCGTGATGCGCCACGTGGTCACACCAAGCGGCTCCACCTACCGTACTGAGGATCTGCCGTTTGTCACCGCCACGGCGCCGGACGTCCATCCCACCGACGTGCTGCAGGACGCCGACGGCAGCCTGATTGTCATCGAGACCGGCGGCTGGTTCATCAAGGGCTGCCCACTGTCGCGCGTCGCCAAGCCGGAGGTCGCTGGCGGCATCTACCGCATCCGGAAGACCGGCACCCCGAAGGTGGACGACCCACGTGGCTTGCGAATGCCGCTCACGGCGACGACGCCCGCGCGCCTGGGAGGCCTGCTGGCCGACACGCGGCCCATGGTGCGCGACCGCGCGCTCGAGCAGCTCGTGCGCGCCGGCGATCCCGCGGTGGCGGTCCTCGCCGGGGCGCGCAGGACGGCCTCAGACCCCGAGACCCGCGCCGGCGTGGTGTTCGCCCTGCATCGTATCGGCACGCCGGCGGCGCGAGAGGCGGTGCGCGCCGCGTTCGCCGATCGCGACCCCGCCGTTCGCGTGGCGGCCGCCCGCAGCGTCGGTCTGGCGAAAGACGACGCGGCGTTGCCGGCGCTGCTGCGGGCCGTCGTCACCGACACGCCTGCGGTACGTCGACAGGCGGCGACCGCGCTCGAGCAACTGGGCAAGGACGAGGCCGTGCCCGCGTTGCTGAAGGCGTCGCAGGACCCAGCCGACCGCTTCGTCGAACATGCCGTGATTCACGCCTTGATCCGGCTGCGCGCCCCGGCGCCACTGGTGACGGCACTGACGTCGTCGTCGTCCAACGAGCGTCGTGCGGCCCTGATTGCCCTCGACCAGATGCCGGGGCCG
>JBKJQW010000078.1:0-16032 GCA_046593715.1 Luteitalea sp.
CCGCCGGTGTTCTTCAGGCTGTTGAACGACGAGGGGTTGGGACTCGTGACGCCAGCCGTGTAGAGCGTGGCCGTCGACAGGTTGCGGCCCTGGATGGGCAGCTTCTCGACCTGTTCCCGTTCGAACTTGGCGCCCACGACCGCGTTCTCGGTCTGCAGGACGGCGCTTGTGGCCGTGACCTCGACCGACTCGGTCAGGTTGCCGACCTCCAGCGCCGCGTCGAAACGCGCCGTCTGGCCCGCCGACAGCGAGACGTTGGTGGTGACGGCCTTGAACCCCTGCAGTTCGACCTTGGCCTGGTAATCGCCAATGGGCAGCGCGTTGACCGTATACACGCCGGCGCCGTTGGTGACCCCCGTATAAGGCACGCTCGTGGCGTTGTTGGTGATCGTCACCGTCACGCCGGGCACGGCCGCCCCCTGCCCGTCGGTCACAATCCCGGTGACCGTCGCCAGACCCGACTGCGCCCAGCCAGCCGAGGCCGTGGCCGCGATCAGGCACAGGCCGACCAGCAGACGCACTCCGGCGCCCTTGAACAATGCACTCATCGCGTTCCTCCCTTGTGACGGATTGATGAGGAAGGGTACGGAAGACCGGGTGGAAGTTCAAGCAGACTGTGTCGACGGCACCGATATCGGTTGGGAATTGACCGCCATTGCCCTACTCTGCGGTGATGAAAGGCGAGCACGCCGCTGTCGTTGAAGCCAACGGTCACCTGATCGACTCCGGATTATTGAATTCGATCTTCGATGCGGTGATCACGCACGAAGGCGCTTTCGAGGTGCAGAAGTTCGAGATTGGCCGCACGAATAACGACGCGTCGGCACTGGTTCTTCGGGTTTCTGCATCGTCGTCCGAGCAGTTGGATCGCATTCTCGAAGCGTTGCTGCCGCTTGGCTGCGCGCCTGTCGTGCAGACCGACGCCCTCGTTCGGGAGGCGGACATGGACGGCGCGGTGCCCGAGGACTTCTACTCGACGACCAATCACCGCACCACCGTCCGCATCGACGGCCGATGGCTCGACGTCCAGCAGCAACGCATGGACGCCATCGTCGTCATCAGCCAGGACGGCGCCCGCGCCACCTGCCGGAAGCTGCGCGACGTGCGGCGTGGCGACCGCGTCGTCTGCGGCACCGACGGCATCCGCATCGTGCCGGAGTTCCAGGAACGCGACCGACAGCACTTTGCGTTCATGGCCAACGACATCTCCTCGGAGCGTCGTGTCGAGACATCGGTGGGACGCATCGCCCAGGTGATGCGGGAGGTGCGCGCCCGCGGCCGACGCATCGTGTTTGTCGCCGGTCCCGTGGTCGTGCACACCGGTGGCGCGCCCTACTTCTCGCAGTTGATTCGCACCGGCTGGGTGGACGCTTTGCTGGCGGGCAACGCCATCGCCGTGCACGACATCGAGTCGTTCTTCTTCGGCACCTCGCTCGGCGTGGACCTGGCTCAGGGCCTGCCGGTCCATGAGGGCCACAAACATCACATGAAGGCGATCAACCGGGTCAACCGCGCCGGCGGCATCGTCCCGGCGGTGGAGTCGGGAGTGCTCACCAGCGGCGTGATGTACGACCTGGTGGTCAACCGGGTGCCCTTCGTGCTGGCCGGCAGCATTCGCGACGACGGGCCATTGCGCGACACGGTGATGGACCTGATCGAAGCGCAGGAACGCTACGCGGCGCTTCTCGAGGGGGCGGGCCTGGTCGTGATGCTGTCGTCCATGCTGCACGCCATCGGTGTCGGCAACATGCTGCCGTCATGGGTCAAGGTGGTGTGCGTGGACATCAACCCGGCCGTCGTCACAAAGCTGTCCGACCGCGGGTCGGCGCAGACCGTGGGCGTGGTCACCGACGTCGGCCTGTTCCTCAAACAACTGGCTGCGCAGCTGGAATGAGTTCGGCATTGAGCATTATCGAATTCCGAATTCAGAATTCACAATGCACACGTCCCGAGTGGACGCGCGGGACTCTCGCAGGCCGTCAGCGGCCGGCCACTCCGAGCACGTTGCGACTGAGGTAATCAGTCATCGTGTAGAGAATCATGATCCCGAGGAAGAGGAAGCCCGAGGCGGCGGTGACCTGCACCAGCCGTGAGCTGTACTTCACTTCCATGAAGATCAGGATCACCAGCAGCGCCTTGGTCACGGCCACCGCCATCGCCACCGGCAGGTTGAACGAGCCAAGATCGACACGCGAGATCAGCACCGTGACAACGGTGAGGACCATCAGCGCGGCAAAGACCGTGTACAGCTGTGACTTGGGTGGGATGTGTGACATATCGAGTCACGCCTCACGCGTGATGGCCTGCTGCCTGGTGTCTGGTGTGGCCGTGGCTCCGTGATCGGGAGCGCCGGCCGTCGGTGCTGGTCTTCACATCAGATACAACAGGGGGAACAGGAAAATCCAGACGATGTCGACAAAGTGCCAGTAGAGCCCGAACAACTCGATGGGCGTGTACCACGCGGGCCCGAACTTGCCCCGCGCCGCCATGAAGATGAGCGGCACGAGCACGAAGCCGCCGAGGATCATGTGGGTGGCGTGCAGGCCGGTCATGCCGAAGTAGAGCGAGAAGTAGATCTCGGCGCCGTTCTTCAGGGCAGCGTCGTGGAACTGGAAATGCGGTCCAGGCACCAGGTGGTGTGAGAACTTCTCGGCGTATTCCACGACCTTGACGCCCAGGAAGATGCCCCCGAGCAGCAGCGTCAGTGTGAGGAACAGGACCAGCTGCGACCGCTCGCCGGTCTTGCTCGCGCGCACGGCCAGAGCCATCGTCAGGGAGCTGCCGATGAGCACGGCGGTGTTGAACAGGCCGAGCCAGACGTTGAGCTCGTGGCTCGCCTCATGGAACGAGGCGTTGTACATCCACCGATAGAGGATGTACGCCATGAAGAAGCCGCCGAAGAACAGCACTTCGGTGACCAGAAACATCCACATCCCGAGCGTGCTGGCGTTCTGCTGCTGCTCGAGGTTGTCGAAGTGATGCTGCAGCGCCGGGTGATGCTCGGCGTGCGAGGTCGAGTGGCTCACCTCAGTGCTCCTCGGGGGCGTAGTAGTACGCGGGCTTGGTCACGATGGGGGTGACCTCGAAGTTGGCAGTCGGCGGCGGCGATGTCGTGTCCCATTCCAGCCCGTACGCGCCCCACGGATTGGGCCCGGCCGGCTGGCCCCTGAGGGCCGAGTAGGTCAGGTAGAGCGCCGGCAGCAGGAACCCGAACGCCAGAATGGAGGCGCCAGCCGAGGAGAGCAGGTTCAGCACCTGCCAGGACAGCTCTTCGACCGGGTAGGCATGGTAGCGCCGCGGCATGCCCAGGTAGCCGAGCACGAACTGCGGGAAGAACGTCAGGTTGAAGCCGACAAAGACCAGCACCGCCGCCGTCTTCGCCCAGCCCTCGGAGTAGAGCTTGCCGGTGATTTTCGGCCACCAGTAGTGCAGCCCGCCGAGATAGGCGGTGACGGTGCCGCCAACCATCACGTAGTGGAAGTGCGCCACCACGAAGTAGGTGTCGTGCACGTGGATGTCCAGACCGATGGCGGCCAGGAACAGTCCGGTCAGGCCGCCAATGGTGAACAGCCCGATGAAGCCCATCGCGTAGAGCATCGGCGCCGCCAGGAGGACCGAACCCCGGTACAAGGTGGCCGTCCAGTTGAACACCTTGATGGCTGACGGGATGGCGACCAGGAAGCTGAGGAACGAGAACGTGACCGCCGCCAGTGTGGACTGGCTGGTGGTGAACATGTGGTGGCCCCAGACCAGGAAGCCGATGAGCGCGATGCCCAGGCTGGCCATCGCCACCATCTTGTAGCCGAACACCGGCTTGCGCGAGAAGGCCGCGATGATCTCGCTGATCACGCCCATGCCCGGCAGCACCATGATGTAGACGGCTGGATGCGAGTAGAACCAGAACAGGTGCTGGAACAGCACTGGATCTCCGCCGAGCGCCGGGTTGAAAAAGCCCAGCTTCAGCGTCCGCTCGAGCACCACCATCATCAGCGTCACCGCGATCACCGGCGTGCCGAGCATCATGATCAGGCTGGTGGCGTAGTGCGACCAGATGAACAGCGGCAGCCGATCCCAGGTCATGCCGGGGGCGCGCATGGTGTGAATGGTGACGATGAAGTTCAGGCCCGTGAAGATCGACGAAAAGCCGACGATGAAGGCCCCGACCGCGGTCAGGACGACGTGCGTGTTGGACGCGGCCGTGGAGTAGGGCGTGTAGAACGTCCAGCCGGTGTCGACCCCGCCCAGGGCGAGCGCCGCGACGCCGAACAGGCCGCCGGCCATGTACAGGTACCAGCTCGCCAGGTTGATCCGCGGAAACGCCAGGTCCTTGGCCCCAATCATCAGCGGGACCAGGAAATTGCCGAGGATGGCCGGAATCGACGGGATCAGGAAGAAGAACACCATCACCACGCCGTGCGCGGTGAAGACCTTGTTATAGGTCTCGGCCGACAGCATGTCGCCGCGCGGGGTGGCCAGCTCGAGCCGGATCAGCATCGCGAAGATGCCGCCGATCAGGAAGAAGGCCGACACCGAATAGAGGTAGAGCAGCGCGATCCGCTTGTGGTCCTTGGTGAGGAACCAGGACGCCGCTCCATGCGTGGCGTTGAGATAGTGGACGGCGGGCATGGAGGGCGCGGCCGATGAATCGAGTTCGGTGTTTCTGACTTCGTGCATGGCCGTGTCCTAATGGGCGACCGCGGGAGCCGCCGCGTCGTGCGCACCAGCGGCCGGCGTGGCCGCCGGCTTCTCGAGCGATTTGATGTAGGCCAGCAGCGTCACGAGCGCGTCTTCGCTGATCTGCCCCTGGTAGGTCGGCATCAGCGGCGGGTAACCCTGCACCATCTTGGCCTGAGGGTTGAGAATCGACTCGCGCAGATAGGCGTCGTCGGCCATGACCGTCGTGCCGTTGGCCAGCTGCTGCGGCGTGCCGTACACGCCAGCCAGTGACGGCCCACGGGCGTTGTCCTGGTCGTTGTGGCAGGTCACGCAACCGAGCGTGGCAAACTGCTCGGCGCCAGCCGAGGTCAAGGTCCCGGCTGGCGTCCCGGCGCTCAGCCACTGCTGGTACTCGCGCGGCTCCATCGCCACGACCTTGCCGATCATCCCGGAGTGCTGCGTGCCGCAGTACTCGGCGCAGAACAACTGATAGGTCCCTGGCTTGTTGGCCTCGAACCACATCGTGGTCGTCTTGCCAGGCACGGCATCGATCTTCTGGCGGAATGCCGGGATGTAGTAGCTGTGGATCACGTCCTCGGACGAGATCAACAGCTTGACCGGCGTGCCGACCGGTATGTGAAGCTGATTGATTTCGCGATGGCCGGTCAGATGCTGCGCCTTCCACATCCAGCGCTTGCCGACGATGTAGACCTCCATCGCCTCGGCAGGCGGCTTGGCCAGCGCGAAGTAGACGCTGGTGCCCCAGACAAACATCACCATCGAGATCAGCAGCGGGATCGCGGTCCAGATGACCTCGAGCGCCGTGCTGCCGTGGATGTTTGCGCCCACCTGGTCGGCCCTGCGGCGGCGATACTTCACCGCGAGCACCACCACCAGCGTGGCCACGAGCACCGAGAAGAACACGGTGACCGCGAGCATGAAGAAATACAGGTTGTCGACGCGACCAGCCATCGTCGAGCCCTGCGCGGGGAAGAGTGTGAAGGTGCCGCCCATATCCTTTGACTTACGCCTTGTGTGAAGCGACCGGCGGCACACCCACCGGGGCACCGCCGTACAGGCCTCGACGCTCACGGCGCCGCAAGACCATCCATCCTGCCACCATCGCGAGCACGAACAGAATGCCCGCAATCCGCACCAGCCGCATCACCATCAACCCGTACGTCCCGGTGGCCGGGTCGTAGTGATAGCAGTACAGCAGCGCGGTGTCGACCGCCGAGCCAATCTTGCGGTCGGCGGCCTCGACGATGCCGAGCCGCAGATCGCGCGGTGCGAAATCGATACCGAAAAAGTAGCGGGCAATCGTGCCTTCGGGTGTGAGGATCGACAGGCCCGCGGCGTGCGCGTACTGGTCGGTCTTCTCGTCATACGAGTACGAGAAGCCGACGGTCCGGGCCAGACGATCGATGTCGGCCTTGCGACCGGTGAGGAAGTGCCAGGCCGCTGCGGTCTCCTCCCGGTCATAGTGGGCGAGGTAGCTAGCCTTCTTGGCCGCCGCCAGCCCCGGACCTTCGCCCGGGTCGATGCTGACCACGACGACCTCGAACTCCTGGCCGGCGTTGAATCGCAGCCCCTTGAGCCCGGCCGTCATGCCCGACAACACCTGCGTGCAGAGCATCGGGCATTCGTAGTACGCCAGCGCCAGCACGATCGGGCGACGCCCGTAGTAGTCGCCCAGCCTGACCGCCTTGCCGGTCTCGTCTACGAAAGGCAGGTCTGCCGGCACCTGGTCGCCGAGCCGCTGCGCGTAGCTGACGCCCTCGAGGGCCTTGGGCAGCCGATCGGACGGATCCCCGGGTTCGGACCCCACGGCGCCCTGCCCAGCCGCCGGACACACCGCCGCGACGACGACCAGCACGGTCGCAAGCGCAATCTGACGGAGGGAACCGGGTGTATGGGTCATTGCGTGGGTCGCTGCTTAATGTCCAGCCGGCGGTGTCGCTGTTGCCGGAGCGGCGGCCCCTGCCGCCGCAGGATCGGCCGCAGGATCTGCCGCAGTGTCTGCGGGAGCCGCAGGCATCGCCATCGACGGCAAGCCCGCGTCGAGAATGAGCTGCTTGGCACGCTCGACCGGCATGCGGACCACACCGGCGTCCTTGTCCACCCAGCCATACGTGGTCGTGGCGGCCAGGTGCCCGGCGCGGACGTCTCGCAGCCAGAGCGGCTCGTTGGTCAGCAGTGCGGGGCCAGCTGGCTGTCGCCCACTCGCGTCCAACGTATTCGGCGCGTTCATCAACGGCGCCCCTGCGACGTCGACGACCGGACGGTCGGCGTTGATCTTGGACATCGGCGCCTGGTCGGCACGCGACTGTCGATCGAGCAATCGGAAGGTGCCGTACATGCCGGCCGATATCGTCAGGAGGACGACAATGAAGCCGAGCGCGAGCTTGCCGACGCCCTCGAGCGAGATGTCGGTGGTCTCGTGGTTGAGCGGTCCCGGCCCGTCGTCGCCATGCGAACTCGGATGCTGCGCGTGATCAGTGGCCATCAGCCAACGCCTCCGGGAGATAGGGGTCGCCGACCGGCAGCACGGCGCGGCCCTTGAGCAGATGACAGAAGGCGCCGACCCACAGGCCGAACACCCCGAGCACGGCCGCCGCGTCGAGCCAGTGCACGCCGAACGCGCCCTCCTGCTTCACCCACGGGGCAATCAGCCAGAACATGTCGAACAGACGCATCACCAGCATCAGGCAGGCGACGGCCACGAGGCGGCGCGTGATTCGCTTGGTGGACCTGAACAGCAGCAGGAGCCAGGGCAACACGAAGTGGCCGGCCACCACCACCAGCGTGACTACCTGCCAGCCGCCCCCGAACCGCCGCAGGTAGTACGGAATCTCCTCGGGCAGATTGGCCGACCAGATGATCAGGAACTGCGAGTACGACAGGTACGCCCAGAGCATGATGAAGGCAAAGAGCAGCGTGCCGTAGTCGTGGAACCGATCGGCCGTGAGGGCCTTGGCGACGCGGCCGTTGCTGTGCAGCAACGCCGCCACGACGATCGAGAAGGCCAGCGCGGTCAGCGCCATGCCGACGAGAATCCACAGGCCGAACAGCGTCGAGAACCAGTGCGGGTCGAGCGACATGACCCAGTCCACGGACGCAAAGGTCACCGTCAGCCCGAGGATCAGCATGCCCGGACCGCTGACCTTGTTGAACCGTTCCAGCGGGAACGGCTGCGTGTCCTGCTGCACCGACCAGCGCGACAGCAGCAACGCCATGACTGACCAGATCGCGAAATAGGCGACTGCGCGCAGCACGAACCCGGTCGGGTTCAGGTATGCGACCTTGTGCCGGATGATCGCGTCATTGGCGACCACGTCGGCGTGCGACCACTCGTAGAGCTCGTGGATGCCGAAGATCACGGGCAGGAACAACACCGCCATCAGCGGGATCGTCCGCGACGAGGCTTCAAAGGTACGGCGCAGCACCAGACTCCAGCGCCCGCCCGAGAGGTGATGAATCATCAGCAGCGCCAGGCTGCCGATCGGGATGCCGAGCACGAAGACATACGCCAGCAGGTAGGACTTGTAGAACTGCACCGGGTCGACGGCAAAACCGACCCCCAGCCCGACCAGCCCGAGCAGCCCGAGCCCGAGGCCCGCCTTCTGCAGCGTATCGATCTGCGCCGGGGCCTGGAAATCAGCGGGGTTGAGGTTGGGCTCAGTCATGCGCGGCGCCTTCTCCATGGGACGCGTCCGACGCGCCGGCAGGTGTCTTGCCGTCCAGTTCGCCGCGGTGCTCCGCCGGCACGTCCTCGACAGCGCCGGCCTGGCTGCGCTGCAGCACGCGGATGTACGCCGCGATGGCCCAACGATCGGCAGGCGTCACCTGGGCCGCATAGTCCGGCATCTGGCCGAACCCGTTGGTGATCACGTCGTAGAAGTAGCCGATGGCCATGCCGCGCAGCCGCGGGTCGTGGTAGGACGACGGCCGCTTGTAGCCACGCTGCACGACCGTGCCGTTGCCATCGCCGACCGGAGAGTGACACGGCGCACAGTAGATGTTGTAGCGCTGCTCACCGCGGTCGAGCAATGCCTTGTCCAGCGTCACCTGCGCGGGCAGGGCTTGCACGAGGTCGCCATCGAGCTTGCCGGTGTAGAAGATGTCGTCCTGGCGCAGATTGCCCCGCGCCACCGTGCCTTCGGGAATCGGCCGCATGGCGCGCTTGTCGGCAAAGAAGTCGCTCTCCTCGAGCGCTTCGTACCTCGGCGTGTCGTGCATGTCCTGGCGGCAACCGGCCAGCAGCGCGCACGCCGCCAGCAGACAGGCCATGGCGACACGGCCTGCACCGGTCGGGGCGGCCAGAGAGGCTGGGCCAGTAGGGCCGGCGCCGTAGGCTGGGGCCGTAGCGGCGGCTCCGTAGGCTGGGCCGGTAGGGGCGGCTCCCCGAGCCGCCCTGACAGGAATCAATGCGTCGGCCATGGCTACGCGTTCACCTCATTGATCGCCCTGGGGTGCAGTCCCTCGAGGAAGGCGCGGGTCCGCGCGGCTTCGAAGCGCGGGTCGATGGCCTCGATACACAGGAAGAAGCCCGTGCTCGACGCCGTCCGGCGGAAGGCTTCCACGTTGAACACCGGGTGATAGGGCATCGGCAGCCCGTTCATCACCAGCATGCTGCCCGCCGTCGCCAGTGCCGCCAGCAGGATCGTCGTCTCGAACGTCGGGATCGAGAACGCCACCCAGCTGTTGAGTGGGCGGCCGCCGATGTTCATCGGGTAGTCGATGACCGACGTCCAGTAGCACAGCCCGAAGCCGCCCAGCAAGCCGAGCACGCCGCCGGTGAACGTGAACTTCTGAACCCGCCGGTCGTCGTGGCCGAGCGCTTCGGCCAGCCCGTGCACCGGCGCGGCCGTGTAGGCATCCAGCTGCCGGTAGCCATCGGCGTACGCGGCCTTGGCCGCCGCGACCAGTTCGGTCGCGTCGTTGAACTCGGCCATCACGCCGTGCAGCCCGGTCGCCTGCTGTGCGTCAGCCATGGTGTGTGTCCCCCTTGGCGTGGGCGTCTGGCGTGAGGGTGCGGAGCTCGAAGATCGAAATCATGGGCAGCACACGAATGAACAGGTAGAACAAGGTCAGGAACAGACCGATGGTGCCGATGAAGGTGGACCAGTCCCAGACCGTCGGATAGAACATCCCCCACGAGCCGGGCAGGTAGTCGCGGTGCAGCGAGGTCACGACGATGACGAAGCGCTCGAGCCACATGCCGACGTTGACGGCCATGCACACGGCAAACAGCGGCAGCACCGAGGTCCGTACCTTCCGTGACCACAGCAACTGCGGCACCACGCCGTTGCAGAAAATCAGTGCCCAGTAGACCGGCGCATACGGGCCGTTCATGCGGTTGGTGATCATGAACTGCTCGAACTGGTTGGCGCTGTACCAGCCGAAGAACGCCTCCATGCAGTAGCCGTAGAAGACGATCAGGCCGGTAGCCAGCGTCACCTTGGCCATGTTGTCGATGTGGCGTTCGGTGATGAAGTCGTGCAGGCCGTAGAGGGCGCGCATCGGGATCATCAGCGTCAGGACCATCGCGAAGCCGGCGTAGATGGCGCCGGCCACGAAGTACGGCGGGAAGATCGTGGCGTGCCAGCCCGGGATCACCGAGACGGCGAAGTCAAAGCTCACCACCGTGTGCACCGACAGCACCAGCGGCGTGCTGAGACCGGCCAGCATCAGCGACGCGCTCTCGTAGCGCTGCCAGTGCAGGGCCGAGCCGCGCCAGCCGAGCGCGAACATGCCGTACAGCCGCTGCGCGATCGGCGATCGGGCGCGGTCGCGCATTGTCGCCAGGTCGGGGATGAGGCCCACATACCAGAAGACGATCGACACGGTGGCGTACGTGGAGACGGCAAACACGTCCCAGATGAGCGGGCTGCGGAAGTTCGGCCACAGCGCCATCGTGTTGGGGTACGGCATCAGCCAGTAGGCCGCGAGCCACGGACGCCCGGTGTGGAAGATCGGGAAGACTGCCGCGCAGGCGACCGCAAACACCGTCATCGCCTCGGCGGCGCGGTTGATCGATGTGCGCCAGTGCTGCCGGAACAGCATCAGGATGGCCGAAATCAGGGTGCCCGCGTGGCCGATGCCAATCCACCACACGAAGTTGATGATCGCGAAACCCCAGCCAACCGGGTTGTTGACGCCCCAGATACCGGTGCCCTTGAACAGCAGGTAGGTGATCGCCACCAGCAGCAGCTGCAGGACGCTGAAGCCGATCAGGAATCCGATGAACCAGCTGAAGGGCGTACGCCCCGTGATGATGCCGGTGATCTTGTCGGAGATCGACCCGAAGTTGTGCCCTGGCGCCAGATAGCGCGCTCCTGGGACTGCTTCCTTCGCGTGGTCTAGCACGGTTGCCTCGCGTCCAATCCTGAGTACTACATCGTCGGCCGGGTGCCACGAGGGCGCGCCGGCCACATGTTCCTAGTGCGTTGCCGCCCCGGCCTCGCCGCTGGCCGCGCCGGAGCCTTCGCCCGATGCGCCAGGCGAAGGCGGGTGCCCGCCACCGTGGGACGGCACCTGCGCCGCCTCCGGGGAGAGCACCGGGTTCGGATTGCGGACCGCCGCCAGGTACGTCGTGCGCGGCCGCGTGTTCAGATCTTCGAGCAGGCCGTAGTTGCGCGGCTCGTTGCGCAACTTGGCCACCCGGCTCTCGGGGTCGTTCAGGTCGCCGAAGTGAATCGCCTGCGTCGGGCACGCGCTCTGGCAGGCCGTCCGGATCTCGCCGTCCCTGATGCGTCGATCCTCGAGCTTGGAGGTGATCCGCGCCGAGTTGATGCGCTGCACGCAGTACGTGCACTTCTCCATCACGCCGCGGCTGCGCACCGTGACTTCCGGATTGCGCGCCATCTTCAGCGCCTTGGTATCCCAATCGGCGTAGAGCAGGAAGTTGAACCGCCGCACCTTGTAGGGACAGTTGTTCGCGCAGTAGCGCGTGCCCACGCAGCGGTTGTAGACCATGTCGTTCAGGCCCTCTTCGTTGTGCACCGTCGCGGCGACGGGACACACCACCTCGCAGGGCGCGTTCTCGCACTGCATGCAGGTGATGGGCTGATCGTGGACTGTCGGGTTGTCGAGGTCACCCTCGTAGTAGCGGTCGATGCGAATCCAGTGCATCTCCCGTCCCGTGGCGACCTGCTGTTTGCCGACGACCGGGATGTTGTTCTCCGACACGCACGCCACGACGCAGGCATTGCAGCCGTCGCAGGCGTTGAGGTCGATGATCATCCCCCACTTGTAGCCCTCGTACTGCCACTCGTTGCCATGCAGCGTGTCCTCGTGCTTGGGGACATGCGTCATGTGCTGGGCGAAGGTCGGCTCGGCCTTGTAGACAGGGAGCGACGCCGTGCGAACGATCGCCCGCTGCTCCATGTTGAAGTGCATCTGGGTGCTGGCGATGGTGTAGGTGTCGCCGGCATCCTGCACCTGGGCGCCGAGGGCAAAGAACGGCGCGGTGGACCGACGTACGAGATTGGCGTTGTAGCCGAGCCCGGTGCCGATCCGACCGGCCCGCGTGCGCCCGTAGCCGAGCTGCAGATTGACCGAGTTGTCGGGATGACCGGCCTGGACCCACACCGGCCCCGAGACAGAGCGGCCGTTGAGGGTCACGGTGGCCACCGTCGCCTGGTACTTGGTCATCTTCTGGGCAGCGATGCCGAGCGCCTCGGCCGTCCGCGGGCTCATGATGATGACGTTGTCCCAGGTGACCTTGTTGAGGGGCTTGGGCAGCTCCTGCAACCACGGGTTGTTGGCAAAGCGGCCGTCGTGCACGCTGGCGTCGGCGCTGAAGGTGACCTCGAGCGCGTCAGGCCCCGGCGCAGTCGGCGCGGCTGGGACTGCCGAGGGCGCCCCGATCGTCACGGCCGTGGCGGCGGTGCCGGCGACGAAGCCATCGTGCACGGCGCGTCGCCAGAACTTGTCGAAGCTGGCAAAGGCGGCGCCATCGGGCGCGCTGAAGCCTCCGCCACCAAAGGCGGCTTCCCAATGCGCCTTCACCGTCTCGAACGCGGTGGCCGCCGGGTTGTCGCCAAACGCGGCGAGGACCTCGAGCGGACTGCGCGCCGTGTCGTAGAGCGGATTGATCAGCGGCTGTGTGATCGACACGGTGCCGTCAGCCGCGCGCAGGTCGCCCCAGCTCTCGAGATAGTGCGCGAGCGGCACATGCCACTGGCACAGCTCGGCCGTCTCGTCGGCGTACAGCCCGGCGTGGACCCGCACCGGCACCTTCAACAACTGGTGCGCGAAGCCCAGGTCCACCGGCGCGTCGTACACCGGGTTGGCGTCGAGCACGAGCAGCAGGTCGACCTTGCTGGCCGCCATGTCCCCGACCAGTTCGGGGAGCGTCCCCGTGCGCCCCTCGACGCGGGCAGCCTGCGACGGGAAGTAATCCACCGTCGTGCCCACCGCACCGAGTGCCTGATTCATGGCCGCCGCCAGGACCTGGACGGCCGCGGACTGGTGCTCACCGGCCACGACCAACGCCCGGGCGCCGGCAGCCGTGAGGTCAGCCGCCACGGCGGCGACCCAGGATGGCTGCACCCGTGGCGGCAACGCACCGGCGGTGGCGCCCGACACCCCGAGGGCCGCAGCCACGGCGCGCGCCACGGCGTCGATGTCCACGGCACGGACGGCCAGGCGGTGGTCGGCCTTGGTTCCGGTGTTGCTCGTGCGGCTCTCCACCATGTACAGGCGGTTCATGGAGGTGACCCCGCCTTCGAGCCGACGCCGGTCGGCGAAGGTCCTGGCGTTGCGGAGCTCGCCCGGACCGCAGTCCATGAAGTCCGCGTCGAGCGACAGGATCACATCGGCGTTCTCGAGCTTGAGCACCGGCTCGAGCGGCTGGCCGAACGCGGCTCCGAGGGTACCCGCAATGCCGGCACCGAGTGGCTCGTACTGAATCCACCGCGCCTCGGGGTAGATATTCAGGACAGCCTCGACCTGCGCGGCGAGCGTCGGCGAGGTGACCGTGCCGGTCAGGATGCGCACGCCCACCCCAGCCAGCGCCTGCTGGGCGGTCAGCGCACCGGCTATCGCGGCCTGGAAATCGGTGAAGGAACGAATCTCGCCCCGGTAGGTCAACGACTGGGAGCGGTCCGGGTCGTAGAGGCCGAGAATGGAGGCCTGCGCGTAGCGGCTGGTGCCGCCTCCCGCAGGATGCTCTGGATTGGGCTCGATCTTGATCGGCCGCCCATGGTGGCTGACCGCGAGCACCGGCTCGGCATAGCCGTCGCGAGGCATCGCCGTGGCAAACAGCTGCGTCTTGCCCGGTACGTAGCCTTCCGGCTGCACCACGTACGGGACGATGTGCTCGGTGGGCTGGCGGGTGCAGCCGGTCACACCGGCCAGGGCCAGGGAGGCACCCATCAGCTTGAGGAACTGCCGTCGCCCGGCCGGATCGCTCCACTCCGCTGCGTTCTCGGGGAACTCGCGCTGCAGGTACTGCTGGAACTCCGGGGTCTCGGCAACCTCGTCCAGGCTGCGCCAGAACGTGGGGCCGGAAGCCGAGGCGAGCCGGGCGCGAATGGCCGACAGATCGATATCACTCATGGTTGGCAACGGTGACTGACGGCCCCGGGCCGGCAGCGGCAGACGACAACACGAGACGGCCGGGCACCGGCCGCCAGGCACGCACCACCAGACGCCCTCACCGGTGACACGTCGAACACGTCGTCAAACTCTGAATCTTGTATTCCTGCACGAGCTTGCGGCCAATCTCGAGCTGATCGCCCTCAGGCGCGTAGCCCATCGTGAAGACCGCCTCACGAGGCCGGACGAACTTCTCCGGACTGCGGTGGCAATCCAGGCACCACTCCATCTGCAGGGAGCTCTTCTGCTGGATGCCGGGCATCTGGTCGATCCGGCCGTGGCAGGTTTCGCACCCCATGCCCTTCTTCACGTGAATCGAGTGATTGAAGTACACGAAGTCGGGCAGGTCGTGGACGCGCGTCCAGACCAGGGACTCGCCGGACTTGTAGCTGGCCCGCACGGGCTCGAGGTACGGGCTCTGCGCCCAGATCTGGCTGTGGCAGTTCATGCACGTCTTGGTCGGCGGAATGTTGGCCGACGCGGCCTGCTCGACCGACGTGTGACAGTACCGGCAGTCGATGCCCATGCCGCCGGCGTGATGCAGGTGGCTGAACTGCACGGGCTGGACGACGTTCGCATTGGCGCCGGTCACGTAGTCCGAGCGCATCGACATCCCGATGATCGAGGCCACCAGCCCGCCGAAGAGCAGGACCCCAATCAGGGAGAAGCGAACGATCGCGTTGACGCTGCGTGGGAAGATCTGGCTCATGGTTCAGGAGGCGACACACCGCGCGAGTGACGCGCGAGGCGGCGCGTATTCTGTCACAGAATCAGCGCAACAGGCGCAAACGACGCCCATCGTGGCAGGATGCGCCCGCGACCGCTCTGGCGCATTCGCCGCGGGGGTCGCAATGGCATTGATCAGACGTCTCGGACCGCATGGCGTGCAGGCCACTCAGGTCGTGGGTGCGCCGGCACCCAGCCCGAGCCCGTCCCCGATCATGTGAAAAGTTTCACAAGCTGTCAACGGCAAACCTCGGCAGGACGTGCGGGACCGCTCGCCAACCCCTCGGCCAACACCCGCCAGAACCCCACCAGCGGTCGGCACCTCTCCACGAACCACTCCGGGAACTCCGCCGTGAAGAGTTCCGGTGGGTGCCCCTCGAGCGTCCAGCCGCCCCAGCCGCCGGTGAAACGGACGGCCTCCGCCCGGGCGCCGTCAAGGCCCCGGAACTCCAGCGGCGGACGGGCCAGCCGTTTGACCGTCCATTCGACGCCCGCCTCGGTGGCCACCGCCATCGCCGCCAGGAACCGCGCCGCGTGGTCCTGCTCCACCAGCCAGCGGCGGAACGCCGGCAGCCGTTCCCGCGGCACCTCCGGCAGCCCGACATCCAATTCGAGGCCCTTGCCGTTGATCTGGAGATAGAACGAGGGCTGCGCCATCCGGATCCCCTCGGCCCACCAGAGGAGGGCGAGGTGGGTCTTGTAGGGCAACGCGTCGGGTCTGAACCGCCGGTCGCGGGCGATCCGGAAAATCGATCCGTTGACGCGCGGGTCAGCCACCACGCGGCATCCGTCGGCGTGGATCGCCTCACCCACCGCCACCACACACTGCCGTGCCGGCGTGAGCAGCGCCGCCTCGTAGCGGGCCCGATTGGCTGCGAGCCATTCCTCGTTGTTGTGGCGCGCCAGGGCGCGCAGGAAGGTGACGGTGTCCTTGGGGAAGCCGTGGAATGCCGTCATGCCGGAATGCCGTGAGGCGGCCCTCTCCCCCGCCGGCGCCCGCGTTCGCGGAGGCGGCCGGCTCGGAGAGCCGCCCCTAGCCATGGAACG
>JBKJQW010000032.1:0-35516 GCA_046593715.1 Luteitalea sp.
GAGCGGGCCGTCACCGCAACCATGCGATCGAGGGTGACGGCCGGTTCGGAGAACCGGCCCTACCCAGCGACCCGGCCCTACCTTGGGCATCAAGCATCAAGCATCAAGCATCAAGCATCAAAACGCGTACTTCAGGGCGAAGCGGACCACGCGCTGGTTGCCGGCGCCGGTGATCGTGCCGAACTGCGGGCTCGCCAGGCTCGTGTTCGGGTTGTTCCACGCTGGCGTGTTGGTCAGGTTGAAGGCATCGGCACGGAACTCGAAGAACCGGTACGTCTGGCCGAACGTGAAGCGCTTGACGAGCGAGAAGTCCAGCGCCCTGAAGCCCGGGCCGCGCACGCCGCTGGCGTTGCGGGTGGTGTTGCCGAAGGTGGCCGGTGCCGGTTGCGCAAACGCCGTCGTGTCGAAGTACCGGACGTTCGGGCCCTTGTCGCCGAAGACCTCCGGATCGCCCACGCGATCGGCGTAGAGCGTGTTGCCCGGCGCGCGCAGCAGCGCGCCGTCGGCCGTGACGCTGAGTGGCGTGCCGCCCATCAGCGTCAGCAACCCTGAGGCCTGCCAGCCGCCGAGCGTGTTGCGCAGGAAGACGTTGTCGGCATCCTTGAAGAACGGCAGGTCGGCCACGAAGCTGGTCACCCAGGTGTGCCGGCGGTCGAAGCCGGCGAGCCCGTAGCTGCGCTCGCGGTCGGCCGGCGTCGCGATGCCGCCGTTGTCGTCGGCAAAATTGCGGGCGCGACCGAACGTGTAGCTGTTGGTCATCAGGATGCCATTGAGGAACCGGCGGTCGATCTTGGCCTGCATCGACTGGTAGTCGCTGCGACCCGGGACGCGCGACGGCACGTTGGCCGTCCGGCCGAAGGGCGCAAACAGCGGCCGTCCGGCGTTGTCGAGGCCGAGCACCGTGGCGGCGTTGAGATCGATGGCGTAGAGCATGCCGATGCCGCGGTTGGCAACGTAGGCGACTTCACCGGTGAATCCGAAGCCGAGCTGCCGCTGGTAGGCCACGTTCCACGAGTGCAGGTAGCCCTCGTAGATGTTGTCGGGAATGGAGAACAGGCCCGAGTTGCGCAGGAACGGCTGGTCCACCGGGACGATGCCGCTGCTCGGGATGTCAACGCTTCCCTGCACCGGGAAGCCGCTGGCCAGGCTGCCGCCCTGGGTGAACGTGTTGGTGGCTTGCTGGATGACGTTGCCCTTGGTCGGGTAATTGAACGCGTACGTGTTGTCGGGATACGGCGCGGTGGCCGCACCATATCCGGCCCGCAGCACGTCCCTGTCGCTGATACGCCAGGAGATCCCGGTGCGCGGCGCGAAGTTGGTCTTGCGCGTCCTGGTGCCGAGATCGTTGGGGACGTCGCCGTAGCCAGCCACCCGCAGCGTGTTGTTGGAGGGGTCGTAGCTCGAGAGGCCGCCTCGCTCCTGGATGCCTACGAAGGGCGTGTAGTACTCGTAGCGGAGACCGAGGTCCACGGTGAGGTTCGGCCGCACCTGCCACTTGTCTTGCACGAAGAAGAAGTACTGCTGGTGCTTGGTGCCGGGCTCGTCGACAAACGGCACGTCGCGACGGACGTCGTTGGCATAGTCGAGCAGGAAGGACGCCAGCGAGTTGGCGACGTTGTTGCGAATGGCGGCTGCATCGGCCGGCGTCGAGGTGCCGGAACCGTTGTAGGCGAACGTCCCGCGCGGCCCACCGAAGTCCTGCGTCTGCAGCAGGAAGTCGCGGTTGCGGCGCAGGTCGGCGCCGAACTTGACCTGGTGGTTGCCCGCCAGCTTGGTCAGCGTCGTGGCGAAGGTGTAGGTGGTCTCACCGCGATCCCAGGGCATCGAATTCGAAAAACCGACTACCGGGTTGCTGTAGTTCTGGATGTTCACCGACATGATGCCGCTGGTGTAGTCACTGATGTTGACACCGCGAACGCCCAGTTCCTGGGCCGTGTTCAGCCCCTGGCCGGCGGAATTGGCAACGTTGTGGTAGTACGTGAGGCCGCCACGCACTTCCATCACCAGGCTGTTGCTCCACGTGCGCGTCCAGTTCAAGCCAGTGACCACGGTGTCGTTGGTGCCCGTCCCGGCAAAGCCGCCGTTGGCCGGCCCACCGATG
Source organism: Luteitalea sp. (assembly GCA_046593715.1). GTDB lineage: Bacteria > Acidobacteriota > Vicinamibacteria > Vicinamibacterales > Vicinamibacteraceae > Luteitalea. Next base: position 2,102 of record JBKJQW010000032.1, read on the forward strand.
TCGCCGTACGGCGACGGGTCCAACACCACGGGGCGCGAGTAGCTGAAGCGCGGCGACAGCTGGTCGCTCCCACTCGCCTGCCAGTTGAGCTTGATGTCGAACTGGTCGGTCTTGCGTTCGCGGACGGTCGTGGCTTCGTAGTTGGGCTGGCCGATGGGCTGGCCGGTGAGGTTGGGCAGCGGCACCCTTGCGAGCACCTGGCGCGAAATGGAGCTGATACGGCTGGCCGGCACGACGTTATTGGCAAACGCGCTGCGGTTGTTGCCGAGGCCATCGCCGGTCAACGGATCGCGGATCACGGTGTTGGTGGCGCTGCTGAAATCGCCGTTGCGCCATTCGGCCGGCGGGACGAAAAAGCGGAAGTTGCGGCCGAGATTGTCGTTGGTCCGCTGGTAGTCGCCGAAGTAGAACAGCTTGTTCTTGCGGATCGGGCCCCCGACCGCGAAGCCGAATTGGTTGTAGCTGACGTCAGGCTTGGTTCTCGCAAAGTAGGGCGTCGCGTTGAGGCCCTCGTTGCCGGTGAACCAGAACGCGCTGCCGCGCAGGTTGTTGGTGCCCGACTTGAGCGTCACGTTGGTGACCGCGCCGCCGGCGCGCCCAAACTCCGCGTCGAAGTTGGACGTGCTGACCGACACCGTCTCCAGTGCCTCGGCTGACGGAATCAGGACCGTCAGCAAGCCCGTGCGGTGGTTGTTGTCGATGCCCTCCACCTGCACGTTGTTGGCAAGACGGCTCTGGCCGTTGACCTTGCTCTCGAGCGAATCCTGCGAGTTGAAGAACTCCGAGTGCGGGCGTGTCGGGCGCGTCGCCCCGGGCACGGTGGCCCACATGCCCTGGAAGTTGCGGCCGAAGCCGAGCGGCATCGCCGCGATCGCCTCGCCCTGGATGATGCGTCCCGTATCGGCGCGGTCGGTCTGCAGCGCCGGCGTCTCGGAGGTCACCGTCAGGGTCTCGCTGAGGTCACCGACCTCGAGCTTGAAGTCGACGCGGATCGTGGTGTTGACGTCCACCTCGACCTTCTCGCGCAGCGCCTTCTTGAAGCCGGCCAGCTCGGCCTCGACCTTGTAGACGCCGTTGGCCACGCTCGTGAACGTGTAGTTGCCCGACTCGTTCGAGACGCCGGACTGCGAGATGTTGGTCTTGGTTTCGGTGACGGTGATCGTCGCACCGGGGACGGCCGCGCCCGAGGTGTCCGCCACGTTGCCGAGGATGCTGCCGCGCGCGGCCTGGGCCAGAACGGTTGGCGCACTCGCGGCCCCGCCCAGCAACACCAGGAAACCGCAGGCCAGCCATTGACGCCGACGTGCCGTGAACATGATTCCACTCCCGAGTCGCGCGACTCCCGCCGCCGCGACCTGCAATCGGGCGTCGCCGCCTCACCGATGCGTGGTGAGGGCAGTCCGCCAGTGTGGTTTTACCAATGGTCGTATCTCCGCGACTGTAAGGCAGGGATAGCGTCAAGTCAATCGGGCAATGACAGGGAGGAAGCGGCGCTGGGTGGAGAGACCACTTGGCGGTCCCGGCCGCGCGCGACGCGCCGCGCGGCGGCACTTCGCGATAGGATGACGCGGTGCGCGACCCATCACCGCGACGGGCCATCCTGCCCGCGCGCCTCCGGCACTCGCGCGCGCTGCCGCTGGTGTCGCCATGCCTACCGTCACGTCGCAAGCCGCGCCCCTGTCGGCGTACGCCATCCAGGTCGATCCCCGCGACAACGTCGCCGTCGCCAAGGTCCAGGTGCCCCGTGGCACGCAGGTGACGCTCGGGACGTCGGTCATCGACGTCCTCGACGACATCACCCCGGGTCATCGCTTTGCCCTCGGCCCCATCCCGTCCGGCCAGTTCGTCCGCCAGTACGGCCAGCCCATCGGCACCTCGACCGGCATCGACCCTGGCGCGCTGATTTCGCGCGCCAACATGTCCAACGACGTGCCGGTCGTCCGCGAGCTCGACCCCGCCCTGCGCAATGCACCCCCCGACTACGTGCCCGACAGCGAGCGCGCGACGTTCATGGGCTACCGTCGCCCCAACGGGCGCGTCGGCATTCGCAACTGGGTCCTCATCATCCCCACCAGCATGTGCGCGGCGCACGAGGCCGTGCAGATCGCCACGGTGGCCGAGTTCACGCTCTTTGACAAAGCCCGCTTCCCCAACGTGGACGGCGTCGTCGCCATCCCGCACAACAAGGGCTGCGGCTGCTCGGACGGCTCCAACATCCAGGTGATGCTGCGCACGCTGGCCGCCTACGCCGAGCATCCCAACGTCGGCGGCGTGGTGTTCATCGGGCTGGGGTGCGAGAAGACCAACCTGACGGTGATGGAGCAGTACCTCAACGATCATCTCCGCCCGCTCAACAAGCCGGTGGCGCGCATCGGCATCCAGGACGCCGGCGGCACCCAGGGGTCGGTGAAACGCGGGCTCGAGGCGGTCGAGGCCATGCTGCCCGTCGTCAACCAGATCACGCGGTCCGCAACGCCCATCAGCGCGCTGTCGCTGGGCGTCAAGTGCGGCGGGTCGGACGGCTTTTCGGGGCTGTCGGCCAATCCCGCGCTCGGACGCGCGGCCGACGAGCTGATTCGCCAGGGTGGCACCGTGCTGATCACCGAGGTGCCTGAGTTCTGCGGGGCCGAACACATTCTCGCCTGGCGGGCCAAGGATGCCGAGACCGGTCGGGCCGTCTACGAGATGGTCGACTGGTACAAGGAGTACGCGTCCAAATTCGGCACGGTGCTCAACGAGAACCCGAGCCCGGGCAACGTCGCCGGCGGCCTCCTCAACATCACCATCAAGTCGCTCGGGGCCATTGCCAAGGCCGGGACGATGCGCGTCGAGGGCGTGGTCGGCTATGCCGAACAGCCCGACGGCCACGGGTTGTACCTGATGCAGGGACCAGGCTACGACCAGGAGTCGACGCCGGGTCTGATCGCCTCCGGGGCGCAGGTGGTGGTGTTCACCACCGGCCGCGGGACGACCATCGGCAACGCCATCGCCCCGGTGCTGAAGCTGGCGTCCAACAACACGATGTATGAGCGGATGAAGTCGGACATCGACCTCTCGGCCGGTGACATCATCGACGGCACGGCCAGCATCGACCAGGTGGGCATGGACGTGTTCGAGCACGTACGCCGCGTCGCCAGCGGAGAGATCGTCGGTAAATCCGAGGAGAACAAGCACCGCGAGTTCCAGGTCTGGGCCGAGCAGAGCGTCAGCCTGTAGGCCTCGCAGCCCATCGCAGGATGTCATCCCGATGTCAGCAGCCCTCAGTGGCGGTGGCGATGAAATTGCCTGATCGTGCCCCGATCACAGCGCTGTCACCGCAGGAGCGCGCGCGGTGAAAGCTGCCGTCCTCTCGGCTCCTGGCGTGATGGCGATCGGTCAGATCCCCGATCCCGTCGTCGGCCTGCGCGACGTCGTCATCCGCGTGACCGGAGTCGGCTTGTGCGGGACCGACTTCCACATCTACGAAGGTCACGCCAACTACCACACCGATCGCCTCGGACGCCCGGTGCCGTTCGAGGTGGTGCCACAGGTGCTTGGGCACGAGGTCGCCGGTGTGGTCGAGGCCAGGGGCAGCGCCGTTGCCGACCTGGCCGTGGGTGACGCGGTCGTCCTCGACCAGGGACGCAACTGCCTCAGCGCCGGAGCGCCGGACTTCTGCGAGTACTGCGCGACCGGCGACTCGCACCAGTGCGAGACCTACGGCGAGCACGGCATCACCGGCCTGCAGGGCGGGCTTGCCGACGTCCTGGTCATCCCCGCGGTGAATGCCGTGCGTCGTGGCCGCACCTTGCCGGCCGAACAGGCGGCGCTGACCGAGCCGCTGGCGTGCATCCTCCACGCCCACGAGGCCGTCCGTAGAGCCGCCGGGAGTGCGCGCTACCAGCTGCGCTCCACCGGCACCGCTGCGCCCGTGCGGACCGTCCTGATCGCCGGCGCCGGTCCGGCCGGCCTGCTCTTTCTGCAGCACTTGCGGCAGGTCGTCGGCTTCGAGGGGACGATCCTTGTGAGCGAGCCCAATCACGCGCGTCAGGCGCTGGCCCGGCACTACGGTGCCGACACCGTGATCGACCCGGTGGCCGACGACGTGGTGGACGCCACGCTGACGCTGACCGCAGGGCGTCGCGTCGAGTACCTGGTGGACGCGTCAGGCAGCGCTCAGGTCTTCGGCCAGATGCCCGGGCTGATCCGCAAGCAGGCCACGGTGCTGCTCTACGCCCACGGGCAGTCGGGCGTTGACCTTGGCGTGCTCAACACGCTGATGTTCCGCGAGCCGCAACTCGTGTCTCCGGTCGGCGCCTCGGGCGGTTTCGACGCAGACGGGCGTCCCTCGGTGTATCGTCAGGCCCTCGAACTGCTGGAGGCGGGCCGCATCGACGTGAGTCGCATCGTCACGCATCGCTATCGGGCGCTCGAGGACATCCCGCGCGCCTTTGCCAGTCGTGACCGCGCCGCCGCCGACTACGTCAAGGGCGTGTACGCGCCCGAGTAATGGTAGGGCGCGCTACCCGGAGGCGCTGACGCCTCCGAGGTGCAGTGCCAGACATGGGAAACCCATCGTGCGCATGCAACGTGGAGTGCTCGCCCTGATCCTCGCCTTCGCCGCCGGTTGCGGTGGCGGCGGCGAGACGACCGACAACAAACCCGGGGCCGCGGGTGCGCTGCACCTGGCGGTGATCCCCAAGGGCACGACGCACGAGTTCTGGAAGAGTATTCAGGCCGGCGCGATCAAGGCGCAGCGTGAGTACGAAGCCCAGGGTGTGGCTGTGCGCCTGACCTGGAAGGGACCGATTCGCGAGGATGATCGCGAACAACAGATCCAGGTCGTCGAAGGGTTCCTCAGCCAGGGTGTCAACGGCATCGTGCTCGCGCCGCTCGACGCCAGCGCCCTGGTGCGACCCGTGCAGGAGGCCAAACGTGCGGGGATCCCGACGGTGGTCATCGACTCCGCCCTCGCCTCCGACGATGCGGTGAGTTTTGTCGCGACCGACAACAGGAAAGGCGGTTCGCTGGCCGCCGACCGTCTCGGTCAATTGCTGGGCGGCAAGGGACGCGTGCTGCTGCTCCGCTATCAGGAGGGATCGGCCAGCACCGACGCCCGGGAGTCGGGCTTCCTCGATCAGATGGCCTCGCAGTACCCCGCCATCCGCATCGTCTCGTCCGACCAGTTTGCCGGCCCGACGCGCGACACCGCCAAGCGTGCGTCCGAGAACCTGCTGAACCGCTTCGGCAGCCAGATTGACGGCATCTTCACGCCCAACGAGTCATCCACGGCCGGCATGCTGCTGGCCCTGCAGGATGTCGGCAAGGCCGGGCAGATCAAGTTTGTCGGCTTCGACTCGAGCGCCGCGTTTGTGACCGCGATGCGCAACAAACAACTCGATGGCGTGGTCCTGCAGAACCCCTTCGAGATGGGGTATCAGGGCGTCAAGACCATGATGGCCCACCTGCAGGGCCAGGCCATCCAGGCCCGCGTGGACACCGGTGTGACCATCGTCACGCCCGAGAACCTGGACACCGACGCGTCAAAGGCGCTCCTGAATCCGCCGCTCGCTGAGTACCTGAAGTGAAACAACCCTGATTCCGCATTCCCATTCCCAATTCTTCAATTCTGAATTGTTTCTGTGGTGCTGACTCTCACCGACATCAGCAAGCACTTCGGTGCGACACGGGCGCTGGACGGCGTCACGCTGGCGATCCAGCCTGGCCGCGTTCACGCGCTGGTGGGGGAGAACGGTGCAGGCAAGAGCACCCTCATGCACGTCCTGGCGGGCGGGCTGAGCGCCGACGACGGCCAGATGACGATCGGCGGGGAGCCGTATCGGCCAGCCGGTCCGCTGGCTGCACGCGAGGCGGGCATTGCCCTGATCCACCAGGAGCTCTCGCTCTGTGAGCACCTCACGGTGGCGGAGAACATCCTGCTCGGGCGCGAACCGCGCACGGGCGGCCGCTATGACCGCGCCGCGGCGCACGCCGAGGCGGCGCGGGTGCTGGCGCCGTTTCACCATCCCGAGCTGCATCCCGGGCGGGTCGTCGCGGGATTGCCGATTGCCGCGCGCCAGGTCGTCGAGATCGGTAGGGCCGTGTCGGCCGACGCGCGCGTGGTGTTGATGGACGAGCCGACCAGCAGTCTGCCGCGTGAAGATGTCGAGCGTCTGTTTGGGCAGATTCGGCGCCTGCGTGCGGCTGGCGTGGCTATCGTCTACATCAGCCACTTCCTCGAGGAGGTGCGCGCCATCGCCGACGACCTCTCGGTGTTGCGGGACGGCCGCACGGTGTGGACCGGCCCGGCCGAGATGCTCACCGACGCGCAGGTCATCGGCCACATGGTGGGCCGCGACGTCGCCGAGCTCTTTCCGACGCGCCGGAACCGACCGACCGCCACCACGCGTCTGGACGCCGAGGACATCTCCGTGGAGGGGCGGGTGCACCAGGCCAGCCTGCAGGTGCGCGCTGGCGAGGTCCTTGGCATCGCCGGCCTGGTTGGCGCTGGCCGCACCGAGCTGCTGCGCGGCCTGATGGGGCTCGACCACCGCCTGGTACAGGGCCGGCTCTCGGTGGACGGCCATGACATCGCCGTTGGTCGCAAGGCGCCGTGGGCCCGGCTGGCGGCGGGGCTGGGCTACCTGAGCGAGGACCGCAAGGGCGAGGGGCTGACGCTGCCGATGTCGCTTGCCGACAACCTCACCTGCACGGCCTACGACTCGGTCAGTCGTCGCGGCGTGATCGACCACGGGGCACAGCGAGCGCGGGGCCAACAGCTATTGGAACGGCTCAAGGTACGAGCGCAGACGCCGCTGCAGGCTGTGCGTACGCTCTCGGGCGGCAATCAGCAGAAGGTGGCACTCGGGCGGCTGCTCCACCAGGAGGCAACAGTGTGGTTGCTCGACGAGCCCACCCGCGGCGTCGATGTCGGCAGCAAGGTCCACCTGTACGAGGCGATCGCGGCCGCGGCCGATGCCGGTTGCGCAGTGGTCATCGTCAGCTCGTACCTGCCGGAGTTGTTCGGACTGTGCGATTCACTCGCGGTGATGAGCCGCGGCCAGCTCACGGCGTCGCGTCCGCTCGCGGCGTGGACGCCGGAGTCGGTGATGACCGCCGCGATTGGGAGTCCCGCATCATGACTGATGGCGTCTGCATGCATTGTTTCTGGTTCAGCGTTTCGCGGCAGGCGAGCCAGCCATGACGCCGAGCCTCCGTGAGCGTGTGTCCGCCCTTGCGCCCGTCCTCGGCTTGGTGCTGGTGATCGGCGTCTTCGCGCTGATGAGCGATGACCCCGCCCAGTACCTCTCGCCGCGCAATCTCCGCATCGTGCTGGCGCAGACCGTCATCGTGGCGCTCGGCGCGATCGGCATGACGTTCATCATCGTCAGCGGCGGCATCGACCTCGCCGTGGGCTCGACCATCGCGCTGGCTGGGGTGGTGACCGCGCTCGGCCTTCGCGAGGGCTATGCGCCGATCGTGGCCGTGGCCGGCGGCGTGCTTTCCGGCGGCGTGGTCGGCATCGTCAACGGCCTGGCCATCACCCGCTTGCATGTCCTGCCGTTCATCGGCACGCTGGGCATGCTCGGCATCGCCCGCGGCGTCGCCAAGTGGCTGGCCGATCAGCAGACGGTGAATGCCCCGCCCACCTGGGTCAACGAACTGGCGGTGACCTTTCCTACGCCCTCGTGGCTGCTCGTGGCCCCGGGGGTCTGGATCTCGCTGGTGCTCGCGGTGGCGGCGACGTTCCTGCTGCAACAGACCGTGTTCGGCCGGCGGGTCTTCGCCATTGGCAGCAACGAGAGCGCGGCGCGCGCCTGCGGTGTCCGGACCGAGCGGCTGAAAGTCTGGATCTACGGACTGGCCGGATTGCTGTTTGGTTTGTCTGGGGTGATGCAGATGTCGCGCCTCCGACAGGGTGATCCGACGGTGGCGATCGGCACCGAACTCGACGTGATTGCCGCCGTCGTGATCGGCGGTGGCAGCCTGGCCGGTGGCGAGGGCACCATCGTCGGATCGCTGATCGGCGCGCTGGTGATGGCGTTCCTCCGCAATGGCAGTCAGCAGATGGGCTGGCCCAACTACGTGCAGGAGATCATCATCGGGGTCATCATCGTGCTGGCCGTCGCTGCCGACCGGGCGCGACGGGCGCGGAGCGCGTAACAGCACCCTGCATTCGAAATTCGAAATTCGCAATTCTGAATGATCTCTCGTCAGATCTGCGACCACGGCTGCGGCGCCAGGTAGGTCGAGGTGGCGCCGGACATGATGGCGGCGTCCTTGTACTCCTCCTTCTGCGAGAGCACCTTCCAATCGGGATCGTTACGGAAGGCGGTCCACTGCGTGTCGCGGTCGGCCATGTCCGCGTACGTCAGCATGTATTCGAACTGCGGCAGCCGCACTCCGTAGATCGCCTGCCCGAAGAACACCGGGTGGAAGCCCACCTTGCGGAAGATGGCCAGTTCGCCGCCGGTATCGAACATCTCGATCTTCTTCAGGCTGGCGCCCTCGCTCGGGCCCTCATAGCGGCGCAGTTCGAAGATGCGTGGCTTGGTGGTGTCGGGCGCCTGCAGTTGCGGCATGCCTTCGAAGGCGTGCAGCAACGACGTCTCGACGCGGTCGAAGGCGGGCCGGTCAGCCGGGCCGTTGAAGAACGGCTCGGCCGCCTTGCGGTAGGCGGCGTCGGCCGCGAGGCGTCGCCCGACCCCGACGGCCGACTCGGCCGAGGCGTGCGGGATGAGCACCACCGCCGTCGGCGGCTCGCCCGTCGTCACGTCGAACATGCCGACCGGGCCGAGCCCCAGCCTGCCGAGGGCGGGCAGCAGGGCGTCCTTGAGATAGGCGCGGGTGGTGTCGCGCATGTGCCCGACGCGGACGCGGTACCGGCGCAATTCATAGAACTGCCGCGGCGGTGCGCCCGGCTGACCAGCGGCGCCTGTGCCGGCGGCAAGGGTGAGCGCGGCAGTCGAGGTCGAAGCATTGATGAAGTCACGTCTGGTCATGGCGGCTCCCAGTCTCGACTTTCCCGAGCCGTACTTCAAGTCCGACGCACGGCCTGCTGGTACAATCCGCCCTCGCCAGCACCGTGCGGGCCGCCGACGCGCCTCGCGTCACGTCCGTCCACTGGCTGACAGGGGCAAACAATGCGACGACTCGTCCTCTTCCTGTGTCTCGGCGTGCTCACGGCGGCCTGCGGCGGCGGCGCCGCGCCGGACCCGGCTGCCCCGAAAGTGCTGCGCTTTGCCGTGATTCCCAAAGCGCTCGACATCCCTGTCTTCAACTACGCCAGGATTGGCGCGGAGCGCAAGGCCAAGGAGATCGGCAACATCGAGATCCTCTGGCGGGCGCCCGAATCGGCCGACCAGCTGCGCCAGAAGGAAGTTCTCGAGTCGTTCATTTCGCAGCGCGTGGACGGCATCGCGATCTCGTGCACCAACGGCGACTTCCTGGCACCGGTCATCGACAAGGCCATTGCCGCGGGTATTCCGGTGATCACCTGGGACGCCGACGCCCCGACCTCACAACGCATGGCCTATTTCGGCGTGGACGACTTCAAGGCGGGTCAGCGGCTCGCCAGCGAGGCGCTCACCGCGCTCGGCAACAAGGGCAAGGTCGCGCTGATGACCAGCCTCGGGTCGTACAACCTCCAGCGACGGCTCGACGGCGTCAACGACATCCTCAAGCAGCAGCCAGGCATCACCATCGTCGAGACCTTCGACGTCAAGGAAGACATCGTCCGGGCTGGCGAGGTGATCGCGACGGCCACCAATCGCTACCCCGATCTCGATGCCTGGATTTCGGTCGGCGGCTGGCCGATCATGACGCGCAACGCCCTCCAGCCGGTCGACACGTCCCGGACCCTCGTCTTCAGCTTCGACACCATCCCGCCCGCCCCGGAGCTGCTCAAGGCCGGCAAGGTGCACACCCTGGTGGGGCAGAAGTACTTCGGATGGGGAAGCGAAGCCGTGCGTCTCCTGTCCGAGATCAAGGCTGGCCGGATGCCGCCGGAGAAAATCATCGACTCGGGCGTGGACGTGGTCAACCGCGGCAACGTCGATGCCTATCTCACCGATTGGAACAAGCTCGAACGCGGGCAGTGACGCAGCCGCCGCTGGTCAATCGCCGACCGCCGAACCGCCAGTGCCCCAGCCCCGCTCTGTCGTGAGCTCTGACCCCGTTGCGCCTGCTACACTGCCGGTCCCGATGAGTGCACTGGCATTCGAGGACGTGAGCAAGGCGTTTGGCGGCGTCAAGGCCCTGCGTGGGGTGACGCTGTCGGTGGCGCCCGGAGACGCGCACGCGCTGATGGGCGAGAACGGCGCCGGCAAGAGCACGCTCATGAAGATCGCGGCCGGCATCTACCGACCCGACTCGGGGCAGCTGCTGCGCAACGGCGAGGCCGTGGACCTGGCCAGCCCGCGGGCCGCGCTCGCGGCAGGCATCGGCCTGGTGCATCAGGAGACCCTGCTCTTCCCCAACCTGGACGTGGCCGAGAACATCTTCGCCGGCCACGAGGTCCGGCGGGGCTGGTTCGTCGACCGCCGCGCCATGCACGAGCGTGCGGCCAGCCTGCTCGCGCATCTGCGGCTCGACGTGGACCCGTCCACCACCGTCTCGCGACTCAGCGCGGCGCAACAACAGCTGCTCCAGGTGGCCCGGGCGCTCGCCTTCCAGTGCGAGGTGCTGATCCTGGACGAGCCCACGACCTCGCTCACCGATACCGAAGTAGACCGGCTGTTCTCGGTTCTCGAGCAACTCCGCAGCCGTGGCGTCACCCTCATCTACGTGTCACATCGCCTGCCCGAGGTCTTCCGCCTGTGTCGCACGGTGTCGGTGCTGCGCGACGGACAGCACGTCGGCACGTGGCCGCTCGAGGGCAAGTCGCCGCAAGATATCGTCCGCGCCATGGTCGGCCGCGACCTGGCGACCGGACATGGCCACGGCAAGGTGAGCGACACGATCCGGCTCGACGTCCGCGGACTGACGCGTCGTCCGTTTTTCACGGACGTGCACCTGCAGGTGCGCGCGGGCGAGATCGTCGGGCTCTTCGGCCTCATCGGCGCGGGCCGGACCGAGGTGGTGGAGACCTTGTTCGGCCTCTATCGCGCCGACGCCGGCACGGTCCAACTGGACGGGGCGCCGTTTGCGGCTCAGACGCCGGCCGATGCCATCCGCCAGGGCGTGGTCCTGCAACCGGAGATGCGTCAATCCCAGGGTCTCTTCTTCAACTTGCCGATCAGCGAGAACTTGCTGCTCGCCCGCGAGGCGGCCAGCACAGGCTGGCTACGGCAGCTGGGCCGCGAGCGGAGTGAGTGCGAGGCGCTGCTGTCGAGATGGGGCATCAAGGCTGCCTCGATCGACGTGCCGCCAGACAGCCTGAGTGGCGGCAATCAACAGAAGGTGGTGCTCGCCAAGTGGCTGCTGACGGCACCACGCATCCTGCTCCTGGACGAGCCGACCAAGGGCGTCGACGTTGGCGCCAAGCACGACATCCATCAACTGGTGCGTGAGGAGGCGGCCCGCGGCATGGGCTGCCTCGTCGTCTCCAGCGACCTGCCCGAGCTGCTGGCACTCGCCGATCGCATCGTGGTCCTCAGGCAGGGCCGCGTGCAGGGCGAGCTGCTGCGCGGCGCCACCGAGGAAGACGTCATGCATCTGGCCACCCGTGCCGACGAGCCCGACGCGGCATGAGTCGCACAGATCTGCAACACGGCCCCGCAGTGGCCGACGCCGGCAGCGGTCCGCCGCCCGCCGCGACGGCAGGGCCCTCCCGCTGGATCGGCCTGCTGCGCACCCGGGAACTCAGCACGCTGTTCATCCTGGTGGCTGAGATCGCGTTCTTCGCCTGGTATCTCTGGCCCGACGGCGGCGGCCGGCATCCCTTTGTCAACGCCGAGAACGGACTGCTGATTCTCAAGTACTCGGCCATCTACGGCATTGCCGCCATCGGTGCGTCCATGGTGATCATCTCGGGAGGCGTCGACCTGGCGCCCGGGGCGGTGATCGCGCTCACCACCGTGGTGCTCGGCCATCAGTACCTCGAGAGCCAGTGGTCGCTCCTGGCCTCGATCCTGGCGGGCCTCGGCGTCGGCGTCCTGGCTGGCGGTCTCAGCGCCGCACTGGTCGTGCTGGTGCGGCTGCCGCCCTTCATCGCCACGCTCGGCGTAATGGGGATCACCCGAGGACTGGCCTACATCGTCACCGAGGGACGCTTCTTCGACGTCTCGGCGCGCATTCCGCCAAGCTGGGCGCCGCTCGGCGTGCCCCTCGACCTGATCGCGCCCATCGTCATGGTGGTGCTCACGGTGGTGTTCCACCTGTTCATGCGGCACGTGCAGGCTGGACGGGCCGTGTTTGCCGTGGGGGGCAACGAAACCGCCGCCCGGTACACCGGCATCCAGGTCGGTCGCATCAAGACGATGGTCTACGTGGTGTCGGGGGTGCTGGCGGCGTTGTCGGGCGTCATCCTGATACTCGGGCAAGGGCAGGGCAAGGCCGACCTGGCCAACGGCTACGAGCTCGACATCATCGCCTCGGCGGTCATCGGCGGGGCCAGCCTGTCCGGCGGCCGCGGTTCGGTGGTTGGCGCCGTCCTCGGCACCCTCATCTTCGGCGTCCTGCGCAACGCATTGCCACAGATCCCGGGCGCCACCTTCTACGACCGCCTGATCGTCGGCCTGGTCGTGGTGGTCATCGTCGTCGTCGACCAGTTGCTGGCCCGTCGCCAGTCGTAGGGGGCACTCCCGAGAATTCGGCATTCGGAATTTCGGGTTTTGATACGATCCGCGGCTGTATGTCCGATTCCTTCAAGACGCGCCGCACTCTCACGGTCGGAAGCGAGACCGTTCACTACTACAGTCTCCCCGCCCTCGAGGCCGCCGGGTTCCCCGGGGTCGCCACGCTGCCGTACTCGTTGCGCATCCTGCTGGAGAACCTCCTGCGCAAGGAAGACGGCGCGTTCGTCAAGAAGGAGGACGTGGCCACCCTGGCCGGCTGGGACGTCACGAGTGGCGCCCAGCGCGAGATTGCGTTCATGCCGGCGCGCGTGCTGTTGCAGGACTTCACCGGGGTGCCAGCCGTCGTCGACCTGGCGGCCATGCGTGACGGGGTGGTCAAGCTCGGTGGCGATCCCTCGCGTGTCAACCCGGTGCAGCCGGTGGAGCTGGTCATCGACCATTCGGTGCAGGTCGATCATTTCGGCCAGGCCGACAGCTTTGCCCTCAACGTGGCGCTCGAGTATCAGCGCAACGGCGAGCGCTACGAGTTCCTGCGCTGGGGCCAGAACGCGTTCTCGAACTTCCGCGTGGTGCCGCCCGGCACCGGCATCGTCCACCAGGTCAACGTCGAGTATCTCGCCCGCGTGGTGTGCCGCGAGGACCACGACGGCCAGACCCTGGTGTTCCCCGACACGCTGTTCGGCACCGACTCGCACACCACGATGGTCAACGGGCTTGGCGTGGTCGGGTGGGGCGTCGGCGGCATCGAGGCCGAGGCAGCCATGCTCGGGCAGCCGTCGTCGATGCTCATCCCCGACGTGGTGGGCTTCAAGCTCTCGGGCAAGCTGCAGGAAGGCATCACCGCGACCGACCTCGTGCTGACCATCACCGAGCGCCTGCGCAAGCACGGCGTCGTCGGCAAGTTCGTCGAGTTCTATGGCCCCGGGCTCAGCCACCTGACCATCGCCGACCGCGCGACGATTGGCAACATGTCGCCCGAGTACGGCTCGACGATTGCCATCTTCCCGATCGACGACATGACCCTCGATTTCCTGCGGCTGACGGGCCGGTCGGCAGGACAGGTCGCGTTGGTCGAAGCCTATGCGAAGGCGCAGCAGATTTTCCGGACCGACGCGACCGTCGACCCGATCTACACCAACGCCATCGAGCTCGACCTCGCGACCGTGGAGCCGAGCCTGTCCGGGCCGCGGCGCCCCCAGGACCGCGTGCCGCTGAAGGCGGCCAAGGCCTCGTTTGCGACGTCGCTGGCGGCCATGCTCGCCGAGCCGAGGAAGAAGGCCCCGGCCGCGGGCGCAGGCGGGGCCGCCGCTGCGGTGGCGGTGCAGGCGCCCGCGTGGGCCGACCAGCTTGATCACGGCGCTGTCGTCGTCGCGGCCATCACCAGCTGCACCAATACCTCGAATCCGAGCGTGATGATCGCCGCTGGGCTGGTGGCCAAGAAGGCGGTGGAGAAGGGCCTCACGAGCAAACCGTGGGTGAAGACCTCGCTGGCGCCGGGTTCGCAGGTGGTGACCGAGTACTACGAGAAGTCCGGCCTCAACGTCTACCTCGACGCCCTGGGCTTCAACCTGGTGGGCTATGGCTGCACGACCTGTATCGGCAACAGCGGACCGCTGCCCGACGAGGTCGCGTCCCTGGTCGAGGACAAGGATCTCGTCGTCTGCTCGGTGCTCAGTGGCAACCGCAACTTCGAGGGGCGCATCCAGCCGCAGGTGAAGGCCAACTACCTCGCGTCGCCGCCGCTGGTCGTGGCCTACGCCCTTGCCGGCAGCCTCACCGTCGATATCACCAGAGAGCCGCTCGGACAGGATCAGTCGGGGCAGGACGTATATCTCAAGGACCTCTGGCCGACCCAGCTGGAAGTGCAGCAGACGATGCTGGCGGCGGTGCAGTCGGAGATGTACCAGCGCCGCTACGCCGACGTCTTCAAGGGCGACGAGCGCTGGCAGGCGCTGCCAGCGCCACAGGGCGACCGCTTCGAGTGGAAGGACGCCTCGACCTACATCGCCAACCCGCCCTACTTCGAGGGCATGACCCTCGAGCCCGCGCCAATCACCGACGTGGCCGGCGCGCGCGTGCTGGCGTTGCTCGGCGACAGCGTCACCACCGACCACATCTCCCCGGCGGGGTCCATCAGGGCAGACAGCCCGGCCGGCAAGTACCTCATGGAACACGGGGTGGCCCCGCGCGACTTCAACCAGTACGGCGCGCGCCGCGGGCATCACGAGGTGATGATGCGGGGCACGTTTGCCAACATCCGGCTGCGCAACCAGATCGCGCCCGGCACCGAGGGTGGCGTCACGCTGTATCTGCCAGGTGACGAGCAGATGAGCATCTTCGACGCCTCGATGCGGTACCAGGCCGCCGGCGTGCCGCTGATGGTCATCGCCGGCAAGGAGTACGGCTCCGGTTCGTCGCGCGACTGGGCCGCCAAGGGCACGCGGCTGCTCGGCGTCCGGGCGGTGATCGCCGAGAGCTTCGAGCGCATTCACCGCAGCAACCTCGTGAACATGGGCGTGCTGCCGCTGCAGTTCAGGGACGGCGAAAGTGCAGTGAGTCTCGGGCTGACCGGGCGGGAAGTCTTCGACATCGCGCTTGCCGGCCTCGCGCCTCGCGGCGAGTTGTCGATCACCGGTCGCGGCGAGGACGGGTCGGCCACGACGTTCATCGTGCGCGTCCGCGTCGACACGCCGGAGGAACTCACCGCGTATCGTCACGGCGGCATCCTGCCGTACGTCGTCCGGCAGCTCGTGAAACGGCAGTAGGGAGCCAGCGCCATGCGCGGCGCATCCCACCCGGCGATGTTCTCGGTCGACGCCCTGCGCGCCCACGCACTGACGCTCGGCTTCGACCTGTGCGGTGTCGCGCCGGTCGAGGCCGTCGCGCGACTCGACTACCTCCGCGAATGGGTGGCCAGGGGCTACGCTGGCGATCTGCACTACGTCACGCGCAGCGTGGAGGCCCGGCTCGATCCCTCGCGCGTGCTGCGCGGCGCCCGTGCGGCGATCGTGACCGGCACCATCTACCACACGCGGCACCCCCTCGCCCTCGACCGGGATGCCGCCGGTGCGGCGCGAATCGCGCGCTACGCGTGGGGCGAGGACTACCACGAGGTGCTGGCGCGTCGCCAACACCTGCTGATCGGGTGGCTCAAGGAGCACGCGGGCGCGCCCTTCGAGGCCGTCGGGTACGTGGACACGGGTCCCGTCCAGGAGAAGGCGCTGGCTGCCGCGGCCGGCCTCGGGTGGATTGGCAAGCACTCCTGCCTGATCAACCAGGAACTCGGGTCCTGGCTGTTCCTCTCGGTCATCCTGACGTCCCTGGATCTGCCGACCGGCTCGGCCGTGGCCGATCGCTGTGGCACCTGCACGCGCTGCCTGGACGTCTGCCCGACCCAGGCCATCGTCCAGCCCTACGTCGTGGATGCCACACGCTGCCTGTCCTACATCACCATCGAATCGCACCAGGGCGTCGCGTTGGCGCAGCGAGATCTCGTAGGATCACAGGTGTACGGCTGCGACCTGTGCCAGGACGTGTGTCCGTGGAACAGCGACGCGCCGATGACCGAGGACCCGGTGTGGGTCGCGCGACCGATGTGGAGCGAGGCGACCCTGAGCGAGCTATGGCGCACATCTGATGAGGCCCTGCAGGTCTCGATTCGCCACAGCCCGATGTACCGCACCAAGGTGTGGCGTCTTCGGCGCAACCTGGCCCTGGCCATTGCCGCCAGTGGCGATGCCGCCGCGCACGAGGCCCTGCTCGAGGAGCGCGACAGGGAGCGGGACCCGTCGCTCGGCCACCCGGTGGTGGTCGAGCACGTCGCCTGGGCGCGCATGCGCATCCAGTCCCGCGCCGTTGCCCGGGGCCCGGAACCCGGTAGAATCGATCCATGAGCGCACGGGAACCATCGAGCCTCGCGCCCACCCTTCTGCTGTCCATGCCACAGATGCAGGACGAGAACTTCGAGCGCGCCGTCGTGCTGCTATGCGACCACACGGCCGACGGCGCATTCGGCCTGATCCTGAATCGCCCGACGACCACCGCCGCCGCCGAGGCCGTCGCCTTCGATCCGCCCCTCGAGCGTCGTCACGGACCGCTCCTGTGGATGGGCGGTCCCGTGGAGCCGCAGCGCGGCTGGATCCTGCTCGGGGAGGCCGTGGACGAGGAAGCGCACACCGAAGTGGCGCCGGGTCTGTACCTCTCGACGTCGATCGAGTTGCTGCGTCGAGTCGTGCAGGTGACGCCGCCCCGCGCCCGCGTGCTGACCGGCTATGCGGGCTGGGGTCCGGGGCAACTCGATCAGGAACTGGCCTCCTCCGCCTGGCTGACGGTGGATGTCGACCCGGTGCTGATTTTCGATACGCCGGCCGATGCCATGTGGGACCAGGCGATTCGTCGCCTCGGCGCTGGCCCCGGCAGCCTGCAGGTGGGGCAGGGCGTGCACTGACCTACAGCTTGGCCCGGTCCGAGTAGAGCTTCTTCAGCGCTTTGGCGGCAACCCGGCCATCGCGGCGGCGCTCCGCGGCCGCCGCGATGTCTGCTTCCTCGACGGGTTTGCTTCGGACTTCCTTGTGCAGTCGCAGGTAGTTGCCGTGGCGTGCGCCGGACAGCCGGCCATCCGCCACCGCTCCCCGCACCGCGCAGTCGGGCTCGCTGTCGTGCGTGCAGTCGCGGAAGCGGCAGTCCACACCCAGCGTCGCGATGTCTTCAAACGCGTCGTCCAGACCGGTCGAGACATCCCAGAGCTGCAACTCCCGCATCCCGGGCGTGTCAATCAGCAGACCGCCACCAGGAAGCACGACCAGCTCACGATGCGTGGTGGTGTGACGGCCCTTGCTGTCGCTCTCGCGCACTTCGGCGGTGCGCTGCACCTCGCGGCCGATCAGCCGGTTGATGATCGTCGACTTGCCGACGCCTGATGACCCGAGAAAGGCCGCCGTGCGACCCGGACCGATGTGCCCCCGCAAGGCGTCCAGTCCCTGACCGGAATGCGCGCTGACCAGTTCGACGGCCACCTTCCCGGCAACCGGACCGAGTTGGGCACGGACCTCCGCGATGTCGCGTGGCAGGTCGGCCTTGTTCAAGACGACCACCGGTTCAGCGCCGCCCTCGTGCGCAGCGAGGAGGTAGCGTTCGATGCGCCGCAGGTTGAAGTCGTGGTCGAGGCCGCTCACCAGGAACACGACATCGACGTTGGCGGCTACCACCTGCGCTTCGCTCGCGGTGCCGGCCGCCTTGCGGACGAACCGACCGCGACGGGGGAGCACTTCGACGATGCGGCCCATCTCCTCGGCCGGTCCCGCAGGTTTGAGGGCAATCCAGTCGCCGACGGCGGGGAAGGCTTCACGTGTGCCCAGCTTGTGCCGCACCCGTCCGGTGACCCGCGCCAGCACTTCGGCCTCGCCGGTATTCACTCGGTAGATGTGCTGGCTTTCGAGTACGACCCGTGCCGCCTGCCGCTCGTGGTCCAGACCACGGTGCGCCGCCCACACCTCGGTCCAGCGGGCGTCCCACCCGAGGACCGCAAGCGTCACGTCGTTGGCCATGAACGCCCATTATCGGGTATTGCCTACAATGCTGCGGTGGCCGAGGGTCCCGAGGCGCCGCGCGTGCGGGGGCAGGCCGCCCTCGATGCCGTATGGCCGGACGTGTATGCCGAGCTCCGGCGGCTGGCGGCCCACTATGTGCGCAGCGAGCGTCCGGACCTCACCCTGCAGCCCACCGCGCTCGTCCACGAGGCCTACGTCCGCCTGCTGCGGGAAGCGAACACCTCCTGGCACAATCGCGCGCACTTCTGCGCGATTGCCGCCCACGCCATGCGCCAGATCCTGGTGGAACAGGCGCGCGCGCACCGCGCCCTGAAACGTGGCGGCGATCATCTGCGGGTGACGCTTGTCGACGACGCCGCGGCGGCACCACAGGGGGATCCGGACGTGGAGGCGCTCGACCAGGCGCTGGAAGCGCTCGCCACGCTCGAACCGCGTCAGGCCCGGTTGGTGGAGTTACGTTATTTCGGCGGGTTGACGATCGAGGAAGCCGCCCGTGAGCTCGACGTCGCCGCGGCCACCGCCAAGCGCGACTGGGCCGTTGCCCGCGCCTGGCTGCGCCGGCGTCTCGCCTCCGGGCCCGCGTCGTGACGCCCGCGCAGTGGCAGCGGGTCACGGCGCTGTTTGGCGAGGCGCGGTCGCTGCCGCTTTCCGAACGGGCGCCGTTTGCGACCCACGCATGCCCGGATGATCCTGAGGTGCGTCGCGAGGTGCTCGAGCTGCTGCAGGCCGATCGCGACGACGCCTTCCTCGAGCGCGGGGCGCTCGTGCAACCGGTGGATCTCCTCGACAGCGAAGGCGCGCCCGCCTACGCGCCCGCCTACGCGCCAGGGCAGGTACTCGGCCCCTACCGCATCGAGCGACTGCTGGCGCGCGGCGGCATGGGCGTGCTGTACGTGGCCACCGATACGCGTCTGGGTCGGGCGGTGACAATGAAGGTGCTCCCTGCCGCGACGGCGCGTGATGCCCGGGCCCGCGCCCGACTGCAGCGCGAGGCGCGCACCGCGGCGCAACTGCGCCATGCGCACATCGTGTCCGTGCATGCGCTCGAGCAACTCGGCGAGGCCCTGGTGATCGTCTGCGAGTACGTGGAGGGGCCGACACTGGCCGAGTGCCTGCGGGAGCAGGGCCCCCTCGACCGCGCCCGCTGGCGGCAGATGGCGCGGGACCTGGCCGCCGCCCTCGCTGCCGCGCACGCGGCCCTGGTCATTCATCGAGACGTCAAGGCCAGCAACATCGTGCTCGGTCACGACGGCCTGCGGCTCGTGGATTTCGGCATCGCGCTGGGCCAGGCCGACAACGGCGATACACGACTGACCCTCGCCGGTCACGTTGCCGGGACCCCGCTGGCGCAGGCGCCAGAGCAACTCGAAGGCGCCCCGGCGACGGCGCTGTCGGACCAGTTCTCGTTCGGCCTGGTGCTCTACGAGGCGGCCTGCGGACATCTGCCCTACGGGGAGGGGCCAGTGGCACAGGTGTGGGCGCGCGTCCTTCGCGACGAACCGGAGCCGCTGGCCGCCACCGCGCCTCAGCTGTCGTCTGCTGACGTCACGCTCGTACACCGCTGCCTGTCGCGTCGTCCCGAAGACCGCTTCAGCTCGATGGCCGACGTGCTCGAGGCGCTGGGGGGCGACGTTGAGGTGCGCCACTCGCCCGGCGGCGCGGGCGCCGTGCGCCTCGCCGACGGCTCGCCCGACGCTCGTTCGCGAACGCGGTGGTGGGACACGCACCAGGCGGTCACCGCCACGCTGTACGTGGCGTTGCTGTGGCCAGGCTGGCTGGTGGCGACGACGCTGCCGGTGCGATGGCGGACGCCGGCGCACCTCGCGCTGGTGTGCATCGCCGCGCTTGCCACGTCGCTGCGCCTGCATCTCTGGTTCAGCGCCCGCCTCTATCCCCATCCGGTCGCGGGCACGCGGCGTGGCTGGTGGCCGGCCCTGACCGCGGTCGACGTCGCGTATGCGGCCGGCCTCGTGGTGATGGCGGTGATGGCGGGCGACGACCGCCTCATCCCGGCGGTAATTGCCGCTGGCCTGGCCGTCTGCCTGCTCGTGGCCTCGCTGGTCATCGAGCCGGCCACCAGGCGCGCGTCGATGCCGGTCGGGCGCCTACCGTGAATCGCTCGTGGGTGCCGAGGCTGGGCGCGGTGCGTCGGCCGGTATCCCCTTGACGTGGGTGTCGTACCACCGCACCCACTGCTCGAGGCGGTGCCGCCGGTAGCTGGGGCGGGTGATGCCGTGGAACTGTCCCGGATAGATCACCAGCCGCGTCGTCGTGCCCACCGACTTCAGCGCCTGATACATCTGCTCACTCCCCGTCGCCGGGACGTTGAAGTCCTTCTCGCCGGCCATGAACATCGTCGGGGTCTTGATCTGTTCGACCTTGAAGAACGGATACGACACCTTCATCCAGCGTTCCATGGTCTTCCAGGGCTGGCCCATCTCTGTTTCGTACTGCGCGATGTACTGGTCGGTGCCGTACATGGTCAGCTGCAGCGAACTGCCGGCACCGCTCACCGCGCCCTTGAAGCGCGGGTCGCTGGCAATCGTGTAGTTGGTCAGGATGCCGCCGTAGCTCCAGCCGCCGATGCCCAGGCGGGCCGGGTCGGCGATGCCCTCGGCCACCGCCCAGTCCACGCCGGCCAGCAGGTCCAGCACTTCCTTGTTGCCCCAGTCGCCGAAAATCGCCGACTGGAAGGCCTGGCCGCGCCCGTGGCTGCCGCGGTAGTTCACCTGCAGCACCGCATAGCCGTTGGCGGCGATCCACTCACGGTCGAACAGGAAGCCATAGCTGTCCTGTCCGTTCGGGCCGCCGTGGATGTGCAGCACGAGCGGCACCCTCGACGTCGTGGCGCGACCCGGCGGCAGCGTCAGCAACGCGCCAATCCGGACGCCGTCCTTGCTGGTGAACTCGACCGGCCTGACCGTGCCGAGCGTGAGCTCGCTGGCCATCCAGTCGTTGTGCCCCGTCAGCTTGCGGAGCGTGTCGCCGTCGAGTGCGTAGACTTCGTCGGGTTGCGTCGGGGTGCTGACCAGGACCGCGAACTTGCTGTCGAACGGGCTGTGTGCAAGCGACCGGACCACCTGCGCGCCTGAGGTGAGCCGCGTCACCGGCCCCCCTGCGGCGGCTACTGATGCGATGTGCTGATCGCGGTCGTCGGCCACCACGAAAGTGACCCGTGACCCGTCCCTGGACCAGGCCGCGTCGGTCACGGGCCGATCGAGCGAGGGCGTGAGTGCCACCGATCCCCCGCCCGCCACCGGCACGATCGCCATCTGGTACTGCTCGTAGGCGTCATAGCGCGGATCACCGCCTTCCATGTACAGGAGGCGGGTGCCGTCCGGGCTCCAGGCCAGCGGCGCGTTGTGCCGGGCCACCTTGGTGCTGATCTGGCGCGGTGTCGCACCGGCACGCGCCTCGACGACGTACACCTCGCGAATGGCGGTCTTCTCCCGCGCGGCCGAACGCGCGCTGATGAAGGCGACATGCCGGCCGTCGGGCGAGAAGGTCGGCGCCGTGTCGTCGTACGGTCCTGAGGTCAACGAGGTCGTCGCCCGCGCCGCCACGTCGAACAGGTACAGGTGCGTGCGCAGCTTGCCGTCGACGTAACCGACGCCGTCGCGCTTGAACTTGAACGTCTCGATCTCTATGGGCCGCGGCGCCTGATCGGGCTTGTCGTTGATGGTCGCCGGGTCCACGTCGCGCGCCGTCAGGACCAGCCGGATACCGTCGGGCGCCCAGGCGTAGTCGGACACGCCGCCGGGCAGGTCCGTCAGCTTCTGCGCCTCGCCCCCGAGTCGGCTCAGAATCCAGACCTGGGCCTTTTTCTTGTCGTCCTGGCGCACGAACGACAGCCATTTGCCGTCGGGGCTCCACTTGGCGGCTGACTCGGACTCTCCCGTGGAGGTCAACCGGACCCGCTCGCTGCCGTCCCACTTGACCATCCAGACGTCGTTATCGGTCTTGTCCTTGGCCACGTCCACGGTGCCGACGCTGTAGGCGACCCACGCGCCGTCCGGTGATCGCTGCGGGTCTCGGATGGTGACGATCCGGTCGACGTCGGCAAGCGCGATCAGCCGCGGAACCGTTGCAGGACCGCCGGCTGGCGCAGCGGTTGGCGACGGTGCCTGCGCCAGCGACGGCGCCGCGGCCAGCAGGGCCAGGACACCAACCATCCATGGGCGGCGAGCGATGGGGGAGAGGGGCATCGGCGGGCGTCCTTTCAGTGAACGGGGGCATTGTCGCTCAGGTTGGGCGGCGCAGGGACGGCGCGCGCCGACGTCCCTGCGCCGTGTACCCGGCCGACCGGTCGGGTGGTCGCCGTCGCCGGCGCGATAAGATCGCACCGTGCGCTCTCCGCTGACGTCTCGGCCGGCAGGTTTGCTTGGCTGTCTGGTGATCGCCACCCTCGTCCTCACGGCGAGGTCCGATGCGCAGGGACGCCGCCGTCCCGCCGCGGGCGCCGCCGCCGCGCCGACGGGCCGCTACACCGCGACCCGCTCGCCGGCGGCGCTGCAGCACAAGCAGATCGTCCTCGAGACCTCGCTGGGCACCATCGTGGTGCAACTGGACGCCGCCGCGGCTCCCAATCACGTCGGCTTCGTCCTGGACCAGACCGAGGCGGGGGCGTACGACGGCACCGTGTTCCATCGCGCGGTCCCGCTCGGCATCGTTCAGGGCGGCGACCCGCTCTCGAAGGACCCGACCAAGTCCTCGCTCTATGGCACAGGCGGGTTGAATCGCCTGAAGCGCGAACCGAACGACCGCAAGGCCGTCCGCGGCGCCGTTGCGGCCGTACTCATCCCGAACAAGGCCGACAGCGCTGGGGCGCAGTTCTTCATCTGTCTCACCGATCAGCCGGCCCTCGACGGACAGTTCACCGTGTTCGGCGACGTCGTCGAAGGCCTCGAGGTCGCCGAACAGATCTCGCAGACGCCGCTCGATGGCGCGGGGCGCCTCACCGCGCGCGTGGCCATCACCAGGGCATCGGTGCGGGACACGCCGCCGCCGTCGGCCGCGCCGTTTGCCGAGACCTCTGTCGCGGAGCTCGCGCAGCACCATGCCACCATTCGCACGACCGCGGGCGACATCGTCATCGGGTTCCATCCCGAGGTCGCGCCCGAACACGTCCGCAACTTCCTCCGCCTCTCGCAGCGTGGCGTCTACGACGGCACGGCGTTTCACCGGGTCGTGCCCAGGTTTGCGGTGCAGGCCGGCGACCTGTCGTCGCGGACGGCGCCGTTGACGCAGGTCCAGCAGCAGGCGGTGCGCACGGTGAAGGGCGAGTTCAACGCCATCACCCATGAGGCCGGCGTTGTCAGCATGGCGCGGGGCGACGACCCCGACAGCGCCAGTACGTCGTTCTTCATCTGCACGGCGGCCTCACCGTCGCTGGACGGCAAGTACACGGCATTTGGCCGCGTGCTGCAGGGCATGGACGTGGTGATGGCCATCGAGCAGACGCCGCTCGAGGGCGAGGCGCCGCAGACGCGAATCGGGATCACACAGGTGACCTTCACGAAGGGCGCGCCTTGAGCGACGCAAGCGGCAAGAAGAAGAAGATCAACTACGGCAACGCCTGGGAAGAGGCGCGCGGACTCATCTGGAAGAGCCGGGCCAGGCTGAGTCTCGGCCTCAGCCTGATGCTGGTGAACCGCCTGGTGGGACTCGTGCTGCCGGCCTCCACGAAGTTTCTCGTGGACGACGTGATTGGCAAGGGCCAATCGCAGTTGCTGTGGCCGCTCGCTGGCGCGGTGGCGCTGGCCACCCTGGTCGAGGCCGTGACCTCATTCACGCTGTCGCAGGTGCTCGGCGTCGCTGCGCAGGGCGCGATCACCGAGATGCGGCGCTCCGTGCAGGCGCACATCGCCCGTTTGCCCGTCCGCTACTTCGACACCGTGCAGACAGGCGTGCTCATCTCGCGGGTCATGTCAGACGCCGAGGGCATTCGCAACCTGGTCGGCAGCGGGCTCGTGCAGCTCACCGGTGGAACCATCACGGCGATCATCGCGCTCGTCGTGCTCTTCTACCTGAACTGGTCGCTGACCATCGTGATGATCATCGTGCTCGGCACCTTTGGCGGTCTCATGGCCGTCGCCTTCAAGCGCCTGCGGCCCTTGTTCCGAGAGCGCGGCCAGATCAACGCCGAGGTCACCGGGCGCCTCTCGCAGTCGCTCGGGGGTATCCGTGTGGTCAAGGCCTACACGGCCGAGAAGCGCGAAGAGATCGTCTTCAGCAAGGGCGTCCATCGCCTGTTGCGCAATGTCGCGCAGTCAATGACCGGTGTGTCGGCCACCACCGCGATGGGCACGCTCATCATCGGCGTCACCGGCGTCATCATGATCACGATCGGCGGTCGCGCCATCGTTGCCGGGACGATGACCCTGGGCGAGTTCGTGATGTACATCTTCTTCACCGGGATGGTCGCCGCGCCGATGATCTCGATTGCCTCGATCGGCACGCAGATCACCGAGGCCTTCGCCGGGATGGATCGCATCCACGAGATCAAGACGATGGCCACCGAGGATGCCGACGACGTCAACCGGCGGGCGCTGGATGACGTGCAGGGGCGCGTGACGTTCGACGACGTGTGGTTCGAGTACAACGAAGGCGTACCGGTCATCAAGGGTGTCTCGTTTGACGCGCCGGCGGGATCGACAACCGCACTCGTCGGTTCGAGTGGGTCCGGCAAGAGTACGCTGATCGGCCTCGTGATGGCGTTCAACCGGCCCACCCGCGGCCGCGTGCTGATCGACGGCCAGGATCTCGAAGAGGTGCAGCTGGCCAGTTATCGCGGCCAGCTCGGCATCGTCCTGCAGGAGAACTTCCTCTTCGATGGGAGCATCGCCGACAACATCCGCTATGCCGACCCGCACGCCTCGCTGGACGAAGTCGAGGCCGCGGCGAAGATCGCCTACTGCGACGAGTTCGTGGACGGCTTTGCCGACGGCTACAGGACGGTCGTCGGCGAGCGGGGCGTGCGCCTGTCCGGCGGGCAACGGCAGCGCGTGGCCATCGCGCGCGCCATCCTGGCGGACCCGCGCATCCTGATCCTCGACGAGGCCACGTCGAGCCTCGACAGCGAGAGCGAGGCCAAGATCCAGGAGGCCCTGCGATCGCTGCGGCGCGGCCGTACCACCTTTGTCATCGCGCACCGGCTCTCCACGATTCGCAGCGCCGACCAGATTCTGGTGATCGAAGGCGGACAGGTCGCCGAACGCGGGTCGCACGCGGAGTTGATCGCCCTCGATGGTCGCTATCGCCAGCTGCACGACCGGCAGTACGCGGTGGAACTGGATCGCTTCATCAACCCTGGCGAGGATTTCACGCCCGAGCCCGCGGCTGTTGCCAGCGCCGCGCCCCGTCGCGGCTGATCCGCGCGGCGGCTGGCCTCAGCGGGGTGGCCCGCCGCGTCCGGGCAGGCCCACACGCCACGCGGGGTTGACGACCACATCGCACACCGCCTGGCGCTCCAGGCACTCGGCGTCACGCGCCCACGGATACGGCTGGAGGGGCGGCAGCGGGAAGTTGGCCAGCGCAACGGCCAGCGCACCGGCCAGGGCACACCAGGCCAGGCGATGTCCGCGTTCGGCCAGCATCACGGCCGTCCAGGTGCCCGCCGCCCACGGGAGGAACAAATACCGCGTGCCCAGGTGCTCGAGGGGGACGGTCGCCGCCGTCGCCGCGATGACCAGCAGCCCGGCCATGCTGCAGGCGGTGAGCGCCCACAGGCGATGGCGACCGCCGTAAGTGAGGCCCAGCGCGAGAAAGAGCGTGCCGCTCGTGGCCCCCAGCAGCGCCAGCGGTCGATGGCGAGCGGCCGCGAGCAGGAGATCGAGGCGGTGTGGCAGGCTGATCAACTCGCCGCCGCGCGGGTGAGTGACCAGCGCCATCGCGGTGGCTGCGGCGCACGCCGTGAACACGGCCAGTAGCCACAAGCTCCACCGGTCGCGATGCCACCAGGCTCTCAACGCGGCACAAGGCCAGAGCAGCAGCGCGAACGGTCCCGTCAGTGCCATGACGACCCCGCCGACGGTGCAGCACCAGGCTGCCAACCTGGTCGGCGGCGCGGGTGCGGCCAGCAACACGATCAACAGCAACGCCCCGAACCATTGCGTGTTGGTCAGCGTGAGCCACAACTCCCCGGAGAACGGCACGAGCAGGACCGCGGCCACCATGGCGGCGCGGCCGATTGCCAGGCTGGACAGCCTCGCGGACACAAGGGCCACGAGCGCGAGCAGCGCCGCGAGGACAGCGCCGGCTGTGTACAGCGCTGGCAGGTACAGGACAGGGACCCGGGTGCCGAGCAGCGCGACTGAACGAGGGTAGAGGTGCCAGTAGCCGTTGTAGGGCCGGATCAGGCTCGCGGCGCCATGATGCTCGGCCTCGAGATAGAAGACCGGCCCGTCTTCGGCCCAGAACTGCGGGTGGCGCAGCTTGTCCGGTTGTCGGAGGCTCATGACCGCGAGCAGCGAGAGCAACAGCAGGAGCGCTCGCAGCGCGGCGCGAGGAGGGCGCATCAGTGGTCGAGCAGGCAACGTCGAGGCAACGTGAAGGCCGATTCTACGGCATCGGGTCGCGGCCGACGCGATGGGCTCAGTCAGCCTCGGCGTCGTCGAAGGGCAGCTGCCCCTCGGCACGTGCGGGTGCGGCGGCTGGGTCCACGAGGTTGTGGACACTCACGCCGAGCAGCCGTACCGGCCGGGCCCTCGCATCCGTGCGGTCCAGCAGGTGCCGGGCGCAGGAGGCGATCTCGGACGACTCCTGAACGCCGTGCGACACGCTGTGGCTGCGGGTCACCGTCGCGAAGTCGCCGTAGCGGACCTTGAGCGTCACCGTTCGGGCGCGGAGCGCCTTGCGGCTGAGCCATCCGCCGCAGGTGTCTGCAAGCGCGTCCAGCTCCACGCGCATCATGGCGACCTCGCGCAGGTCTTCGGCATAGGTGCGCTCCGCCCCGTGCGACTTGACCACGCGGTCAGCGACGACACGGCGGTCGTCTCGGCCCCAGGCCAGGGCGGTGAGCCAGCTGGCCTGCGAGCCCACCGCGGCGTGAAGCGTGGCACTGGCGGCGGCACGGACGTCGACCAACCGCTCGATGCCGCTGGCCCGCAAACGCTTGGCCGTGACCGGACCGACGCCCCACAGCGCGTCGATGGGCAGGCCTTGCAGAAAGCTTTCCATGCGTTCGGGAGCGATGACGGTGAGGCCATCCGGCTTGCGCCAACCCGAGGCGATCTTTGCCAGGAACTTGTTGGGCGCCACGCCGGCCGAGGCCGTGAGACCGGTCCGCTCCCGGATGGTGCGCTTGATGCGGCGGGCGACGTCCACGCCCAGTGCCTCTCCCCAGCTGTTCTCGGTCACGTCCAGGTACGCCTCGTCGAGCGAGAGCGGCTCGACCAGCGGCGTGACAGACCGGAAAATACCGAGGACCTCCTGCGACGCGGCGCGGTACCTGGCAAAGTCGGTCGGCACGATGACCAGGTCGGGGCAGAGACGAACGGCCCGCGCCATCGGGATGGCCGACCGCACGCCGAAGGCTCGCGCCTCGTAGGAGGCCGCGCACACGACGGCGCGGCCCTCCGGCCTGCCGCCCACCGCCACCGGGCGGCCTCGCAGTTCCGGACGGTCGCGCTGTTCGACCGACGCGTAGAACGCGTCCATGTCGATGTGGAGAATGCGGCGGACGTCCCCGGAGAACATAGAGCGAAACTAGGATAGCGCCGAATGGGTGGATCGGGGCCAGCGGTGCGGGCACCGCGGTCGAGGTTGAAATGCCACTGGCGGCGAACACGGCGCGATTACGCGTGCAAGATCACGATAGAGTGGTCGGCCGTGGCGCTTGACGACTTCATCCATCAATTCGTACCTGCAGAAGGCACGTCGGAGACCACCCTGGTGCTGTTGCACGGCACGGGTGGCGACGAGCACGACCTGCTGCCGCTCGGGCGAGCGCTGCACCCCGCCGCAGCGCTGCTGAGCCCACGGGGGCGGGTGCTCGAAGGCAGCATGCCGCGCTTCTTCCGTCGGTTTGCCGAGGGCCGCTTCGATCTGGAGGACGTGCGTGTGCGCGCGGCGGAACTCTCGGCCTTCCTGGATGATGCCGCGACCTCCTACGGTCTCGCGCGAGGACGGATGGTGGCGGTGGGCTACTCCAACGGCGCCAATATCGCCAACGCCGCGATGCTGCTGCATCCAGAATGCTTTGCCGGAGCCGCGCTGCTGCACGCGCAATTCGTCCTGGCTCCCGATCCATTGCCCTCACTCGAGGGCCGCGCCGTGTTCCTGGCGGGCGGGGAATCGGACCCCATCGTGGCGATCGCCGAGGCCCGGCGGCTGGCCGCACTGCTGACCGCCGCCGGCGCCAGCGTGACCCCGTACTGGTCGCCGGGTGGGCATGCATTGACGCGTGAAGACGTGTCGCACGCGACGGCCTGGCTGAACTCCGCCGGCTTTGCCTCGTAACAGGAAGCAGATGGATCCCGAACAGCTCATCGGACAACTCATCGGCGGGTTTCTCGGCGGCAAGGCGACGCGCTCCCGAGGCGGCCTCGCCTTGTCGGCGCTGGGGCTGGGCAGAGGTCGTCGGGGCAGCGCGGGGAGCGGCCTGCTCAACGCGGGCACACTGCTCACCGTGGGCGGCCTGATCTGGGGCGCGCTGGAGACGATGCAGCAAGGCGCGGCGGCGGGCGCTGGGCCCGCTGGAGGCCCGGTCGCGCCGACGCCGTCCGGCCCCGCCTCGCCAGGTCCTGCGCACGGCGTGGCGTCCATGCCGCCGCTCGTGGCCGGGCCGCCCCCGCTGCCGCCGATTCCCGGGGCGACGCCGCCGACCGGCAGTCCTGTGGCGCCGGCGATCGTGCCGCCGGCGCTGCTGCCGCTCGTCCAACTCGCGGTCAGTGCCGCGCGCGCCGACGGCGAGCTGTCCGATGAAGAGGTGGCCGTCATCAGTGAGCGCGCCGCCTCCCTCGGCGCCGGGGCGCTGGTCGCGAGCGAACTGCAGCAGCGGCGCAGCCTGGACGCGATCACGCCCGCCTTCACGACACCGGAGCAGCGTGCGATCGCGTACGCACTCGCGTATGCCGTGGTTCACGGCCAGGGCGCGGTCGCGCCGGGCGAGCGCATGTACCTGACGCAGCTGCAGCGCCTCCTCCGCCTCGATCACACCGAGGTCGAACGCATCGAGCGCGAGACACTCGCCGGCGACCGCGCCAGCCAGACCTGAACCACGTCCCTTCCGGCATCGGCGCTGCGCGGGCCCTGATATCCGACACCGCTTCCCCCAACCCGAGTGACATCACCTATGTGGTACTACGCCCAGAACAACACGCCGGTCGGCCCTATCTCGCTCGATGATCTCGCTGGTCGCATCCGCACCGGGATGGTGACTCCCGACACGCTGGTCTTCACTGAGGGGATGGCGCAGTGGCAGGCGGCCCGGGACACGCCGAAGCTCGCCACCTTGTTCGCGACAGGTTCGCCCGCGGTGGCCGCCGCTGCGCCACCGCCGATCGGCCGTCGCGCCCACGATCTGACCTATCGCATCGTCGGCGAGGACGTCCAGTTCGTCGAGATCGAACTCGATCCCGGTGAAGCCACCGTCGCCGAGGCCGGGGGCATGATGTACATGACCGCCGGTGTCCAGATGGACACCATCTTCGGTGACGGCAGTCAGCAGCAGCAAGGCGGCATCATGGGTGCGCTGATGGGCGCGGGTAAGCGATTGTTGACGGGAGAGAGCCTGTTCACGACCGTCTTCTCGAACCCGACGTCGACGCTGCAGAAGGTGGCCTTCGCGGCGCCGTATCCCGGGCGGATCCTGGCCATGGACCTGCAGGAGCTCGGTGGCGAGCTCATCTGCCAGAAGGACAGCTTCCTGGCCGCCGCCAAGGGCGTCTCGATCGGCATCGCGTTCCAGAAGAAGATCGGCGTCGGCCTTTTTGGCGGCGAAGGCTTCATCATGCAGCGGCTGACCGGCGATGGCCTCACCTTCGTCCACGCGGGCGGCATGATCGAGGCCTTCGATCTCAAGGCCGGCGAGACGCTCAAGGTGGACACCGGCTGCCTCATGGCGCTGACCCCGTCGGTGCAGTACGACGTGCAGTTTGTCGGCAAGGTGAAGACGGCGCTCTTCGGTGGTGAGGGCCTCTTCTTCGCGGTGGTCACCGGGCCCGGACGGGTCTGGCTGCAGTCGCTGCCCCTCAGCCGCATGGCTGGCCGCATTCTGAAGGCTGCGCCGGGCATCGCGCGCGGCGGCAAGGAAGAGGGCTCCATCCTCGGGGGCCTCGGCAACCTGATCGACGGCGACTAGCACCGGCGCGCGGCTGCTACACTAGCGACCGACCCGACCCTCCGGTCGGGTCAGTCGCCGTTCGATCCCCGAACGGTGGCCGGCTCGCTCACGGCAACGATTCGCTCCCCCCTCTGCATGGCACTCCAGTACATCTACACGATGAAGGGGCTGACCAAGGTCTATCCCCCAGACCAGGTCGTGCTCAAGGACATCTGGCTGTCGTTCCTGCCTGGCGCCAAGATCGGCGTGCTCGGCTACAACGGCTCCGGCAAGTCCACCCTGCTCCGGATCATGGCCGGCGTGGAGACCGAGTTCTCCGGCGAGGCTTTTCGGGCGGCGGGCTGCAGCGTCGGCTACCTGGCGCAGGAGCCGCAGCTCAATAACGAGAAGACCGTTCTCGGCAACGTCGAGGAGGGCGTGCAGCCCATCAAGGACCTGCTCGCGCGGTTCGATGAGCTCTCGGCCAACTACTCGGACGAGACGGCGGACGAGTTCGCCGCGGTGCAGGACCGGATTGACGCCGTCGACGCGTGGAATCTCGACAGCACGCTCGAACTCGCGATGGACGCGCTGCGTCTGCCGCCGCCCGATGCCGACGTCAGTACGCTGTCGGGGGGTGAGAAGCGTCGTGTCGCGCTCTGCAGGCTGCTGCTGCAGTCGCCGGACCTGTTGCTGCTCGACGAGCCGACCAACCATCTGGACGCCGAATCGGTGGCCTGGCTCGAGACCTTTCTCAAGGAATACAAGGGCACCGTCGTCGCGATCACGCACGATCGGTACTTCCTGGACAACGTAGCGGGCTGGATTCTCGAGCTCGATCGCGGGCAGGGCATTCCGTGGGAAGGCAACTACTCGAGCTGGCTCGAGCAGAAGCAGAACCGCATGGCGCAGGAGGCCAAGAGCGAATCGCGGCGGCAGCGGTCGCTGCAGCGCGAACTCGACTGGATCCGCATGTCGCCACGCGCCCGCCAGGCCAAGGGCAAGGCCCGGTTGCACGCGTACGAGGATCTGCTCGCGCAGGACACCAAGGAGAAGATCGACTCGGTCGAGATCTTCATCGCTCCCGGGCCCCGGCTCGGCGACATCGTGGTCGAGGCGCGCGGCATCCGCAAGGCGTTCGGCGAGAACCTGCTCTTCGATGACATGACGTTCACGCTGCCGCGCGGCGGCATCGTCGGCGTCATCGGCCCGAACGGCGCCGGCAAGACGACGCTGTTCCGGATGATCACGGGGCAGGAGCAGCCCGATGCCGGCACCCTGCGGCTCGGTGAGACCGTCCAGCTCGGCTACGTCGACCAGTCACGCGATGCGCTGAAGGGCGACCGATCCGTGTGGGAAGAGATTTCCGGCGGCCTCGACGAGATCACCCTCGGCAAGCGCGCTGTCGCCTCGCGCGCCTACGTGTCGTGGTTCAACTTCAAGGGACGCGACCAGCAGAAGCTGGTCGGCCAGCTCTCCGGCGGCGAACGCAACCGCGTCCACATGGCCAAGCTGCTGCGCAGCGGCGCCAACCTGCTGCTGCTCGACGAGCCGACAAACGACCTGGACGTCGACACGCTCCGGGCGCTCGAAGAAGCCCTGCTCGATTTTGCCGGCTGCGCCGTGGTGATCAGCCACGACCGCTGGTTCCTGGACCGGATCGCCACGCACATCCTCGCCTTCGAAGGCGACAGCACCGCCGTCTGGTTCGAGGGCAACTACCAGGATTACGAGGCGGATCGCCACCGACGGCTCGGCACGGCGGCCGACACGCCGCACCGCGTCAAGTACCGCAAACTCACAAGGTAGGGCGCGGTCGCCGACCGCGCCGCTGAAGGTAACAGACATGACGACGCCACCGACCGAGTCCCCGGTCGTGTTCACGCCGATCCTCGATCGAATCGCTCAGGAGCTCTCCGTGGCGCCGCGCCAGGTCACGGCGGCCGTGGCGCTGCTCGACGAAGGCTCCACCGTGCCCTTCATCGCTCGCTACCGCAAGGAGGCGACGGGCGGGCTCGACGACACCCAGTTGCGGATGCTCGAGGAACGTCTCCGCTACCTGCGCGAACTCGAAGAACGCCGCACCGCGATCCTGGCCTCGCTCGTGGAGCAGCAGAAGCTGACGCCCGAGCTCGAGGACGCGATTCGCAGTGCCGACAGCAAGACGCGCCTCGAGGATCTCTACGCACCGCACCGGCCGAAGAAGCGCTCGAAGGCGCAGATCGCCCGCGAGCAGGGGCTCGCGCCGCTCGCTGACGCGCTGCTCGCCGCGCCGACGCTGGTGCCCGAACAGGCTGCCGCGGAGTACGTCAACGAGGCCACGGGCGTGATCGATGTCGCGGCCGCCCTCGATGGTGCGCGCGCCATCCTGATCGAGCGCTTCTCCGAGGCGCCGGAACTGGTCGGCGGCCTTCGCACCTACGTCTGGGAGCAGGGTACGCTGCGTTCGACGGTCGTCGCCGGGCAGGAAGAGAAGGGCGCGAAGTTCCGCGACTACTTCGCTGCCCAGGAGCCTGTCAGCAAGCTGCCGTCGCACCGCGTCCTCGCGCTCCTGCGCGGCCGCAAGGAGGGCGTTCTCAAGCTCGCCATCGTGCTGCCCGATGACGGCAGCGGCGCGGCGCTCGGCGAACCCGAGCAGCGCATCGCGGCGTTCGCGGGTGTCACGCACCAGCAGCGGCCGTCCGACGACTTCCTGCGCAGTGCCGTCACCCTGGCGTGGAAGGCGCGGCTGCAGCCCAAGCTCGAGAACGACGTCGAGCAGCGGCTGCGCGAGATGGCCGAAGACGAAGCCATCCGCGTCTTCGGCACCAACCTGCGCGACCTGCTGCTCGCAGCGCCGGCGGGCACCCGCGTGACGATGGGCCTGGATCCGGGCATCCGGACGGGGG
>JBKJQW010000082.1:0-79974 GCA_046593715.1 Luteitalea sp.
GAACGAGATGTTCGTGCGGCTGTCGCAGTTTTTCGACTACAGCAAGAAGATTGCTTCGATCTGGGACGATCTCACCGAGTTCTTCTACGAGGCCAACCCGCGGTACAAGGATGTCGGTCGGCGTCGCGCCAACATGATCGACACCGGCATCTTCGATCACCCGGACGCCTACGATGCCAGCTACAAGAACGCCGACGCATGGGGGAATCGGCGCTGGGCGACACCCGGGGCGATCGTCGACGGTGAACTGCGTACCACCGATCTCCACACCATCAACATGGGGCTCGAGGAGTTTGTGGAGCATTCCTACTACGACGAGTGGACCGGCGATGGTCAGCGCCAGCGTTTCGCGACCGACCCGGCGGGCAAGCCGCTGTCGCCCTACCATCCGTGGAACAAGATCACCAAGCCGCGTCCCGAAGGCCAGAACTGGAAGGAGAAATACACCTGGGACACCGCGCCTCGGTGGGATCGGCTGGGCATGGAAGCGGGGTGCTACTCGCGCCTGTGGAGCACCGCGGTGGCGCAGAAACTGCCGAAGAACCCGTTCATCGAAGCCACCGGCCATTCCCTGAAGGTGCGCGTCCCGAAGGGCGCGCTTCCGGAGATGGATCTCGAGTGGCACGTCCCGGCGGTGTGGAACGCATTCGAGCGCAATCGCGCCCGCGCCCATTGCGTGGCCTTCACGTCGATGGTCGCCATGAACAACTGGATGGCCGCCATGGACCGGTTGAAGAACGGCGACACCCGCACCAGCGTGCCCTTCGAGATTCCCAAGACCGGCGAGCGGCTCGGCGTCGGCTTCTGGGGCGCTGGGCGGGGCTACCTGACGCACCATCTGGTGCTCGATCGCGGCGCCGTATCGAACTACCAGATCGTGACGCCCTCGACGTGGAATGCCTCGCCCACCGACCGCTGGGGGCAGCCGGGGCCGTACGAGGAAGCGGTCATGAACACGCCGCTGCTGGAGGAGACGCTCGGGACCGAGGAGTTCCGCGGCATCGACGTCTTGAGAGCGATCCGCAGCTTCGACCCCTGCATGCCGTGCACCACCCACATCCACTCCGATGCGGGCGTGATCACCCGCGAGGTCAACACCTGCGCGTGCGGCGTCGATGGCTAGGTCATTGACACTGGTGGGTGCCCTCGGCTACCGCAATCTGCGGGACCACTCGGTGGCCTTCGAGGTGCTCGAACGTTTGTCGGAGGCCGACCTCGGTCCTGATGTCGTGCTCGAGGACGTCAGCTACAACCCGATCGCGGTGGTGCAGTGGCTGCAGGCACAGCCGGCCGATCAACAGTTCGATCGCGTGATCGTGGTGTCGAGCATCGAGCGCGCGGGTCGCGCACCGGGCGCGGTCAGTGTCTACGAGTGGGACCGGGTGGTGCCCTGCGACGCCTTGGTGCAGCAGGCGGTGACCGAAGCGGTGACCGGCATCATCTCCCTCGACAACACGCTGGTGATTGCCGGCTATTTCGGCGCGCTGCCCGCTGCGGTGACGATCGTGGAGATCGAGCCGCTGGAGCACGAATTCGGCGACCACTTGAGCGCGGAGGTGACGCACGCGATGGGCTCGGTGGTCACCCTGGTCAGGGACATGGTGCATGAGCGATCCCTCGGAGCGTGACCTCCTGGTGGAAGCCGAGCGGCTGATCGCCGAGTTGCAGGGCGGCCACGGGACGGTGGTCGCCACGAAGGTCACCCAACTCCTCGACGACATCGACGCGGTGCACCGCGCGGGCCTCACCCACCTGATGCAGGCGATCCGCGGTATGGGCGGTGACGCCTTTATCAACAAGCTTGTCGCCGATCCGGCCATCCGCATGCTGTTGATGTCGTACGACCTGGTGCCGGTGGACCGGCGACTGCAGGCTGACGAGGCGCTCGACAGCGTTCGCGGACATCTGCACGCGCGCGGCGTGGATGTGGAGACGCTGGAGGTGGTCGGCGGTGTGGTCTACGTGCGGCTACACGGCGTGGAGGCGTCCCACGTCGACCCAGCCGCGGCGGTGCGTGATATCGAAGAGGCGCTGCGAGTGCACTTCGTCGGTTTCCAGGAACTGGTGCCGCACGAGCGGCACGCGCGGGCCGTGACGATGCCCATCACCTTGCGTCGCGCGCACAAGCCGGTGTTCCGGGACGTGCTCGGAGTGGAGTCGCTCGAGGACGGCACCATGCGCGCCCTCGATGTGGACGGGAGGCCGGTGCTGGTCGTACGGGTCGGGCAGGAGTGGCTGGCGGTGGATAACCGCTGCGGCGGCAGTCCGTTGCCGCTCGAGTTCAGCCGGCTCGACGGCACGACGCTGCACTGCTCGTGGCACGGCTGCCAGTACGACGTGCGGACGGGCGTGCGCCTCGACGCACCCGGCGATCGGCTGGCTGTATTCCCGATCAGCGTCGAGGATGGCAGAGTGCGTATCGCCGTGGACGTCGAGCACGCATGACGCCGCGGATGGTAGTCGCCGGCTTCGGCAACGTCCTGCGTGGCGACGATGGCTTTGGTGTCGAAGTGGTGCGTCGGCTGGAGGAGGACGGCGACGTGCCGGCCGGGACGGTACTGCTCGAAGTCGGCACCGGCGGCATCGCGCTCGCCCAGGAATTGCTGACCCCGTGTCGCCGCCTGGTCATCGTCGATGCGATGACCCGCGGTGGGGCGCCTGGAAGCCTGTATGTCGTGGAGGTCGAAAGCGTCGAGCCGGCCCAATCGATCGACATGCACATGGCGGTGCCGGCACGGGCGCTGGCGCTGGCCCAGGTGCTCGGGGCGTTGCCGCCAGAGGTGTTCATGGTCGGCTGCGAACCGGCCTCGACCGACGACCTGACCATGGCGCTCTCGCCCTCTGTGCACGACGCGGTTGATTCCGCGCTTGCGGCAGTGCAGACTCTTCTTCGCCGCACTCATGTCTGATTCCATCCCTGGCGATCGTGGCGGGCTCGAAGCCGAGGACGAGGTGCTGCAGGTCATGTACTGGCTGCGGGGCGAAGGGCTCGCGCCCGACGTCAGTCCTGGCGACGTCTCGCGCTTCACTGGCGCAGACCAGTGGGACGTCGTGACGGTGTTGATGCGTCTGGTCGAGCGCGGGCTGGTCACGGTGCTGCGTGCCGACATCGCGGAGCGGTTTGCGCTGAGTGCCGAGGGCGTCACCGAAGGCGGCCGCCGCTTTGCAGATGAATTCGCCGACATGACCAGACCCGGGCATGGCGAATGTAGCGATCCCGATTGCGACTGCCGGCGGACCGGCAACGTGGAAGACTGCCATCATCGGCGGTGAGAGGATCTGAATGTCGACGATAGCGGTAGCAGGCAAGGGCGGCAGCGGCAAGACCACGGTGTCAGGCACCCTGGCGCGAATCATCGCGCGCGCAGGCCATGAGGTCTGGGCGATCGACGCCGACTCGACGCCCAACCTCGGCACGACGCTGGGATTGTCGCGTGCGCAGGCCGAGGCGGTTGTGCCGATGCCTCGTTCGATTCTCAACGAGGGCAAGGACGCCGAGGGGAAGCGGGTGTTCACCCTCGCGCTGTCGCCAGCGGTGGTGGTCGAGCAGCACGCGGTCGCCACGCCGGATGCCGTCAAGTTGCTGGTGATGGGACGCGTCGATCACGCGGGCGCTGGTTGACTGTGCGGTGCCCATGCCGCGGTGCGGCATCTGCTCGGCGGGTTGATGCAGGCGTCACACCCGATCACCATCGTGGACATGGAGGCGGGCCTCGAACATCTCAGTCGGGGCACGGCCAGGCACGTCGACACCCTGCTGGTGATTCTGGAACCGTACTACAAGGCCCTGGAAACGGCGCGACGCGCCGCTGAACTGGGGCGAGAACTTGGGGTGGCCCGCATCCTCGGGGTGGCCAACAAGATCAGGGACGACGCCGACGCCACCGCGGTGCGCGAGTTTGCCAAGACGCACGGCATTCCTGTCGTGGCCGAAGTGCCCCTCGACGACAGGATTCGAAAAGCCGATCTGGCCGGACAGGCACCGATCGACGTGCCCGATTCGCCGGCGATCGCCGCCATCGGGGGGCTTGCCGCTTCGTTGTTGTGACTGGTGTGCCGGGGTGACAGCCGCGCCCACCTGGGCGAGGCTGGAGAGCGCAGAATCTGCGGGCGCTGCTGCCGGCGTCGCCAGGATTGGCCTGAGCCCGTTGGGCGCCGTATTTGCAGCTCTGGCGATGCATGCGCATCGATCCGGAGACGTTCAACCGCCTGACCCATGACATCCTCGGATGTGCGGTGACCGTGCATCGGCACCTGGGCCCTGGGCTGCTCGAGTCGACGTACCAGCAGTGCCTGCAATTCGAGCTGGCCTCGCAGTCCCTGCGTTTTGTCGCACAACGCACGCTCCCGATCGTCTACAAGGGCATCGCGCTCGATGCCAGCTAGCGCATCGATCTGGTGGTCGAAGACCGTGTCGTCGTGGAGGTGAAGTCGGTCGCCATGCTCGCCCCCGTGCCTCAGGCGCAGGTGCTCACCTATCTTCGTCTGACGGGTTGCCCAGCGGGCCTGCTCATCAACTTCAACGTCGCGCGTTTGATGGACGGAGTGAAACGGTTGATCACCGCACGCGCCAACGGAGACGACAGAGACACGGATGCACACAGAGCAACCGCACACCGGGCACAGGCCTGCCCTCCGGTGTGCCAGCGGCCTATCGACGCGTCTCGACGAGCCCGTCGGTGATGAGGTTGCAGGCCAGGACAGTGATCGTGACGGCGATGCCGGGAAAGATCGCGATCCACCACGCATGGCGCACCGTGTGGTGGGCGGCGCCGAGCAGCGTCCCCCAGCTCATCACCGTGGGGTCTCCCAGACCGAGAAAGCTGAGGCCGGCCTCGGCCAGGATGGCGCCGCCTGCCTGGTACGACACCTGCGCGGCCATGACGCTCATCGTCAGGGGCAGCACGTGCCGCACGAGGATGCGCGTGTCGCTGCTCCCCGCCGACCGCGCGCCAAGCACGAACTCCCGGCTCATCGTGCTCCTCACCTGTGTTCGGAAGATCAGCGCCGTGGCAGGCCATGACGTCAGTCCAATCACCATGACGATCAACCACAGGTGCCCGCCGAACAAGCTGACGACCAGCACCGTGAGGAAGAATCGCGGGATGGCCTGCACCAGTTCCGTGATGCGCATCGCCACGGTGTCGAGGGCGCCGCTGCGCATGCCAGCCAACCCGCCGACGATCAATCCGATCATCGTCGAGCAGGCGGCGGCCGAGAAGCCGACACGCAAGGACGTGGCCGCGCCATGCACGACGCCCGCGTAGACATCGCGTCCGAGATCGTCGGTGCCGAACGGGTGAGCGATGCTGGGTGCGGCGAGGGCCTCGTAGGTCACGGCGAACGGGTCCGTAGGAGCCAGTCCGTGCGCTGCGGCGGCGACCACCGCCAGCGAGGCCAGCAACGCCATGCCCACGACCGTGCCATAGGTCATGTCAGTCGCACCCGTGGGTCCAGCCAGGCGACGGTGGCGTCGGCGCATGCATTGACGATGACGACTCCCGAGGAGATCGCAATGAAGGTCGCCGTGACCAGTGGGTAGTCGCGGTGCAAGGACGCATGCAGCACCAGGTACCCGACACCGGGCCATCCAAACAACGCCTCGGTCAGGGCCGCGCCGGCGACGATGTTCGCGGCGTGCTGCCCGATCAGCACGGCGACAGGCACGATGGCATTCGGCAGGACGTGTCGGGCCACCACGCGTCGTGCCGACACACCCCGCGCATAGGTGGCGAGCACGTAGGGCTCGCGCAAGGCCTCCAGCATGCTGGCACGTGTGACCCGCGTGATGACCGCGGCCAGCGGCAGCGCCATCGTCACTGTGGGCAGGATGAGGTGCCAGGCGACGTCGAGGACGTGCGACGGTCCGGACAGAGCCGCACGAGGCGAGCTCATGCCGGCAACCGGCAGCAGACCCCACTGCACGGCGGTGACCAGCACCAGGACCTGACCCATCCAGAAAATCGGCGCGGCGTAGGCGAACGACGCGATGACGCGGATACTTGCATCGACCAGCGTCGATCGCGTCACTGCCGCCAGCACACCCGAGCCGATGCCGAGGACCGTCGCGAGCAGCAGCGCCGACGTGCCGAGCAAAAGCGACGCTCCCACGTGGCTCAGGAGCAGGCCCAGCACCGGCGCCTGGAACATGAACGAGTAGCCCAGGTCGCCTGTCGCGACCGCCCGGACGTAGCGGCCAAACTGCTGCAACAGCGGCAGGTCGAGTCCATATTTCGAACGCATCTCCTGGTAGTAGGCGGGTGTACCGCCGTCGCCCGCCAGCAGGATGATCGGATCACCGGGTGCCAGGTGGATCAGCATGAACGTCAGGGCCGTCACGCCCGCAACGACGGGTAGAGCCAACAGCGCACGCCGGAGCAGCCACGTCGCCATCGGTATCGTGTCCTAACGCTCCACGCCCGTCGCCGGCCTGACGCCTTCGACAAACGCGCCCGTCCAGAATCGGAAGCCGGTGAACTCGGTGCGGTACGCGCGCAGGTTCTCGGAGTCGATCAGCCAGAAGTACGGCACGTCTTCGGCGAGAACCTGCTGAATCTCGATATAGATCCGACGCCTCGCCTCGCGGTCCGTCAGCCGCGAGCCCTCTTCGAACAGTTGGTCGATGCGCGGGTTCCGATAGCCGGCACCATTGGAAAATGGATACGGGCCGATGTTCGACGAGACGTAGACCCGCCTGACGCCGATATCGGGGTCGGCGCCATTGCAGAACGAGGCGATGCCGAGGTCGAACGACTTCTTCACGAAGACTTGGTCGCCCTGCGCGTTGAAGTCGAGGGTCCGCAAGACCAGCTGGATGCCGACCGCCTTGAGCTGTTCCCGGAGCACCTGCGCCAGGCGCTGGTGCTGTGTGGCGTGCGTGAACGTCAGCGTCACGCGTTCTCCGGTGGGACGCGGTCGCAGCCCGGCGGCATCGAGCAATCCCTGCGCCTCGCTCGGGTCGTGTCGGTACTGCCGCACATCCGGGGTGTACGCCCACGTCAGCAGATGACTGATGGCGCCTGTCGCTGGCACTCCCTGTCCGAAGTACACGCGCTCGGCGATGAACTGCCTGTCGAGCGCATGC
This sequence comes from Luteitalea sp., assembly GCA_046593715.1. Lineage (GTDB taxonomy): Bacteria > Acidobacteriota > Vicinamibacteria > Vicinamibacterales > Vicinamibacteraceae > Luteitalea. Next base: position 7,085 of record JBKJQW010000082.1, read on the forward strand.
GCCACCGCTCGCCGGACGCGCACGTCGTCGAACGGTGGCCGAGTGACATTGGGAATCAGCACATCCTGGCACACCGAACCACCGCCGCTGCCGGTGCTGGGCACGACGGTGATCGCAGACGACTGGCGGAGCCTGACGGCGTCGGGCCCGGGGACGCTCGCCACGAAGTCCAGTTCGCCGCGTTCGAGGGCCGCGATGGCGGTGACCGGATTCGGCAGGATTCTGAACACCAGCCGGTCGAGATGAGGCAACGCACGGCGAAAGTACGCCGTGTTCTTCTCGAGCACGATCCGGTCGCCCGGGGCATAGCTGACAAACCGGAAGGGTCCCGTGCCGATCGGGCGCCGCGTCGGCGCGCCCGACAACAGGTCATGCCCGCGGTACTGATGCGCCGGGATCATCGACGCTTCGACCACGTCCAGGCGCTGCAGCAGGGCTCCGTACGGCCGCCGCAGGCGGACGACGGCGGTGAGAGGGTCCGGGGTGTCCACTCCCGCCAGCAGCCCCTCCAGTGCCGCACGCGTGCGCGAGTGGTACTTCACGAGGGCCTGTTCGAATGTGAACTTCACGTCCTCGGACGTGAACGGCGTGCCGTCGTGCCACATGACATTCGGACGGAGGCGGAAGCGATAGGTGCGCCCGCCGTCCTCCACGGCCCACCGTTCTGCCAATTCCGGAATCGGGCGTAGTTGCTCGTCCAGGCCGACCAGGCCATTGAAGATCTGGTCGGTGACCGCGTGTGTGCTGCCAGAGGTCGTGACCGCCGGATTCAAGGCACCGGGGTCGCCAGCTTGAGCGATGACAAGGGTGGAAGGGGCCCCGCGGTCAGCTGGGACCGGCCGACACGCCGCGCTGTTTACTGCCAGCCACAGCAGAGCGATGCCCAACGCCGTGATGCGTTTCACGGTGCGCAGTGTGCCATGAGTCACGCGCCGCTGGTCGGGTCCTTTCGGCCGAGGACTTGCAGAGTCCCTCGCTGACATGGTCACCGAGCCAACACCGGAGGGGCCTGCTGCGGCCCGCCCGCACGCGGGCGGCGTCTTCCGCGCGCGAGATGTCGTGGTCGGAGTGTTACGCCGGGCGTCCCCCTCTGCCTGGCATGACAGGAGTGCAGCGGCGTACCCGATGGCACTGACGCCGGCCATGCGGGCCTACTTGCAGTTGCGGCAGCTCTTCAACGGTCAGCAGGCCGCCGACCGCATCGTTGGCAAGTGGGTGGCCGCGCAGGCCATGCACGCGCGGGCCGGTGCCTCATCAGCGGACTAAGACGGGATGTGCCGGCCGCGCCCGGGCCTGAGGCGGACCATCTTACGCATGGCGTGAAACGCGACAGACGCACCTGAGCATGACAACGTCGGCCCGAGCGCCCCGCGTGCACACTGTCCGGCCCCTTATCAGAATCGCAGTCGGAGCCCCATCCAGGCCGCGCGCGGCGCGCCAGCGCTCAGGAACCGCGGGTCGTCGTACTGCTCCCCGAGGACACCGGACGCGTCTGCCAATACCCCGAACGTCTCGTACGCCGCGTTGGTGAGGTTGGCGACATCGACCAACGCCTCGATGCGACGCGTGAGGTGCAGGCGCCCCGATGCGCCGAGCGTGACGTAGCCACGCACAGGGTCGAGCAGGTTGGCGTCGTCGCCCCGCAGGTACTGCGAGGACGCGACGTCGAGGCGGGCCTCGAGTGAGGCACGCCGGCCGGCGAGCCGGCCCGTGACTCTGGCGCTGTGGCGCGGCAGGCCCGGAAGGCGGGACCCTCTGGCGACGGCAATCTCGCCGTCCTGGTTCGCAGGATGGTGGGGACTGCGCATGGTCACAGGCGTCTCCAGCGTGGCGTTGAGCCATGTGTACGACGCCGCCGCCTGCAGCAGACGCACCGGCGACGTGGACAACGCCACTTCCATGCCCTCGCGCCGGGTCTGGCCGACGTTCTGGAAGTAGCCCTGATTGGTGAGCGCGCCACTGCTGACAAAGATGATGTCGTCGTGGTTGGTCGCGCGGAACAGCGACGCCATCCAGGTGACCGTACCCAAGGTGCCGCGCAGCCCGCCTTCGACCGTGCGCGCCCGGACCTGCGCCAGTGGCGGGTCGGCCACGAAGGCGTTCGGGAGTCGGCACGCGTCGTCAGGGTCGGCGCAGCTCAATTCCGAGGGGGTGGGCGCGCGTGACGTCATGCCGAGGCTGGCGTAGGCGGTGACCGCCGCACTCAACGAGAACGTGGCGCCCACCGAGGGGTTGAGGCGCACGAACTGGTGACGGCCATTCAAGTCGTCGCCGATCTGGTCGTGCAAGTCCACCTGGCTCCGATTCAGCCGGAGCGCACCGCTGAGTGTGAGTCGCGACGTGAGGTCGAAGAAGTTCGTCGCATACAGGCCCACGTGGCTGGTCGCCGTCCGGAGCGACACGCGCGAATCGCCGTCGATCAGCCCCGACCCGACGGTGCCTCGGTCGGCCGTCAGTGCCGCGAATTCGGTGGAGGCCTGATAGCGGCTGCGCGCGCCATCGAAGGTGAGACCCACCGCCAGCTGGTTGGCACGGCCCAAGACCGGGGCGGTGCGAGTCAGCTGCACCGATCCGCCGAGACCACGATTACGGGTCAGCGACGTGTTGTTGGTCGCGTCCAGTTCGATGCGGCCCAGTACGACCGGGACGGCCCGCCCCGAAGGGTCCAGCGCCGGCGCGCCATCGATGCAGAGGCTGCCAGGCGCCCCGGCCTCGACATCGCATCGCTCGTATGCGGTGTCGTCGGCGTTGAAGGTGACGACCCGCGACGGCCGTGCATAGATGACCGCGTCCAACGTGATTCGCGGAGTCAGCGTGCGCCGGAGGCGTCCGCTGACCAGCGCCAGTGCGTTCGAGGTGCGGTCGGGATGCGTGAACACCGCGCGGCGATCCTCGGCCAGCAACTGCACCGGCGAGACGCCGTTGCCGACCAGGCGATTGCCTGCGCCCGTCACCTTGAGACTCAGCGCGGTGCGGTCCGAGCCCTGCCAGTCCACGCCGGCAAACCCCTGCCGGATACGTGAGGGCGAGTGCTCACGCCAGCCGTCCTCCACGAGCATCCGCGCGGCAACGAAGTAGGCGGCGCGACCGATGTGGCCGCCCGCGCTGCCCTCGCCGGACGCGCGCCCGAACGACCCGCCGCTGAGGGCGGCCTCCTGTCCCTGGTTGCGAAAGCCGTTCTTGGTTTCGACGACGATCGCGCCGCCAAGCGCGTTGTTGCCGAACGCCGGATTGGCACCCGGCAGCAGGTCCAGCCGCTGGATGGCGTTCAAGGGCAGGAGGTCCCAGTTGACCGTGTCGCCGAACGGCTCGTTGACGCGGACGCCATCCTGGAACAGGACCAGGCCCGGTGGAAGCCCCAGCAGTGGCGAGGCGGTGAACCCTCGGAACTGCAGGTCGGGCTGGAAGGGATTGTTCTGCGCTTCGTTCAGCGAGATACTGCTCGAGGTGCGGAGCCAGTCGGTCACCGCCACCCCGGCACGGGGGGCGACACCGACGTCGATGGTCTGAACGTTGGCCGGTACCTTGTCGCGATCGACCACCGCGCCGGCCACGGGCGTGGTGGCGACCACGTCCACCGCGGTCGTGAACACCGGGCCTGCCGGGGCCGGCGGTGATACCGCGGCGGTTTGCGCGCCGCTGCCGTCCACGCGCGCCACGGTCAGTACACAGGCCAGCACCACGTGCCGCAGCTCAATCGGCACAGCTGTGCAACGCGGCTCGGCGTGCCCTGGGGGTCGTGCAGTCTTTGGCCGCAAGTGTCAAATAGGACAACGCTTCCGATGGTACATCGCGTCGTACCGGTCCTTGCTGTCGTGCCGAGACGGCATCGCGCCAGGCGATGTCAGCGGGTCCCGAGCGTCTTGACCAACTTGTTGTACATCCCCATCACCAGCAGGGGAGTGGGCCATTGCCCAACGAAACGGCCCCCGCGGTGCCGGCCACTCATCTCGAGTGCCATCGACACGCCCATCGCGCCCAACGCCGCGAGCAGGAACCAGTGCGAGGGAATTTTAGCGGTCTGTTGCTCGATGATGCGCGCCAGCTCGCCTTCAGCATGCTCGGGCCGGAGGACCGGCGCTGGCGCCGGGCTGAGGGACGCGTCGGCAGCGGGGTTGACGTCAAGAGTGGCCATAGCGGGCGCTCATGCAAAGAGGGCACCACGTTTGCTTGAGGTCATGCCGTGACCAACGACGTCCTATCGGCCACCGCGGGCGCCGGTCCTCTTCTGCAACGTGACTACTGGGCGGTGCTGTCGGGATGCGCGCTGCGGCCATCAGCGGTGATCGCTCATGTCAAATCACACTTCTGCGCCTTACCGCCGGCGGCGCTGGTGCGGTTCGACGCGCCCGCCGGTGTGACCACCGGTGCGGCGCTGGACATCGTGATTGCCCCCAGCCAGACATGCCAGGTGCGCGTGCTGCACGAGGATGCCCAGAGCGTCACGCTTGCCACGCTCGAAGGCCATCCGGAGGCGGGACGGATTACGTTTGGCGCCTATCGCAACGCGGTCGGCGACGTCATCTTCCATATCCGTAGCCGTGCCCGGTCCTCGTCGGCCGCGACCCGGCTCGGATTCCTCGCGCTTGGCGACGCGATGCAGACCAACACGTGGACTGACTTCATCAACACCACCGCCGCCTCCGTCGGTGCCACGATCGCCGACGCCATAAGGGCCGATACTGAAGAAGTGGCCGAGATGCCAGACGACGGGCCTGGCTGTCGTGCACCGACCTTTCTCGCGACGGGCGACTGATGGCGGCGTGGCGCCTCTGGCGCGGTTGGTCGCCCGCATCGATCAAGGCGCGATTGGAGGCCGCGAGATCCACCGGGCCCAATGCCGACGCACGCGAAGAGGAGATGACCGCGGGGCACGGGTGGGACCACTACTACTCCGAGGCCGTCATCGCCCGCGAGTCGGAAGGCGCCGAACGGTTCCGGCGGGCGCAGGTCGCCCTGGCCAACTACCAGTTCTCCGATCCGGCCATCGTGCTGGCGCACTTCGACCCGGCCGAGCCCTTGCTCGCGCGGTGCATGCTGCTGGAGGTCCAGGTGCTGGGACTGCACTATCTCTGCCCGGCCAAGGTCAGTCGCGTACGCGACGACCCCGACGTCTTCGGATTCCGGTACGACACGCTCGAGGGCCACCTCGAGCGCGGGGTGGAGTGGTTCGTGATCACGAAGGACCCGCAAGGGGACATCCGGTTCCGCATAGAGGCGCGGTGGCGGCACGGCGACTTTCCCAACTGGTGGAGCCGCGTCGGTTTCACGGTGCTGTCGGGGTATTACCAGCGGAAGTGGCATCGGCGGGCGCATCAGCGGTTGTCGCTGCTCGCCCACTACGGCTCGACGCAGCGGCCACCTCGCGACGCGAGCGGGCTCACACAACAGGGCGTGGACGTGACGTTCACCTATCACTCGAGGCGACCATGGTTCCGGTAAACAGCACACTGTGGCGCATCGTCGCGCTCGGCGCGGCAACAGGGATTCGCAGCATGTCCGGCCTGGCGGCCCTCGCGATGACGCGTCCGGGCTCGGCCCGGCAAGTGTCGGGGCTTGCCCTCGCGGCCGAGATGGTGGCCGACAAGACCTCGCTGCTCGGCAATCGTGTCGATCCGTTGCCGCTTGCAGGACGCGCGATGCTGGGCGCTGTGGTGGGCGCTGTGGTGGCGCGCCGCCAGTCCCCGCGCTCTGTGGTGGCCGGAATGGCATGCGGCGCAGCCTCGGCCGTCATTGCCGCGCATCTCGCGTACCAGGTGCGCACGCGCCTGCCGGTCTCGAACGTCGCAGCCGGGCTGCTCGAAGACAGCGTCGTGCTGCTGGTCGGCCACCGCTACGGGTAGGGTGGTCCGCCTGTTTGCCGTGGGTCAGCGGGGAGGAAGGACCTGCTGCAGGACTGCGAGAAGCAACGCCGGCGGGCAGGGTTTGGCGCACACGGCCGCGAAGAAGTCGTCCTGGCCGTCCACCGCGGGGGGCTTGGCGGTGTAGGCGATGACCGGCGTGTTGGCCGTGCGCGGGTCCGCCTTCAATCGTGCCGTGGCTTCCAGGCCGTCCATCGTCGGCATGAAGATGTCCATGATGATCGCGTCCGGCTGCGTTTCGCACGCGACCTTGAGCCCTTCAGCCCCATCGGCAGCGGTCAGCACCTGATAGCCCTCCCGTGTCAGGAGGGTATCCAGCAGGTCCCGCGCGTCAGCGTAGTCATCCACGACCAGTATCGATTGCTTCATTCGATCCTCATGCGTCCGCGCGACACCCGACCCGCGTCATCGACCTTACTATCGGCGCCTTGATAGCGCGACTGCAGGGCACGCACGCCACCTCACCCATACTGGTACGATGACGACGCCTGGACCGACCGCTGTTCAGGCGAGCTCCCACGCGTGGTACACGCTTGCCATCCTCACACTCGCCAACGTCAGCGGCCTGATCGACAGGCAGATCGTGGCGTTGCTCGTCGAGCCGATCAAGCGCGACCTGCTGATCAGCGACACACAGGTCTCCCTGCTGATGGGCCTGAGTTTCGTGCTGTTCTATTCAGTGCTGGGCGTCCCGGTCGGCGCACTCGTGGACCGCTACAGTCGTCGGCGGATCGTCGCGATCGGCGCCGTCCTGTGGAGCGGCATGACGATGATGTGCGGGTTTGCGCACACGTTCGTGCAGTTACTGGTACTCCGCATGGGCGTCGGGGTGGGCGAGGCCACGCTTGGGCCTGCGGCGGTGTCGCTGATCAGCGACCTGTTCCCCAGAGAGCGTCGAGCCCGCGCCATGAGCGTGTTCTCGGTGGGCACGTTCCTCGGCGCTGGCATCGCGTACGCGATTGGCGCGTATGTGGCAGGGCTGTCGGCAGACGCCACGATGGTCACCTTGCCATTCGGGGTGTCGATCCGATCCTGGCAGGTGGTGTTCCTCGTCGTTGGCGCGCCCGGGCTGATTGTCGCGGCGCTCGCGCTGACGATGCGCGAGCCGCGCGGGCTGTCGCCCGTGTTGCCGAGGCCGTTGCATGAAGTGGTCAGCTACTTCAGCCTGCATCGCCGCACGCTGGCGACCCTGTCGTTCGGCTTCGCGTGCTCGTCAGCCGTCAACTACGGCATCGCCGCGTGGCTCGCGACGTTCTTTGTCAGGACCCACGGGTGGAAGGTGGCCGACGCTGGCGCCCTGCAGGGGGGCCTGACGATGACGGTCGGGGTGGTGGGTGCACTGGCTGGCGGATGGCTGACCGATCGCTGGATCACGCGCGGCCGCACGGACGCGCCCCTGCGCGTCGCCATCCTGGCGGCTGCCGGGATGATCCTGACGGCGGGCACCTACCCTCTGGTGGGGTCCGCCCTGGTGGCAGCCTGGTTGCTCGTGCCCGTCAATCTGTTCGCCGCCATGCCGTGGGGCGCGGCCAACGCGGCCGTGGCCAACGCGTTGCCTGCCCACCTTCGCGGCCAGGGCACCGCGGTCTACCTTCTGGTCGTGAACCTGTTTGCGGGCGTTGTCGGGCCGACCAGCGTGGCCGTGATCACCGACCGCGTCTTTGACGACCCCATTGCGCTGCGATATTCGCTGTCGATCTGCGCCGTGTGCGGCATGATGGCGGCCATCGCCATCTTCAGCTGGGGGCTCCCGGCGTACCGCCGGACGGCCGACGCCAATCGGGCCTAGACGCACGGCCGCCGGGCCGAGACGCCGGCGCTGCTGCCGGCCCGGGTGAACGGTTGGGGAGGGTTCGCTATACTGGAGGTTCGATGGTCAGAGATGAGTTCGCGTCACTCCTGGCGGAGCGAATTGAGCAGAACCACAGCGAGCTGGCGGCCCGCTGGTTCGCGCGGCTCCTCGACCTGCTGCCCGTGGACGCGCGCGACATTTTCCCGACAGACAGCCTGCTCGACCATGTGCCGACGCTGATTATCGAGATCGGCGCCTACGTCCGTGATCCCGATGCGCACGCCATCAGCGCCAACACCACCCTGCTCGGGAAGGCCGCCGAACTCGGCGCGCTCCGGCATCGACAGCGTGCCTCGCTGCACCAGGTGCTCCGGGAGTACCACATCCTCGGCAACGTCCTGACCACCTTCGTGATCGAGGAGGTCGCCCGGGGCGGCACTGAAGCCGAGCCCGCGAGCAGTGCCGCGGTCATTCTGCGCCTGCAGCAGGCCGTGAACGTCTTGTCGCAAGCCACGGCCGACAACTTCATCGGCCTTTACACGCAAACGATCACCGAGCAATCGCGGCGGCTCGAAGAGTTCACACGTCTGGCGGCGCACGAGTGGCGGCAGCCGCTCAGTGCGCTCCGGTCGAGTATCGCGGTCCTTCGAAATTTCGACCTCGACACGGCGCGCACGGCACGAGCACTGGAACTGGTGGACCGCAACGTGTCGCACCTGGTCCAGATGACCCACAAACTCGAGGCTGTGGCTCGGCTCGGCGGGCAAGACGACAGCCCGGTGCTGCAAACCGCCAGCGTGACGACCATCGCCAGGGAGGCAGCGCGTCAGGTTGGTGACATGGCCGACGCGAGAGGCGTCGAAATCGTCATTCAGGACGCGATGCCGGAGCTGACGATCGACGTCGGGCGGCTCGAACTGGCGCTGGTCAACCTGCTGTCCAACGCCATCAAGTATTGCGACCAGCGCAAACCACGCAAGTACGCCGCGGTGACCGCGGTGCCCGCCGACCGAGATGGGTGGTGGCGGGTCCGGGTGGAGGACAACGGCGTGGGCATTCCGTCGGCGTCTCTGCACACGGTGTTTCGCCGTTTCACGCGCGCCCATGCTGATCGTGAGGAGTTCTCGCGCGTGACGGGTATCGGCCTGGGCCTGGCCATCGTCGCTGACTGTGCGCAGGCCATGGGCGGCGAGGTCGACGTGGAGTCTGTCGACGGAGAACGCACCACGTTCACGCTGACCCTGCCCGGCTCCCCACACCTCACGTAGCCGACCCACCCGGCCGACGGGCCGGCCCGGCTCGGCGCTGGAGGGCGGTTACCGCACCGGGCGTCGCCGTGGCCTACCGGCGAGCATGGCCACGGCCGTGCACAACTCGTGGCTGTCCACCGGTTTGGCCAGGTGGAGCGCGAAGCCGGCCAGCATCGCCAGTTGTCGGTCTTCAGGCCGCGCGTACGCGGTGAGGGCCATCGCCGGTACCTGCCCGACTGGCGCCGGCATCGCCCGGATCTCGCGGATCAGGCCGTATCCATCCTGGTCGGGCAGGCCGATGTCGCTGACGATGACGTCTGGCGTGTGGCGCTGCAACGCCATCAAAGCCTCCGCTGCCGACGCCACAGGGACGACGGCAGCCCCGGCCCGCCGGAGCATCGCGACCAGCAGCGCCAGGGAATCCTCATCGTCTTCGACCACGAGCACCGACAGGTCGCGCAGGGACGGCGGTTCCGGATGCGTGCCGCCAGCGTCGGCCACGTGCGGAGGCAGCTTGCCGCGCTCGCTGGCGATGACCGGAAGCGAGACGATGAAGGTGGCCCCCTGGTGTTCACCCTGACTCGCGGCGAGAACCGTTCCATGGTGTGACTCGACCAGCTCCTTCACGATCGACAGGCCGACTCCAAGTCCGCCAAAGTGCCTGCTCGTGGAGCCGTCGGCCTGGCGAAAGCAGTCGAACACGTGCGGCAGGAAGTCTGCCGAGATGCCGATGCCGGAATCGGCCACAGTCAGCTCGAGACGCTCGCCCACGCGCCGGAGCCCCACGCTGATCTGACCGCCCCTGGGCGTGAATTTGATCGCATTGGCGAGCAGGTTCCACACCACCTGCTGCAAGCGCACCGGATCGCCAGCCACCGCCTCGAGGTCGGGCTCGAGCGCGGTCACCAGCTGCACCCCCTTGGCGGCCACGTCAGGCTGAATCGACGCGACGGCCGCCGTAACGACCGCGCTCAGCCAGACCGGCTCGGTCGTCATGTGGAGCTTGCCCGATGCGATCCGACTCAGGTCGAGCAGGTCCTCGATCAGGTGCGTCTGCAGCCGCGCGTTGCGCTCGATCACTTCGAGCCCCGCCTGAGCGTCGGCAGGCATTGCCGGGTGGTGGCGGAGGATGTGCGCCCAACCGAGAATCGCGTTCAGCGGTGTCCGGATCTCGTGTGACAGGCCAGCCAGAAACTGATCCTTGATGACGTTGACCCGCTCGGCCTCCTGCCGCGCCTCGCGCTCGGCGGCCAGCATGCGCTCCCGCTGTTCCGCGTAGTCGTAACGTTCGGTGACGTCGATGAAGACCCCGACGCTGCCGCGGCTGATCCCCTGTTCATCCAGCAGCGGCGATGCGTACTCCAGCAGTCGCACGCGGTCGCCAGAATCGAAGACGACGTCGACCTCGAAGTTGGTGACGGCCTGCCCCGTGCGCGCGGCCACCTGCAAGGGCAGCTCCTCAGGCGACAGCTCGTGGCCATCGCGCATGACACGGAAATGAAGCGGCCGCTCGCCGCACGGTGCCGACAACGACGCGTTGGCGTGCGCCGACATCCGCAGCAGCGCGGCGAAGGCCTCGTTGATCTGCACGTGGGTGGCATTGGCATCGCGGGCGATGCCAACGCCGATGGGCACCACCTCGAGCAGCGTCTGCAGTTCAGCCGCGCTGTGCCGAAGGGTGGCCTCCTCTGCCCGATGCCGTTCCTCCCGATCCTTGACGGCGGTGACATCCTGCAGCGAAACCACAAAACCGATCAGCCCGCTGGCATCGTCGATCCGCGCGATGCGGCCGTGGCCCCAGATGGTGCTGCCGTCGCGCCGCGGATGCCGGCGCGTGTACCGGAACTGTCCTTCTGCCGCGGCGCGGGCCACGGCATCGTCCGGACGGCCAGCGGCGACGTCCTCCGGAGCAAACAGCGTGGAAAAGGGTGCGCCGATAAACTCGGCCGACGTCCAGCCCAACACGCGCGCCACCGGCGGGGCCCAGCTGGCCACCCTGGCATTGGCGTCGAGCAGGAAAATGACGTAATCGGTCGCCTGCTCGACCGCGAGTTTGTACAGGGAGGCCGGATCACTCCGGAGGTCGTCGAGGCTCACAATGGCTGGTCGCGGGTGCGAACGCATGCCGATTCTACACACAACGTCGTCGCGCCTGCGCCGTGCCACGCGACCGCCCTCCGGGTCGCTGTCATGACCAGGCGCGGCAGCCACGTCGCAGCGTGCCGAGATGTGGCGCATGCTGGAGCACCATGACGATCGCAAACGATGACCCGGCCTGGCCCGACCTGCCGCTCGACGCGTGGCGCGATACCTTCGCCACGCTTCACCTCTGGACACAGATCGTCGGCAAGATTCGCCTTGCGCAGACGCCCTGGCTCAACCACTCCTGGCACGTCGCGCTTTATGTCACCGCGCGTGGCCTGAGCACGGGCCCCGTGCCGCATGGCCAGCGGATCTTCCAGATCGAGTTCGACTTCGTCGAGCATGTGCTTCGCATCCAGACCAGTGACCACGCCTCGGAGCATCTCCCACTCCGGCCGCAGTCGGTGGCCGACTTCCATGCCGAGGTGATGGCTGCGCTGCAGCGACTCGAGCTGCCCGTGCAGATCGACGGCATGCCCAACGAGATCGCCGATGCGGTCCGGTTCGAGCACGATCGGGTGCACGCCTCGTACGACCCCGACGCTGCCCACCGCCTCTGGCGCGTACTGGCGCAGAGCGATCGGGTCTTCAAGGCCTTTCGCACCAGCTTTGTGGGCAAGAGCAGCCCGGTGCACTTTTTCTGGGGCAGCTTCGACCTTGCCGTCACGCGCTTCTCGGGTCGCCCGGCGCCCCCGCATCCGGGCGGGGTGCCGCACTTGTCGGACGCGGTCGTTCGCGAGGCCTACTCGCACGAGGTCAGCAGCGCAGGCTTCTGGCCCGGCGGTGGCGCCATTGCCTATCCTGCCTTCTACTCGTACGCCTACCCGGAACCAGAAGGTTACGCGACGAGCCAGGTGCGCCCACCCGCTGCGTTCTACAGCGAAGGGATGCGGGAGTTCGTGTTGCCGTACGAGGCGGTGCGCACAGCGGCCGATCCCGACGCCGTGCTACTCGACTTCCTGCAAAGCACCTATGAGGCCGCGGCTGACCGCGGTGACTGGAACCGCGCCGCCCTCGAGTGCACGCCCGGCCTGCCGGGCACACCGCGGCCGATCGCGTAAAGACCCGGGAGGCTGGTGTGACTGACACGCCAGCTGACCCTCCTCGCGCACTGCGCCAGGTTCACCTCGCGCGTGGGCCTGAGCGTCCGTGGCAGGTACACTGCTGGACACTCCATGCCCTCTCTCAAGCTGGCCAACCTCTGGCGTGTCATCAGCGACGTCGACCTCGAGCGCATCCGCACCTCGGCCCGCACACCGTTCGAGTTGCTGATCGTGGCCGAAGACGCCCAGCTCGGCGAGCGCCTGCGCGCTGGACTTGGCGCCATCGCCGACCGTCGGGTGCATCCCTCTCTCGTCGTTGTCGACCCCGAGACCCTGCGCCAGCGACCGACAACGCCGCTGGTCGTGCTGCTGGCCAGCTCGACGGCGGACCTGTCGGTGGCGATGAAGGGCGCCGATGAGCACTGCATCCGCACCAGGCTGCCTCGCCTGACGGTCATATTGGGCACCGACGGCCCTGACGCGGCCGCGCGCCGGATCGGCGAGCATGCACGGGTGGTCGTCGCCGACGCGACACACCCGCCGCGGTCGCTCCTGGCGGCGATCATCGACGTGGTGGAGGGCGACACCCGGCTGGCGGTGGCGGCGCAGTTGCCGGTCTTCCGCGAGGTCGTGGCCGAGGTCATTGTCGAGGAGACGGCCAAGGCCAATGCCTCGTTCGCGGTCACGACCGGCTTGGCCGAAACCATCCCCATCCTTACGGCGCCGCTCAATCTCGGTGACATGATCGTGCTCACCAAGAACCAGTTGATCATGGGCTACAAGATCGCGCTGGCCTCCGGGCGAGACGAGGATCCGAAATCGATGATCGCCGAACTTCTCGGCGTCATCGGCGGTGGATTTCTGTTCCGGCAGGTGGCGCGGCAACTGGTCGGACTGATCCCCGTTGCCGGTCTGGTCCCCAAAGTCGCGATCGCGTACGCGGGGACCTACGCGATGGGACGAGGGCTGACCGCCTGGGCCATCGGCGGGGTCGAGGTCACGCCAGAAAGCCTGTCGCGGCACACCGCGGACGGCCTGATCAAGGGCCGCCGGATGGCGCAGCAGCTGCTGAGTCAGGTGGCTGGCGGCGTCGCGACGGGCCGCAGCTGGCAGCGCCTCCGGGGATGGCTGCCTTCACGGTCGTCGCGCACACCGCCGCCGGCCAGAGGCTGAATCGACCATGCGCATACACCTGATCGTCAATCCGGCTGCGGGTACGGCCAGCGACCGCGAGCCGCTCGAACGGGTGCAGCGTGAGCTGCGCGCTGCCGGCCACCAGGTCGAGGTCCGCGAGACGGCGGGGCGTGGCGATGCTGAGCGCCTGGCGCACGAGGCAGCGGCGGCTGGCGTCGAGATGGTCGTCGCGGCGGGGGGCGACGGCACGCTGAACGAGGTGGTCAACGGCGTGGCCGCGGTGCCCACCGGGTTGTCGCGCTGTGCCATTGGTCTGCTGCCTGCCGGTACCGGCAACGATTTCGCCCGTTCGCTCGGCATCGAGGACCGGGACCGGGCCGTGTCGGCGCTGGTGGCAGGGCAGACCCGACGGGTGGACCTGGTTTCGCTGGGCCCTCGCGTCTTCCTCAACGCCTCGGGCGGCGGATTCACGGCCGAGACCTCGGCCAACGTGACCAGCGACTTGAAGCAGGCGGTCGGGCCTCTGGCGTACCTGATTGGCGGTGCGCGCGCCGTCGTGGAGTACGAGCCGGTGCAGGTCCGGGTCGAGGCCGATGGCCGGGTCATCGAAACCGACATGCAGCTGTTTGCCGTGTGCAATGGCGCCTATATCGGTGGCGGCCACCAGCTTGCGCCGACGGCGCGCCCCGACGATGGCGAGATGGAGGTGTGCCTGGTGCGCGCCACCTCCACTCTGGATTTCCTGGCGCTGCTGCCGCGGCTGTCCACGGGCGACCACGTGGACGACGAGGATGTGGCGTACTTCCGCACCCGCGAGGTGAGCTTGACGTTTGCCCGCACCATCCGCATCAACACCGACGGGGAAGTGCTGGAGGCGTCGCGATGCCATTACCTGATGCGTCCGGGCGCCGTCCGCATGGTCGCCCCGCCCAGATCGACTAAAATTCACGCGTGACAGCCACCCCAGACGGTGGACCGCCCGACTCGCCGGAGCGGGTGGGCCAGTATCGAGTCGGGCAGCGGCTGGGCGCCGGCGGCATGGGCGCGGTGTATCGGGCCTTTGACGAGAGCCTCGAGCGGCCCGTCGCCATCAAACGTCTCCTGCCCACCCTCGTCGACCTGTCGCGCGGCCTGCGGTTCAGGCGTGAGGCGCGCATGGCGGCGCGCCTCAATCACCCGTCGATCGTCCACATCTACGAGATCGTCGAGGCGCCCGAGGGCGACTGGATCGTGATGGAACTGGTCGAGGGCAAGACCCTCGACCGGTTGCTGCGCGAGGGCCGGATCGATCTCGCCAGTGCCGTCGGTCATGCCCGCGAGATTGCCGAGGGCCTGGCCGAGGCGCATGCACAGGGCATCGTGCATCGCGACCTGAAGGCCGCCAACGTCATGGTGACCCCGGCCGGCCGGGTCAAGATTCTGGACTTCGGCTTGGCCAAGTCGTTTGCAGGCGACCTGGACCAGGAGATCTCGACGCCGGGGACGGTGGTTGGCACGTGCCACGCGATGTCGCCCGAACAGGCGCAGGGGCTGACCGTGGACCATCGGTCCGACCTGTTCTCGCTCGGATCGCTGCTCTACGAGATGCTCACCGGCATGGCGCCATTTCACGCGGCGACGGCCACCGAGACCCTGGCGCGCATCTGTGTCTTCGAGCCGGAGCCCCTGGCGCAGCTCGAGCCCGCGGTGCCGGCGACGCTGGCCGCGCTGACCCATCGTCTGCTCCGCAAGTCAGCCGCGCAGCGCCCGCAGAGCAGCTGGGAAGTGGCCGCCGCGCTCGACCGGATCGAGCGCGACGGTGGCCTCGACAAGGCGGCCCGCCCGATGGTCCCGCCGGTGACCGAGGTCCACACCCGCGTGGAACACCCGAGCCCGGAGCCGGTGCGCTCTTCCGGGCGACCGCCCCTGACCAGCATCGAGCGCCGGCAGATCACCGTGCTGTGCTGCGAGGTGGCCGACAGCGCGCGGCCCGGCATCGAGACCTCGCAGGCCTTCGACCCCGAGACGCTCTACGAAGTCATGCTGCAGGTGCGGCCCCTGGTGCAGATGGCCGCGCAGCGCTACGACGGTTCGCTCGGCAACGCGATGGGCCATCGGCTCCTCGTGTACTTCGGCTATCCCCAGGCCCACGAGGACGACGCCTGGCGCGCCGTGCGGACGGCACTCGATCTCGTCGGCGACGTGGACGAGCGTCTCGGTGCCGCACCGGGGCTCGGCGCCGTCCGTCCGTCGTTGCGGGTCGGCATCCACACCGGGACGGCCGTGGTGTCCACCGGCGAACACGCCGCCGAACCGGTCGTGCTGGGCGCGACGCTGGACATCGGCCTTCGGCTGCTGGCGGCGGCCGCGCCAGGCGCCGTCGTCATCAGCGGCGCGACCCGCTCGCTCGTGCACCGCGGCGTGCTGACGCAGGCGCTCGAGTCGCTGCCGCAGGCGCCGGGGTCGGGCGTCGCGATCGTGCCCTACGAGGTGCAGGACGCTGGCGACAGCGGTGAAGAGGTCAGCGTCGATCTGACGCCGCTCGTCGGCCGCGATCGCGAGGTGGACTTGCTCCTGTCGCGGTGGGCCGAGGCACGCGCCGGCACTGGCCACGCGGTGCTGCTGACCGGCGAACCCGGCATCGGCAAGTCGCGCCTGCTGCGGGCCCTGCGCGAGCGGGTCAACGAGGCGGCAGGGGCGGCGACGGTTGGCTGGCTGCAGACGTACGGCACGCCGTATACCCAGCACACGCCCCTGCATGTGGTCGTGCAGCTGCTGCACCGGTCGATGTCGGGCGCCGCGGGAGGGTCACCCTACCAGCAGCTGGCGTCACTGCTCGAGAGTCACCACCTGGTCGAAGCGCTGCCGCTGCTGGCCTCGCTGCTGGATCTGCCGGTCGGACAGGGACCGCCGCTGCCGCCGATGCCGGCCGAACGTCAACGCGAGGAGACACTCGACGCGTTGGTCGCGCTGGTGCTGGAGATGGCGGCTCGGGAGCCGGTGATCCTGCTGATCGAGGATCTGCACTGGCTCGACGCGACGTCGCTGGCCTGGCTCGACCGCCTGATCGACCAGGCACAGTCGGCGCCGCTCCTGTTGGTGATGACGCTGCGGCCCAACACGCTGGACGTGCCGTGGGCAGCCCGCGCCCAGGTCACTCAGGTCACCCTCGGGGCGCTGACGAGCGCCGATACGGAGCGGCTGATCGGGCTGCTCATCGGCGACCAGACGCTCCGTCCGCAGGTGTATCAGCACATCCTGGCCAGGACCGACGGCGTGCCGTTGTTTGTCGAGGAACTGACGCGGTCGGTGATCGAGAGCGGCGCGTCGGGGCAGTGGCGGGAGTTGCCGACGACGCTCCGCGACTCACTCACCGCGCGCCTTGGCCGGCTCGGCACCGCCAAGGAGGTCGCGCAACTGGCGTCGGTGATCGGCCGCACCTTCACCATGCCGCTCCTTGCCGCAGTGGCCTCGCATCCGGTCGACGTGCTCGAGCGCGAACTTCGGCAACTGGTGCAATCGGGACTGGTCCATCGTCGCGGCTTCGGCGCGCAGGCCCGCTACGCCTTCAAGCACGCGCTCATCCGCGACGCCGCGTACGACTCGCTGCTCCGTCGCGAGCGGCAGCACCTGCATCTGCGGATTGCCGATACCCTCGAGGCGCAGAAGCGTGACGGCGCCGAGGACATCCTCGGCGAGGTGCTCGGCCACCACTACATGGCGGGGGAACAGTACGGGCGCGCGTTCGAGTGCTGGCTGGGTGCCGGACAGCTGGCCATGACGCGGTCGGCGCACGCCGACGCGATCGGCCACCTGCAGAATGCCGTTGACGCGCTCGACGCGTCGCCGGCCTCGCCCGACCGGGACCGACGCGAGATTGCCGCACGAGGCGCCCTGGCCATGGCACTGGGGATCGTGCGTGGGCTCTCGTCGCCTGAGGTCGAGGCGACGCAGGATCGCCTGCTGGCGCTGGTCGGGCAGGTGGGCGACGTGCCGCACGAGATGTACTTCGGCCTGTGGAACTTCTACGCCAGCCGCGGCAAGCTGCAGCGGGCACGCGAGTTCGCCCAGCAACGGCTGGAGTACGGACGCCTGCATGGCGATGCCGACGCGCAGTGGCTCGGCACCTACACCGCGGCGGCATCCGATCTGTTCCTCGGCCACCTTGCCGAGGCGCGCGCAGGGTTCGAACGGCTGCTCGCCGAGTATCCGGCCGAGGGCCTCGCGACGCGCGCGATCGCCTACGACATCGGCGCGGTCGCGCAGTCGCTGCTCGGCGATGTGCTGTGGATCCTGGGCGACGCGCCGGCCGGCTGTGAGGCTTCAGAGGCGGCCATTCCGCGCGGCCGCGCCAGTTCGCCGTTCACCGAGTCGGTCGCGATCGTCGATCGCATGACCTTGGCCGTGTCGATGCAGGACGTCGAGGTAGCCAGGGAGCGCGCCGCCGCGCTCGTGGCGCTGAGCGCCGAGCATGGTTATCAGTACTGGACGGTGTTCTGGCAGCTGGCTCTGGCCGTGATTGGCCCGACCGAAGCCTCGACGCCGCCGGAGGTGGACGCCAGCCTCGAGCAGGCCTCGATGGCGATCACCACGATGCGGACCGCATACGGCAGCAGCCTGCAGTGCACCCGCTACATTGCGTGGGTGGTGGGCGTCTGCGTGGCTCATCGCCGGATGGATTGCGCGCGTACATGGCTCGAGCAAGCGCGCCAGCTCACGCGCGAAGACGGAGAGCGCTTCTGGTGCGCCGAGTTGCAGCGCCTGGAGGCGCAGGTGCGTCAGCTCGAGGGGGCAACGCCACAGGAGGTGGAGGATCTGCTGCGCGAGGCCATCGCTACGGCCGCAGCGCAGGGGGCGTTGACCTTCGAACTCCGAGCGGCCCTGACCCTCGGCCGGCATCTGGCCGACCAGGGGCGCCACGACGAGGCCCGCGACATGGTGAGGGCGCGGCTGGCAGCCCTCCCGCAACCACCGGTGGGCGCCGATCTGGCTGCGGCCGACGCGCTGCTCGCACTCACACCAGGGCCACCTGCCTGACCGCGGGCCCGCCGGCTGCAAGCTGCCGGCGCTTCTGCACGAACAGGTACAGGAACACGGCGTCGACAACGGCCGCCGCGCAACCGATCGTCTGAAGGAACGTGTCGTCGGGGAAGTGGAGGAAGAAGAACACCACCACCATCGCCGAGCCCACGGCGCGCAGCCAGTTGGCGTTGAACGAGAAGTTCTCGAGGGTCGGCTGGCGCAGCATCAACGGGACGTAAAGAAACGAAATTGACAGCTGGATGAGATAGGCCGAGCGTCCGCCGACGACGTTGTCCAGGCCCTGCTGGTGCATGTAGTAGGTGGCGGCGCCGGCCATCACGGCGATCAATAGGCACATGGGGATGAAGACCGACCGCGGCGCCAGCTGCGGCACCGTCAGCTGCTTGGCCCCGAAGATCAGCACGCCGTACGTGAAGATGAAGCCGGCATCGAGGAAGAACCAGACGTAGTTGGCGCCCTGGAAGAGCATGCCGAGGTCGTTCTGCGCCAGGAAGCTCCAGACAAACTCCCACGCCACGTCGCAGCAGCCGGCAAAGACCGGCATCTCCACGTATTTGAGAGTGATGATGTTGCGGATGTAGATGGCATAGGCCGCAACCCAGAGCAGGCAGCCCAGGCCGTAGAAGAACAGCTCGAGGCCGGTGTAGTCCTGCCAGTTGATCCAGACGATGCTGACCATCGCGTGTGTCCTCGGGGGTTGACGGGTGGGCGTGGCGCGCGCCGACTCACTCGAAGGCGGGTCCGCGCAGGTCGAGCCGGCTGAAAGGAATCGAGAAGGCGACGTCGCCGCGGCGGTCCACGTCGGCCATCCCCTGCAGCAGCAGGTGTGCCACGTGCGCGATGAAGGCGTCGTGGTGGCCGGACCACTGGCCGACCCGCAGCACCACGGTCAGCCCCGCCTTCAGGACCCGATGACCGAGCAACGGCGTGCAGCCGACTCTCGCGAGTTCGTCCCTCGACATCAACTCGGTCATGCAGAGATAGGGCGCCACGCCGAGGCCGAACCAGCGCGTCACGGGAGGTAGCAGCGCCCGCATCATCGCGAGGTTGTCGGCCGTGAGCGTGACGCCGTACGGGTTGCTCGCCGGCATCGTGTTGGTGCGCCGCACGTAGGACCGGTAGAACTCCGCGGCCTCGGTGAGGTCGGCCGGGAGCAGGCTGGCGTCGTCTGGCTGACCGGGCGGGTGGATGCCCATCAGCTGGGCGAAGACGCGCCACAGGTAGTAGAAGTCCTCGGCATCGGCGCGGGCCAGCGGCAGGCCGAGACGCCCGATGCCATCCACCACGAGGTAGGAAAAACCCATGATGGTGGCGAGCATGTCCTCGTGGTTGACCGGCACGCCGAAGCGGGCGCGATAGCCGGGCCGGTACTGGTCGGTGAGGACGCGGACGCCGGCGTGCAGGAGCCGCAGTTTCTTGGCGGTGATGATGGCCCGCCCATCGTCAGCGAAGCCATCGTCGGCCGACACGTTGACCAGCAGTTGCACCACGCCCATCAGGCGGTCGTAGGGGTGGCGCGCGAGATCGCCCGAGATCGACAGAATCTCGGTGAGGCAGGGCGCCGCGTAGCCGCGGGGCAGGCTCGAGGCCAGCAGGACGACCACCGACGGGAGGGCGTTCTCCAGGAACGCCGCCGCGCCGGCGGCCAGGCGAGCGGTATCGACACTGGCTGGCAGTCCTGCCGAGGCATCGATGAAGTCGCGGAGCGGCCTCGGCGCATCCGGCGGGAGGGGGGCCGCGTTGCCCTGCAGGTGCTTGAAGGCCCGACCCACGGCGCGCTGGCCGCCCTCCAGCGCCAGGCGCGCCACGGCCGCATCCGCCAACGGATCGCCGGCCTGCCGCAGTCCATCCAGAAAGCCGTTATCGGACCACTTGCTCACGCCAGGTGCCATCCCTTCCGTAACGTGGCGCCGATTGTACGGCAGCCGGCAGTGCAGGGGTTCCCAGGCGTGGGACGGCCGATGTGGCAGCGGGAGCTGAGATGCAGGGCGACGGTCAGCGCGGGTCGAGCAAGGCGCGGACGCGTGCCCGCTGCAGTTTGTCGGCAGGGGAGGTGGCGGCCAGGTTGGCCCAGCGTTGCGCCTTGTCGAGCGTCACCTGGTGCTGGACGGTGGGGGCGCGGGCGGCGATGGTCAACGGCGCGGCGGAGGGCACCTGCGGCACCCACGGCTGAAGTTTGAAGGCTTGCAGGGCCAGCCCGACGGCCTCGTAGACCGAGGCTGCCGACACGGTCACCGTGTGCGTGGTGCCGTGTTCGTCCTCGAAGCTGACGGTGCAGACGCTGGGAGCCATGGCGAGGCGATCATAAGGCGAAACATCGCCTCACGTCGCACTGGCTCCGCGGTCTTGCGGCTGGCGGCACGGCTCTGGGGTGCGTGGGTGGAGAAGGCCGTTTGGCTTGGCTTGGGCAATCGCCTCACCCCATTGTGAGGAACCGCCCAACGGCCTTCTCCCTTGCCGTTCAGTGAGGGTGCAAGCGAAGGGCCAGCGTACCGGTGCCGGCGAAGGCGGCTTTTGTCTCGATTTCAGGACGTTTCGGCACGGAGCCGAACACAGGCGTGTCCACATCACGCGTGTCACGCAGACAAAAATCGGAGGGAGTGGGGACTAACGAAAGGGAGGCCGTGCTCGGGGACGTCCAGGGTCAGCACTACGTCGCCGTACATGTCGAGGGGCGTGGGCTATGCCGCGTGTTCGGGAATGCGTTTCAGCTCTTCCGCGAGTGCCTGTTCTGCGTGCCACACGTCGAAGGCCTGCTGCATCGCGAGCCACAGTGCGGGTCCGTTACCCGCCCACTTCCCCAGTCGAACGGCCATCTCCGGCGTGACTGGCGCCTTGCCCGCCATGATGCGGTGCAGGAGCTGTCGTGACACGCCGAGTTCACGAGCTGCCTGTGAGACGTTCATCCGCAATGCCGGCAATACATCCTCGCGCAGGATCTCGCCGGGATGTGTCGGCTCCCGCTTCAACGGCTGTCGAACAGGGAGCGTCTTCGCCTTCTTCGTCGTCGCCATCGTCGCTTTCATTTCAGTGGTACTGCTCGAGGTCCAGGTCTTGCGCGTGCTTGCCGTCCCAGCGGAATGTGATGCGCCAAGGGCCACTGACGGCCATCGTGTGGCGCCCGTCTCGATTGCCCTTCAATGGGTGGACACTCCAGCCCGGCATGCTCAGGTCTGAAAGGGCCGTCGCCGCATGGAGTGCGTCCATCGCTCGCCTGCAGCGCTTGTACAGGTCCGGTTGCACCCGTCGACTCGCCCCGGTTTCGAAGATCTCCCGCAACCCGGCGTGTCGACAGCTGACGATCACCGTGCAGAGTGTCAAACAATACACGACACTGTGTCAACCATTGATTGTCACTGTCGGGCCAGGCGGCGCGGTAAGTCGGAACACCCCACGGGCATGGCGCGATCGACGAGCGACTAAAGCGGACGCGCGGAGGTGCCACGCTATACAGCCGCCCGACGGTGCCCGGCCAACTGCGCGGCCGGAGCGAGGCTGACGTGGCCATGCCCCGCAGTTCACGCTGCCCCTCACGTTCCCTCGGCCGATCGGAGTGGCTGCGGTGGTGCAGGGGGCATGCTGGCGCGGCCGCATGAGAAGGCTCAGGGGCGGAGCCCGACTCCAGAGCGAAGGCGGGTGTCCCCAGGTTGGGCGAGATGGGGCCAGCTCGAAGGC
This sequence comes from Luteitalea sp., assembly GCA_046593715.1. Taxonomy (GTDB): domain Bacteria; phylum Acidobacteriota; class Vicinamibacteria; order Vicinamibacterales; family Vicinamibacteraceae; genus Luteitalea. The sequence continues at coordinate 29,004 of JBKJQW010000082.1, forward strand.
TGGCTGTGCGCGTCGACGGGTTACGGCGCAAGCCGGCCATTATTGGACCGGTTGGGCGCGCCATCACGACCTGCAGCACGTGGACGGTCAAGCGTCCGTTGGGCGTGCCGTACGGCTCGCTGCGGAAGTTTGCCCGCCTTCGCCGCGCGGCGGCGTCGGCGTGGCAGCCTTCGCCAGAATACAGAGCGAAGGCTGGTGTCCCCAGTGGGTCAGTTGGAACCAATTCGAGGGCTTCCTGCGAGCCGTCGACGGTCTGCGGCTCGTCGCCTGACGCGAGCCCCGGTCGACTGCGCTGCCGGCGCTATACTGACGTGGTCATGCCCCGAAGTTCACCACTGGTGCACTCCGATCCCGACATCCTGGGCGGCACGCCCGTGTTCGTCGGGACCCGCGTCCCGGTCCAGTCCCTCTTCGATTACCTGGAGGCAGGGGACACTCTGGACGAGTTCCTGCGGCAGTTTCCATCAGTCCAACGGACCCAGGCCATCGAAGCCCTCGAGTTTGCGCGAGAGACGTTACTGACCAGTGCGCGTCCTGCTTGACGAGAACCTGCTGCACGACCTGACGAAGTCGCTGACCGGCCATGAGGTCTTCACCGTCCAGGGCCTAGGATGGGCGGGTACGAAGAACGGCGCGCTCCTGAAACGCGCCAGCAGCGAGTGCGACGTCTTCGTCACCATGGACAGCAACATCGAGCACCAGCAAGAGTTCGCCAACCTCCCGTTCGGCGTGGTGGTCATCGGCGCCGCGTCGAACCGCATGGCCGACCTGCAGTCCGTCATCCCTGACCTGCTTCACGCTATCGGTGGCGTTGGGCCGGGTGAAGTGCGCCGCGTCGGCACACCTCCGAAGGGGCCAGGGGCGATCTAGATAGGCGCGATGAGTTCGTCGGCGCGGTCCCGGCAGGAACGACGTCGCGTCACAGGCCGGCGTAGGGGGCGTCGATCTCGCCCTCGGTGTTGAGCTCAATCATCGCCACGCGATCCGGGTGACGATCAGTACCGGATCACCTTCCGATGGGAGGGACACGATGCCTTCGACGTCCGGTGCGAGGACTACCAGTGAGCCGGCGAGCCTGCCGCGTGATCTCGCTGTGCTCGGCCCGCTCGTCCATCCTGGCGAGATGCTGCTGGAGGAATTCCTGCGCCTGTCCGCCGTAGCCTCACGCGGAAGTCGGCCGCCGAAGGTGGATCCGCTCGGTCTGCAGCAGAGCGTCTTGGCGGACGAACTGGGGATCAGCCGCAACCGCATCAACGAACTGGTGTTGGGCAAGCGTTCGGTGACGGCCGATACCGCGATTCGGCTCGAGCGCCGATTCAAGATGCCGGCGCGGTTCTGGTTGCACTTGCAGGCCGACTACGATCTGCAGACGGCCCTGAACGAACAGGGCAGCGCGCGTCGCGGCGCGAGACGGACGGCGTAACGCGCGCATGGATGCTGACGTCCCCGATTCGCGCGAGTTGGGGCCAGCTCGAAGGCTGGCTGCGCGCCGTCACGACCTGCAGCACTTGGACGGTCAAGCATCCGTTGCGCGTGCCGGAGGGCTCGATGAGGGAGTTTGCCCGCCTTCGCCGCGACAGCGGCTTCGGCGTGGCAGCCTTCGCCAGAATACAGAGCGAAGGCTGGTGTCCCCAACGGGATTCGAACCCGTGTTTCAGCCTTGAAAGGGCCGCGTCCTGGGCCTCTGGACGATGGGGACGTGCGACGAGCGCAGTCGGTCTGGCCATGGCCGCGGGCGCGGCGGCAGGACCGACCCGGAAGGATACCACAGGGCTTTCAGGCTCGCGCTACGCTAGGGCATGTCTCATGTGCGCGCCGCGGTGCGCCTGGCGCTCGTGCAACTTCGCGTCGATCCGGCGGACCCGGACGCGACGCTCGCGCGCGCCTTGCAGCGCATCGCTGAGGTCGCTGCGGCTGGCGCCGACCTCGTCCTGCTGCCCGAAGCGTTGCCGCTCGGCTGGATGGCGGCAACGACTTCCGCGCGGGCCGAGCCCATCCCGGACGGCGCGACGTGCCGGGCGCTTTGCCAGGCCGCACGTGCGGCCGGGGTGCATGTGTGCACCGGGCTGGTCGAGCGCGCCGGCGAACGCGTCTACAACGCGGCGGTCCTCATCGCACCAGACGGCGGGGTGATCCTGCATCACCGCAAGCTGAACGAGTTGGCAATCGCCCACGACCTCTACGCGCGCGGCGACCGCCTCGGGGTGGTAGACACCCCGCTCGGTCGCATCGGGCTGATGATCTGCGCCGACGCCTTTGCCGCCGGCGAGGTCGTGAGCCGCACCCTGGCCCTGATGGGCGCCGAGCTGATCCTCTCGCCGTGCGCGTGGGCGGTCCCCCCCGATCACGACAACACCGCGACGCCCTACGGCGATCTGTGGCAGCGCTGCTACGGCGTGGTCGCCCGCGACCACCAGGTGTGGATGGCCGGTGTCAGCAGCGTCGGGCCAATCACCGCTGGCCCGTGGCAGGGACACCACTGCATCGGGTGCTCGCTGGTGATGGGGCCAGACGGTGTACCGGTGCTCGAGGGGCCCTACGGCGCCGCCGCCGACACCGTCCTGTACGTGGACGTGACCCTCGCGCCGCGCTGAGCCTGCCACTCGCCAGCCACGCGCGGCATCGCGTGTCCGTTCCCCCGCCTCGCCCTCGTCGTTGATCCCGACATGACACAGGTGTGCCGGCCGAGCCCACCGCGGCTGGTCCCGGTCGTGGAGGCCGTCGCCGAGGGTGGTGAAGGCAGACCGACCTTGCGGCTGGCGGCGCACCCGACGGTGGCGTCGAGGCGCAGCCCGCACGTAGCGTCGTGGCAGGAGCCGCCATGACGCTGCGCGAGCGGTCAGAAGCGCTGCTGACCTCCGACACGGCCATCGCTCACGAGCTGCTGTCGATGGCCGAGCGCCACGTGGCCCCGGCGCCGGCCGCACGGGTGGGTGTGAGCACCGCCTCGATCAAGGCGTTTGTCGAAGGTCACCCCGGCTGGAGTGCGCCGCCAACCAGTCGCGCGGAAGCCGATGGGCGCGTCCACGTCGAGGCCGTGGTGCTCGCGCACGGCCGCCCGTCCATGCTCGTCCAGCACAATCGCATCCAGCTCCCGGAGTCGCCGGAGTTGCGCCGCCGCCTCGAGGCGACGCGCGTGCGATACGAGTCTCGGCTGGCCAGCGTCGGGCGCGTCGAACTGTCCGGCCACCCGCGGCTGCAGCAAGCAGGCACGGCGTGGATCGTGGCCGAGAACCTGGTGGTGACCAATGCGCACGTGGCCGCCGAGTTCATTGCCCGCGAACAATCGCACCTCGTGTTCCGCCGCACCTTGGGCGACGCGGTGATGTCGGCCTGCGTCGACCTGCGCGAAGAGTACGTGAATGCCGGGACGCCGGAGGAGTTCGAGGTCGGCGTCGATCAGGTGTTGTACCTGGCCGACCTGGCCGACGCACAGGCCCCGGACCTCGCGTTGCTGCGCCTGTCGCCGGGCCAGGGCGTGTCCTTGCCGCCGCCCATCCCGTTTGTGGACGTGCCGCTCGACGTCGGCCGTGACATCGCGGTGGTGGGCTTTCCCGCCGAGGATCCGGTCGGCGTCGGCAGCCTCGCGATCGCTCGGCGTCTGTTTGGCGGCATCTACGGCGTCAAGCGCTTCTCACCGGGCAAGATCGGATCGATGCCGCACGGCGCATGGGCCTTCGCCCACGACGCGACGACGCTGGGTGGCAGCTCGGGGTCGGTGGTGATCGACCTGGAGACCGGCGGCGCGGTGGGCGTGCACTTCGCGGGTGCGCTCGAGCGCGCCAACTACGCGGTGCGAGGCCGTTACGTGCTGGATGCCCTGGCCGCCGCGACGCCGATGGTGACCGTGCCCGCTTTGCCAGTCGCCCCGGTCGCGGGCGTGGAGCCCCGGCCGCTGATGCCGGCCGCCACCGGGTACGACACCAGGGACGGCTACCGCGCCGATTTCCTGGGCGCGCCGCACGTCCCCGCGCCGCTGCCCGCGATCATGGACGCCGACGATGTGCTCGAGGTGCGGTGGCAGGGGCGTGCACACACGGCGGTGCCGTACCGGCACTTCTCCGTGGTGATGAGCGTGCGTCGGCGGCTGTGCTACGTCAGCGCGGTCAACATCGACGGCGCTCGCAGCGTGGCGCACCTGCGCCGGCGCGACTGGCGCTTCGACCCGCGCCTGCCGGAAGCGACGCAGCTGGCCGGGCCGATGTACGGCAACCCGCCCCGCTTCAGTCGCGGACACATGACGCGTCGTGAGGATCCAGCCTGGGGCGAGACGCGCGAGGAAGCCGACCAGGGCAACACCGACTCGATGCACCTGGCCAACGCGGTGCCGCAGATGCAACCGTTCAACGCCGGCATCTGGCTCGGGCTCGAGGACTACGCGCTGCAGAACGCTCGGGAGGACGACCAGAAGATCTCGGTGATGACCGGACCGGTCCTGCGTGATGACGATCCGACGTTTGAGGGCGTGGCCGTACCCCTGGAGTTCTGGAAGGCCATCATCTTCGTCCACGAGCAGACGGGCGCGCTGAGCGTGTCCGGGTACGTCCTCTCACAACGCGGATTCCTGCCGCACCGCGAGGCCGTGTTCGGCGCCTACGAGACCTATCAGGTGCCGCTGACCGCCATCGAGCAGCGAGCGGGCTTGCGCTTCGGCCCGCTGGCCGCCCTCGATGTGTTGGCGAACACCCCGGAAGGCTCGGCGCAGGCCTTGCTCTCACCTGACGAGATCCGCTGGCGCTGATCCGGCTCCGGCCAACGTGGCGGTGGACCGGCCGGTCAGTTCGCTAGGGACGCGCACCTGCCGCGGCCGCGTCACGTTCAGCGACAAACTGCGAGACCAGGGCATCGGCGTCGCGGTCATTGACGAAGCCGAGGCGGAGCGCCCGCGAGACCTCGAATGCGCCTGGCCAGCCCACCACCACGGCAGCCACCTGGTCATCGAGGTGCTCCTGGACCAGCGCGCGCGTGGCCGGGCCGGCGGCTCGCTCGAGGCTGGCCAGCATGTCGGCCGGCGTCACGCAGATGCCCGGAAGGTTGACCGTCCGCACGCGGCCGACCGCGTCAGTCCCGATACGGCCCGCGTGCAGCAGATTGGCGGTCGTGGTGGCGGGGGAGGCCACCCAGAGTCGGGTGTCCAGAGACACGGGACAAAGGCTGCTCATGCCAGCCAGCGGTTCGCGGACGATGCCGCTGACAAAGCTCGACAAGGCGGAGTTGGGCAGGCCTGGGCGGACCGCAACGGTGGGCACGCGACAGATGACCGCGTCCACCACACCGCGCCGTGAGGCCTCGAGCACCAGCAGCTCGGCCATGGCCTTCGTGGTGCCGTAGGTGGTCTCGGGACGCAGCGCGAGGTCCTCCGGCACCTCGGCCGGGAGTGGGCCTCCAAACACCGCGACGGTGCTGGCCAGCACGAAGCGTGGCGGGTGGGCGGCGCCCCGGCACGCCTCGAGCAACGCCTGCGTGCCGCCGACGTTCACCGACACGGCAAGGTCGGGTTCGGCCTCGGACTGCCCGCTGAGGACCGCGGCCAGATGCCAGATGACCTCAACGTCGTGCGGGACGGCGTCGCGGACGAACGCGGCGTCGGCAATGCTGCCCACGCGCGACTCGACGCGTGCGTCGGCAAGCGGACTGGGCGCGCGATCGACGCAGATGACCCGGGCGGGCGCTGCGGCGCCAGTCGTGTCCAGCAAGGATCGGATGAGGCGGGTGCCGAGAAAGCCGGCGCCGCCGGTGACAAGCACGGTCATGGGGAGAGTCTCCTGTGTGCCAACGCCAGCTCATGCTACCGTTCGCGCCGTGATGGCACCAGCACGCATCGCCGTGGTGACCGGCGCCGGCAGTGGAATCGGGCAGGCTGTGGCCGTGGGCCTGCTTCGCGCCGGGTATCGGGTCGGCCTCATCGGGCGGCGCGCCGCGGCTCTGGCCTCCACCGCGGCCCTGGCGTCCGACAGCACGGGCCTGCCGCTGCTGTTGCCGGCCGACGTCACCGACGCCACCGCTGTGCGAGAGGTCTTTGGCCAGGTCGCCGATAGCTGGGGACGCCTCGACGTGCTTTTCAACAACGCCGGCGTGAGCGCCCCGAGCGTGCCGATGGAGGACCTGACCCTCGAGCAGTGGCGGGCCGTGGTGGACGTCAATCTGACCGGGGTGTTCCTGTGCACGCAAGCCGCCTTGCGCCTGATGAAGGGCCAGTCGCCGCGTGGAGGCCGGATCATCAACAACGGCTCGATCTCTGCGCACGTCCCTCGTCCGCACTCGGCGCCGTATGCCGCCACCAAGCATGGGGTCACTGGACTGACGCGCGCGACTGCGCTCGATGGCCGCCCGTTCGACATCGCCTGCGGGCAAATCGACATCGGCAATGCCGCCACCGACATGGCGCGCGGCTACGCCTCAGGCGTGCTGCAGCCGAGCGGTGGACTGGAGCCTGAGCCGCTGATCGACATCGCGCATGTGGTGGATGCGGTGCTGTACATGGCCAATCTGCCTCTGGACGTCAACGTTCCGTTCATCACCGTGATGGCCACCAGGATGCCGTACATGGGCCGGGGCTGATCCACTCCGCGAACGCACGTAAAAATTACATAAATGTACTGATGTGATTTAATTCGCGGCTGCAGGCCACTGAAGAGTTCCGCTCGAACGTTTCTGGTATTTCGCGCTGGGCGTGGATTTTGCTATTAGGTGTGCAGGCTTGCTTCTGGGCCTGTTTATTCAAAAAGCCACAGTGCTAAATTACAGCTTTGCTCTATTCCTGCGTCTTGCGGGCCGCTCGAGGTCTGCTTTTGCAACGGTCTTTCATCCTCGAGTGCTGGCCGCGCTGGCGTGCGCGACAGCCACGCCCGCCGCCGCCGAGAGCATCCGCCTGGCGTGGGATCCGCCCACCGGCAGCGCCAGCGTGTCCTACCTGATTGAGCAGGGCACGACCACAGGCAGATACACGCTCGCGTTCCCGGTCGGGTCAGGGGTCACGACGTCGGTCGTTGCGGGGCTGATTCCGGGCCAACGGTACTTTTTCGTGGTCCGCGCGGTGGACGCCACGGGCACCCGCAGCGGCGTCTCGAACGAAGTGTCGATCGTCGCGCCTGGTGGCACTCTCGAAGTCCCGCCGCCCCCACCACCGCCGCCGCCCCCACCCCCACCACCGCCGCCGCCGGGCGGGACCTCCATGACGATGGTGAAGGTCTCCACCGAGACGGCGCTGCAGCAAGCCGTCTCCGGTCTGCGGTCGGCGACGACAATTCTGATCGCCAACGGCACCTATCTCCTGACACAGCCGCTCGTTCTGCCGAAAGGGTTGCAAGACGTCGAGCTCAGGAGTGCGACGGGGCGGGCGTCCGACGTCATCCTCGTGGGGGCGAAGGCCACTTCGACACAGCCCAAGCCCGGCATCATCGTGGCCACCGACGTGACCCGGCTGACGCTGTCCCATCTCACCCTCCGGTCAGCGCTCGGCTATCCGATCGCGCTGCGAGGCGGGATGGTGGATCCGCGCCTGAACGGCCTGACGATCCGCGACGACGGGCAGTTCCTGTCGGCCACGCTGGACCCGGCGCGCGGTGCACGCGGCGGGCTCGTCGAGAACTGCCTGTTCCAGTACGTGGCGCTCGGCACCAACTTTCCCGTGGGCATCGACGTGAGCAACGGGCAGCGGTGGGTCATCCGCGGCAATCGGTTCATCGACGCCAAGCCCACGGCCACCAGGATCGCCGGGCCGGCCATCTTCACCTGGGGCGGCAGTCGCGGCACGCTCGTCGAGCGCAACACGTTTGTCAATACTGCGCGCGAGATCGTGCTCGGACTCGAAGACCGGACGCCAGACCAGAGCGAGCGTGGCATCGTGCGCAACAACATGATCGTGCGCAGAGCCAACACCGGATTCCGGGGCGCCGCCATCTCCATCCTGGACTCACCGGACACGGTCGTGGTGCACAACAGCGTGTTGGTGATGGGCACCTCGGACATGGCGATCGAGTACGCGCACCGCGACACCACCGGCACCTACATCGCCGGCAACCTGCTGGACGGTGCGATCAGGAGCCGTGACGGGGCGTCGGGGCTGGTCGAGGGCAACTACCTGCTGGCTACGCCCTCGATGTTTGTCGCGCCCACCACGGCCGATCTGCGACTGCTGCCGGCCGTTGCCGACGCCGTCATCGACAGCGGCATCTTCACCGAGTTCGCCACGACCGATTTCAAGGGACAGGCTCGGCCGAGCGGCGCAGGGGTCGACATCGGCGCTGACGAAGTCGTCAGGTAGTCACGCGACGGAAGCGCGCTCTCCGCACACGACTGAACGTCCGCGAGGTAGGTACGCGTTGTGCTGTCGCCTTACCACCCCAGTGGGTGCAGACGGCGCGGATGACACTTCTGTGATCCGATGACGTGGTTCGTGGGGAGCGGAACATGCCCAAGGTGCAGCAGCGGTGGTCCCTCGCAGTGCTCGTTGCCGTGGCGCTGGGCCTGACGGCTGTCGCCCAGGGCCCGCCTGTGGCGACGCCGACGGTTCTCTCAAGAATCTGACCGCGGCGGGCGGGTACGGGACGACCGGCTTTCAGGGGACGTCGGCGATCGCGGTGCGAGAACCCAGCGTGCACTGGAGCGGCACCAAGGCCGTGTTCAGCATGGTCGTCGGGGGCACGAACCAGCGCTATCAGGTGGAGGACTGGCGCTGGCAGGCCTTTGAGGTGGCCGGCCTCGGCCCCAGCGAGACGCCCGTCATCAGCAGGGTGGCCAGTCAGCCCACGCTGTACAACCACGTCAGCCCGACCTACGGGACCGACGATCGCATCCTGTTCACCTCCGACCGTCCCCGCGGCGGCCAGCCCCACCTGTACCCGCAACCGGACGAGTACGAAGAGGCGCCGGTGGTGAGCGGGATCTGGAGTCTGGATCCGGCCACTGGCGATCTCTTTCTCGTCCAGCACTCGCCGTCGGGGTCGTCTTCGCCACAGGTCGACAGCTTCGGCCGCGTCATCTATGTGCGCTGGGACCATCTGCAACGCGACCAGCAGGCCGATGCCGATTCACGCGCCACGACGTCGTATGGCATCTACGGCACGTTCAACTACGCGTCGGAGTCGGCCACGGCCGAGCGCCTGTCCTCACGCGCGGAGGTCTTCCCCGAGCCGCGCAATGCACGCACCGATCTGCTGGCCGGCACCAACGTCGTGGGCCACACCTTCAACGACTTCTTTCCGTGGATGGTCGGCGAGGACGGCAGTGGCGAGGAGACGCTGCACCACGTCGGACGCCACGAGTGGCTCGGCTACTTCGACGTCAGCGTCAGCGACGACCCGAACCTGACCTACCACCACTCGGGGTCGCCGCGCGTCAACCCGCACACCATGTCCGGCTTCATTCAGATCAAGGAGTCTCCGGCCGTGGCGGGCACGTACTACGGCGTGGACGCGCCGGAGTTCTCGACCCACGCCAGCGGCCAGATCATCAGCACCTACGCGCCGCCGGGCGTGAACGCGGACCAGATGGCGATCACCTACGTCACGCACCGCGACACCAGTTCGTACAGCGATACTCCGTCGGCCAATCACTCCGGGCTCTATCGCAATCCGTTGCCGCTCTCGGATGGCCGTCTCGCTGCCGTCCACACCCCGGAGACGCGGCGCGACCAGAACACCGGCACGCTCGCCAATCCGGGGTCGCGCTACGACTTCCGGTTGACCCTGCTCACACAGGTCGGGGCGGTGCTCGTGGCCGACCAGCGCCTGACGACCGGGATCAGCAAGAGCGTGACCTACTGGAATCCCGACGTCCTGGTCACGTACGCGGGGCCGCTGTGGGAGCTCGATCCGGTCGAGGTGCGGGCGCGCGCACGACCGGCCCGTCTCGAGGCGCCGCTTCCCGTGCAGGAACAGACCCTGCTGGCCGAGCAGGGCATCACGCTCGAGCGGTTGCAGGCCTATCTGACGTCCAACGATCTCGCGCTCATCGTCAGCCACGATGTGACCACGCGCGACCATGCCGACAGGCAGCAGCCGTTCAACCTGCGCGTCGCCGGTGGGGGAGCCCAGACGATCGGCGCGCCGGGCCGCGTCTACGACGTCGCCTTCCTGCAGATCATCCAGGCCGACCAGGTGCGGGGCATTGGCGGAACGGCCAACCCGCGCGCCGGGCGCCGCGTGCTCGGACAGGTGCTGCACGATCCGCGGGCTCGCAACCCGATGGTCGCTGGCGCGCCGCCAGGCAGTGTGGCCATCGCTCCCGACGGCTCCGTGGCGGCCTTCGTGCCGGCCCGCCGTGCCCTGTCCTGGCAGCTCACTGACGGCGCAGGGGTGCCGGTGGTGCGCGAACGGCTGTGGCTGACCATGCGGCCTGGCGAAGTGCGCGTGTGCGGGTCATGCCATGGCGTGAACAGGGCCGGCAGTCGGTTCACCGGATGGACCGGCGCCGGCTGCTCTGGCCAGGGGACGTGCACGATCGCGGTTGCCGCGGCCGACACCGTGACCGCCACCTTCGGCGCTGACGCCGCCGCGCCAGCGACATTCACGCGCTACCTGGCCGAGGGCGTGGCCAGCGCCTTTTTCGACACCCGCCTGGTGCTGGCCAACCCTGGCGCGCGCGTCGCCCATGTGGCTATCCAGTTCCTCCGCGACGACGGCGTCGTGGTCGAGCGAACGCTGACCGTGCGGGCGCTGGCGGCGCGGTCGGTCGAGGCCGCCTCTGTGGCCGACCTCGCCGGGCATGCGTTTGGCTCGGTGATCACCTCGGACGTGCCGGTGGTTGTCGACCGTACCGTCTCATGGCACGTCGCGCGAGGCGTCGCGTACGGCGCGCATGCCGAGACCAGCGTGGCCGGACCCGCACCGCGCTGGTATCTGGCCGAAGGCACCACCCACGGCGCCTTCGACCTGTTCTACCTGCTGCAGAATCCATCGGCCGCCTCGGTGCCGGTGCGCGTGCGCTACCTCCGACCGGTCGGTCCGCCGCTGGAGAAGACCTACACCCTCGCACCGCGCAGCCGCACGAACATCTGGGTTGATCACGAGCTCTTTGGCGAATCGACGACGCCGGATCTGGCAGCCAGCGCCGTGTCGGCCGTCATCGAGACCATCGACGGCACCAGCGGCATCATCGTCGAGCGGGCGATGTACTTCACGCCCGGCGGGCTCACATTCCAGGCCGGACACGAAAGCGCCGGCGTCACGGAACCGGCCCCACGCTGGTACCTGGCCGAGGGCGCGACCGGTCCGTTCTTCGACCTGTTTCTCCGTATCGCCAACCCGACGATGCAGGAGGCCGACGTCAACGTCACCTACCTAATGCCCGACGGCACCCAGGTGCGCCAGTCACACCGCGTCGGTGCGTTGCAGCGGTTCACGATCTGGGTGGACCACGCGGCGCCGGCGCTGGCCAACACCGCAGTCTCGATGCTGGTGGAGTCAGGCAACGAGGTGCCCCTGGTCGTGGAGCGTTCCATGTGGTGGCCGGGCGACAGCCGCACCTGGACCGAAGCTCACAATTCTCCTGGCGCCACGGCCACGGGACTGGCGTGGGCCGTGGCCGACGGCGAGGTCAGTGGTCCGCCGGCCAATCGTGTCACCTGCTACCTCATCGCCAATCCAGGGGACACGCCCGCCGCGGTGAAGGTCACGCTGCTGTTCGAGGACGGGTCACCGGCGCGGTCGCAGACGTTCCCTGTGCTGGCCAACAGCCGCTTCGGGCTGAGTGTCGGCGACGCCTTCCCGAGCGTGGTGGGGAAGCGCTTCGGCGCGAACATCGAGAGCGTCGGCGCGTCGCCGGCGCCGATCGTGGTCGAGCGTGCGATGTATGCCGACGCCGGGGCGGTGACGTGGGCCGCCGGCACCAACGTCCTGGCGACCCGGCTGCGGTGAGATACGGCAGTCGGCGCACACCGAGCGACGCGGCCATGGCTCCGTCGCCAGGGTGCGACACTACAGGCGTGATACGGAGGGGGCGCGCATGGCTCGCAGGTCAGGATCGCATCGTCCGCTGGGTGGTCGTGGCAGGCCTGCTGGGCGGCCTGCTGTTCACCGGGTGGGTCTCTAAGCAGACGTGGGCCGTGCACAAGCTCACCAGGGGCGTGGGCGACACCTGGTTTCACACCGCCGATGGCCAGCGGTGGTTCAGGCTCGATGAGCAGCGCCAGGACGTCCCGCTGGCGTCCATTGCGCCGGCCCTCCAGCAGGCGTTCATCGCCGTCGAAGACCACCGGTTCTACGTGCATCCCGGGATCGATCCTGTCGGCCTGGCTCGGGCGGTTTATCGAAACACCCTGACCGGGCGCAGCGAGGGGGCCAGCACGATCACCCAGCAACTGGCGCGCACGCTGTTTCTGTCCAACCGCAAGAGCTACACCCGCAAGGCGCGTGAAGCCGTCATCTCGGTGCAACTCGAGCTGCAGCTGAGCAAGGCCGAGATCCTCGAGCTATATCTCAATCGCATTTACCTGAGCGCGGGCGTCTACGGGGTCGAGCCCATGTCGAGGCGGGTGTTCGGCAAACCGGCCCAGGCGCTGACGTTGGCCGAGAGCGCGTTCATTGCCGGCCTGGCCAGGGCGCCGGCCACGCTGTCACCCTGGTCGAATTTCTCAGGTGCCGTCGAGCGCAGCCACGTCGTCCTGGCCCGGATGCGCGAGGCCGGCTTCATCACCGAGGCTGAGCAGCGCGCGGCGCGCAGTGCTCGACTGCGGGTGCGGCCGTACCAGCCGTCGAGCACCGCCTCCGATGCCTACGCGCGCGCCCACCTGCGGCAAGCGTTCCGCGACACGCTGGGCGGCGACCACCCGCCGGACTGGCGCGTGGACACGACCATCGACAGAACACTGCAGGAGGCGGCCGACCGGGTGGTGCGCGAGGGACTCGGGCGCTTCGGCAAGCCGGAACTCCAGGCCGCGCTGGTGGCGATGGACCCGGCCAGCGGCGATGTCCTGGCGCTGGTCGGAGGCCGTGACCCGGCCCGCTTTCCGTTCAATCGGGCGACCCGCAGCCGCCGGCAGCCAGGGTCCGCGTTCAAACCGCTGCTGTTTGCCGCGGCGCTCGAGGACGGCTTCTCTCCGGTCACCCTGCTGGAGGGGTTGGACGCGATCACGCCACAAGGGCCGGACGAGTGGGCGCCCGAGAATGCCAGCGGCAAGACCCCGCCGTCGCTGACGCTTCGCGCCGCCCTCATCGAATCCAACAACCGCGCGGCCACGCTGCTGCAGCAGCGAGTCGGGACGCGCCGCGTGATGCAGGTGGCCAGCGATGCCGGGTTGCGGAACCTGCCCAACGTGCCATCGCTCTCGCTCGGTACCGGCCTGGTCACCCCGCTCGAACTGACCACGGCGTTTGCGATGTTTCCCAATGGCGGACGCGCGGTCCGTCCCCGCGCCATCCTGCGCATCCTCGACGCCGACCGCAGTGCGGCGTTCAGCAATCCGGTGGTGCGCGAGAACGTCATCGCGCCCGAGGTCGCGTACCAGATGGTGTCGATGCTCCAGGACGTGGTGGACCGAGGCACGGCCTCGAACCTCCGGCGCATGGGCGTCCGCTTCCCGGTCGGCGGCAAGACGGGTACGACCGACGACTTCAAGGACGCCTGGTTTGTCGGCTTCTCCTCGTCGATGGTGGTCGGCGTGTGGGTTGGCTTCGATCAACCGGCCACCATCGGTCGCGACGCCTACGGCTCGCGATACGCCATGCCGATCTGGGCGGACTTCATGCGGCGCGCGGCGCGTGTGCGGCCCCCTGGCACCTTCGAACGGCCAGCCGGGCTGCGCCAGGAAACACTCTGTCGGGTGTCGTACAAGAGGCCGGTGGTCGGATGTCCCGTCTATACCGAATACCTCAAGCGCGCCGATCAGACGCCCGACCAGATGTGCCCCATTCATCGCGGCACCCTGCGTCAACGCGTCGGGCGCACGATCGAGGGCTGGACCGGCGAGGTTGCCCGCCGCATTCGCGGACTGTTCAAGTAGCGGCAGGCTGTTGCGATTTACAACGGCTGCCGTGACTCGGACCACTCCACACCCCCGACCAGGTCGCCGCCCCAAGCCCGTGTCTCAGACCTGCCGATTCTCGTGTTTGCAGGCATACAGGACCGGGAATTCCCTGATCTGAACGTGTTTTCGCGGTCGCTCTGCTGTCTTCCTTGGTTGGCACGGTTCTTCCTTTTGTAATAGGGCAAGACACACGTGCCGGGCCCGTCTTGTGCCTGGCCGGTACATCCAGGGAGACGCAGCAGATGGCAACACAGAAGACAACTCCGGGCCGCAGCGGTTTCGACAGCACCAGCAGCAGCGGCGGCAGCCTGCCCGACCTGAACAAGGAACTTCCGGGTGAGACAGGCCTGGGCAGCGGCCTCGGCAGCGGCACGAGCGGATTCGGCAGCGACGGGTTCGGCACCACGGCCACAGGCGACCGCGGGCTTCAGGACGTCGCATCGCAGGCGCCGAGCGTGGCGGGCGTGATCGACCAGGTGAAGCAACAGGCGTCCAGCCGTGTCAATGAACAGAAGGCGCGTGCCGCCGAAGGGCTCGGCTCAGTGGCCTCGGCTATTCGCTCGGCCAGCGAGAATCTGCGTTCCGAGAACCAGACCCTCGCGACCTACGCCGATAAGGCCGTCGACCAGATCCAGCAGTTCGCCGACCGCATGCGCGACAAGGACCCCGCGGAAATGGTTCGCGATGCCGAGCGCTTCGCGCGGCGAAACCCGGCAGCCTTTGTCGGTGGGGCCTTCGTGCTGGGCCTGGCCCTGGCGCGATTCCTCAAGAGCTCGGGCGAGACCGGTGCGAGCCAGCGCGGTCTGAGGCACTACGACTCGGACTTCGGCGACAGCGGCGGTGCGAACCGCTCGTACGCCGTGCCCGGCGAGACGGGGTTTGCGCGCCCAGGCAGCTTCGCCCGTGTAGACGACCTCGCAAAATCCGGGGGGCACACGACTGACGCCGGCCCGGGCATCACGAGCTGACGCACATCGCGCACGGGAGAGACTTCATGGAGACATCACGCCCAGAGCGGTCGCTCGGCGACCTGTTCGCCGATCTATCGCAGCAGACGTCGCTGCTCATTCGACAGGAAGTGCTGCTGGCCAAGAGCGAGCTGTCGCAGAAGGCCACGCAAGCTGGCCGCGGCGGCGCCATGCTCGGTGTGGGCGCGCTGGTCGCCAATGCGGCGCTACTCGCCTTTGCCGCGACCGTGATCCTGCTGCTGATCCAACTGGGCGTGGCCGCCTGGGTCGCTGCCGGACTGACGGCGGTGCTGCTGGGGGGCGCAGGTTACGCATTGGTACGCAGTGGACTCGGTACCCTGCGGATGCCCATGGCGCCCGTCGAGACAATTGATTCGCTCAAGGAGACGGCACAGTGGCTGAAGAACGAGACCAGGTAGTCCTGCCAACGGGATCGCCGCTCGCCCCGGACCTGCCAGTCACGCCCGCGATGGGCGCGACGGAACTGGACGACGTCGATGTGCCGCGCAGCGTCAGCACGGTGGGACTCGGGCCGGGCGGCTCGGGCGACCGCGTCGATGTCGGGGTCGTACCGGGCGCCGCTGCCACGGCCGGCACCGGGGCCGTGGCTGTGGCCAGCGATGATCCCGATCGCATCCGCGAGCAGATCGAGCGGACGCGGGAGGACATGAGCCAGACGATCAACGAGTTGCAGGCACGCTTGAGTCCACAGCACCTCGCGCAGCAGGCGCGCGACACCGTGCGCGAGGCGACGGTCGGGCGAGTGCAGCAGATGGTGGGCACGGCCAGCGACACGGCGTCGCAGGTCGCCCGACGAGCTCAGGAGGCCGCCGGCCCCGTTGTGGAACAGGTGCGCGAGCATCCGCTGCCGTTGGCCCTGGCGGGCGCCGGCGCGGGCCTGATGTGGTATTTGATGCGCCGCTCATCGAGCCGGCAGACGTGGAGCAGCAACGACATGTACGAATGGGATGATGATGCCACCGGGACGCGCGATTACGCGTCCCTCGACGTTCGCGATGACTCTCGAGGCGAGGCTGGCTGGTTGCAGATGCTCCGGGACAATCCTGTCCCGGCGACGATCGCCGCGGCCAGCATCGGTTACATGCTCTGGAGCCGTCGCTCGGCCGCGTCCGACGCGTTCGATCGCAGCCCGGCCTTTGCCGGCTACGACGACAACGCGTATGACACCTCGACCGGCGAGCGACTCAGCGCCGCGGCGCGCGACATGCGACGCCAGGCGAGCGAAAAGGCCAGCGAGATCGGCGGCCAGGTCAGCGAGACCGCCAGCGCACTCGGTCAGCAGGTGAGCGAAAAGGCCAGCGCTCTGAGCCACCAGGTCAGTGAGAAGGCCAGTGCCATCAGTCACCAGGTCAGCGATCAGGTGAGCGGGACCGTCCGCTCGGCTCGCGTGCGTGCAGGCCAGCTGAGTCGCGATACCTCGACGCAGTTCGACCGCTGGATGCAGGACAACCCCATGGCCATTGGTGTTGCGGCCCTGGCCGCCGGCGCCGTGGTCGGATTGACCGTGCCCGTGACCAACGCCGAGAATCGAGCGATGGGCGCCTCGCGCGACGCTCTCCTCGAACGCGCCAGCGATTCCGCACAGGAGATCAAGGACCAGGTCCGCGACAAGGTCCAGGAAGTGCGGACCAAGGTCGAGGAAGTGGCCGGCGAACTGGCGACGACGGCGTCCAACGCGACGAAGACGTCCGACGGCCCCGCAGGGGTCTGACTGCCGGCTCGAGCCGGTGAGGGCTCGAGCAACGATCAAGCCGGGACGCTGTGCACGTGGCAGCCTCCCGGCTTTTTTATTTATTGTTCAGGACAGCATACCCTGTCCGATCGCATCGCCATCGGGTGAGGTGATGATGAGCGGCACCCGCCTGCCATCGTCCAAGACCAACACCAGGTCGTCTCGGTGCTCGGAAAACCAATGAAATAAATCGGCCCCCCTGGCTCGCAGCAGCACGCGAGTCAGGAAGGGTCCGCCGTGAGGAGTGTCGGGCCGGTCAGCGCTCGGCGCGACGATGGTGATCGTGTATCCCACCGGCACCGGGGCGAGGAGACCGGGTGTCTCGATCTGGCCCAGGCCGTCCATGATGGCCAGGAGGTCGTCTTGCGGGGTCTCTGCGCTCACGTCGGTCGGGCCGCACTCGACGGGGTGCAGCCGCCGTAGTGTAAGGCAGTCCGCGGCAACGCCTCATTCCGCCGACGGCGTCGCGGTCGGCGCGTCGGCATGGCTGAGCAGCGACTGCCCGGCCTGCCACAGATGCCGGCGGGCGTGGATCGGAAGCAGCGCGAACGCGGCGTAGAGGTTGTAGCTGACGCGTGCATCGAATGGCGAGGTGATGCTCAGGCGGTCGAGGGCGAGGCCGCGCGCGCGGTCCAGGCTGGCGCGTGCGCCGTCGTGGGCTGCGATCATTGCACCAAGATCTGTTTCAGGAGCCTGCGGCTCGGCAGGGATGAAGGCACGACCGGTGCGGGTGCGCAAACGCCGATACGGCGGTTCGAGGCTCCACAGGAGCACGCGTCCCAGCAGGCCAGCGCGATACGGGCCCGTCCCGCGAGTCCCGGCGGCCTGGCCTGCGGCGATGGCCTGGTCCAGCCCCACGAGCATCGCGTCTACCGACAGGACGATGTGCTGCATGCATTCGGACGGGGACCAGCCGCCGTCGGCCGCGCGCCGCTGCCAGTGCGCGGGCAAACAGGACGTGGCCAGCGCCGTCGCGCGTGCGTCAGCCTCGTCCAGCGCCGCACGTACATTCTCGAGCTGCTGGACGCCAGTCACCGGTGCGCCGCGGCAGAGTACGGTTCGAAAACGAGCGGCCTGAATGCCAGCGGGGCATGGAAGGTCGGCGCATCCGGCACGGACCAGGCCGCATAGATCGCCCCCTCTTCGGGCCGAGCCGGCCCGCCCGGTCGCTTGATGCGGAAGACATTGAAATGCCAGACGTCGCCGCCGACCGCCGGCATGCAGGTCGCGACCCGCGGTGAGAGCGACGCGAAATCGGCAAACGGCATCCAGGCGATGGCGCTCCAGTCGTCGCCATCCCGGTGCACCGCACTCTGGAGTCCGGCGAAGTCCCACGCAAGGTGCACGCGCCGCTCTGGCGACAGGCGTTCGATGTGCAGGTCGCACACCACGTTGGCCGGGCTGATCTCGAGTTCGGCGTAGTCCTGCCCGCTGCAGGTCGGGTCCAGGAACACCTCGACGACCTCGGTTTCCCACAGGCAATCGTCCCGCTCGGTGCGCGTCGACCACGGTGCCTGGTCCTGTGCATCCCAGCGGACGCAGAGGCCGGCATCGGTCCAGAGGGCCCGGAAGGTGGTCCGGTAGTCGGCGGGTCCCCATGACACCGCCATGGCCTCGGCCCACCCGTGCTGCGCGAGCAGACGAGCAGGCGTGTGGGTGGTCGGACGCACGCTGTAGACGGCCGGTTGCAGTGCCGCTTCAGGACCTCGATACATGTCGACCATGACGGCAATCAGAGCACGGAGGAGGACAGCAGCGAGTAGACGTCCAGCAGGGCCTGTTGCGCGTTGACCGGTTCGGTGCCTTCCTGCGGCTCCACGCGGTCGTACGAGCCGTCGGTGCGAAGGAGTCGGCACCGATCGGTATCGAGCATCAGCGTCCCGAGGACGACGTCGCGCAGGTGATCGCGCAGGTCGGTCTGATGGACAGGACAGAGCACTTCGACACGGCGATCGAGATTGCGTTCCATCAGGTCGGCGCTGCCGATGTAGGCCTCGGGGTCACCGCCGTTCTCGAACGAGTAGATGCGGGAGTGTTCGAGGAAACGGCCGACGATCGAACGCACGGTGATGGAGTCGGAGATCCCCGGGATCCCCGGACGCAGGCAGCACACCCCGCGGACGATGAGATCGATGGGCACGCCGGCCTGGCTGGCGCGGTACAGGTTGCGGATCATCCCCGGGTCGGCGAGGGCGTTGAGCTTGAAGACCAGGCGGGACGGCCGGCCAGCACGGTGGTGCTCGCACTCCCGGTCGATCAGCGCCTTGAACTGGCTGCGCAGCGCCACTGGCGCGACCAGCAGCTGTTCGTATGAACGTCGGCTGGAGTACCCGGTCAGGTAGTTGAACACTTCCGAGATGTCGTCGACGATGGCGGCATCCGACGTGAACAGGCCGACATCGGTGTAGACCTGTGCGGTCGCGCGGTTGTAGTTGCCGGTACCGACATGGGCGTACCGCCGGATCCCATCGGGCTCCTTGCGGATGATCAGGCACAGTTTGCCGTGCGTCTTCAGGCTGACCACCCCATAGACCACGTGGATGCCGGCCGCCTCCATGCGGGTGGCCCACTCGATGTTGTTGCGCTCGTCGAAACGTGCCTTCAATTCGACCAGCACGGCCACCTGTTTGCCCTGTTCCGCGGCGGTGACCAGCATGTCGACCAGCGGCGAGTTGGCGCCGATCCGATACAGGGTCATCTTGATGGCGATGACCTGCGCATCCTCGATGGCCGCCCGCAGGAAGGCTTCCACCGACGAGAACGAATCGAACGGGTGGTGGACCAGCACGTCTTCCTCGCGCAGGTCATCGAAGATCTCGGTGTACCCGGACCAGATCGTGCGTGGCGAGAACGGCGCGTCCTTGAGATGCGGCAGGTGCAGTTTGGTGAGCTGGTGCCAGTCGTCCCAATCCAGCCGCTCGCTGGTGCGGACCACGACGTCGTCGTCGATCTCGAAGTTCTCGACCAGGATGTTCAGCACCCGCCGCGGCATCACCTCCTCGACTTCGAGCAGGCACAGCGCGCCATACCGCAGTTGCTTCAGGCTGCGGTCGACCGACTCGAGCAGGTCGTCGGCCTCGTCCTCCTGGATCACCATGTCGGTGTCCCGGATGATCCGGAACAAGTGCGCCGATTGCAGCTCGGTGCCTGGAAACAACTGGTCGAGATTGGCCCGGACGATGTCTTCCAGGAAAACGAAACTGAGCCCGGCATGCGGGGACATGTCGGACGGAATGGGGACGAAGCGGTCCAGCGTGGCTGGGATCTTGACGCGCGCGAACTTGGTGCGACCGTTGTGACGAACCACCACCGCGAAGTTCCGGCTGAGATTGGAGATGTAGGGGAACGGATGACCGGGATCGAAGGCCAGCGGCGTGAGAATCGGCAGGATCTCGTTACGGAAGTAGTGCGTCAGGTGCGTCGTGAGCGCCGTTGTGTACTCGGCCGGCTCGAGGATGTGCACACCCTCGGCGGCCAGCGCCGGCCGCAGCTGGTCGCGCCAGCAGCGTTGCAGCTCGCTCATCATCTCGGTGGCGCGCGCCCGCGTCGCCGCCAGCTGCTGCTCGGTGTTGAGCCCGTCGGGGCTCACATCCTCGATGCCTGCGCGATACTTCTTGAGCAGGGTGGCCACCCGCACCATGAAGAACTCGTTCAGGTTGGTGGCAACGATGGCCAGGAACTTGACCCGTTCGAGGAGCGGGTGGGCCGGGTCGAGCGCCTGGTCGAGCACGCGCTGATTGAACTCGAGCCAGCTCAGTTCGCGATTGATATACAGCGACGGATGCTCGAGATTGGCCGGGTCGCACTGCGACCAGTCGGTGCGAAGTGCAGGCAGATGGATGCGGCGTTTGGCGCCGCGTCCGCGGGGCGGGCGGACCTTCGGAGATGGGGTGGCGTTCATGCGCTCGCGTCGTCGCGGTTCGAAGCCGATGATAACAAAGCAGTGAGACCGCGGTGGAGGCCGCTGCCATGCAGATCACCCTTCTCCCACCTCTATTGCCCTCCGAGGGTGTCGTCAAGGTGGCGGCGGCGCATCAGGCCTTCACGCCGGGCAGCCGGATGCTGGCGACGGTGGTCGGGGCCGGTCTCGAAGGCGGGACCCTCCTGTCGCTGGGAGGCCGCCAGGTGCTCGCAGACGGAGCGCTGCCGTACGCCCCCGGCACGACTCTCCAGCTCGAGGTCGTCGCAGGGGGACGCCACCCGTCGCTGCGACTGGTGTCCAGCGCCGACGCCGTCGCCAGTCCAGACGACGGGGTGGACGCTCCACAGGCCGCTGCACCACCGGTCTCCGCGGTGACGTATGGCATGGCCGCTGCCGTGCTGGCGGCGCGCGGCGACTCGGACGTCCGCGGGGCCGCAGTGGCGTTCTCACGTTGGATGCCTGCGCTGGTCGCCAGCGGCGTCCTCACGTCGTCGCAGGCCGACGCCCTGCTCGCGGGGCTGGCCCCCGTGCGGGTGCCGACAGCTCCATCGACGACTCCGGACGGCGCCCGCGCGGTCACGGCTGCGGCGCACGCCATCGCGGAACGCGTCAGCGACGGAGGGCTGCTGCTGGAGCGCCGCCTCGCCGACATCGTGCGCGGGGCCGGAACGTCGGTGCGTGTGCTGGCGGCCAAGGATCTCCGATCGCGGCTGGCGGTGGCCGCCCATCTGCTCGAACAGGCGGGGCCGGAGCTGGAGGGCGCACGCGAGGCCGTCGCCCGTCTTCAGCAGGCGCTGCTCGCCGAGCAGGCCCGCAGCGCGGCGCACCTGGCTGGTGACGGCGTCGTCGATCTCCGCATTCCACTGCAGGGGGAGCACCAGCTCACCGAGATGCGTGTGCGACTGCGTCTGCAACGCGACGGCGCCGAGCCTGGCGAGGACGGGGACACGACACCCTGGCGCCAGGTGCAGCTGGACCTCGACCTCGACGGTCTCGGACGCATCCACGTCCGGCTCGGCGTCATCGCGTCGCAGGTGCGCGCCGAGTTCTTCGTCGAGGATGCGGGCGCGGCGGACCGCATCGAAGGGGGTCTGGCCCATCTCGACGCCTCGCTCGAGGGGGCCGGGTTCGGCCGGGTGCTGTCGCGGGTGGTGGTCGATCCCGTGCGGGCGTGCCAACCGGACGCGCTGCCGGATCTGCCGGCGCAGCACTCGATCGTGGATATCCGCGCATGACGGGCGGTCCCGTGCGGCGTCGCCGGCAGGCGGCGGCCCTGCGCTACGCGTCCGGGGAGATGGCCGCCCCCGAAATCGTGGCGACCGGCGAGGGCCAGCTCGCGGAGCGGATCATCGCCCTGGCAGGGGAGCATGGCATTCCGATCCACCAGAGTCCGGAGCTCGTCGGCTTGCTGACCCGCCTGCCTCCAGACTCGGCCATCCCTCCCGAGTTGTACCGGGCCGTCGCCGAAGTCATCGCGTTCCTGCTGCGGACTGCGACGCCACGCCGGTAGCACGAGAGGCCCGCCGGCGGTGCCGACGGGCCTCTCGTACCGACGCGCGCAGCGCCGGCAACGGGTGTGGTGCGGCTACTTCTTGGCGCTGATGGCGACCGACTGCTTCATCGTGCCCCAGTGCAGTTCGAGGTTGCCGCCGACCACGGCGACCGTCAGCTGCTCGGCAGCCGCCGGGAGCGTACCGGCTGTCATCGGCGTGCGACCGAGGTCCTGACCTTCGCTGTACTGGGTGCCCCACTGTCCGGTCTGCTTGTTGACGATCAGCTGCCATGGCGCGCCCGGCAGCGTGTACAGCGTGTAGGTGCCGGCGGGCACCGCAATCGTGCCCACCTGGAGGGCCTTGTCGGTCTTCAGGGTGGTCGCCTCGTCGGCGCCCGTGCGGTACACCTTGCCTGCTGGGGCGAGGGTGTCGATCGTGCGGCCCTTCATGTAGGGACGGCCGTACGTGATCGTGACGGTGGCGTCACCGACCTTGTACTCGACGGTCTCGTGGGGACTGCCGCCCTTGCCCGGTGTGGTGGACACCACCTTTTGCGCAAGCGCGCTGGTCGGCAGGGCGAGGGAAGCGGTGGCGACCGCTACCACGGTCAGGATCATCAGCGCACGTCGCATCGAGGTTCCCTCCTAGGGAGGGCCTGCCGACGGGCAGGCCAAACGAAAATCATCGCACAGGACACGTCGTTCACAGAATTTGCAACCCGAGGGCGCTGGCCGCCAGTTCCGCCGCCAGCGTCGCCGTGGTGTTCTGGACGTCGAGGACCGGGTTGACTTCGACCAGGTCGAGGGCGATCACCCGCCGCGCATCGGCAAGAATTTCCATGGCCATGTGCGCCTCGCGGTAGTCGAGACCGCCGCGCACCGGCGTACCGACGCCCGGGGCAATCGTCGGGTCGCAGACGTCCAGGTCGAAGGACACGTGAATGCCGGCGGTGCCGTGTCCCGCAATCGCGATGGCTTGCTCGATGACCGCCGCGGCGCCGCGCCGGTCGATGTCCTTCATCGTGAAGACGTGCACGCCCGACGCCCGTACGGCGTCCTTCTCGCGCTCGTCGAGGTTGCGCAGACCCACCAGCACCGTGTGGGCCGGCAGGACCTTGGGCGCATACCCGCCGATGAGGGCGAGCTCCTGTGGGTCCTGGCCCAGCAGTGCCGCCAGCGGCATGCCGTGGACGTTGCCGGACTCTGTCGTGGCCGGGGTGTTCATGTCGGCGTGCGCATCCACCCAGATCAGGCCCAGCGGTGCGCCCTGTCTCTGGGCAAAGGTCGCCGACGCCGCGACAGAGCCGGCGCCGAGACTGTGGTCTCCTCCGATCACCACTGGCAGGGCGCCGGCAAGGTGTGCGTCGAGCGCCTGCGCATACAGCGCCTCGCACACCTCGCGGATGTCATCGACGTACCGCTTGGTCGGATCGCCGTCATCACGGGTCTCCGGTGTGGGGGAGACGATGTCGCCGCGGTCGCGCACGTGATGACCGAGCGCCGCCAGGCGCTCGGCGATGCCGGCGATGCGCACGGCCGACGGTCCCATGTCCACGCCGCGTCGCCCGCCACCGAGATCCAGGGGCACGCCAATCAGGTGGATCAGGGCCATGGTGACCTCAGCGCTTGACGCTGACCGACACGCCCTCGCCGCTCGGTGCGACGATGCTGGTCAACACGTCAGGGCGGGTGTTGACGGTATGGAGGAAGTCCTGCATGTCCGCACCCTTGTTGATGACGTTGTGCGCCAGGATGAGCCCGCCACGGCGCACGCGTGGGAACGTCATGTCGAAGTACTTCTGGTAGTCGGCTTTCCAGGCGTCGATGAAGACGAAGTCGAACGTGCCCGGCTCGGCGGGCACTGCCGTGAAGGCATCACCGGCCACCACCCGGACGACGTCGTCGAGCCCGGCGGCGGCGATATTGGCCGCGAGCTCCTTGGCCCGCGTGGGGTCGTACTCGACGGTGGTCAGCGTGCCGCCTGTTTCACGCAGGCCCAGTCCGAGCCAGATGGCGCTGTAACCGCTGGCCCCGCCAATCTCGAGCGCCTTCTGGGCGTGCGTGGTCACGACGAGCAGGCGGAGGAAGCGCCCGTCCTCTTCCGAGATCGCCAGCTGTCCCTTGTCGGCCTCGCGAATCCTGGTCAGCAACTGCTGCAGTTCGGGGGTCAGGGCCGGCAGCGCCGCGATGTCGCTCGCGGTGCGCGCGGCGGCAGGACCGGCGGCGTCGGCGTGCGGAGCGCTGGGGCCGGCGTCGCGGGCCGGCGACCCACAGGCGAGGGAGACGAGTGCGCTGCAGGCAAGGGCAGCAGGAACGAGGCGAAGGCGCGGGGGGTTCATCGCGGAGAATTCTAGCCTGCGCGCCAGCGGTCCAGCAGGAGGCCCACCGCGCGCCGTGCGTCACTGGCGACGTCGGGGATGCCAACGGCCCGGAAGCCGCTGCCGGAGATGCCGGCCGGGGGCAATCCGGAGAGCGCCTCCTCGATGCGCTGCACCCGCGCCGCATGTCCTACGTCGTGTTGCGGGCTGGTCAGCGGCCAGCGGACCACGCGGGTCAGCGTGGGGAGGCCGGCGATCTCGAAGCGCCGTGACCAACTCGCATGCGCGTCGTCGATCAATGCAGCGTCACTCCGGCTCAGCGCGTCCTGGTCGAAGGCGCCGCCGACAAATCCGCGCAGCACGGCATACCCGGCCGGGGCGCGGCCCTGCCACTTGTTGCTGAGCCAGCTGGTAGCCACGAGCCGATCCGTGGACAGGCCGGGCGTCGACACGTAGCCGCTGCCGCGCAGCGGCTGCCTGATTTGCTCGTCGCGATACACCGCCAGGACGCCTGCGGTCGAGACGTAGCGGATGCCGGCTGCCAGTTCGGCGGCGGCCGGCGCCACCGTGCGCAGCCAGCCGGCGACCACGCCGGCCGGCGCCGCCAGCAGGAGCAGGTCGGCGGTGAGGACCTGTCCCGTCGAGGTTCCCACCTGCCAGGTGCCCGCGTGCCGACGCAGGGTGTGCGCCGCCTCGCCGAGCCGCAGCGCGTGCGCTGGCAGGGCCGCCGTCAGGGCGTCGACCAGCGTGGCCATGCCGCCCGCGAAGCTGCGGAAGGCGCCACCCGGCATCGCGTGCTGAGCCTGCCGTCGGAGGGCCAGCAGCACGCTGCGACCCTGGCGTTCGGCGGCAGCCAGTTGCGGCAGGACGGCGTCGACCGACAGCCGGCTGAGGTCGCCGGCATGGATTCCTCCAAACAGCGGCTGCGCGATCCGGGCGGCGGCCTCCGCGCCAAAGCGGCGCCGGAAGAACGCGTCGGCGCTCTCATCGGCGCCGGAGCGGCGTCGCGGCACCAGGGGCTCCACCGCCACCCGCAGCTTTCCGGCCGGCGACAACAGGGTCGAGCGGAGGAACGGCCCAGGGCGGGTGGCGATGCCGAAGGCGCCGCCGTCGGGCAGTGCGTACAGCGTGTCGCCCCTCAGGATCGAGGCGCCGCGCGGTGGCTTCATCGCGATCAACTGACCCTCGATACCCAGTTCGCGGCACAGGGTGATGGCGCCCGGCTTGTTGACCAGGAAGGAATCGGGCCCTGTGTCGAGGACGAACTCGCCGGCGATCTCGGTGCGGATGACCCCGCCGGCCCGCGGTTGGGCTTCAAGGACGGTGAACGGAATCGCTCGCCGATGGCACTCCCATGCGGCCGCAAGGCCGGCGATCCCGCCACCGAGCACGAGCACGCGCGGCCGCGCCGTGCTCATCGGCTGGGCGAGGCCGTCAGGGCGTGCACGAGACGTGCGACCCGCTGGATCGTCTCCGGGGACGTCATGGGCAGCACACCGTGGCCAAGATTGAAGATGTGGCCAGGCCGTCCGCCAGCCCGGGCCACGATGTCCTCCACCGCCGCGCGGACGCGGTGCCAGGGCCCGAGGAGCAGGGTCGGGTCGAGATTGCCCTGGATGCCGTGATCGGGGCCGATGAGCTGCCAGGCTCGGTCCAGCGGCGTCCGCCAGTCGGCGCCGACGACGCTGCTGCCGGCCGTGGCCATGTCCTCGAGCAACATGGCCGTGCCGACGCCGAAATGGATGGAGGGCGTGTCCAGATCGGCGATCTGCTCGAACACTCGGCGGGTGTGGGGGAGTGCGAACTCGCGGTAGTCGGCCGGACTCAGCTGTCCCACCCAGGAGTCGAACACCTGGACGGCATCGACGCCCGCCGCGATCTGCGCGCGCAGGTAGGTCCCGGCCATGTCCGCCAGGCGCGCGCAGAGCGTGTGCCAGGCCTCGGGCTCGGTGTACATCATGGCCTTGGTGCGGGCGAAGTCCTTTGACGGTCCGCCTTCGATGCAGTACGAGGCCAGCGTGAACGGTGCCCCGACAAAGCCGATGAGGGGCACGTCCAGTATCGGCTTGAGCTGCCTGATCGTGTCGAACACGTAGCTCAGCGCGTCGGCTGGGTTGATTGGTCTCAACCGCGCGATGTCGGCGACCGAGCGAATCGGGTCGTCAAACTGCGGGCCCTCGCCCTTGACGAAGTCGAAGGTCAGCCCCATGGGGGCCAGGGGAAGCAGGAGGTCAGAGAACAGGATGGCCGCGTCCACCTCCATGGCTTCAACCGGCTGGAGGGTCACCCGGACGGCAAGTTCAGGCGTACGGCAGAGCTCCAGCATGCCATATTGCTGGCGTAATGCTCGGTATTCGGGCATATATCGTCCCGCCTGGCGCATGAACCAGACGGGGGTGGCATCGACGGGCTGGCGCCGGCAGGCGCGGAGAAATCGTTCGTTCACAGTTGAGGCAGGTGCGCTAAGTAGCCTGAAAACAGGGCGTTAGGGATTACGGACTGGCTGTGGCAGAATAGGGCCGCCGCGCGCGACGCGCTGGCAAGTGGTTACGCATCCATGCTAGCATTGCGCGTTTGCCATCGCGTGGCAGCGTGTGGCAGGCCGGCGCTCGTCGAGGGGCCGCGGAGGCTGTGTGGCGATTCTCATTCGTCCGGTACGCGAACAATTCGAGCACGACCGGGTCATCCGGGCGTTGGAAGTCGCTCTTGGTGAGCGGTTCGCGGTCGAAGTCAACCTCGGGGACGAGCGCAAGGTGCCGGTCAAGACCGGCACCGGGCAAGCCTACCCCGACCTGATCCTCTCGTCTCTGGACGAGCCGCGGAAGGCCGTGGCTATCGTCGAGGTGGAAACCGGCGAGTCGGTCAACAATCTCGAGGCGATGTACCAGTGGGTCCTGTTTGCGAAAGCCAGGGCCCAGTTCCGGTTGTACGTGCCAGTGGCGTGCGTCGATGCGGCGCGGCGCTTGTGCGCGCAGCACTCGATTGCCGCGGGCGAGATCTGGTCCTACGCCTCGTTCGGGGGCGATCAGATCCGTCTCGAGCGGGTGGTCCCAGCCTCGGAGCCGCTGGTCGAGAACATTCCGGTACGCACCCGTCGCGCCAGCGACATCGAAGCGGCCGTGGAGTCGGCGATCCAGAATCCGAGGCGCGACGACAGCCCGGTGGACAGCCGGCGAGCGATCGCCGAAGCCGCCGCGGCCGCCGCGGCCGAGCCGTTGCGTCTCCCGCCCTTGAAGGCCAAGGCTCCCAAGGCAAAGGCGAGCAAGGGCAAACCAGCGGCGGGGCCGTCTCGCCCAGGCGTCGCGGTGCCCTTTGTGCCGTCGGCCACGTCTACCGCGGCGGCGGTTGCGGCACTCAAGGCCGCGGCCGCGGCCAAGGCGGCCAAGTCCTCGGCAGCAGCGACGTCTGGCGCGGCAGAGGATGCCGGTCCCCGCGTCGGTGCGGCGCCGGCGGCTGCGTCGGCGACGGTCCCCGTGAAGGTCACCGCGCCAGTGCCAGCCGCACCCGCGGGAGCCCCGGCGGCCGTGACGCCATCGGTGGCCAAGCCTGCGTCGCCTCCAAAGCCCACCAAGTCAACCAAGCCTGCAGTGCCCGCTCCCAAGCTGGCAGCGCCCGCCCAAAAGCCGGCAGCGCCCGCCCCCAAGCCGGCAGCGGTGCCCCCGGCCGCGGCCAAGAACAAGGGCGGCGCGTCGGCCATTGAGGCACGGCCCGCAGCAAAGGGCGCTGCCAAGGCGGCACCGCCGGTGAAGGGCGCCGCTCATCCAGCGAAGCCCAGCGCCCCGCCGGCCAAAGCCGTTCCGGTCAAGACCGGGACCAGGCCACCTGTGGCCGCGCCCGCGACCAAGGCGGGCGGCCGCGCCACGCCGCCCAAGGTCGCGCCGGTGCGAAAGGCCTCCGAGACCGCTCGTCCTGCCGCTAAACCTCATGCGTCGGCGGCGCCGGTCAAGGCGACAGGCCGAGGCAAGCCCGCTCCTGTCGCCCGCGGTATTGCGGCGCGGCCGCCTGCGAAGGCGACGGGGAAGTCGTCAGGGGCTACGCATCACGGTGGCAAGGCCGCGGCGGCACCCGCGTCCAAGAGCCGCCCGGCTGGAGGCGGCAAGGCCTCTCGGCCGGCCACACCGGCCGCCAAGCCGGCGCGTACCGACCAGTCGGCGGCCCGTCCTGCCAAGGGCGGCCATCCGACCAGCCCGTCCAAAAGCACTCGTCCAGCCGCCAAGGGGCCGGCTGGCCGGGTACCTGCCCGCGCCTCGGCCGCGAAGCCGAAGCGGAAGTAGCGGCGAGGAACGAGAGTGCCGCTGATCCGCCTGGCCCGGGACAAGCGAGGCCTCGACACGTTGTATCTGCTGCACCACGCCGCGGATGGCCGCGGCGAGACGCGGCTGCGAGTCATCTACTTCTGCGCGGGTCCGCAGGCGCTCGAGTTCGGTCGTGCGGCGCTGGACCCGATCACGCAACTCGCCCTCGAGCAGCGCTATCCCGAGGTCGCCTTCGACTGGCCGGCACTGCTGCAGGAGATCGAGCAACGCCGCCTGCCCCCGCAAGTCGAGCCGCAGGCACGGCGACCGCGCCCCCCGGCCAAGGCCGAACGGCGCCCGCCACCGTCTGAGTCAGCGGCCGACAAGCCTGCCGCAGCCAAGCGTAAGCGGCGGCGGGGCGGAAACGGGCAGGCCAGCTCATCTGCGTCCAACAGTGCCAGTGCTGCAGCCACGTCGCCCCCCGCGGCCGCGCCTCCTATAATCGAATGATGCCTGTACGTCTGAGCCGACTCGGTTTGCGTGCCGCAGCGGTCCTGCTCGGCGTGACGACCCTCACTGCACAACAGCCGCCTACCGCGCCCTCATCGGCACCGGCGCAGCCGCCGGCCGCTGGTACCCAAAATCCAGCGGCCCCCGATTTCACCACGGTCACCAGCCTGGTCAGCACTGACGTCATCCCGCGCGACGCGTCGGGACAATTCCTCGCCGACCTGAAGAAGGACGAATTCGTCGTCGTGGAGGATGGCGTTCGGCAGACCGTCGCCTCGCTCACCCTGGTGCACGGCGGTCGATTCTTCAACCTTGCCTCGCCGCCTCCGGCCCCGGTCGAGGAAGGGATGGTCCTGCCGCCGCCGCGTCCGGTCAACGACGCCGCCGGTCGGATCTTCCTGCTGTTTGTCGACGACCTGCACCTCGACTTCCGGAACACGCCGCGCATTCGTGACCTGTTCAAGAAGATTTCCACCGAGTTGATCCACGACGGCGACATGTTCGGCATCGTGTCGACCGGCCCCTCTTCGATCTCGGTGGACCTGACCTACGATCGCCGGCGCCTCGACGAGTCGATCAAGAAGATCAGCGGCAGCGGCCTGAAGCCCAAGGACATCCTCGAGCAGCCCAACGGGTCGCAGGGCAACCAGGAACTGCGCTATCGCGCCCACGTCGCGTTCAGCACGGCGTTCGACCTGATGCGCGAGCTCGAAAAAGTGCAGAACCGTCGCAAGGCGTTGATCTACGTGAGTAACGGCTACGACTTCGATCCCTTCCCGCAAGGCCGCCTGCAGCGCGATGCCCTCTACGGCTACAACCAGACGGGCATGGATCCCCGCGACCCCGCGGCGGTGACCAACAGGCAGGGCCAGCAATTTGCCGATGCCGACCTCGCGCGCGAACTGGCCGACCTCACGCGGGCCGCCAATCGCGCCAACGCCACGATCTACACCGTGGACCCGCGCGGTCTCATCGGCGGCGCCGAGATGGACGACGAAGTGGACATGGTCGAGTGGAACAACCACGTCCGCAAGACGCAGGACAGCATGCGCGTGCTCGCCGAGGAGACTGGCGGCACGGCGGTGATCAACCAGAATGACTTTGCCAAGGCGCTGAAGAAGATCGACGCCGAGACGAGCGACTACTACGTCCTCGGCTACTACTCCAGCAACCCCGACCCGACGCGCAAGCGTCGCGCCATCGAAGTCAAGGTGGACAGACCGGGCGTGAGTGTGTGGGCCCGCAAAGGCTACGCGCTGAAGACGCCGAAAGACGACGAGAAGTCCAAGTAGGGTCGGCGACCCGGGGGCGTCCCGCTTCGCGCGCTACCTGACGACGCGGCGACGCGCCGGCGTCGTCTTCTTCGCGGCAGGCCGGACCGGCGTGGGGGCCTTCGCCTTGCGTGCCACCGGGGTCTTCGGGGCGCTACTCGCCGCACGCCTGGTGCCGAAGAACTCGGCATGCACGGCCCGCACGGCCTGATCCAGGTCGCTGCGGCCGATCACGCAGCTCACTTTCATCTCTGACGTGCTGATGCAGTCGATGTTGACGCTGACCTTGGCCAGGGCCGTGAACATGCGCGCGGCAAGGCCGGGCGTCGACGCGATCCGCGAACCAACGATGGCGATCTTGGCCACGTCGAGGTCCACCAGCACTTCCCCGACGATCTGACGCTTGCGCCAGGCGCCTTCGAGTTCCTTGATCCGATCGATCTGGTCGCTGTCGGTGACAAAGGTGATGCGGTTGCGATCGTGGGTCGCGGCGGCCTGGATGATCAGCCGCACGTTGACGTCCTCGCGAGCGAGGTCGCGGAAGATGGCGGCGGCCAGTCCCGGTTCGTCGCGCACGTCCAGCAGCGTGACCTTGGCAATCTTCTTGTCCGACGTGATGCCCACCACCGCTGCGTCTTCCATCACTCCTCCACGAATCCAGGTGCCCTGACGGCGGTGGAACGTCGACCGCACGTGTATCGGCACGTCGTACTGCATGCAGATTTCGGCGGCGCGCGGGTGCAACACCTTGGCGCCGCTGGCGGCCAGCTCGATGGCGGCCTCGTAGCTCATCTCGGGAACCAGGCGGGCCGTGTCCACGACGTTCGGATCGGCGGTGTAGACGCCATCCACGTCTGTGCAGATCTCACAGACCGGTGCCTGCAGCGCTGCGGCAAGCGCCGCACCGGTGATGTCGCCACCGCCCCGGCCGAGCGTCGTGATCTCGTGGTCGCTGGTCACGCCCTGAAAGCCCGCCACGATGACCACGCGGCCGCTCTCGAGTTCGTGGACGAGACGACTCGTGTCCACGTTGGAGATGCGGGCGCGGTTGAAGGAGCCGTCGGTACGGATACCGACTTGCGAAGCGGTCAACGACACCGCCGGCACGCCACGGTCCTGCAACGCCAGGCTGAGCAACGAGACGGCGATCGTCTCGCCGCACGCCAGCAGTTGGTCCATTTCTCGCCCGCCCGGACGGCTGGACACCTGGCCGGCCATCGTGATCAGCTGATCGGTCGTCTTGCCCATGGCCGACACCGCGACGACCATGTGCCGCGCCTCGGCCTGGCAGGCGATGATCCGGTCGGCGACCTTGCGGATGTGCTCGGGGGTGGCCACGGAGCTGCCGCCGTACTTCTGCACGATCAGCCTGGAGCGCTCGAAGCGACTCATCGGCGTGGCTCGCCGGCCGCGGCGAGGGTGCCCGCCAGATAGGCGTCGACGTCGTCGAGCGATCGGCTGATGGGGATGGCCTGTGCGACCCGCGCGGTCATGATGTCGGCCGTCTTGTAGCCGTTGCCGGTGATGCACAGCACGACGGACTCATGGCGGGGGATGCGGTCCTGCTCGACCAGCTTGCGAGCGACGGCGACGGTGGTGCCACCGGCCGGCTCGGTGAAGATGCCCTCGGTTTCGGCCAGCAGGGTGATGCCATCGAGGATCTCCTCGTCGGTGACCATCTCGCCCCAGCCGCCGGATTGCTTGAGCACCTCGATGACCTGGAATCCGTCGGCCGGATTGCCGATCGCGATCGACTTGGCGATCGTGTCGGGTTTGACCGGGTCGGGAAAGTCGAGACCCTCGTGCAGCGCGCGGACCACCGGTGCCGACCCGGCGGCCTGCGCGCCGTACATCTTCGGCAGGTCGCCCTCGGCCATGCCGAGCTGATGCAGTTCGCGAAATCCCCTGAAGATTCGCGGCAGCAGCGTGCCGCCGGCGACCGGCGAGATCACGTGTTTGGGAAAGCGCCACCCGAGCTGCTCGACGATCTCGAAACCCATCGTCTTGGCGCCCTCGGCGTAGTAGCTGCGCAGGTTGATGTTGGCAAACCCCCAGCCGTGCTTGTCGGCCACCTGCGAGCACAGCCGATTGACGTCGTCATAGTTGCCGCGCACGGCCAGCAGGGTCGGCCGATAGATGGCCGAGCCGAGCACCTTGTACGGTTCGAGGTCGTCGGGGATGAAGACGAAGCAGCGCAGTCCGAGCCGTGAGGCGTGGGCGGCGACGCTGTTGCCGAGGTTGCCGGTGGACGCGCAGGCGAAGGTGGTGAAGCCCAGCTCGACGGCGCGCGTCGCCGCGACCGATACGACGCGATCCTTGTAGGACAGCGTCGGGTGGTTGACGCCGTCGTCTTTCACATACAGCTCGCGGAGTCCCAGGCGTGCCGCCAGTCGCGGCGCGGGGACGAGCGGCGTGAAGCCGGAGCCGAACCCGGTCAGGGGTTCGCCGGTGATCGGCAGCAGTTCTCGATACCGCCAGAGATTGCGGGGGCGCGCCGCGATGTTCTCGTGCGTGAACGTGGCGCGGGCCTTGTCGTAGTCGTACACCGGCTCGAGCGGACCGAAGCACTGATCACAGACGTAGGTGGCTTCCGCAGGAAAGGCGGTGTGGCACACATGGCATTGCAGACCGAGCAGCGTGGACACGTGTTTGAATCCTTACCCGTGAACGATGGCCAACGGGGCGGCCATCGCGGGCTGGTGGACGGCCAGGACACGGATGGTGACCTCGGGGTCGATGGTGGCGTAGATCTCGCGTACCGCGCCGATGACCGGCGCGGTATCGCCCGCGACGCATACCGCAACCGAGGGGCCGGCACCCGAGAGGAAGGCGCCGAGCATGCCGGGCGCATCGAGGGCCAGCATCTCGGCCAGGCCGGGAACCAGTGCCTGACGGTACGGTTGATGGAGCCTGTCGGAGAAGGCCTCACGCAGCACGTCGAGGCGTCCGGTGGCCACCGCCTGCAGCAGCAGCGCCGTGCGCTGGACGTTGTGGATCGCGTCCTGCCGAGAGACCTGGGCCGGCAGCACCGCTCGTGCCGTCCGCGTCGGCAGCGAGAGTGACGGCGTGGCAAACACCAGCCGCACCGCATCGGGCCACGGCGCGGCGACGACGCAGACGTGGCCACGGGCGTCGATGCACCCGGCTACCAGGCCACCGAGCATCGCGGCGGTGACGTTGTCGGGGTGGCCCTCGATGGCGGTCAGCACGTCGATCACGTCAACCTCGCTGACGCCGGCGACCACCAGTGCCGCGAGTCGGCCCCCGGCCACCAGCGCGGCGGCGCTGCTGCCCAGGCCCGCACAGGGCGGGATGTCACACCTGACGGTTACGTCGAGTGACGGCACGCCGACAGCTCCGTAGGCGTGGCAGACGGCGCGGAACCCGGTGATGATCAGGTTCTCACCCGGCGGTGGCGCGCCTGCAAAGGCGCACCGGAGTTCACCGGCCCCGTCCTCGGTGATGGCGGTCACATCGACGTGCAGATACAACCCCAGGGCGAGCCCCAGTGCGTCGAACCCCGGCCCGAGGTTGGACGTGGAGGCCGGTACCTGCACGGTGGCAATCGCGCGGGCGCTCATCCCAGCACCGGGAGACACAGCGGAGGCATCACGTGGAACGGCAACGTGGCAATCTCGGCCAGCGCCGTGGCCATCGAGGTGGTCGAGCAGGCCTCGAGCGTGATCACAAACGGCAGGTGATCCTTTGTGCCGCCGGGCTCCTGAAGCACCGCGTCGATGTTGATGGCGTGGCTGGAGAAGATCGACGCGAGACTGGCGATGATCCCCGGCTGGTCGCGCACGACCAGGCGCAGGTAGTACGGCGCCACCTGCAGGGGGCTCACCGAGGACGGCGCGGAGGTGGACGGCCAGGCTGCCGGTGCGCCGCCGGCGCGCCGCGCGATGGCCAGCAGGTCGGAGACGACCGCCACTGCGGTGGGGAAGCCGCCGGCGCCGTACCCGGCAAACGTGGTCTCGCGGCCGTAGGTACCGCCGGCGACAATGAGGTTCTGGCTGCCGATGACGCGGGCCAGAGGCGACGTCAAGGGCACCAGCGCGGGCCCCACCCGCGCCTGCACGCTGCCGTCCACGACCGTCACCCGCGAGACTTGACGAATCGTCGCCTGCAGGCGACGGGCGTAGACGAAATCATCGTCGCTGATGCTGCGGATGCTCTCGCAGGCCACCTGGTGAGGGGCGACATCGAGCCCAAGGCCGACGCGGGCCAGGATGCAGAGCTTGGCTCGGGCGTCGTAGCCTTCGAGGTCGTCGGTGGGATCGGCTTCCGCGAAGCCCTGGGCCTGCGCCTCGGCCAGCGCTGCCGCGAAGGGCAGACCTGCCGACTCCATGCGCGTCAGGATGTAGTTGCAGGTCCCGTTGAGGATGCCCGAGACGCTGGTCAGCTGGTCGCCGGCAATCCCTTCGCGCAGCCCCCGGACCACCGGGATACCACCGCCGACCGCCGCCTCGAACAGCAGGTCCACGCCGCGCGCGGCAGCGCGATCCAGGAGGGCCTGGCCGTGCATGGCGACAAGTTGCTTGTTGGCGGTGACCACAGGGATGCCGGCATCGAGGGCCCGCTCGTGCCATGACCGCGCGGGATCCAGACCACCGACCAACTCGACGACCACATCGAGCCGGGCGTTGAAGACATCCTCGATCTGGTCGGTCCAGACCACGGTTGGGGGCACCCAGTCGACACGCTTGCGGGCCACCTGGCGATTGAAGATGTGCGACAGGCGCAACAGCCCGTCTCCTCGCTCCACGAGCAGGCGAGCGACCGACTGGCCGACGGTGCCGAACCCGAGCAATCCCACGGACAGAGCCATCGCGAGAATTCTACATGTGATGCGCATATGCGCATGCCTGGATGGAGGTCTATGACGCGCGATCCCCGGCGCGCGCCCGGCCCTGGGGGCTCAAGAGTTGCCATAAATGAGATTTATAGTTCGCTCAGTCGTGCCTGTTTCCGGCGGATGTTGTTCAATCGCGCTCGAAGCGGCGTTAACAAGTAGTGCTTGCATCGAACATGGCCACGGGACTAATGTGCACGACACGCACAGGTAGTTGTTGACTCGTGGTTGTTCGACTTGTCTACGGCGGGGCATCTGAGAGGGTGTCAGGCAAGCGACGAAAGACGTGACCGCTTCTTAAAGCGAGTCGTGCGAGGCGCGCGTCCTCTCCACGCGCGCGGCACACACGCACTTGGTAGTTCAACTCGAGCAGGTGTCGGAGGTACGTATATGAAACGTCATATTTTGGGACCCTTGGTCGTGGCAATGGCCATGGGATGTGCGGGAGAGGCCGCGGCCGGTTCGATTTATCTCACCGGGCATGACGTGTTGCTGCACAGCGGCCAGAACAGCTACGACAATGTCATTCTGAATTATCTGCGAGGGGCGGGCACAGCCAGCGAGATCGCCGCAGGGAGCTACGACATCTTGCTGCTGCGCGGGTTTCAAGGGTTTGTCGGCTCGGTCGGGGTCACGACGTTGGAAGGCTTTGGAGCTATCACCACGCGTGACATCGCTGACTTCGCTGGCGCGGGGGGCGCGGCTGCTCTCACCACAGCGCTGGTTGGCAAGGAAATCGTGGTGATTCCGAGCCACACTAACTGCGGTGGCTGCGATCTGAGCACGGAGGATGCCGATATCCTCGAGTCGCTCAGAGACGTCTTCACCGCCTTCTTCAACGCCGGGGGCGACATCTACGCCAATTCCGGCGCCGATGACTCGACGTTCTATAACTTCCTGCCGCCGACCGCGGTGGCCAGCGGCTTGCCCATCGGTGGGTCTAGCGGCTTTGTCGCCACGGCGGCGGGCGTGGCCATCGGGATCACCAACGGCATGATCAACGGTTTCCCGACGCACAACCGCTTCTCGTCGTATGATGCGGCCTTCACCGTGTTCGAAACGCGGCCCATGACTGGCGGTGACGACGAGGTCATTTCCCTCGGGTTGCGCGACGGGCGGATTGTCACAGACGACGGCATCGTGACCGACGACGGCACCGACGGCGACGTGCCCGAGCCGGCGACGATGTCGCTGCTCGCCCTGGGTCTGGCTGCCGCCTACGCCGGGCGCCGCCGCAAGGCCTGACCCGCTGTACCGCGGTAGACTGACAAGGGGCCGGCCGCCACGCGCGGCCGGCCTCTCCTGTTTGTGCCGTCCCCCCGTCATGCCCAGCGACCATCCCCACGCGCACGACGACGCGGCCCAGCCGCTGTCGCCCCGTCCCCAGCCGGCGGCACCCAAGTCCACACCCAAGCCCCCCTGGGCGCGCATGCTGCTGGCGTTTGCCGCCTGGCACGTCTTCGCGATCACAATCGGCGCCCTGCCTCCAGCCTGCGCCCCAGGCCAGGATGGATCCGACGAGGCGGACGCGGAGTCATCGGCCGCCATCGTCGCCACCGTCGGGGCACCGGCCGTGGCATTACGTACATGCCGCGCGCTGGTCACCGGCATGCGACCGGTGCTTCGACCGGTGGAGCGCGTCACCGGCCGGTACCTGCGGGCGGTTGGCCTGCGCCAGCAGTGGGACATGTTCTCGCGCCCTCCCCGGCGCAACGACTTCGTGCAACTCCGTTACTACGTGCAGAGCGAAGACCTGTGGCGATCGATGCAGATGGAGCGTGAGTCCATCTACCCTGCGTCGGCCGACGGCCTGCGGCTGCCCGCGGGGAGGTACTTCGAGGAAAAGACCATCAGGAATGCGCGGCAACGCATGCTGCGACACATCCGCGACACGCGCGTCATCCGGACGCGCGCCGACCTTCCGAATGACCTTCAGCCGTTGTTGCGGTACTACGCACGCCGGTACCACTCGCGGCTGGCAGGCGACCGGCGGTTGGTGAGAACCGAGATCTGGCTGGGCGCGGCGCCGATTCCGCGACCGGGATCCCGCGCCGGCCTCGGCGCTGCGCCCATGGCGGGCGGCAAGCCCGCCGGGGGCACGTCAGACGTCGTCGAGGCCACGTCGGGCGCGCCGGTCGGCACACGCGAGCAGGAGGGCGACCTGCGATGGACCCTCTACGACATCCTGCGTGAGGACCAGCCATGACCCGGCAGGCCCAACCGTCCGCGGTGCCGCTCGATTACAGCTACGCGGTCCTCCGCATCCTGTACGGAGCTATCGGGTGCGGCTTCCTGTTCGGTCTGGCCGATGTGGGCAAGTTCTGGGACCCGACGGGTCTGGTCCCGCTGGCGGGCGGCGGCTGGAAGGCCGCGGCGATCAGCAGTGGCTGGGGTGTCTTGGCCGGCCGCGCCGTGTTTGCGGCCAATGTCGTGGCATTCCTGGCGATGCTGGCCGGCTGGCGCAGCCGCGAGGCGGTGGTCGTGGCGTTTGTGACGAGCACGCTGCAGGCGTCATGGAACCCGCTCCCGCTGTCGGCAGCGTTCCAGGTGATGCGCTCGGTGTTGTTCTGTCTCATCTGGGCTGACACCGGGCGGGTCTGGTCGCTGGATGCGCGCGCCCGCTCCGCCGCGATGCTGCGCAGCTGCCCCTCGATCATCCCCCTGCGAGTCATCTGCGTGCAGATCGCGCTGGTCTACCTGGCGACTGGGCTCTGGAAACTGGGGAGCCCGGAGTGGCAGGACGGCTCCGCGCTGTACTACGTGCTGGCCACCAACGGCTTCTCGCGACTCCCGACGCTCCCAGGGCTCCACTTCACGACGCTGCTGACCGGCATGACCCACCTGGTGCTGCTCTGGGAGCTGGCGTTTCCCTTCATGGTGCTGGTGCCGTGGGCTCGCGCACTGGCGCTGGGCCTTGGCGTCGCGTTCCATCTCGGGATGTGGCTGACCATGGACCTGGGGCCGTTCCCGTGGGTGATGCTGGCCAGCTACGTCGCCTTCATCCGGCCATCCCGCCTTGTGGCCGGCATCGCCTGGGCCCGGCGCCTGGTCGGACGGGCGCCAGAGATCAGCATCGTCGGCGCGCAGCCCTGAGGGAGCCCCGGCGCCCGCCGCGGTCAGGCGTGTACGTCCGGGCCAATCCGATCACGCCCCGGCGGAGGGATGACCCGTAACCGCGGCTTGACGCGATCGAAGGACGCCAGCACTTCCTGCACGGCACGCGGCACCCGGTTGGCGCGCACGTACACCCAGCCGGTTTCGCGAATCAGGGTCTGGCCGGTGATGCGGGCGCAGAAAAATTGTCCCGACGCCACCTCCCGCGAGACGCTCTGGTAGGAGATGATCGACAGGCCCAACCCCGCTCGGACGAGCGCCTTGATGATCTCGACGTTCTCGGTTTCGGTGACGATTTGCGGTGCGATCTGATTGCGCAGGAAGAACTCGTCGACGACCCGCCGCGTGTTGGAGCCGGTCTCGAAGAGCACGAACGGCTGATCGCGCAGATCGGCCGGCGTGACGCTGCTGCGGTGGGCAATGGGGTGATTGGGCGACGACACGACGAGCAGTTCCTCCTGCAGCGCCGGCACCGTGACCAGGTCGGGATCGCTGATCGGCAGCGTCAGCAGCGCCACGTCGGCCAGGCCCGAGCGTAGCCCCGCCAGGCACTTGTCGGTGGACCCGGCCGTGATCTTGATCTCGGCATCGGGGTGGTGCTTGCGGAAGTCCCGGAGCAGGGCGGGGAAGACGTACAGGCTGACGGTCATGCCCCCGGCCAGGCGGACGGGACCGATGAGTGACGCCTGCGTGTCGGTAATGCGCGCGACCGTGTCCTTGAGGTCCAGGAAAACCCGATGTCCCAACTGGAGCAACGCCTCGCCGGCCGGCGTGATGCGGATGCGTCGGCCGATGCGGAGGAACACCGCCTCGTTGAGTTCCTCCTCGAGCAGCAGCACCTGCCGGCTGATCGCCGATTGAGAGACGTTCAACTTCTCGCCGGCCGCTGTGAAGGAGCCGGTTTCGGCGATGGCGCGAATGATTTCGAGTTGACGCAGGTCCATGCCAGGGACTGGGCGAGGCACCGGGAGGGCGCCCTGCGGGGGAGGAGCCGGAGCGCGATGGCGCGACCCGGAGGGTACCACGCGCTGTCGTCAGCGGGCGGCAGCGCGCCAGGTGGGCGTCGGCGGTGGTGCGGCGGTCGCGACAGTGCTGCTGCGACGGCGGCCCGACACGGTGGCGTGATTGCGCCGGTGACTTTGTTCGGCGCAGGTGGTCGCCTTCTCCTCGACATAGGTCACCACCTGAATCGTGCCGGCATCCCGATAGTGTCCGACGACACAACCGCAGCCCAGCGTTCCAAACCCCAACAGCTTCACGATGCTCATGGCCTTGACTCCTGATGGAACAACCGCCGGGCGCGGCTCCGAAGGCGACACTCAATGCCATGCACGTCGAGTGCCAAGGCGTCCCCGTGTCCGAACATGACCCAACGGTCTCTTCTTTCTGGGCATTTAGAGACGGCGTGCCACTCCCGTATGTCGGCGAGACGACCTTCAGCTCAGGGCAACTGGAGCGGTGGCGTCGATAAGCTCCACAAATCCGGACGCCGTGTGCAGAAAGTTGGACTAGTGCACAGTGGTTGATACCTCTTGCTATTCTTTCGAGACGATGACGTACAGAGTGACGGCCGGACGACGCCTTCTCCGCATCCTCGTCATGTGCAGCCTCTGCCTCGTCGGCGGCGTCGCTCGGGGTCAGGAGGCCGCCAGCGAGCTCGGAGCACGGCTCCTCGGGCGGCCCGACATCGCCGCGGCGCTGGCCAAGGCACCAGCGCTCGAGTCGTGGGTCCTCGAGCGGCAGATCGCTCTCTGCCAGGTGCCGGCACCGCCCTTCAACGAAGGTGCCCGCGCCAAGGTGTACCGGCAGGCGTTCCAGGCGCTCGGACTCAGCAAGGTGCGCATCGACGCCGTCGGTAACGTCATCGGCGAGCGGGCTGGCAGCAGCAACGGGCCGCACCTGGTGTTCAGCGCGCATCTGGACACGGTCTTTCCCGAAGGCACGCCCGTGCGGGTCAGTCGACGCGGTGGCCGCTTGTTCGGACCGGGAATCACCGACGATTGTCGCGGCCTGGCCGTGCTGCTCGGGGTCGTGCGGGCGCTGCAGGAGGCGAAAATCGCCACGCCTGGCCCTATCACCTTTGTCGGCACGGTCGGGGAGGAGGGGCTCGGCGACCTGCGGGGCGTCAAGCACCTGTTCGGGCCGCAGGGGCTGCGGGCCATCGATCGGTTCGTGTCCATCGACGGCAGCGGTCTCGAGATCACCAACGGCGGCGTCGGGAGCAAGCGGTACCGCGCCACCTTCAAGGGGCCGGGCGGGCACAGCTATAGCGCCTTTGGCCTGCCCAATCCTCTGCATGCCATGGGACGGGCCATCGCCGCCATTGCGGCCTTCGAGGTGCCCGCCTCGCCGCGGACGACGTTCAACGTCGGTCGGGTCGGTGGCGGCACCTCGGTCAACTCCATTCCGTACCACGCGTGGATGGAAGTGGACCTGCGATCTGAGGACGCGCACGCGCTGACCGACCTCGACGCCCGGTTTCGCGCGGCCGTGGCGTCCGCCGTCGGCGCCGAGAACCACCGCTGGCGGCACGCCGCCTCGGTCACCGTCGACCTCGAGGTGGTGGGGGACCGGCCGGCCGGCCGGACCTCCGACACGTCTGCGATTGTGCGGGCGGCCGCCTCTGTGCTCACGGCGTTGCGACTGCCGGTCGTCCTGGAAGCCTCGTCAACCGACGCCAATGTGGCCATGGCCCGGGGTGTGCCGGCCATCACCATCGGCGGAGGTGGTCGTGGCGCAGGCGCGCATTCATTGGAGGAATCGTTCGATCCGGCAGGTGGCGTGGACGGCGTGCGGCAGGCCATCCTGCTGGCGGTGGCACTGACGCAGCCCTGAGTCGGCCCCGCTGGCTCTGGCCCGAGCGGCCGGGCGGACGGGGCGGGTGGAGGGTGCCCGGAGGGGCGGCACGCATCTGGCTAGAACGACACGCAAGTGCTTGCGCGATGGCGTCTTGTAAAGACAATCTGCTAGACTGACGATATCCCAGACAGAGGCACCTGCTTCACCAAGGACCCCCTAAATGCTCCAGTGCGTCGGATTTCGTTCGTTGCGTGCTTTTGTGCTCGCGGGCCTGTCGTTCGCCCTTGTGGGTGCGCCCGCCCTTGCCGACGCAGCGCCACGCCGTGCCACCGGCAGCGCGAAGCGGGCGACGGCAGCGAGCAGCGCCCCGCGTTCGCGTGCGGCGACGCGCGCCACAGCATCCCGCACCCGCGCCACGACCCGGTACTCGGCCGCCAACGCCCGTCAGCGTCGCCTGGCCCTGGCGCGGGCCCGGCAGGCCGCGTATGCACGGCAGCTGGTCGAGATCCAGACGCCCCAGTTCAAAGCAGGCGCCGACGGTCAGCTCGTGCCCGATGTGCGGGCCACCGCGGCGATCATCTACAACCCGGTCACCCATCAGGTGCTGTACGAGAGCAATGCCCAGACGCCGCGGTCCATCGCCAGCATCACCAAGGTGATGACCGCCGTGGCATTCCTCGAAAACGAAGTCGACTTCACCCGGGAAGTTACGGTGCACCCCGACGACCTGCGCGGTGCGTCCACCACCTATCTGCGCCCCAACGATCGCGTCAGCGTGCAGCAACTGCTGCACCTGTTGCTCATTGGCTCGGACAATGTCGCTGCCCGCACCCTCGCGCGCGCCTCGCTGTACGGCCCGATCGGCTTCATCGAGCGCATGAACCAGAAAGCGGCCGAGCTCGGCCTGACGCGCACGCGCTACTACGATCCGTCCGGCCTGTACGCCGACAACATGTCGTCGGCCTTCGACATGGCACGCCTCATCTCGTTTGCCACCGGCGACGAGCGGATCGCGTCGATCATGCGCACCAAGGACTACCAGTTCGCGTCGTCGTCGCGCACGGTCACCCTGCACAACACCAACCATCTGGTCGGCAGCGATGTGGACGTCCGTGGCGGCAAGACCGGCTTCATCTCGAAGTCCGGGTACTGCCTGGCCACGCTGCTGCGACTGCCGCAGGGCGACCAGGTCGCGGTCGTGGTGCTCGGCGCGAAGAGCAATCCGGCACGATTCTGGGAAACCAGACACCTGCTGAACTGGATTGCGGCCAAGGCGCCGGGCGTGCTCGCCACGCACGCGCCTGAACAGCAGGACTGAGCCCGGACCGGGGCTGGATCGAGCTGGGCGGTGCGCTACACTGCGTGTGGCGTCCTGCCCGCAGGTCCTCCGCAGCGCCCCCAGTTCCATGGCCAAAACACCCCGTTCCCGCAAGCCCTCCGCCTCCGACCCGACACCTCTCACGCCCCGGACCACCGCGGTCACGGACGCCCCCGCGCAACCGGCACGCGATCCTGCCGACGCACCGGTGCCCGAACTCGCCGAGCCGCCCGCACCAGCGGGTGCGGTGCGCCGCCCGCGCAAGGCGGTCCAGGTCGCCCCGTCCGCGTCGGAGGGTCGGCCCCGGACAGCCACAGGGAGGAAGGCGGGGCCTGCCGCGAGGCCGTCGGGCCCTCGCAGGGGCGCACCGGCCACGCCCGCGGGCAACCCCGGCGCCGCCGTGGCCAAGCCAGGATCCACGCCACGGATACGCAAGGCCCGAACACTTGCCGAAGCCGTGGAGCGCCTCCCTGCTGCCGAGCCGGGGCTGGCGCCTGCCAGAGCGGGGGGGACTCCGGACGTCGATGCGCCCGCGATTTCGCCCCAGCGCTCGACCGCACCCCAGCCCCCCGCATCAGGCCATCCGCTCCGCATCCTGATGGTGGCCAGCGAAGCGGTGCCGTATGCCAAGACCGGTGGCCTTGCCGACGTCGCGGCGGCCTTGCCCAAGGCGCTCGGCGCGCTTGGGCACGACGTCACGGTCGTGATGCCGCGGTACCGTGGCATCACGATCGCCGGCGAGCCGACCGTCAGCTGTCCGGTGGAGATGGGTGGGCACCTCTACCAGGCCGACGTCTTCGTGCAGCAGACCAGCCCGGGTGTGCGTGTGGCCCTGGTGGACCATCCGGCCTTCTTCGACCGCGACGCGTTATACGGGCTCGGCAGTGACGACTACAGCGACAATCCGCGGCGTTTCGGCTTCCTGTGCCTGGCGGCGTTGGAGTTCGCGCGGCTCGAAGGCGTGCCGGTCGATGTCGTGCATGCGCACGACTGGCAGGGCGGGCTGGCGCCGGTCTACCTGAAGACTCGCTACGCAGCCGATCCGATCCTGGGTGGGGCGGCCTCGATCTTCACGATCCACAACATCGCCTACCAGGGCAACTACTCGTCCGAGTGGCTGCCGCAGCTCGGCCTGGGCTGGGACGTCTTCACCACCGATGGGCTGGAGTTCTGGCTGCAGGCCAGTCTGCTCAAGGCCGGCATCATGTTTTCCGACCTGGTGACGACCGTCAGTCCCCGCTACGCCGACGAGTTGATGACTCCGGAGTTCGCGTTCGGCTTCGAGGGCATCCTGCGACATCGGGCGGCTCAGCTGACCGGCATCCTCAACGGGATCGACGCCGATGTCTGGAATCCTGCGGAGGACCGCTATCTGCCGACGCCGTACCAGGCCGAGGACCTGGCCGGCAAGGTTGACGCCAAGCGCGTCCTGCTCGACACGTACGGCCTTGCCGCCGGCGATGACCTGGACCGTCGGCCGGTGGTGGCGATGATCTCGCGCATGGTCGACCAGAAGGGGCTGGACCTCATCGCGGCCGTGTCCGAGCAGTTGCCGCATCTCGGAGCCACGTTTGTCATCCTCGGCACCGGCGAGCCCAGGTACGAGGAGATGTGGCGTTCGCTGGCGCGCCGCTTTCCAGACCGCGTTGGCGTGCGGATCGGCTTCGATGAGCCGCTCTCGCACGTGATCGAGGCTGGCGCCGACCTGTTCATGATGCCGTCGCGTTTCGAGCCGTGCGGGCTCAACCAGATGTACAGCCTGAGATATGGCACA
Organism: Luteitalea sp.; assembly: GCA_046593715.1. Lineage (GTDB taxonomy): Bacteria > Acidobacteriota > Vicinamibacteria > Vicinamibacterales > Vicinamibacteraceae > Luteitalea. The sequence goes on from JBKJQW010000082.1 coordinate 73,296, forward strand.
CTGCCAGTAGTGCGTGCGACGGGCGGACTTGACGACACGGTGCAGAACTACGACCCGGCGACGGGCGCTGGCAACGGGTTCAAGTTCTATGACCCCAGTGGCGAGGCCCTGCTCGGGACGCTGCGCTGGGCGTTGCACGTCTTTCAGAACGAGCCCGAGCGCTGGCGGCAGCTGCAGCGCACGGGTATGGCCCTGGACTATTCCTGGAATGCGTCGGCGCGCGCCTACGTGAGCGCCTACCAGCGGGCGCGGACGCACCTGCCGGCACGCCCAGGCGTGTCGGCGTAGAGACGACGAGCGAGAGGACAACAGATGGCTTCCGAGAAGGTGCACACCCTCACCGACGGCAACTTTGCAGAGGTGATTGGCAATACGGAACAACCGGTGCTCGTGGACTTCTGGGCGGAGTGGTGTGGGCCCTGCCGCATGCTCGCCCCGACCATCGAGGCGCTGGCTGACGAACTCGATGGCAAGGCGGTCATCGGCAAGCTCGACGTCGACGCGAATCCGACCGTGCCGGGCAACTTCGGCGTCCGCTCGATTCCGGCGCTGCTGGTCTTCAAGGGCGGGCAACTGGTCGATCAGACGGTGGGCGTCCAATCCAAGGATGCGCTGAAGCGGCTGCTCGAACGTCACATGTAAGAGCGCGGCCCGCACGTGAGCTGCGTGTCATGCGGAATGTCGGATGATGCACGTCGAGATTCCGTCTCGGCGCGTTCCATCACGCATTCCGCATGTTCAGTGTCGGGAACAAGGTGTCGATCATGAGTAGCGAGTTGCACGACGTAGTGATTATCGGGTCCGGACCGGCCGGTCTGACCGCGGCGCTGTACACGGCGCGGGCCAGCCTGCATCCCCTCGTCATCGAGGGGTTGCAGCCAGGCGGGCAACTGACCATCACGACGATGGTCGAGAACTGGCCGGGGCACCGCGACGGAGTCATGGGGCCGCAGTTGATGGCCGACATGCGTGCCCAGGCGGAGCACTTTGGCACGGCGTTTCTCAGCGGGCTCGTCGAGCGCGTGGACTTCTCGTCACGGCCGTTCGTGCTGACCCTGGACAGTGGCCATGAGATTCGCGCCCGCACCGTGGTCGTCTCGACCGGCGCCTCGGCCAAGCTGCTCGGCCTGCCGTCGGAGATGAAGTTGATGGGCCGCGGCGTGAGCACGTGCGCCACCTGTGACGGCTTCTTCTTTCGGAACCGGCCGGTGGCCATCGTGGGCGGCGGCGACACAGCGCTCGAAGAGGCGCTGTATCTGTCCAAGCTGGCGTCGCAGGTCACCGTCATCCACCGACGCGACACGCTGCGGGCCTCCAAGATCATGCAGGACAAGGCGCTGGCCAACCCGAAGATCGCCTTCCGCTGGAATACGGCCATCGACGAGATCCTGGCCGACGAGCATGGCAACGTGAACAGCGCTCGCGTGTCCAACCTGCAGACTGGCGAGGTCGAAGTGCTGGCCGTCGACGGCGTGTTCATCGCCATTGGCCACATACCCAACACGTCACTGTTCAAGGGCATCCTCGACATGGACGAGGGCGGGTACCTCGTCACGAGCGGTACGCGGACCAACGTCGCTGGCGTCTTCGCCGCAGGAGACGTGCAGGACCAGGTCTATCGCCAGGCCATCACGTCGGCTGGCACCGGCTGCATGGCGGCCATGGATGCGGAGCGGTGGCTCGAACTCGGAGACGCCGCGTTCCACCATGCGGGAGAGCCTGCCACCGTGGCGGTCCCGGTTCGGGCCTGAGCGTCTGGACCGCCGCCGGGTCGCCGCCGGTCCGGGGTGTGCGTGCGCAGCGGCGTGACGGCTGGCGGCCCCTCCCCAGTTCAGGGGCGATCGCGGGCTCAGCGGGCCGCGGTCGCGATCCAGCCGCCCCCCAGCACTTCGTCGCCGTCGTAGAACACGGCGGCCTGGCCGGGGGTGATGGCGTATTGCGGCGCGTCGAATTCGATCGCTGCGGCACCAGCACCGATCGCCAGCACCGACGCGGCGGCGGGGGGATGCCGGTGGCGAATCTGTACCGAGACCTGCAGCGGCGCCTCGGGTACGCGCCCCGAGACCCAGTTGACATCCTGCACGGTGCACTGGTGCGCGTGCAGCGCGCTGCGCGGGCCGACCACCACGTCTCTGGACTGCGCGTCGATGGCCACCACGTAGAGCGGCACGCCGACCGACAGGCGGAGCCCCTTGCGCTGGCCGACCGTGAAATGATGCACGCCGTCGTGCGCGCCGATCGGCTGCCCCCCGGCATCGACGATGCGGCCCGGCAGCGGCGCCCGATCGCCGGCGGCCCGCCCCACGAAGGCGGCCTGGTCCCCGTCGGGCACGAAGCAAATCTCCTGCGAGTCCGGCTTGTGCGCCACCGGCAGCTGCCGTGCGGATGCGTAGGCGCGTACCGACGGCTTATCCATGTGGCCGATCGGAAAGATCGCCCGCGCCAGCTGTCGCTGGGTCAACGAGAACAGGAAGTAGGACTGATCCTTGCCCGGATCGGCGCCCCGCCACAGGTGCCAGGCACCCGCGGCGTCCTGGCGGCTCTGGATGTAGTGGCCGGTGGCGAGGCGATCGGCGTCCAGTGCGGTCACGCGGTCGAGCAGCGTGGCGAACTTGACCTCGCTGTTGCAGCGTGTGCAGGGAATCGGCGTCCGCCCGGCGACGTAGTCCTCGACGAAGGGCGTGACGACCTGGGCGTGGAAGTGCGACTCGAAGTTGACGATGTAATGCGGAATGCCGAGTCGTCCGGCGACCCGTCGTGCGTCGTGCAGGTCGTCGATCGTGCAGCAGGTCCCGAACTGGGCCTGGCCCTCCTGCTGGTCGTACAGCTGCATCGACAGGCCGACCACATCGTGGCCCTGATCGGCCAGCAGCGCTGCGGCCACCGACGAATCGACACCGCCCGACATCGCGACTGCGATCCGCATGGTGGTCAGACCCGATCCTGGGACGGGCCCGGCAGCGCGCCCGCCGGGCGACGGTCGGTGAGCGAGCGCAGCCGCTGCACGATTGCCGGCAACACCTCGGTCAGGGCCGTCACCTCGGCCTCGGTGGAATGACGGCCGACGCTGATGCGCAGGGCGTTCTGGGTATCGTGCAGCGGCAGGCCCATCGCCTTGAGCACGTGCGACGGCTCGAGCGTGCCCGACGAGCATGCCGACCCCGTGGACACGGCAAAGCCCTCGAGATCGAGCGCGATCAGCAGCGATTCGGCCTCGACGCCGTCAAACCCGATGCTGGTCGTATTGGGGACTCGGAGTTGGTCCGCGCCGTTGACGTGCGTCCCGGGGACGCGCGCCAGCACCTCCCGCTCGAGCCTGTCGCGCAGCCGCGTCTGGGCCGCGCCGTCCTCGGCCAGCCGCGTCGAGGCCAGCCGCGCTGCGACTCCGAGGCCGACGATGCCCGGCACGTTCTCGGTGCCGGCACGGCGGCTCCGCTCCTGCTTGCCTCCGGTCGATGTCGGCAGCAGGCGTGTGCCGCGACGAATCCACAGCGCGCCCACGCCCTTGGGGCCATACAGCTTGTGTCCCGAGAGGCTGAGGAGATCGACGTCGAGCGCGCGCACGTCCACGGGCACCTTGCCGACTGTCTGCACGGCGTCGGTGTGCACCACGATGCCGCGTGCGTGGGCGAGGGCAGCGCAGGCGGCCACCGGCTGCAGGGTGCCGATCTCGTTGTTGGCGTGCATCAGGCTGAGCAGGGCCGTGTCGTCGCTCAGCGCCGCCTCGATCGCGTCGGGCTGCACCACGCCATGGCGGTCCGGGGCCACGCGGGTGACACGCCATCCGCGCCGCTCCAGCGCTCGCATTGTCGTCAGGACGGCCTCGTGCTCGAGCGCACTGGTCACCAGGTGTCGGCGGCCGAGAGGTTCGAGGGCTTCAGCCACGCCCCGAATCGCGAGGTTGTCGGACTCGGTGCCGCCGCTGGTGAAGACGACCTCGGTCGCGGCACCGCTGATCAGCGCGGCCACCTCGTGCCGGGCTTCATCAAGTCTGGCCTTGGCACGTTGCCCGAAATGGTGCACGCTGGACGCGTTACCGAACTCGTCGCGCATGGCCTCGGACACGGCAGCGACCACGTCGGCGTCGACCGGCGTGGTGGCGTTGTGGTCGAGATAGGTTCGCGCGCGGACGCCCTTCACTTGCGGATCGTATCACCAGGTGCTCGCCGTAAACCACAGCAATTGAACGGCCTAGACACGATCTGTCCCCTTGCGTATACTCCGCCGGACGTGGGTCGTCGCCACCCGGCGGACCCAGTCGGGAGAAGCCAACATGTGGAAACGCGATGACGCGCCGCGGCAACCTGTGACCGCGCCGCCCACTACGCCGTCGGCCCCTGCCGCTCCGCCACCGGCGGCGGTGGCGGCCGCTCCGGCGGTAGCCGCCCGGCCTGCGCCGGGCGCTGGAGAACGAGCACCCATGAGCATGGGCAACATCGGCAAGTCGGTCATCATCAAGGGCGAGTTGAGCGGGAGCGAGGACCTCACGATCGAAGGCCAGGTCGAAGGGAAAATCGAACTCAACAACAACGTCCTGACCATCGGCACCAACGCCAAGATCAAGGCGCAGGTGTTTGCCAAGACCGTGGTCGTGCTCGGCGAAGTGACCGGCAACATCACGGCGTCGGAAAAAGTGGACATCCGCGACAACGGGTCGGTGGATGGCGACATCACGTCGCCCAAGGTGGCCATTGCCGAGGGTGCGCACTTCCGTGGCGCCATCGACATGAACCGCGGGACCGTGGTCAAGGGCGATGGCAAGGCGGCTACGCCCTCGACGTCAGCCGCGTCGACCACGCCGGCCACTCCGGCCAGCGTCAAGGCCTAATCGCATGTCGCGACGAAGCGCCGGTCGCTTCGTCGCGACACCGGTCAGCCGCGGGTGCCTGTGTCCGACTCTCCTGAACGCTCGCTGACCGCGCGGCTGTTCGGCTGGGCCCGTCGCGGTGACGGCGCCGGCGTCGGCGGTCGCGACGCGGGCCCGGCGGTCGTCACCAAGGTCCTCGGCAAACTGCTGGCGTCGCTGGCCCACCGCGATGCGCCCGTCGTCCTCGACCTGGGTCCGGTGGTTGGCAGCAATGTCGCCTTTCTCGGTGAACAGCTCGGCTGCAAGCTGCGCGTCGAAGACCTCTACGCCGACATCGGGCGTCTCACCCGGGAGCAGCGGGTCGAGACGATGCCTGATTTCCTCGCGCAGCGTTTCCATCATGAACCCGAGAGCCTTGACGCGGTGCTCTGCTGGGACGTGCTCGATTACCTCGACAAGCCGGCCGCCATGGTGCTCAGCAAGCAGATCGTCACCTGGGTCAAGCCCGGGGGCGTCGTGCTGTGTTTCTTCTCGACCGTGGCCAGTCCCGCGCCGGTCTACACCCGCTTCGTGATTGCCGATGCCGAGCATCTGCACTATCGCACCTCACCGGCCGCGCACGGCAAGCGCACGGTCTTTCACAACCGCGACATGGAACGCCTGTTCATCGGCCTCGGCGTGAGCGAGAGTTTTCTGCTGCTGAACAAGACGCGCGAAGTGCTGTTGCGCAAGAAACAGGCGCCAACGCCCTAGGCGGAGGCGCGTCCGCCCTCGGCACTCCCTGAGCCGTGGGCCCGGCGGTTTGTTGTAGCATCGGCTGCCGGGACGTGGCCCGGCTCCCGTGATCTGCGGGCCCGTGCGCCGGATCTGCGGCGCGGCTTCCTGGGTTGTGCCGACATGTTCGATCTCGATCTGACTGAAGAGCATCGCTTGCTGGAGCAGACGGTGCGTGAGTGGGGCGCTCGCGAGGTCGCCCCGCACATCGCCGAACTCGATCGCGCCCACCGCTTCGACCCGCGCATCCTGCCGCAGATGGCCGACCTCGGCCTGCTCGGCGCGTGCGTGCCCACCGAATATGGCGGCGCCGGCATGGACTACATCAGCCTCGGCATCGCCAGTGAGGAACTCGAGTACGTCGATACGTCGTTGCGCGTGATCCTGTCGGTGCACGTGGGGCTGAACAGCCTGTCGCTGCTCTCGTGGGGCACGGAGGCGCAGAAGCGCCGCTACCTCGTGCCACAGGCCCAGGGCGAACAGATCGCCACGTTCGGATTGACCGAGCCGGCCGCCGGCAGCGACGCACGCGGCATTCAGACGGTGGCAGTGAAGCAGGGAGACCGCTACGTGTTGTCGGGCGAGAAGATGTGGATCTCGCTGGCCGACGTCGCCGATACCTTCCTGGTGATCGCGTGGACCGATCAGGAGAAGAAACGGCAGAAGGATCCCTCAGGCCTGAGCGCCTTCATGGTCGAGCGGGCGTTCGCCGGCTTCTCGAGCGGTACGCTGACGCAGAAGTGGGGCATCCTCGCGGGCAATACCGGGTTCTTCAAAATGGACGGCGTCGAGGTGCCCGCGGAGAATCTCGTCGGACGGCCCGGCGAAGGATTCAAGATCGCGATGTTCGCGCTCGATCAGGGCCGGCTCACGGTGGCGGCCGGCGCGGCCGGCTTGATCCGCGCGTGCCGTGATGCCAGCGCGACGTACGCGCGCGATCGCAAAGCCTTCGGCGTGGAGATCGGCCAGCACCAGCTCGTCAAAGAGATGATCGCGCAGATGGAATCGGACTACCAGGCGTCGCGGCTGCTGTGGCTCCGCTCCGCGTGGCTGAAAAACGCCGGGCGGCGCAATACGAGGGAAACCGGCCTCGCCAAG
>JBKJQW010000008.1:0-38681 GCA_046593715.1 Luteitalea sp.
TCGGCCGGATGAACTCGTGGATGCGTTCGGCGGCGAACCGGTTCTTGGTCACCTTGTCGCCATAGACGCCGAAGCCGGTTTCCTCGCAGGCCATCCGCGCCAGCGGCTCGACCTGCAATTGGACGGCCGCCGCCATCGCGTCGACGATGGCGTCGATACGTTCCTGCGGGAGTTCGGTGAGTTGGGCCTGCGCCACCCGGGCGGCACGGGCGAGCGTTCGCGCCTCGGCCATGGAGGCGAGATCGCGATCGGACGGCAACTTGGCAGCGGGAACGTCGGCCATGCGACAAGGGCGGACTGGCACCGCCGTCACTGGCGGCCGCCGGCAGCGCCTGAAGGCCTACTTGCCGGTCGGAACCGGCGCCGCAGGCTTGGGGAGAATGCGTTCGACTTCGGCGTGCGGCCGAGGAATCACGTGCACGGACATCAATTCACCGACCCGGCGGGCGGCTGCCGCCCCGGCGTCAGTGGCTGCCTTGATCGCGCCGACGTCGCCGCGAGCCATGACGGTGACGTAGCCAGCCCCGATGTATTCCTTGGCGATCAACTGGACGTTGGCCGCCTTCACCATCGCATCCGCTGCTTCGATGGCGCCGATGAGGCCGCGAGTTTCGATGAGTCCGAGGGCGTCTCCCATGAAATCCAGCGGACTTTAGCATGTTGCTCCCGGACCCGCAACGGTTTACCCTTGGGTGTTTGCAATCACGCCTGTCAGGCGACCCCATCTCATTCGATTCGAGGAGTACTCCGGCGTGAAATCTTTAGCCGCCTGCGTTGTCGTGGTCATGGCCCTTTCGGCGGTGACCGGATGCAAGAAGAAGGTAGAGAGCCGGCCGCCCGTCGCGACGGCGACCTTCTCGTCCAGTCGCGCCAAGGCGCCACTCGGCAGTCCGATCGATCTGACCTACCGGTTCGTGGTCGCGGCCAATGCGCCGGCGTTCGAGAAGGAATACCGCGTGCTGGTGCATTTCCTGGACTCCGACGCGCAGCTGATGTGGACCGACGACCACTACCCGGCGGTCCCGACCAACGAGTGGAAGCCCGGGCAACGCGTCGAGTACACCCGGACGATGTTCGTGCCGCAGTATCCCTACATGGGTCAGGCCACCATCCGAATCGGCTTGTACGACCCCGACACCGGCGATCGGTTGCCACTCGGGGGGGAAGACGACGGGCAGAGCGCGTACAAGGCGGGGACGCTGGAACTGCTGCCGGCCTCCGATAACGTCTTCATCCAGTTCAAGGACGGCTGGCACAATGCCGAGGTCGCCGCTGAGAACGCCCAGGTGGAGTGGCAGTGGACCAAGAAGGTCGCCACGCTGGCACTGCGCAACCCGCGCCGTGCCGCCACGTTCTTTCTGCACTTCGACGGCCGTCCCGACCTCGTCCCCGGCCAGACGGTGACGGTGCGCATCGGCGACCAGGTGCTGGATAGCTACGTCCTGGCGACCAACGAAGAGGTGATTCGCCGCATCCCCGTGACGCTGGCGCAGTTCGGGGCGGGCGAGAACGTCGACCTCACCATCGAGGTCAACCAGGCGTTCGTGCCGGCGCAGACCCCGGCGGCCAGGTCCGCCGATCCGCGAGAACTCGGCATCCGCGTCTTCCACGCCTTCATCGAGCCGACGTAAGGCGAGGGCAGGGCCTGCCGCCGCCGTGGGGCCCTGCTACACTGCCAGACGTGCTTCTCCGTCCATTCGCTGCATTCCTGCTGAGTGGCGTCGTGCTGCTCGTGCCGGAGTGCGCGAAAGCCGAGCTGGTCACGCTGACCAGTGGGCAGACCTTGTCGGTGCGCAGCGTCCGCATCGACGGCGACTCGGCCGTCCTGGCCTTGCGCAGCGGTGGCTCGGTCGAGTGTCGAGCCGACCTCTTGCGAAGCGTGGCGCCCGATGAGATCCCCTACCCGGAGCCCGATGACCTGGCGCTGCCGGGGGCGACGACGGCCGCGGGGCCGTTGCCCGCGCTGGGCATCGCCGAGGTCGCCGGACCCGGGAGCCGCCCCTACCTGCGCATGATCGAGGCCTCGGCGCGACGACACCGCGTCGATCCCCGGTTGATTCACGCGGTCATCAGCGTCGAATCGCGTTTCCAGGCGCGCGCCCGCTCCCGCCGGGGGGCCATGGGGCTGATGCAGTTGATGCCCGCGACGGCGCGCGAACTGCAGGTGGACAACCCCTTCGATCCGGCCGCCAACATCGACGGGGGCGTCCGGCATCTCCGACGTCTCCTCGATCGCTTCGACGTGCCCCTGGCCGTGGCTGCCTACAACGCCGGCGCCGGGGCGGTGCAGCGCTTCGGTGGCATGCCGCCCTTCCGCGAAACCCGGGCCTACGTGCGTCAGGTCCTGCAGCTGGCCGGAGTGTCCTGACCGATGGAGTTCAGGTGCCGGCTCTCGACCGCCACGGGCCAGGTCAGCGAAGGCGTGTACGTGGCCGACAGCGAGGCGGCGCTACGGCGCGACCTCGAAGAGAAGGGCCTCTACGTCCTCGATCTACGGGCGGCGCGTCGTGGCCTGGGCATGTTGACGCGCTCGCGCGGCGGACGGATCAAGCAGCACGAGTTCCTGGTGTTCAACCAGGAACTGGCGACGCTGCTCAAGGCCGGCATGCCGCTGGTGCAATCGCTCGAGATTCTGCGGAAGAACGTCCCCAATCCCGTGTTCAAGGCGGTACTCGACGATGTCTACGACAAGGTGCGATCCGGGACCGCCCTTTCTGACGCATTCGAGGCGCATCCGCGTCACGTGACGCCGATTTACACGGCGTCGCTGATGGCCGGCGAGCGAAGCGGCAGCCTCGAGCAGGTGCTGCGCCGCTACGTGTCCTACGTGCAGGTGATCAGCGCCGTGCAGCGCCGAGTGGTGTCCGCGCTGGTCTACCCGGCCGTGCTGACGGTGCTCTCGGTGGCCGTGGTGGCCATCATCGTGGTCCGCGTGGTCCCGGAGTTCAACGAGTTCTACAAAGGGTTCGACGCGCAGTTGCCCTTCGCGACGCGAGTGATCGTGGCGACCTCCGACGCCATCCGCAGTCAGATCCTGCTGCTCGGGCTCGGACTGGCCGCGGTGGTGGTGGGCGGCCGCTGGGCGCTGAGCCAGCCTGAACAGCGGCGTCGGATCGACCGCCTGGTGCTGCGTCTGCCAGGGTTGGGGGGCATCGCCAGGCAGTTTGCGACGTCGCAGCTGGCGCGCACGCTCGCCACCCTGCTCGGAGGCGGCATTCCGCTGGTCACGGCCCTGGACGTCGCCAGCCGATCGGTTTCCAACCGGCACATCGCCGCGCAGATGACCGACATCACCCGTCAGGTGCGCGAGGGGCAGCCGCTCTCGACGGCGATGGCGGCCAAGGGGGAGTTCCCCGACGTCTCAGTAAAGATGGTGGAGGTCGGCGAAGCGACCGGGGCGCTGCAGGACATGCTCAACGCCATTGCCGATTTCTATGACGAGGACATCGAGACCAAGCTGGGGCGGTTCCTGCTGCTGATCGAACCGGTCCTGCTGGTCGTGATGGGCGTGGTCATCGCGGCCCTGCTCATCGCCCTGTATCTGCCCGTCTTCCAGCTCTCGTCGGCGCTGAGCTGACGCCCCATGGCCGCCCCGGAGACCTCGCGCTCGTGAGCACCCTGACTTCACCGCCCAGTCCCGATCCGTCGGCCTTGCCGCTGCCCGAGCTGCTCACGCCCGACCGACAGCGCACCAGCCCCACGCAGGAGCGGGAGCAGGCGCGTCGCCTCGCGGAGCGGTATCGGCTCGAGTTTGTCGACATGGACGGGTTCCATCTCGACAACGAGCTGTTCAGGTCGATTCCTGCCGACGTCATGCTCCGCTACGGGTTCGTGCCGTATCGGCGCGAGGGCGACGCCCTGGTCATCGTGGTGTCCGACCCTACGGACCTGCTGATGATCGACGAGCTCCAGCAGTTGCTCGGGACACGGCTGAAGGTGACGGTCGGCCCGGCCTCGGCCATCCAGGCGATGCTGAAGAAGTCCGAAAGCAGCCAGCGGGTGCTCGAGGACGCGACCGAGAGCTTCCAGCTGCAGCTGCTCAAGGAGGACGACACCGGCGAGGAGTCGCTGTCGGTCGAGAAGCTGACCAGCGACATCAGTCCGATCATCAAGTTGATCGACTCGACGGTCTTTGCGGCGCTGCAGCGGCGGGCCAGCGACATCCATATCGAGACGCAGGACGATGCGGTGGTGGTCAAGTACCGGGTGGACGGCGTGCTGCAGCCGGCGATGCGTCCGATCGACAAGCGTTTCGCCGGGCCGATCATCTCCCGGATCAAGGTGATGGCCGAACTGGACATCGCCGAGAAGCGGGTGCCCCAGGATGGCCGCTTCAAGTTGCGGATGCGGGGCAAGACGATCGACTTCCGCGTCTCCGTGATGCCCAGTGCACACGGCGAGGATGCGGTCATCCGGATCCTCGACAAGGAGTCGATCAGCGAGCAGTTCCGCGAACTCCGGCTCGACATCCTGGGGTTTCCCGAGGAGGAGCTGCGTCGGTTCCGCAAGTACATCCGCGAGCCCTATGGGATGGTCCTGGTGACGGGACCGACCGGGTCAGGCAAGACGACGACGCTGTACGCGGCGTTGTCAGAGATCAAGTCGATCGAGGACAAGATCATCACCATCGAGGATCCGGTCGAATACCAGTTGAAGGGGATCGTGCAGATCCCGATCAACGAGAAGAAGGGGCTGACGTTTGCGCGCGGCCTGCGCAGCATCCTGCGCCACGACCCCGACAAGATCATGGTCGGGGAGATTCGCGACGCCGAAACCGCCCAGATCGCCATCAACTCGGCGCTGACCGGACATCTGGTGTTCACCACCGTGCACGCCAACAACGTGCTCGACGTGCTCGGCCGGTTCCTGAACATGGGCGTCGAGCCCTACCAGTTCGTGTCCGCGCTCAACTGCGTGCTGGCGCAGCGCCTGGTGCGAAAGATCTGCGAAGACTGCAAGCGGCCCGCGACGGTCACCGAGGCGCAGCTACGGGAAGCGGCCATGGATCCGTCGCTGGCGCACACCCACATGTTCTACGAGGGGGCCGGCTGCCTGGAGTGCAGTGGATCGGGGTATCGCGGCCGGATGGCCATCTGCGAACTGCTCGACCTGTCGGACGGCATCCGTGACATGATTCTGGCGCGCCGGCCCAATTCCGAGATCAAGCGCGCGGTGCGCGACGAGGGGATGCGGTTTTTGCGGGAATCAGCCGTATCGCGCGTGCTCTCGGGCGAGACCACGCTGCGCGAGATCAACAAGGTCACCTTCGTCGATTGAGAATGTCGTCCCTGCCTGCCTGGCTCCAGACGCCGCCGCCCACGCTCGGGCTCCAGCTGGATGCGCAACGCATCACGGCCGTGCTGGTGGACCGCGCTGGCGGACTACCCGTCCTGCGCGCCGTCGCCTCCGCGGCGTTGCCCCCGGGCGCCATCGTGCCCTCACTCACCAGCCACAACATCCTGCAGCGCGACCTCGTGGTGACCACGGTGCGAGGCCTGGTCGATCAGGTCGGCGGGCGTCCCCGGCTGGTCGCCCTGGCCATCCCGGACACGGCCGCGAAGGTGTCGCTGCTGCCGTTTGATCAGGTGCCGTCGAGCCCGCGCGATCTGGACAGACTGGTGCGCCTGCAATTACGCAAGAGTGTGCCGTTCCCGGTGGAAGACGCCCAGGTCACCTGGTCCCGTGGCGGCGCAGACGCGGGCAGCACGCTGCTGGTCGTGACCGCCATGCGGCGCGACATCGTGCAGGAATATGAGGGCGTCTGTGCGGCGGCCGGCCTGCATGCCGGCACCGTCGACCTGGCGACCTTCAATGTGGTCAACCTGGCCCTGCTCGGTGGCCCGGATGGCGCAGGGCTTCCGGGCGATTCACTGCTGGTGCACGTCACGCCGAGTTACGCGTCGGTGGCGCTGTTGCGCGATGGCGCGTTGATCTTCTTCCGGACCCGCAACGACGTGACCGAACCGGTCGAGGACGTGGTACACCAGACGCGCATGTTCTACGAGGACCGGCTGAACGGACACGGGTTCACGCGCGTGCTGCTGGTGGCCGGCCCGGACGTGCCCGACCGGGAGACGCTGACGCGCAACCTGATGGTGTTGTTCGATGCGCCGATCATGCCCCTGTCGCTCGACGGGATCGCCAGCGTCGGGGAGCGGATCGAGGCCAGTGCGCAACTGGTGGGACAGGTCGCGGCTCCGGCCGGGATGGTCCTGCGCGAGACCCTGGCGTGACGCTGCGCGGCAATCTCTCGACGCGGCCGTTCTACAACGAGCGCGCCGTGCAGGTCCTCCTCGGTGGGCTGGCGTTGGCGCTGGCGCTGCTGACGCTGTTCACGATCTGGCAGTTCCTCGCGCTGACGGCTCGGCAGCGTGAGCTCTCGGCTCGAATCAGCGTCGATGAAACCAGGGCCGGCCAGCTCAAACGCGACGCGCAGCAGGTCCGAGCACGGATCGACCCGCGGTTGCTCGAGTCGACGGTGAAGGCGACCCGCGAGGCCAACGTGGTCATCGACGCCCGCACGTTCTCCTGGACCGCCCTGTTCAACGTCATCGAGCGGACGATTCCAAGCGAGGTCCGGCTGCAGTCGGTCTCGCCCTCGGTCGACCGCGGCGCCCTGATGGTCCGCCTGACCGTCAACGCGCCGCGGGTCGAGCCGGTGGGGCAGTTCCTCGATCGCCTGGAGGCCGCGGGTGCGTTCAGCGGATTGCGTTCGCTCGAGGAGCAGGTGCTCGAAGACGGCACGTACAACGTGGTCTGCGAGGGGCGGTACGTGGGCTCCGGTGGGTCCGTGAGCGACGCGCCGGGCGACGCCGTCGCGGCGGTCACGGCGATGCCGCGCGCGGGGGGCGACTGAGATGGTGCCCGCGGCCCGCATTCTCGCTGACCGACGCCTGTTGGTCTCGGTACTTGGCGTGCTGGCCCTGATCAACTTCGTGGGTCTGGCAGTGGTGGTGGGCCCGATCCGATCGCGGGTGCAGGGGCTGTCCCAACGCGCCACCGTCGCGTCGCTGGCGGTAGCGACGGCGACGCGTGAGCTTGCGGAGGCACGGCAGACCACCGCTGGCAGCGCACAGGCGGTCAGCGACCTGGGTCGTTTCTACACTGAGGTCCTCCCGGCCAGTCCCCCGGCGGCACGCCAGGTGACGCTGGTGCGGCTGGCGCAGCTGGCGCGCGAGTCCAACCTGTCGTACGACCGGCGCGCGTTTACGCAGGACGCTCCCGAGAAGGACGACGTGCTGACCACCGCCACGCTCAAGATGAGTGTGTTTGGCACCTATCGCAATCTTCGCCAGTTCCTGTACAGAATCGAGACCGGTCCGGAGTTCGTGGTGGTGCGCGAAGTCGGCGTGGTCCGCTCCGACGACCAGCGCGAGCCGCTCGAGGCGGCCCTCACCCTCTCGACGTTTTTCAAGGCGGCCGATGGCCAGTGAGACCCGGCGGCAGCTTCCGCTGCTGGTGGGGCTTGCCGTGATCTTGCTGGCGGTGACGTGGTGGCAGTTTGGCGGGCCAGGGCCAGCACCCACTCCGGCGACCCCGGCCTCGCGGGGAGCTCGCCCCCTGCCGACCTCGGGTCGAGGAGCCGATCCCGGGGCGGGCCCGGGTGGCGCCCGGACCCCCGCGCAGGTGTTGTCGCGCGGTGTGGGCCTCGAGCGCCTCGACGAGGACCGGCCGGCCCCGGAGGGCAGCGGCCGGGACCCGTTCCGCTCGGGCGCGGTACCGGCGCCGGTCAGCCGGGGCGGGTCGGCGGTGGCGATGCCGGCACCGCCACCGCCGCAGGCGCCGATGGTGCAGGGGCCCCTGCCGCCGCCCGGCCCGCCGCCGATCCTGGTGAAGTTCATCGGGATCGTGTCGCGCCGCGACGTCGGCACGGTGGCAGTCCTGAGCGACGGCAAGAACGTCTACTATGGCCGCGAGGGCGAGATCGTCGATGGGCGGTGGCGAATCGTGTCCATCGGCGAGGAGTCACTGCAGATCGAACACGCCGACGGCCGCGGACGCCAGACCGTCCGGCTGACCGGGTGAGCAAACGGGTGAACGTGCGATTACGGGTGCGCGAGCGAATGGGCATGGTCCGGAGCGGTGGCGGGTTCCTCCTGGTGGGGATGTTGTGCCTGGGCGCCGCCTCGTGTGCGTCCTCGGGCGCCTATCACCGCGGCCAGCAAGCCTGGATGCGTGGCGAGTGGGACGTGGCCGTGGCCAACTTCCGGGACGCGCTACAGGAGCACCCCGACCGCGCGGAATACAAGGGCGCCCTGCGGCAGGCGATGCAGACGGCATCGCTGGCCCACCTGAGGCTGGCGCGGGAGGCCGACGAGAAGGGCGACCTCGAATTGGCGGTCCTCGAGTACCGCAAGGTCTACGAGTACGACCCCGCCAATCGCAACTCGATGCTGCGGGCCGCCGAGATCGACAAGCAACTGCGCGAACGTGCCGAAGCGGCGCGGCCGCGTCCGGCGATCGAGGCGATGCGTGACACCGCGCGTCAGCGGTCGGCGCCGCCACTGCTGAACCCCGCCTCGCGCGACCCGCTGGAGATCAAGTTCTCGCTGGCGAGCACCCAGGACATCCTGACCTTCATCGGCAAGGCGACCGGCATCAACGTCATCTTCGAGTCGACGTTCCGTCCGGCTCAGGTCACCGTCGACCTCACCGGACTGTCGCTCGAGGAGGGGCTCGCGCAGGTGATGACCGCCGCGGGCACCTTCTACAAGGTGATGAATCCTCGGACGATCATGGTGATTCCCGACACGCAGCCCAAACGCGCAGCGTACGAGGATCAGGTCATCCGGACGTTCTATCTGTCCCATGCCGATGTCACCGAACTGGTGACGACCGTGCAGCAGATCCTGCAGCTGCCGGGCCTGCCGGTGCAGCCGCGTGTGCTGGCCAACAAGACGCAGAACAGCCTGACGGTGCGGGCCTCGGATCGGGTGATGAACATCATCGATCAGGTGGTCCGCAACAACGACAAGCCGCGCGCCGAGATCGTGGTGGACGTCGAGATCATCGAGGTCAACCGCGCCCGCGCCAAGGAAGTCGGGCTGAACCTGTCGCAGTACGCGGTGGGTGCGATTTTCTCGCCCGAGGCCCCGCCCGGCGGCGGCGAAGGGGGCGCGTCCGCGGCGGCGTTCAACCTCAACACGATCACTCGCGGCATCAGCGCCGCCGACTTCTACCTCACCGTGCCGCAGGCCGTCGTGAACTTCCTGGCCGCCGACAACAACAACAAGATCATCGGCAAGCCACAGCTGCGAGGTACCGAAGGCCAGGTCATCCAGCTCGATCTCGGTGACGAGATCCCGGTGCCGAGCACGACCTTCGGCGGCCTTGGCGGGGGCGGCCTGCAGACCGTGCCGATCGCCTCGTTCAACTACCGCACCGTCGGCATCAAGGTGCGGTTGAACAAGCCGAGGGTGACCCTCGAAGGCGAGATCCTGACTGAGCTCGAGGTCGAGAGCAGCACGCTCGGCGCCAATATCGACATCGCCGGCCAGAGCCTGCCGACCTTCGGAACCCGCCGGGTCACCTCGTTCATCCGGATGCGGGAGGGCGAGTCGCTGATGCTGGCCGGCCTGCTGCGTGAAGATCAGCGGCGGGCCCTGACCGGCTTCCCTGGCCTGCTGCGCACGCCAATCCTGCGGCGCATCTTCGGCAACACGGTCGACCAGATCAGTCAGACCGACATCGTCTTCCTGATGACGCCGCGGCTGGTGCGGTCCTCGGAAGTCACGCAGGAGAATCTGGACCCGATCTACATCGGCAGCCAGCAGAACCTCGGCCTGACCGGGGCGCCGCCGCTCATTGCCACCGACCCTGCCGCCGCGCCTGCCGGGCCGGGCGGCGCCACCCTGCCGATGGCGCAGCCGCTGTCGACGCTGCCGGCGCAACCGCAGACCGGCCCGGTGACGGACCGCCCCGCGGTCCTGCCGACGGGGCCGTTGCCCCCGCCCGTGGCGAGCGGACAGGCACCAGTGCCGGTGGCTCAGGAGCCCGGCGACGGGGCCGCTGCCGTGCCGGCGGCGACGCCTCCGGCAGCGCCGCCAGCGGCCGCAACCGCGGCCCCGCCCCCGGCGCCGCCGCTGTCGCCGACCGCGCGCCTGGCCATCACCACGCCGGGGCCGCAGTTTGCGGTCGGTGGCGGGCCCTACAGCGTGCCGGTCACCATTGCTGGGGCGCAGCGTGTCTCCACGGTGAGCGTCTCGGTCACCTACAACCCGTCAGTGCTGCGGGTGCGGTCGGTGCAGCCAGGGACGTTCCTGGCCCAGGGTGGCGTGACGCCGACCTTCTCGCAGCAGATTGACGCCGGCGTCGGCCGCGTCGACGTGACGGCGCTGCGGCCCGGCGACCAGGTGGGCGCGACGGGCAGCGGGCTGCTGGCCACGTTGGTCTTCGAGGCCGTCGCGCCGGGGCAGTCGCCGATCACACCGTCGGGCGTGGCGTCCAATCCCGAGCAGGGCAGCGTGGGCCTGCAGTTGGTGCCAGCGATCGTGACCGTCCGATGACCAGGGGCGGCCGCGCGTGGCGCGGGTGGCGACGCCTGGCGCCTGGCCAGGCCGGGTACTCGTTTGTCGAGCTGTTGATGGTGGCGGCGATTATCCTGGTGCTCGCCACGGCGGTCTTGCCCTTGAGCAAGGTCGGGATCCAGCGCCAGAAGGAAGTGGAGCTGCGGCGAGTGCTGCGCGAGATGCGTACGGCCATCGACCGGTACAAGGACGCCGCCGACCTGCAGCAGATTTCCAATCTCGAGATCGAGCCCGACGACATGGGATACCCGCCCGATCTCGAGCGGCTGGTGGTGGGGGTGCCCAAGGCCGGCGACGCCAGTCAGGGCAAGCTTCGCTTCCTGCGCAGGGTGCCGCTCGATCCACTCACCGGCGAGCGCGAGTGGGGCCTGCGCTCGTACCAGGACCGACCCGAGTCCACCTCGTGGGGCGGGCAGAACATCTTCGATGTGTATTCCAAGGCTGGGGGAACCGGACTCGATGGCACGCCCTACAGCGAGTGGTGACATGACCGGATGCGCGGTGGCTTCCGACGTCTCGTGCGCTGGGCAGCCCGTCGCCCGGGTGGGCCTGGCGCCGTCTGCGGTGCCGCGCCGCCGGGGCGGCTTCACGCTGCTCGAGTTGATGGTGGTGATGGCCCTGATCGTGGTCATCGCCGGCATGGCCATGGCCAGCTACCGCAATGCGGTGACGCTGGCGCAGGAGGCCGTGCTGCGCGAGGACCTGTTCCGCATGCGGGACGCGATCGATCAGTACTACGCCGACAAGAACAAGTACCCATCGACGTTGGAGGCGCTGGTCACCGACGGCTACCTCCGTGCCCTGCCCGAAGATCCGTTCACGAAATCGGCGGCCAGCTGGCAGGAGATCCCGGCCGAACCTGATGCCGGCAACCCGACGGCCGAGCCGGGCGTGTACAACATCAGGAGCGGGTCGGAGCGATTGTCGATGCAGGGGACGCCGTACAACGAGTGGTGATGGTTGGTCAGGGCCACGGTGTCGTCCGCGCGCTGCGACACGGCCGCGCCGCGAGGGCCTGAGCCTCGCGAGACGGCCGTGTGACCCGGGTGAGCCTGCTTATGTGGCGACCGCCGCGACCGGGGTGACCGCGTCGTGGTCCTGCTCGCCCGAGCGAATGCGAATGACACGCTCCAGCGGCATGACGAAGATCTTGCCGTCGCCGACCTCTCCGGTGCGAGCCGCGTCGAGGATGGCGGTAATCGTCGTCTCGACGAATCCCTCGCTGACCCCGATCTCGAGACGGACCTTCTCGGCCAGCGTCATCTTGACCGTGGTACCGCGGTAGTTCTCCACGTGCTCGGTTTCGCCGCCATGCCCCTGCACCCGGGTGATCGTCAGCCCGCGCACCTGGACCCGAAACAGCGCCTCGAGGACCGAGTTGACCCGCTCTGGTCTGACAATGGCCACGATCATCTTCATGCCCGACCTCCTTCGGTGGACACTGCCTGTGCGGCCATGACGCTCGACACCAGGTCCGGGCCGATGAGGATGGCCCCTTCGCCGTCGGCGTACGCCTCCTCGCCGTGGTCACACACATCCAGCCCCAGCGCCTCGGCGCGCGACGAGGCCCGCAGCGGTACCACCAGCCCAATCAGCTTGAGCAGCGCGAAGGTCATCACCGCGCTGTACAGCAGCGCCGCGCCGATGCCGATCGCCTGGATGCCGATCTGCCCGGGGTTGCCACCCACCAGCCCGTTTGCCGCGCCGCTCCAGGCCTGATCGGCGAAGACCCCGGTGAGGAGCGCGCCGACCGTGCCGCCCACACCGTGCGCGGCCACCACGTCCAGCGAGTCGTCCAGCCGCGTGCGGGCCCGGAAGATGATGGCGAAGTAGCTGGGAAGCGCCGCCAGACTGCCGAGCGCGACCGATGACATCGGGCTGATGTATCCGGCGGCGGGAGTCACCGCCACCAGCCCCACGACAATTGCTGTGGCACCGCCGACCGCGGTGACGCGACCGGTGCGGAAGACGTCCAGCAGGGTCCAGACCACCAGCGTGCCCATCGGGGCGAGCAGGGTGTTGGTGAAGGCCAGCCCGGCGATGCCGTTGGCCGCCAGAGCGCTACCGGCGTTGAAGCCGAACCAGCCGAACCACAGCAGGCCCGCCCCGAGCAGGACGAAGGGCACGTTGTGGGGAATCATCGCCTGCCGGCCATGGTCGATGCGCGGTCCGAGCACCAGCGCCGCGACCAGCGCCGCGGCGGCGGCATTGACGTGCACGACGGTGCCGCCGGCAAAGTCAAGCGCCCCCATCGACGCCAGCCAGCCGCCGCCCCAGACCCAATGGGCCACCGGGGCATAGACGACAAGACCCCACAGGGTGATGAAGGCGATATAGGCGCCAAACCGCATCCGCTCGACGATCGCGCCCGAGATCAGGGCAGCCGTGATGACGGCAAACGTGCCCTGGAACGCCATGAACAGCACATGGGGGATCGTGCCCTGCGGGTCCAGCGTCACGCCGCGGAGCAGGCTGTAGTTCAACCCGCCGACTAGCGCCGTCCCGGGGGCGAAGGCCAGCGAGTAGCCCAGCATCGCCCACGCCACGCCCGCGAAACCCAACGAGATGAAGCTCATCATCATCGTGTTGAGTGCGTTCTTGGACCGGACCAACCCGCCGTAGAAGAAGGCCAGGGCGGGAGTCATCAGCAGCACGAGCGCCGTGGACATGAGCATCCACGCCACATCTGCGTTGTTCATCGATCCTCCAGAGGGCAACGACGGACCGGGCGGAACCTCGTGTCCCGCGCGTGTCGTGTCCGCTCGTGGACAGATGTAGCAAGATCGGTGCTGAGCGTTGTGACGACGGCCTCAAGAGCGTCGCAACATATTGATAGGAAGCGGGTTACGGCAGAATGTCAAAATCCTGGCTGGCGCCAGATACGACATTTATGTCTGTTATCGGTGCCGTTACGACACAAACGTCGCTAATCCCGTCGGAACCGGTCCAGGTCGATCCCAAGCTTCTTGACCTTGTAGGCGACGATGCGCTCGGTGGTGTCCAGCAGGCGCGCGGTACGTGCCAGGTTGGCGTTGGCGGTTTTGAGCGCGTCCTGGAGCAGGTCCATTTCCAGCGCCGCGGTGGCCGAGGCCAACGAGAGGCGGGGGAGGGTGCCCGAGACTTCTGCGGTCTGCAGGCTCGGCGGGAGGTCGTGGCCGTGGATGACGCCGCCGGTGGCGACCAGAACAGCGCGTTCGATGCAGTTCTCGAGTTCGCGCACGTTGCCTGGCCAGTGGTAACTCATCAGCATGTCGATGGCGGTGGTGGCGAGACGCCGGACGTCCTTGCCGTGAGCGGACGCATACTTTTCGACGAAGTGGTCAGCCAGCAGCAGGATGTCCGGCTTGCGGTCGCGCAGCGGCGGCAGAAAGAGCGAGAACACGTTGAGGCGGTAGTACAAATCTTCCCGGAACGCGCGTTCGCGCACCGCATCCTCGAGATTCCGGTTGGTGGCGGCGATGAGGCGGACGTTGACGCGGAGGGTCTGCGTTCCGCCCAGCCGTTCGAATTCGCGCTCCTGCAGCACCCGCAGCAGCTTGACCTGGGTGCTGAGCGACAGCTCACCGACCTCGTCGAGAAAGAGGGTGCCGCCATTGGCGAGTTCGAAACGGCCTTTTTTCGCCGAGCGGGCATCCGTGAAGGCGCCCGCCTCGTGGCCGAACAGCTCGGACTCGACCAGGCCTTCGGGCAGTGCGCCGCAATTGACCTTGATGAAGGGCTTGTTGGCGCGGGCCGAATGGTAGTGGATCGCGTGCGCGATCAGCTCCTTGCCGCTGCCTGACTCGCCGCGGATCAAGGCCGTGGTCTGGCTCCGCGCGACCTGGGTGACCTGGGCAAACAGGGCCTGCATGGGGCGGCTGCTGCCGACGATGTTGCGGAAGTCGTAGCGCTCGCGCAATTCCTCTCGCAGCTGCGCGTTCTCGGCCACCAGTTGCTGGCGCTCGGCCTGCTGCAGGGTGTGCACGCGGACGGCGTAGCCGAGCAGGGCGGCGACCACGCCGAGAAACTGCAGCAGGCGCTCCATGTCAGCGTCAGGGCGGTGTGGGCGAGCCAGCCCCACTGCGCCGACACAGGCGCCGGCCGCGCAGACCGGCACGCAGACAAAGGTGGTGTCCTGTCCGCTGGCCGCCGTCTTGTGCACGCCGGTCCGGTTCAGGAACAAAGGTTCCTGGCTGGCCTTTGGGACCACGACCGGCTTGGCGGTCTCGACGACGCGGCCGATGATGCCCTCGCCGACGCGGTAGCGGACGCGCTGCACGGTCTGCCAGTTGATGCCGGTGGCCGCCGCGACCGACAGCTCGGAGGCATCGCCCTCCCGCAGGACGATCAGGCCGCTTTTGGCCGCGACGGCCTCGGCGATGTGCTCGAGGGCACGGGCCAGGGCGGTCTTCAGGTTCGGCGCCGCGCTGAGGACCGGTGCGAGCGACAGCAGGGCCGAGAGGTGGTCGCTCTCGGCCCGGACGGCCACTTGTTTGGGCATGCGCAGACAAGCCTACGCGCAAACGGCCTGTGGCGTCCTGATCGGCCTTCGGCGGTGCTGCGGGGTCGGCGGCGGCGCGCCGCGGCCGTGGCTATGGACTGGCGAGCGCGTACACGAAGCCGAACAGGATCGTGCTCTGCTGCGGCCGGAACTGATCGTTCTTGTACTCGAAGAAGTCGGCAGTGGACCAGTCGCGCCGATACTCGAGGCGCAGCGACAGCCCCTTGACCACCGTGTGCTCGCTCGTCAACGTGATCTCCCGGACTGTCTGTGCCGTCCCGGTCGCAAACCCGTCGCGATCCTCGAAGATTTCAAACCGAGGGGTGAGCGACCAGGATGGCAGGACGCCGAACCGGGCGTAGGCGGCGACGCCGTGCCAGGCGGCGGTCTGCCCGTTGATCGTGTCGCGGCCGATGTCGATATTGCCCATCAACGACAGGCGGGGGGTCACCGTCCACGTCGCGACCGTGTCGTAGAGAGTGCGCCAGCCTGTGGCGCCGTCAGGCCCTTCCGGACCGCCCATCCAGGCCTGCGAGAGCGTCAGCGCGGGCAGCACCTTCCAGGCCACCTGCGCCGCGCCCGTCTTGGCGCTGTTGTTGTCTCTGGCGTTGTTCCAGCCGTTGACGAGGAAGCCGGTCACCGTGACCGTGTCCGACACCGGCAGGGCCGCGCGCAGGCCGACGTGATAGTACGGGGCCGCCCAGGCAAAGAGCAGTGACCGGGAGTAGTTCCAGTTGTAGGCGGTTTCGGTCGGTTCGGCGCCAATCGGCGTGTTGAACTTGCCCGCATCGATCTGCATGCCGCGCCCGACTGGCGCCAGCACGCTGACGTACCCCTGCTGCACGTACTTCAGCGCCCCGTCGTCGGGATCGACGGAGTTGACCCAGGTGGCCGTTGGACCGAAGCCGACGTCGGCGCGGAAGCCGACTCGCCGCTGCTCGGTCGGTACCAGGTCGAACGCGGCTTCGAAGTAGCTGAAGGCGAACTCGTCGCTCTTCTCGTCGAAATTGCGGAGCAGGTTCTGGTGCGAGGCAGGGTCGTTGCTGTTGTAGGCGTAGTAGGTGTCCACAGTCGTGGAGACCTTGACGGGTCCGAAGATTTTCTGCCAGGGGCTGGGCGGGAGCGGTGCCGCCGGCAGGTCCGTGGGCTGTGCCGGCGCCGGCCCGCCCCCGTCGTCGGGCACCCCTGTCGCCGTCCCGGCGGCGGCGGTGGTGGCCACGATTTCGCTCGTGCCGTCGGTCAGGGGGAAGGGCGACTGGGCCCAGGCAGCGGCCGGGACCGCGAGCGCGGTCAAGACGAGGGATGTGGACAGCGCTGGTCCAATCCTGGCGGACACAAAGTGGACAACTCTCTTCATACCAGGCGACTACTACCACGCTGCGTGCCAAGTGATCCGAATGGCGGCGCAATGATGGTGTCAAACCTAGGTGTATGAATGACTTATAGTAAATATTAGAAGCAAGTTCTAGTCTTCAGCTTCCGACAATTTTGTCACTATGGCAAGACAAAGCGACGTTGTTGTTGCCCAACACAGCCAATTAAGATTCAAGGTATGGATGGAAAAGTACTTTGTATAATTATAACCGTGGGACCTGGCGAGGCAGGTAGAACAGGGCGGCGTAGGCGTCTGCGCGACCGTAGAAGCGCCGCAGGGCCGTGCCCCGGGCGCCCGGCCTGGAAATGATAGACGCTGACCCTCGGGGGGGGCGGTGCGTGACCGCCTACTGCACGACGATCTCGATGACCGCCTCGCCGCGCTGGCCGGAGGCGTTGACCACGTCAAGGGTGACCCGCCGGCGACCGGGCGAGCCATAGGCCTTGCTGGTGGTGGGGCCCGTGGTCACCCGGGTGTCGCCGTCGCCGAGATTCCAGATGTAGCTGACGATGTTCGGGCCCATGCCGGTGGCCGTGAACTGCACCAGCGCATTGACCGCCGGATTGGGCGGCGAGGCCGTCAGCGTCACGTTGATCACCCGCTCTTCGACGGTGACCGTGGTGGAGGCCGTGGTCGTCTCGCCGCCCGAGTCGGTCACCAGCACGGTGACCAGGTAGGTCCCCTTGCGCGCGTATACCTTCTGGACGGTGCGCGACCCGTTCAACGCGCCCAGGGACCGTCGTTCGCCGTCTCCGAAGTCGATGACCACGTCCCGGACCGCGTCGCCGTTGGCCTGGGGCTGTACGGTGACAGTAAAGGTGGCCGTTTCCCCTTCACCGATGGCGGTTGCCGGCGCGGTGAGGGTGATCAGGGGTCGCGTGGTGACCCGCACCGTCGTGGTGTTGGACACACTGCCGATGCTGGCCGTGACGATGGCCTCCCGGGTCGTTGTGAGTTGGGTGCGCGCCTCGCCGTTGGCATCGGTGACCACGGAGGCCTCGCGCAGGACACCTGCCGTCGTCCCGAAGCTGACCGGCACGCCGGGCAGGCGCTGGTTGTTCTCGCCGGTAGCGACGGCCACGATGTCAACGGTTCCGCCGTTGAAGCCGACCGCGCTCGGAGTCGCCGACACCGTGACTGCCGTGGCGGCTGCCGCCCCGACGCGAATCTGCAGCGCCTCGGCCTGCGCGCCACCCGAGAAGGCGCGGACCTGCGCAATACCGGAGGCGGCGCCCGCGTTGAGTCGAACGGTGGCGCGGCCGCCGCTGGTGCGGGCTTCCTGCGGCTGGAGGGTGCCGAGGGTCGTCGTAAACGTGACCTGGGTGCCGTTCTGCACGGGCACGCCGCCTGGTTCAGTGACGTTGGCGGTGACCTCGACGGCGCCGTTCAGCGCCACGACCGTCTGGTTGGCAAACAGGGTGACCGCGGAATCGGTCGGCGCCGTCAAGGGCGCCTTGTCACACCCGACGAGCGTGGCGGCCAGCACCAGGGCCATCGCGCCTACGGCCGCCCGCAGGGGCAGCGACACGAGACATCGCGGTGCTAGCATGCGAGCCAAGGATAGCAAACGCGTGAGAGACCCCGTAATCATCCTGCTGCGCTCCGACGCCCGCGGCTATGCCATGGCCGTGCTGCTGGTGGCCGTCGCCGTGATGCTGACGCTGATGACGGTGGCGATGCCGGTCTGGCGCCAGCAGCAAAAGCGCGAGCGCGAAGAGGAGCTGCTCTTCCGCCTCAAGCAATACGCGCATGCGCTGGCGCTCTATCAACGCCAACTTCCCGGGGCGGCGCCGGCAAGCGTGGACGACCTCGTCAAACAGCGCTTCCTGCGCAGGAAATACAAGGATCCGATCACCGGGAAAGACTTTGCGATCCTGCGGGTCGGGCAGGTCTCCCCGGGCATGACCAGCCCGCTGCCAGGTGGGGTCGGCGGCGGCCCGGCTCCATCACGGCCAGGTGCCCCGGCCACGTCACGGCCATCGGGTCAGCCCACCGGGCGCCCGCCCTCAGCCCCAGGCGGCAGCGGGCCGTTCGGCACCGCCGGTCCTGGCCAGCCCCGCCTGCCGGGCAGCCCCGGCACCGCGGGCGGGTCCACCGGCGCCATCCGAGGCGTGGTCAGCACGAGCAAGGACAGCTCGCTGCGGGCATGGAAGGGACGGACGCAGTACGACCAGTGGGAAGTGACGGTCGAGGACATCACGCCGCGGGGCTTCGGACCACAGGCACCGCAACCGGGACAGACCCAGCCTGCCGGTGGGGCCGGTCGGTCCCGTCCTGGCGCGCAGCCCCCGTCGCAGGGCGTTCCGCCCGGCGCCAGTCCCCGCCGATAGCTCGCGATCAGCGACGCGCGGCGGGCCCGCCCTCGCGGCTGAGTCTGAACGCGCCCCACATCCCGATCGCCAGTGCCAGCGGAATCGCGGCCAGCACGCGGCCGCCGGCCAGCGGCAGCGTGAGGCCCATGGCCCACGGCAACAGCATGGCGCCGCCGCAGCCGATGGCCGAGACGGCCGATACGGCAAACGCCGCGCGGTCGGCGAACCGCTGAGTGACGACCCCGAACATCGACGGGTAGATCGGACCGGTGGCTCCGCCGAGCAGGATCAACCCGAGTGTCGTCCCGGCGGGATGTCCGACGCTCACGGCCAGGGCCACGCCGCCGGCCGTCAGTACGGCGAGTGAGCCCTGCAGCACGGCCTCCGGGCCCACGCGCAGCGCCAACCCGGTCGAGATGATCCGACCCGCCAGATACGAGAGCCAGTACACCGACGTCCACAACGCGGCGCTGGCAGGCGCCATCGCCAGCGTGCGTTCCAGATAGGTGGGGGCCCAGCCGCTGAAGCCCGACTCGACGCCACCGTACATGAACACCAACGCGCCAATCAGCACCAGCGCCAGCGGCAGCCTCCTGCTTCCACGCGCACGAGGCACCGCCTCCCGCAGGCGGCCCTGACCATCGTCGGGCAGCACCCGCCACGCCCACGGCAGCAGCGCCAGCGCGGCGAGTCCCCCGACAGCCGGCACCCATGTCGCGCGTCCGCCCGACCCGAGGGTCCAACTGGCAATCAGCGGACCGGAGACGGTGCCGACCCCGTACAGGGCGTTGATCAGGTTGACCACGAAGGCGGGTCGGTGCGTCAGCAGGCGCGACGCCACCAGATTGATGGCGATGGTGCACGATCCGTAGCCCATCCCGAGCACCGCACTGGCGGTCAGCATCGACGCGACGCCGACGGCCATCGCCAGTCCGACGGTGCCCGCGGCAAAGACGGCCAATGCCCAGGGAATCACGACGCGGGTCCCCGTTCGCTCGAGCACCAGCGTGGCCGAGATCTGGGACAGGAAGAATCCGGCGAACAACGCGCTGTAGAGGACACCAGCCGACGAGACGGGGAGGCCCGCGACCGCGGCAAATTCCGGGAGCGCCGGCCCGATGCTGGCGATGCTGAGACCGAGCCCGACAAAGGCCAGCGAGAGGAAGGCGATCAACGCCCGCGGGGCAGCACCCTCACGCATGCCACGCCCCGGGCCGGGCCGCACCGATCAACTCGTGGACGCGTCGCCTGATGCGCAACATGTGGTTCGCACCGGCTCGCCCGGCGACCCGGTTGGTGAGCAGCACCATGTACCTGTCGTACGCCGGGTCGATCCACACCGACGTGCCGGTATGGCCGGTGTGGCCGATGGCACGGTCGGACACGTACCCGCCGCACGACGATGTCGGCAGCGAGGTGTCCCAGGCAAGCGCGCGCGATGAGCCGGGCACCGGCGACCGCCGGCTGAACGTCCTCAGCGCCCAGGCTGGCGCCAGCGCGGTGTCCTGCCCGCGGAGGCCTTGCAGCACGTGGCGGGCCACGTCGCCGACGGCGCCCGCTGATCCGAAGAGACCGGCGTGTCCCGCCACGCCGCCCATGGCCGCGGCATTGTCGTCGTGGACCTCGCCAACCAGGTCGCGCCCGCGCCATGCGCTGTGGCCCGTCGGCTGCACGTCGTGCCCCGCGGGCACAGGCGCGAAGCCGAGCGGGGCCTGCGTGCACGCGCGGCGCAATGCACCCATCTGCGCATCGAGCGGTTGCCCGTCGGCGCGCTCCAGCGCTCGGCCGAGCACCACAAAGCCCAGGTCGCTGTAGATAGCCGTGCGTCGCGGATCGGCCACCAGGTCCGCGTTGGCGCTGGCGGCGACCACGGCGTCCGCGCCGTGATGCTGCTCGTAGAGCGGCAGGTGCGGCGGCAGTCCACTTGCGTGCGCCAGCAGGTCGCGGATCCGGACGTCGATGCGGTCGCGCCGCTGCCAGTCCGGCACGAGGTCGGCCACCGGCGTATCGAGATCGAGACGACGCTCCGCCAGCATGCGCGCGGCCAGCAGTCCAGTCGCCAGCACCTTGGTCAGCGACGCGAGGTCATAGACGGCATCGTCGCGGGTGGCACAGGCGATCCGGCCGAGGACCTGGTCGGCGCGCCCGACCTCGAGCACGGCCGAGGGCAGCAGGCCGCCGGTGACACAGCTGGTCAGGTATGCCGCCGCCTCGTCCAGGCCACGTACGACAGCGGGCACGTCAGCGGTCCGCACCGGCCTGGCCGGGACTGGGAGCGCGAAAGGCGCGTCGCTGCAAGGTGGCCAGGTACGCCGAGGGTCGGCCCTGGCCGCCGGTCATGCTGTCGTAGGAGTAGAGCAGCACGCCGGTGAAGCCCATCGCGCGGGCGAGGTCCACCCGGCGCGCCGCCTCGTCGGCGGTGATCTTGTAGGCACCGATACCCGGCCAGACGCCGCCACCGGGGCGTGCCGCCAGGGCTCGCAACTGGCCCTCGAATGACGTGCCGCTGGAGGTGTACATCATCGGACAGGCCGCATCGATCAGGCCGTCACGCAGCCACGCGTCCCAATCCTGCAGCTTGTATTCGCGGGCCAGGCGCGCGTCTGGCCAGACGGCTGCCGTGAGGCTGAGGCCGGGGCGATTGGCCCGGGCCGCAGCCCCGAGACGGGTGACCAGCCTGGTCAACCTGGCGCGCCGGAACGAGACCCAGCGGGACGCGAAGTCGTCGACCAGGGCAAGCGGCGCTGTGGTGGCACGTGCGTCCAGCGCAGCCAGCTCCTTCGGGGTCAGTTCGGGCACCAGGGCAGTGCGGAAGCTGTCGAGCGCGGCGCGACTGACGTCGAAGTCCGGGGAGGGGAAGCGGATGTAGTCCAGATGCAGCCCGTCGAGGGCGTAGGCGGAGGTGAGGTGGTGGATGGTCGCTTCGAGGCGCGCCTGCGCCTCTTCGGGGATCGGCGACGAGAAGACGCCTTCGATCGTGGCCGAGTGCCGCGCGCTCCAGGCGGCGATGGTGGCGAGGTAGCGCGGATCGCGGGGGGAGAGGGGCAGGACCGTGGCCGCCAACTGCCGCGGCACCATCACCCACTCGGGATGCTGCACCGTGACGTGCTGCAAGGCCGACGGCATCGCGGTCGCGCCCGCCACGAGGTTGACGTTGAGCCACGCGTGCACCTGCACACCGGCGGCGCGTGCTCGCCCCACCAGGTCAGCGAGGGGGTCGAACGTCGCCGGCTGCCGGGAGAGAAGCGTGGCACGTGGATCGGGCCCGCCACGATAGAAGGCGTCGCCACGCCCCCGTACCTGCACGAAGATGGCTGTGAAGCCGTGACGCCGTGCGTCGCCCACGACCTGCGCGACCTGCGCCGGCGTCGTCATCCAGCTGCGCGTGACCCACAGGCCGCGCATCTCGGGGACCGCCGGCGGGCGCGTCGCCGCGACGCCGGGACTGGCCAACGACGAGGTCAGGGTTGCGAGAGAGAGCCGCAGCAGTTCGCGGCGTGAGGCAAGGGGCATCGATCGAGCGCGAGGGCACGCAGGGCGCGTGCACTCGAAGTATATACTCCCTGTCGCGTGACGCCGGGCCTCCATCCCCCACCGCTGGTCATCGGTATCGATGCCGGCGGCACCAAGACCGAAGCCATCCTCGCCGACGGCGACGGCACGGTCATCGCCCGCGCCCGCCGCGGCGGCGCCAACCTGGCGGCCCATGGCGAACTGGCCGTCGAGAAGACCCTGCACGACCTGATCGACGAGGTGCTCGGCGAGGGCCAGGTGCGCCCCGACGTGATCTGTCTCGGGATCGCCGGCGTCGACCGACCCGAGGACAATGCGATCATCCGGGGCATCATGCGCCGCATCGGCGCCCGCGCCCGCATTCTGGTCACCAATGACGCACTGATCGCGTTGGTGGCTGGCGCCGGTGACGACGCGGGCGTGGTGGTGATCGCCGGGACCGGCTCGATCGCCTACGGGCGCAACGCCCATGGCGATGCGGCGCGTGCCGGGGGATGGGGCTACATCCTGGCCGACGAGGGCAGCGGCTTCTGGATCGGCCGCCAGGCCTTGCGCGCGGTGGTGCGGGCCGCCGACGGGCGTGGGCCGGCGACCGCGCTGACACCGCTCGTGCTGGAGTTCTTCGGCGTGACCCGCCCGGAGCAACTCGTGCTCGAGGTCTACCGGCACTACCTCAAACCAAGCGACATCGCCCGCTGTGCCGGGCTGGTCGAACAGGCCCGCTCGGCCGGCGACGCCGTGGCCTGCCACATCGCGTCAGTGGCTGCTGACGAATTGGCGGCGTCGGTGACGTCGGTCATCGGTCAGCTCGAGCTCAACGGATCATTTCCGGTGGTGATGGCCGGCGGGGCCTTTCACGCCGTACCATGGTTGAAGGAGGCGCTGCGGACGCGGCTCGCGGACGCGGCCGGCACTCCCGACGTGCACCTGCTCACCATCGAACCGGCGATAGGCGCCGTGCGACTGGCCCTGGCCGAAGCCCGGGGCGGCGCACTCATCCCCACCTACAAGACTCGTGATCATCTCGCTTTGTGACGACCCGCAGGATGTTGCCGACCTCGCCGCTCAGCGCGTGGCCGAACTTCTGCACGATTCTCCCCGCGCCGTGCTCGGCCTGCCGACGGGTCGCACGCCGATCCTGCTGTACGACTTGCTGGCTGAGCAGCATGCAGACGGTGCACTCGACTTCGCACACGCCACCACCTTCAACCTCGACGAGTTCGTCGGCATCGGCCAGGACCATCCCGGCAGCTATCGCGCCTACATGCAGCGGTACCTCTTCGATCGGGTCAATCTGCCCGCGGGGCAGGGCCACGTGCTCGATGGCCTGACCGCCGACGCTGACGCCGAATGCCAGCGGTTCGAGGACAGCATCGCCGCCGCCGGCGGCATGGATCTGATGATCCTCGGGCTCGGAAGCAACGGGCACATCGGGTTCAACGAACCGGCCGACAGCCTGCGCGCCCGCACGCACCGCGTCGCCCTGCTCGAGTCTTCGCGACAGGCCAATGCCGGCTTCTTCGGAGGTGACCCGGCGCTGGTGCCCGCCGAGGCCATGACGATGGGGATGGGGACGATCCTGAAGGCGCGTCGCATCCTGCTGCTGGTGACCGGCGGCGAGAAGGCCGCGACGGTGGCGGCGATGCTCGACGGCCCCATCACCACACAACTGCCCGCTTCGTTCCTGCAACTGCACGACAGCGTCGAGTTGATCTGCGATGCGGAGGCCGCCGCGCAGGTGCGCTAGGGGCCGGCTTATTTCTTGTCGAGGCCGAGCAGCGCCCGCAATCGCGGCTCGGCGTCGTCGCCCACCGCTTCGCGCACCGAGTCATGCGACTTGCGCAGCATGGCGAGCGCCTTGGACAGCGTCAATCCGGTGCGCTGCATGACGATCGCCGCCTTGACGTCGTTGCGCGCCGACTTCAGCAACTTGCCGGCCGTCTCGTAATCCACGTCCGTGGCCGTGCAGATGATCCGCCGGGCCCGGTCCTTCAGCTTGTCGTTGGTGGCCTGGACATCCACCATGAGGTTGCCGTAGGTCTTGCCGCTGCGCACCATGGCGATGGTAGTGAGCATGTTCAGCACCATCTTGGTCGCCGTGCCGGCCTTGAGGCGGGTCGATCCCGTGAGTACCTCGGGCCCGACCGCGGGGGCGATGATCAGGTCCACGAAGTTCTGGAGTTCGCTGCCCGGCCAGCAGGTCACGAAGATGATGCGCAGGCCGGCCTTGCGGGCTCGGGTCAGGGAGCCACGGACAAACTGCGTGACGCCGCTGGCCGAGATGCCGATGACCACGTCGCGCTTCTGGGGCCGGAGGCGCGCAATGGCCCGGGCCCCTTCCTCGTAGTCGTCTTCGACGCCTTCCTTGGGTTGGAAGACGGCGTCCTTGCCGCCGGCCATGATGGCGCGGACACGGGTGCTGGAGACTCCGAAGGTCGGCGGCATCTCGGCCGCCTCGACCACACCAAGACGGCCGCTGGTGCCGGCGCCGACGAAGATGACCCTGCCGCCCTTGCGGAACGACTCGGTGATCATCTGCACTCCGGCAGTGATCCGCTCCTTCTCGCGGTGCACGGCGGCCACGACCTTGCGGTCTTCGCTGACCATCAGGTCGATGATGTCGCCAATCGAGGCCGTGTCCAACCCCAGACTGTTGGGATTGATCGCTTCGGTGGGGAGGGATTCCCACTTGGACTTGGTTGGCATGAGGAGGGGCTCTCCCGCGGGTGGCGGAAAAGCCGCTGAAGCGTAGCGCGGGCATGCAGGCGTGTCAACGCGGCGCGGCAGCCGCCGTCGGCGTCGGCGTCGGTCCGGACCGGTTGTTACAATCGCTGCGCAGATGCCCTTGCACGCACTTTCGATCGACGATGCCGCGGCGCTCGGACAGCAACTGGAGGCCGAACTAGGACGTACCATCGTCGGCCAGCGGGCGGTGTTGCGCGAGATCCTGACCACGTTCTTCGCCGGCGGTCACTGCCTGCTGCGTGGCGTGCCCGGGCTGGCCAAGACGCTGATCATCAAGACCCTGGCCCGCACGGTCGACCTGTCGTTCAACCGCATCCAGTTCACGCCCGACCTGATGCCCTCCGACATCGTCGGCGCCGAAGTGATCGAGGAGGACCGCTCGACCGGCCGGCGCGAGGTGCGGTTCATGCAGGGGCCGGTCTTTGCGCACATCCTGCTCGCCGACGAGATCAATCGCACACCGCCGCGCACGCAGGCCGCCCTGCTCGAGGCGATGCAGGAGCGGCAAGTCACGGTGGGTGGCGTGCGCTACGACCTGCCGTCGCCGCAGTTCGTGCTCGCCACACAGAACCCGATCGAGCAGGAGGGCACCTACAGTCTCCCCGAGGCTCAGCTCGACCGGTTCCTGCTCAACGTCGTCATCGGGTACCCCACCGCCGCAGAGGAACGCCTGATGCTGGCGCAGACAACTGCCGCACCGCTCGTGTCGGCCCGCGTGGTGGCCACCGGGCAGGACATCGCGGCGGTCCATGCGCTGGTGCGTGAGATCCCGGCGGCGAGCAACGTGGTGGACTACGCGGCGCGGCTGGTCCGCGCCACCAGACCCGGCGAAAGTGAGGCGGCCGCCGTAGTGTCGCAGTACGTGCGGTGGGGCGCAGGTCCCCGCGCCGGACAGGCCCTGCTGCTGTGCGGCAAGGCGCGCGCGCTGCTCGACGGCCGGGCGACCGTCGCGCTCGACGACGTGCAGGCGCTGGCGCTGCCGGTCCTGCGTCACCGCGTCCTGGTGAACTTCCAGGCCGAGGCCGAGGGCCTCGATGCCGACGCCGTCGTCGCGCGTCTGCTCACCGAGGTGCCGACGCGCGCGTGAGCGGCTCCTCCCAGGTCTCACTCGATCCCGCGCTGCTGGCGCGCATCGCCGACCTCGAGCTGGCGGCGCGCCTGATTGTCGAGGGCGCCAGACTCGGCGCCCATCGCAGTCCATTCACGGGCACCGGCGCCGAATTCCAGCAGATGCGTCCGTACCTGCCTGGCGATGACCTGAAGTATCTCGACTGGAAGCACTACGCGCGCACCGACCGCCTGTTCACGCGCATGTACCGCGAGACCACCGAATGGCCGGTGATGCTGGCGCTGGACAGGAGTCGGTCGATGGCGTTTGCCGGCGATCACGGCGTCACCAAAATCCAGACCGCAAGCCTGCTCGCCGCAGCCTTGACCTACCTCTTGGTGCAGCAGGGGGAAGCCGTGGGCCTGGTGACGCACGGCGGGGTCGGGGGCGACGCGTTGCCGGCCCGTACGGGTCGGCCGCAACTGGTGCGCATGCTTGGCGTGCTCTCGAAGACCGTGGCCGACGGCGGTACCGATCTCGCCGGCGGCATCGGCCGCGCTGCGGCGCGCCTGGGTCGCCGGGGCTGTCTGGTCCTGCTGTCCGACCTGCATGGCACCGACGACCTGCACGCCGTCCTGCGTCAGGTGCGACGCATGGGGCACGAGGTCGTCGTGTTTCATGTGCTCGCGCCGGAGGAACGCTCGCTGCCGGTCCGCGGCGACGTGCAATTTGTCGATCTCGAGAGCGGCGAGCAACTCGTGGCCAGCACGGCCGCCATCAGGGACGCCTACGCGGCGCGCGTGGACGCGTTCATCGCCGCGCAGCGCGCCTTTGCGACCGCGGAGGGCATCACCTACGTGGATGCGGGCACGGCACGGCCAATCGACCTGGTGTTGCGGGCTTTCATGCAGCAGCGTGCGCCTCAGGCGGGCGGACCGCGATGACCTGGGCCTGGCCCTGGGCCTGGGCGCTCACGGTGGCAGCGATCCTGCCCATGGTGGCGCACCTGTGGTCGCGTCGGCGTCCGGACGCCATCCTGTTTCCGACGCTGCGTTTCCTCCGTGCCGCGTCGCCCATCTCCAGGCGCCTGCACCGCGTGCAGGCGTGGCCTCTGCTCCTGCTGCGCCTGCTCATCGTCGCCGCCGTCTGCGCTGCCGCCGCCGGTCCGACGTTGGCGGGGTCCTGGCGTCAGACGGCATGGCGGGAGCGCCTGCACCGGATCATCCTCGTTGACGTCGGCCTGGCGGCGACCGAGACGGCAAGCGTGGTTGCGCAATTGCAGCGCAGCGCCTCATCGTCCACCGTGCACGGACCGGAGCCGATCGCCGAGGTCCTGGCTGCGGCTATTGCGGAGGCCAGCACCAGCGCGCCGCAGGTGCGCACCGAGCTGGTGCTGGTCTGGGATGGGTCGCGCGCGTCGCTTGCCGCGAGCGATGTGGACGACGTGCCTGCCAACGTGGGTCTGCAGTTGGTCGTGCAGGACCGCGCGGCCACGCCAACGGCGAGCGACGAGGGCACCCTCGCCGCGGTCATGCGCATCGAGCTGCCGCCTGGCGAGAAGGACCTCGAGGGCCGGCTGCGCGCGAGCGCGGAGAGGCTGCGCCTGCCCGCACCGGCGGTGCCGGTGACTGTCCGTTGGGCTGAGGCAGGCCAGCTGCCGGCCCCTTCCGACCGTCAACCTGGCGGTGTGCCCTTACCAGACGTCGTGGTGCGCGCGCTGGAGGACATCGCCGCTGACCCGCGTGTGCGCGATGCCGCCGAGCGATCCGCGCGCACCGTGGCAGCCAACGCCGGGGGGACAGTCTCCGCTCGGAGCATGGTGCTGGCGCGTGCGAGCGACGGCACGCCGCTGTTGCGCGGCTTCGGCGGCGGCCGCAGCCTCGTCCTCGACTTTGCGACCGCCCCGGGTTCGCCCCTCACCTGGTGGGCGCTCGTCTCGGCTGGCGAATCGCTGGCCCGGCTCGACACGGCCGCGCTGGGACGCTGGAGTGCGGGTGAGGTCACCGCTGCGCGTCGGTCGGCGCCGCTGCCGCCGGCTGCCTCGCTTCCCGGCGGGCTGGACACACGGGCCGCGTGGGGCGTGGTCTTGGCGCTCCTGGCCCTCGAGCAGTTCTGGCGCGGTCGTCCAGTTGGCGCGAGGGGCGCCGCAGGCGCGCAGCATCAGGGGACGTCCGAGGTCGCGGAGAACAGCGATGCCGCCTGATGCCCCTGGCAACGGCGACGACGAGCGCGTGTCATCACCTGACGCGGCGTGGCTGCAGTGGTGGCTCAGCGCGGCGTCCTTGCGCTGGCGCGCGACGATTGTGCTGCGCGGTGCGGCCATCGGGATCGGCGCCGCACTGCTGGTTCGCGCCCTGCTCGAGCGACACACCAGCGCGGCGGGTCCACTGGCGATGGCCGCGGGGAGCGCGGCGAGCCTGGCGCTGATCGCGCTCGCCCCGGGCATCCGCGACTGGCGGGCGATCGCGGCCGCCGCCGAACGTGGCAGCCCTGACTTACGCAATGCGCTGGTGACGTGGCTCGAGATGCGCGGACGGCTGTCGCCGGCGGTCGCCGACAGACTGGCGTCACACGCGCGCCGATCGCTGTCGGGGCAGCGGTGGCCGCATCCGTATTCTCTCCATGCGTGGGCCATCGCGCTGGTCCTGCTGGCGGCCGGCGGGCTGGCGGCGCCGCTCGGCAGCGTCTGGGAAACCTCGGCGCGTGCCCCTGCGCCGCGCGGGGCGCGTCCGGCGGGCGCGGCGCCGGCGGGGCCGCTCCAGTGGTCGGTCGACGTCATGCCGCCCCTGTATGCCCGCACGCCGCCGCGTCGTGTACGCCAGCCCGCGCGCATCGACGTGCTCAGCGGCTCGCGGCTCAACGTCGCCTTCGTCAACTGGCCGCCCGGTGGGACCGCACGCAGCGGCAGCGCCGCCCTCCCGCTGCACGACACCGCCGGCGGCCCGACGCTGCGCCTGACCCCTTCGGCATCCGGGGTGTTGACCGTGCACGACGCGCAGGGTCGCGTGGTCACGGCCATCACGCTGGTCGTGGCACCCGACCGACCGCCGATGGTGAGAGTGACCGCGCCCGCGGCCGATCTGCGACGTGCCGTCGCCACAGGCGTCGTGCCGATTGCTGTGACCGCGCAGGACGACATCGGGTTGCGGGACCTGCGCCTGCGCTTCACGAAAGTATCGGGGAGCGGCGAGAGCTTCACCTTCGAGGACGGCGAATGGCCGGTGCAGGTGGCGCGCACCACGCGGACGGCGTGGACCGGCACCTACCGGCTGGATCTGGACGCCGTCGGCCTGGCGCCAGGCGACTCCCTCGTGTATCACGCCATTGCGCACGATGCGCGCGTCGGGCCCGAAGGCGCCGCCGAGTCGGAGCGCTTCCTGATCGAGATCCCACGACCCGGCGCGTTGGCGGCCGGGGACTTCAGTCTGCCCGCACCAGAGGATCGGTTTGCCCTGAGCCAGCGCATGGTCATTCAACTCACCGAGCGTCTACTGGAGCGCCGACCCCGGATGACGGCGGAGACCTTCCTCCAGGAGTCGCAGGGACTGGCCATTGCGCAACGGCGTGTCCGGGCAGAGTTCGTCTTCATGCTCGGGGGCGAGGTCGAGGATGAGTTCGAGGAAGCGGCGCATGCGCATGAGGTCGAGGAAGGGCGACAGGCCAATCGGGGCAAGGGCGAGCTGACCGACGCCGTGCGCGAGATGTCGCGGGCGGAGACCGCACTCACGGCCGCGGCCGTCAGCGAAGCACTCCCTTACGAATACCGGGCGCTGGCGGCGCTGCAGGCGGCGTTTGGCAGGGCCCGCTACTTCATGAGGACGTTGCCGGCAGCCGTGCAGATCGATGTGGCGCGGCGCCTGCAGGGCGACCGGTCGGGAGCCGCATCGTCTCGCTGGGCAGTGTCGCCGCTGCCCGACCAGGCACGACAGGCGGCCTTCGGGCTGCTGGAGGCGCTGGAACAGCCGCACCGCAACCTGCGCGCGCTCCTGCCCGACCTGGTGGCGATCGATCGCGACGATCCGGTGTGGGTGGCCGAGGTCCAGCAGGTGACGACCCGCGGCGGCTCGGATGACGTTGCCCGCCTGCTGCGGGCCCGACTCCTGGCTGGCAGTCCGACCTGGATGCAGATGCCGCTGCCGCGCACGCCGGCCGAAGCCAGCCTCTCCCCAGCCGGCACGGAGCCGCGGCGATGACCGCCGCCGTTCTCCGCGGCGTGGCTGTGCTTGCAGTGACGGGAGCCATTCTGGATCCGGGTTGCGCCCGGCCTCGCGTGCCGGTCATCGAGGTGGCCTTTGCCGGGCGGGTACCCGAGACCGTCCGGACCGGCGTGCTGTCGAGC
Organism: Luteitalea sp.; assembly: GCA_046593715.1. Lineage (GTDB taxonomy): Bacteria > Acidobacteriota > Vicinamibacteria > Vicinamibacterales > Vicinamibacteraceae > Luteitalea. The sequence continues at coordinate 30,339 of JBKJQW010000008.1, forward strand.
GTCGCGGACGCGGCGCCGTGGGGCACGGTCGTGGATGCCTCGGCGCCACGTCGCGGCGCCGAAATCAGCGCCGTGGCAGTGCGGCTGGTTGCGGGAGAGCCGGCGCACGTGCTCGAGGCATTGCAGCGCCGGGACGCCGACATCGCCGTGCAGTGGATGCCGCCGGCACTCGTGCTCGAGCACGTCACGGCGCCGGCCCGGGTCGTCGCAGGCGTGCGGACAGACATCGTGGTCGGCGTGGCAGGCGTGCCGGCCGGGCCCGGGGTGCTGCAGGTGGCGGTGACCGACCCTGCGTCCGGTCTCGAACAGGCGAGCGCTCGAGTCACGCGCAACAGCGAGGCGGCCGCCGGGTCGGTACGGGTGCCGGTGCCGTGGCTGGCGACCGGAGCGCGTTCGAGGCGCCTGCGTGTGGAGGCCTCGCTCGAGCCCGGTGCGGCGGTGCGGCCCTCGCCGCCGGGTGACGTGGTCGTCGTCGTGCAGCCCGCGCGCGTCGAGGTCGCCGTCCTCGAGGCCCGGCCGACCTGGGCAGGTCGGTTCGCACGCCTGGCTCTCGTCGGGCAGCCGGGCATCGACCTGCGCACGGAGGTCAGGCTGGCCCCTGGGGTCGTGGTCCGGACTGCGCCTGCGCGCAACCTCGCCGATGCCGACCCGCAGGTGATCCTCGTGAGCGGCGTGGACGCCCTCACCGCGACCGACGTGTCGCGCCTGGAGTTCGGGGTACGGCAGCAAGGCCAGGCCGTCGTCGTTCTGCTGGACGAGGCGCCCGGCCCAGGCCCGTGGCGACGGCTGTGGCCCGACGCCGTCGGCACGCGGCGCTCGGGGCCGACGCCTGTCGCCGGTCGTGTGGCTGACCACGTCTGGAAGATGCGCGAATGGCTCGCCGCGCCAGAGTCACCGACCGTGACGCCGTTGGCGACGATGGGGGAGGGGGCGTCGGCCTTCATGCGGGGCCGAGCCGTGGGAGCCGGGCGAGTGGTCCTGGTCACGGCGCTGGACGCGTGGCGCTGGCGGGGTGACCCCGACGCGGCGTTTGCCGAGGGATGGCGCGCCCTTGTCCGGCGCCTGGGCGCTGATGTGCCACCCCCTCTTGCAATGACGGCCTGGGTAAGCGGCCACCGACGAGACCGCCGCGTGCAGGTGGAGGCCGTCCTTCGGCCCGACCTGGCCGACGGCCGGGACGCGGTCCTCAGTGCCCGATGGGTGAGCACAGGCACACCGATCGACCTCCGGCAGGTGGAGGCGGGTCGATGGCGGGGTTGGTCCCGGGCGTCTCCGGCTGCGGGCGGCGTCCTCGAGGCACAGGCCCGGATGGGCACGCGCGCGCTCGGTGAGGCGCAAGCCGTGATAGACGTAGGCCCGGCAGCACTCGTGGCGTCGTGGGACGACGTGATCGGGCACCAGGAACGGCGCGGTCAGTTGTCGACTGGAGTCGCGCCACTGCCGGCGCTGATGTCGCAGGTGCGGCACAGGCGTCCGCCGCTTGCGCCGGAGCGCTGGTACCTGACGCGCACCTGGTGGTTTGCCGTCGCCGTGCTGGCCGCCCTCGGAGCGGAGTGGATCCTCCGGCGATTGGCTGGAGGCGCGTGAACGGGAAGCAGAGGACATGGCCCAGAACCGACGAGAGTTCCTGAAGGTCGCCGGCGCCGCCGGTGCGGCGTGGTCGTTGTCGGATGTCTGGCCGGGGCCGGTGTCGGCGCAGTCCTCTCGCGCCAGGACAGGCCCGTGGCGTGAGTGGGGTACCGCGGCAATTGCGCACGCCAGGCGGCTCGACTGCACCTACGCCGACGTGCGCTTCGGTCGTAAGCGTTCGCAGGCGCTCAACGTCCGGAACGGTCAACTGACCAGCGCGGGCGGCTTCAGCTTCGGCGGTTTCGGCGCGGCACCGGGCGGGGGCATCTCGGACACGTTCGGGTTCGGCGTCCGTGTCGTCCATTCGGGCGTGTGGGGTTTTGCCAGCAGTCCACTGGTGACGGCCGACGAGATTGGCCGCGTTGTGCGGCAGGCCACTGACATCGCCCGGGCGAGCGCGATGGCCAAGCGTTTCGACGTCACGCTGGCACCGGTGCCCGCCTATGACGAGTTCTACGAGACGCCGCACCAGCGCGACCCGTTTGCTGTCCCACTCGAAGAGACGCTCGCGATCCTGACTGACGCCACCACCGAGATCCAGAAGAACACGCAGGTGCTGTTTGCGACGGCGCAGGTCAGCTTCTCGCACGACTGGAAGTTCCTGGTGACGTCGGAGGGATCGTTCATCGAGCAGAGCCTGTACTACTGCTCGTGCGGGACGTCGGCGACCGCGCGCACCAAGGGACAGGTCAAGACACGCCTGTATACGCCTGGCGCGTCAACGGCCGGTTACGAGTTCCTGGTGCAGGCCGACCTCAAGGGCCACGCCGAGCGCGTCGCCGCCGAAGCCGTCGAACACAGCATGGCGACACCGGTCCAGGCCGGACTGAAGGACCTGGTGCTCAAGCCCTCCCACCTGGCGCTGACCATCCACGAGATCATCGCGCACCCCACCGAACTGGACCGGATCGTCGGCTACGAGGCCAACTACGCGGGCACGAGCTTCGTGAAGCTGACCGACCTGAAGAAGCTGAAATACGGCAGCCCGCTGCTCAACATCGACGCCGACCGGACCCATGTCGGCGCGTGCGGCACCGTCGGGTTCGACGACGACGGCGTCAAGGCGCAGCGCTGGCCGATCATCGAGGGCGGCATGCTGGTGGGGTTGCAGACCAACCGCGAGACCGCGCACTACATCGGCGAGACCGAAAGCCGTGGCTGCACGTTTGCCAACCACTGGCGCAACTACCCGTTCCTCCGCATGCCCAACATCCAGATGCGGGCCGGCACGCCCGGGTCGCCGACGCTCGACCAGATGATTGCCGACGTCAAGGACGGCGTGCTCGTTGACGGGTCGGGCAGCTTCAGCATCGACCAACAGCGGTACAACGGGCAGTTCGGCGGCAATGCCTTCTGGGAGATCAAGAACGGCAAGATCACGCGCATGGTCACCGACTTCACCTACAACGCGATCACCACCGACTTCTGGATGAACCTGGATGCCGTCGGGCCGCCCGAGAGCTGGGAGCACCACGGCATGGACGGCGACGCCAAGGGGCAGCCGGTGCAGTCCAACTACCCCTCGCACGGCTCGTCGCCGTGCCTGATTCGCAAGGTCATGGTCGGCGCGGCCTTCTCCTAGGGTGGGGCGCCTGCAGTCCACGTCATCGCGACGGTAGGGCGCGTTGCCCGAACGCGGCTGTCGAGCCGCTCGGGGAGCGGCTCCTACCCTCCATCCCGACCGAGGATTCAATGAGTTATTCACGCGAAGAAGTGAAAGCGATCACCGACAAGATCCTGAACATGGCCAAGGCCGATGCCGTCGAGGTCGACTTCCAGGGTGGGGAACGGTCGGCGACGCGGTACGCCAATTCCAGCATCACGGCGAACCTGATCGAGCACGACCAACAGGTCAACATCACCGTGTACTACGGGCAGAAGAGCGCCAGCACGGTGACCCACCAGTTCGACGATGCCTCGCTCAAGACCGCGATCGACCAGGCGCAGATCCTGGCCAGGCGCAAGCCGGACAATCCCGAGACGATGCCGCTGGTCAAGCCGCCGCAGCACTACGTGCCGGTCGATGCGGTGATCGACAGGACTGCCGATTTCGGTCCGGCCGAGCGCGCCGCGATGGTCAACAAGAGCCTCGAGATCTGCGAGAAGAAGGGGGTGGTCGGCGCCGGCTATATCCCCAAGCTGCACTGGACTGCCGCGACGGCCAACAGCGAGGGCCTGTTCTCGTACTTCCGCTACGCTGAGGCGAGCTTCATCCTGACCTGTCGCACGCCCGACGGCACCGGTTCGGGCTGGGCGGGGCAGACCGGCCTCAAGGACGTCAACCTGATCGATCCCGTGTCGATCACCGAACGCGCGTCCGACAAGGCGCTGCGGTCGCAGAAGCCGCGGGCGATCGAGCCCGGTGACTACACGGTCATCCTCGAATCGCGTCCGGCGGCGCGCTTCCTGTCGCTGCTGCTGGGCTCGATGGACGCCCGCTCGGCTGACGAGGGCCGCAGCTTCATGAGCGGCGCCGAGCGCGGACAGACCAAGGTCGGCCAGAAACTGTTCGGCGACAACGTCACCATCAGGAGCGTGATCAATCACCCTGTCCTGCGTCAATCGCCGATCGGCGAGGACGGCCTCGCCGCACAGGACGTCACCTGGGTCGAGAAGGGCGTGCTGAAGAATCTGTACTACAGCCGATATTGGGCCCAGAAGACCGGCAAGATGCCCACCGCGACCCAGCCTGGGCTGAGCCTGGTGATGGACGGTGGCCCGACTTCGGTCGAGGAGATGATCAGGACCACCAAGCGCGGCCTACTGGTGTCGTTCTTCTGGTACATGCGGCCCGTCGAGGCGATGTCGATCCTCTACACCGGGATGACGCGTGACGGCCTGTTCCTGATCGAGAACGGCGAGATCACCGCCCCGATCCAGAACTTTCGCTGGAACGAAACGCCGGTGGTCGGCCTGAACAACATCAGTGCCCTCGGACCGCCGGAGCCGATGCACACCGGGGAGGCGTACGACCAGCCGGGCACCGCGATGATTCCCCCGATGCGCATCGAGGACTTCACCATGACATCGGTATCCCCGGCAGTCTGAGGCGATCATGAGCACGAATCGTCGAGCGTTCATCAAGACCATCGGCGCCACGAGCGTGGCGCTGGCCTCGAGCGACCTGGTGGCGTCACTCGCGGCGCAGTCGCCAAAGGGTCGCGTCCTCGAGTCCAGGTTCAAGGGCCTGTCCGACATCGTCCTCGGCGAAGCCACGCGCCTCGGTGCCACGTATTGCGACGTCCGCTTCACTCGCAATCTCAGTGACTCGGTCACCGTCCGCGACCGCATCGTCGGTGGCGGCGGCTTCGGCGGCGGTGGCGGGGGCGGCGGCGGTTTCGGCGGCGGCGGCCGCAACGAAAGCGGCGGGTTCGGCGTGCGCGTCCTGCACAGCGGCGTGTGGGGCTTTGCCAGCAGTCCGCACGTGACCGACGAGCAGGTGCGGGCGATCACGCGTCAGGCGGTGGCGGTGGCGCGAGCCAGCGCGGTGGCGAAACGCTTCGACGTCAAGTTGGCACCGACACCCGCCTATCAGACGTACTGGGCCACGCCGATCACGGTCGATCCGTTCACCGTGCCGCTGGACGACAAGATTGAGTTCCTGCTCGGCATCAACGAGCAGTTGATGAAGACCAAGGGCATCATCCGTACGCAGTCCGCCATTGCCCAGGACTACGAATGGAAGTACTTCGCCTCGAGCGAAGGGTCCTACATCGAGCAGGAGTCGTGGCGCCTGGCGCCGAGTTTCACGGCCACTGCGCGTGCCAACGGCAAGGTCAAGACCCGCACCTACACGGTGCAGGCCAGAACCGGCGGGTATGAGGTCGTCACCGGGGGCGGCATGCGGGAGAACGCCGACCGGATTGCCGCCGAGGCGGTGGAGCATGCGATGGCGCCGTCGGTCTCCGCCGGGCTGAAGGACATCGTGATGACGCCGTCGCACTCGATGCTCACGATCCATGAAATCATCGGGCATCCCACGGAACTCGACCGCATCCTTGGCTACGAGGCCAATTACGCGGGGACGAGCTTCATCAAACTTTCGGACGTCGGCAAGCTGAAGTACGGCAGTCCCATGTTCAACGTCACGGCTGACCGCACGATCGCGGGCGGCCTCTGCACGGTGGGCTACGACGACGATGGCGTCAAGACGCAGTCATGGCCGATCGTGCGCGAAGGCCTGCTGGTCGGACTGCAGACCAACCGCGAGACCGCACATCTGATCGGCGAGCAGGAGAGCCGCGGCTGCACGTTCGCCTCCTCGTGGCGTAACTACCCGTTTCTGCGCATGCCCAACGTGCACGTCGAGCCTGGTGACGACAAGGCGCCGAGCGCCGACGAGATCATCGCCGATACCAGGGACGGCCTGTTGATCGACGGCCGTGGCAGTTACTCGATCGACCAGCAGCGCTACAACGGTCAGTTCGGCGGCGACGCGTTCTGGGAGATCAAGAACGGCAAGAAGGTCCGGATGGTGGCCGATGTGACCTACAACGCCATCACGACCGACTTCTACGGCAACCTCGACGCGGTGTCCAACAAGGGCTCGTGGGAGATGCACGGCACGACAGGGGACGCCAAAGGTCAGCCCGTGCAAATCAATCACATCTCGCACGGCGCCCCATGGATGCGCGTGCGGAAGATCATGGTGGGCGCAGCGTATCTATGACCTGACGGCCCTGGCTCGTGCGTCAGCAGGGTCAGGCGAATTTACGCTTGCGTCGTACCGCCAGTCCAACATAACGTTCGCGCGCCACAACACTTTGCCACCGGCGCACTCGCATGATGCGGGCGCGCCGCCGCCGTTTCCAACCCGGGAAGGGGGAGGGGATGTCATTTCTGCGTCTTGCCGTCAGGGCTGCCGTGTGCCTTGCCGTGCTGTCCATGCCTGTTACTCCGGCCGCCGCGCAAGCCACGCGCGGATCGATTGCCGGCACCGTCCGCGACGCACAGGGTGCCGCCGTGCCCGGCGCCACCGTCAGCGTCAGTAGCTCACGCCGGAATGACAGCTTCAACGCCGTCACCAGCGAACAAGGCGATTTCAACGTCCCCAATCTCCTCCCCGACACCTATGTCCTGCGCGTGGTGATGGACGGCTTCAAGACGATCGAGCGCACCAGTGTCGTGCTCAACGCCGCCGACCGGCTGTCGGTGGGCATCCTCGAACTCGAACTTGGCGCGATGAGTGAGACGGTCCAGGTCTCGGCTCGCGTCACTGAACTGCAGACGCGCAGCGCCGAGCGGTCGTTCTCCGTGGACTCGGCGGCCATTCAGAATCTGGCCGTCAACGGCCGCGACCCGCTGGCCTTGTCACGCCTCGCGCCCGGGATCGCCAACGCCGGCGGCATCGGCATGAACGTCAACGGCTCGCGCGGCAACGTCCACAACCTGACCGTTGACGGGGTGAGCAACCTCGACACCGGCAACAACGGCGTGCTCGGTTCGATCAATCTCGATGCGGTCGAAGAGTTCAAGCTGCTGACCAATTCCTACCAGGCCGAGTACGGCCGCTCGTCCGGCGCGCAGATTGCCGTGGTCAGCAAGAGTGGCGGGAGTAGCTACCGGGGATCGACGTACTTCTACAAGCGCCACGAGGGCATGAACGCGAACTCGTGGATCAACAACCGCGACCGCGGGCGTGCGCTCGAGACCAACCCGAACAGCCGGGTCGGGCTGAAGGCGATCGACCGGCAGAGCGACTTCGGGTATACCTTCGGCGGGCCAGTGCCGCTCGGCCGCTACAACAAGGATCGCAACCGGCTGTTCTTCTTCTTCGCCCAGGAACACCAGCAGCGTTTCAATCCGCCCGCCAACCCGAACCAGGTGAAGGTCCCGACCGACCTCGAGCGCCGCGGTGACTTCTCGCAGAGCACCGACAGCACCGGTGCCCTCTACCCTTACATCCGCGACTACCAGACCAACCTGCCGTGCAGTGCCAGCGATACCCGGGGCTGCTTCCAGCACCAGGGCGTGCTCGGGCGCATCGACCCGTCCCGGCTGTATGCCCCGGGCCTGGCGATCCTCGGCATCTACCCGCAGCCCAATGCGACCGGTGCCAACTACAACTTCCAGTCGCAGATCGCCTCGGACCGCGACCGCCGCGAAGACATCGTGCGCATGGACTGGCAGGCCACCAACGACTGGCGCATCTACGGCCGCTTCTTCAACAACACCAACAACGGCGGCAACGGCGTCGGCCCCTACGGTTCGTTCGTGCTGGGCGCGAACCTCCCGCTGACGACCATCTCGGACGTGCGGCCGGTGTACAACCTGTCGCTCAGCGCGACCGGCGCGCTGACCCAGAGCACCTTCCTCGAGGTGACCTTCGGCACCGGGCACAACTCGATCGACATCTTCGATCTCGACGGGGGGTATAACCGGACCGCCCTCGGCCTGCAGGGACTGCCGGTGCTGTTCCCGGACGGCATCCAGGACGACTACCCCCCGCAGTTCGCGTTCGGCGGCCGCGCCGGCAACAACCCCAACATCGGCTCGCACAACGCGCCGTTCTACAACTTCAACACCACCTACGACTTCCTGGCCAATCTGACCAAGGTGTGGGGTCGGCATACCTCCAAGTTCGGGGTCTATACCCAACGCAGCCACAAGGACCAGAGCGGGTTCGGGCCCAACAACGGCGTGATGAACTTCACCGACAACACCGCCAATCCGTTCGATACCAGTTACTCGTACGCCAATGCCGCGACCGGCGCC
>JBKJQW010000080.1:0-12390 GCA_046593715.1 Luteitalea sp.
TCGATATGGTAGGGGCGCCTCCCCGAGGCGCCCTGTGGCCGTCTGGCCTCTGCTATGATCGGGGGTCGCGGGACGCCCTCGGCAAGATCCCGGCACAGCACTATTTCCCTGCGGAAATCCTCATCTTATGGACTCAGTCAGTCTCACCATCGACGGCCGCGAGGTCACCGTTGCCAAGGGCACTACGGTGCTGCAGGCCGCGATCGAGAACGGGATCAACCTGCCGTACTACTGCTATCACCCCGGTCTCGGGGTGGATGGCAACTGCCGCGTCTGTCTCGTCAAGATCGAGAAGATGCCCAAACTGCAGGTGTCGTGCGCCATCACGGCGTCCGACGGGATGGCGGTGTACACCCAGACTCCCGACGTCATCAAGGCGCGGGCCGGCGTGTTCGAGTTCCTGCTGCTGAACCACCCGCTGGACTGCCCGGTCTGCGACAAGGGCGGCGAGTGCCCGCTGCAGGACTTCTCCTACACCTTCGGCCCCGATGCCAGCCGCAACGAGTTCCCGCGCCGCGTGTTCGACGGGGACGGCGTCAAGGCCGACGTCGACTTCGGGCCGACGCTGATGCTCAACCGTAATCGCTGCATCATGTGCACGCGCTGCATCCGGTTCATGCGCGAAATCGACGGCGACGCGCAGATTGGCGTGCTGTCGCGCGGCAACGGCAGCGAGATCGCCACCTTCGAAGAGAAGGGCATCCATTCGATCCTCTCGGGCAATCTGATGGACGTGTGCCCGGTTGGCGCCATCACCACCCGCGACTATCGTTTCAAGTCGCGCCCGTGGGACAACCCGAGCGCCGTCGACACGATCTGCACGCTGTGCGAGAAGGGCTGCAACACCACGGCCTGGCTGCGGGCCAAGCCGGAATGGGCCAAGGGCGCCACCCTCGTGCGCTTCACGCCGCGCTTCAATCCAGACGTCAACCAGTTCTGGATGTGCGACATCGGCCGCTTCGACTACCACTGGATCGAAAGCGACCGGCGGCTGACCCGACCCGTGCTCGCCGACGCCGAGGGCGGACAGGCCACGGCGACGTGGAATCAGGCCCTCGACCGCCTGCGTGACGTGCTCGTCGGCGCGCAGGGGCAGGTGAGGTTCCTGCTGTCGGCGCATGCCAGCCACGAGGAGCTGTTCGTCTTTGCCCGCCTCGGTCAGGCCCTGCTCGGCGACGCGGCGCGCAACGCCTTCGACGTCGCCTGGACCACGTCTGTCAAGGCGCAGCCGCCGGGCACGAAGTTCGTCGTGCCGCCCGTCGATGCGCCCAACGTGGCCGGCGCCAGGATGCTCGGGCTGACTGGCGATACCGCCGGCACGCCGGACCTTGCCGCGCTCAAACAGGCCGTGGGCGAGGGCTCGGTGAAGGCACTGTATGTCTTCGATCCCGGCCCGGAGGGCTCCATCGGCGACACGAGCTGGATCGTCGAGGCCCGTAAAGCCGGCAAAATCGGCACCCTGGTCGTGCAGGGCGTGCTGATGACCCCGCTTGCCGCCGCCGCCGACATCGTCCTGCCAGGCGCCGCCTTCATCGAGAAGGACGCGTCCTACACGAACCAGCAGGGCCGGCTGCAGTTTGCGTCGCGCGCCTTCCCGGCACCCGGCGAAGCGCTCGAGGACGCCGTCATCGTCCTCAAGGTCGCCAAGGCCACCGGCCACGACCTCGGTTATGGGTCGGCCGAGGCCGTCCGTCAGGCCATTGCCGACACCTTGCCAGATGAGCCGGGCATGGCTGGGATTGCCTCAGCGACTTTTGGCGAGTCGCGGGCGGCCGCGCACTGGCTGCAGTCCAGCAATGCATCCGAGCGAGTCAAGTGGGACACGCTGTTCCAGGACCTGCCGCCGGTCAAGTTCGCTGACATGATCAAGCCCAAGGCCGCGCTCGACGTCATTCCGCTGCGTCCTGTGGAGTAGACACCTCGTCCGCACGGTCGCGTCGACCACGACAGGGGCGCCCAGGCGCCCCTGTTGCCGTTTGGCCCCTGCCTTGCAATGTCCTGAGGTAATGAAGACCAATGTAGAGGAGACCAACGTGAGACACGCGTTCTCGTTCCGTCACATGGCCACGACCGTGCTGCTCGCTGGCGCACTGCTCGTCCCCGGGCAGGTACTGGCCCAGGGTTCCGACGACATCACGGTCCTGCTGCGATCCGGTGAACGGGTGAGCGGCAGGCTGGAAGATCTCAACGGTGGCACGCTTTTCGTGCGAGTTTCGCCCAATGATCAGCGCAAGCTGCCCGTGGCCGACGTTGCGCTGATCGACTATGTCGGCGGCGCGCAGGGCCTGCCCGAGACCGAGCTGGGCTCAGCGCGCGGCGCCGATCACGTGCTCGTGATGCGCAACAGCCAGCTCGTCTCGGGACGGCTGACCGACATCGAAGGCGGGGTCGGTTCGGACAAGCCGGCGGAGCGTCGAGTGTACGTGTTCAGGACAACTGGTGGTGAGGAGCGTCGGGTGGCGGCCGAGCAGATCGGTCGCGTCTACCTCGGCCAGTTCCCCTCCGGCCAGGCTGGCCAGGCTGGCTCAGCCGACAGCAAGCTGTCCATGCCCGAGTCGGCAGCCGGCGTCCGCGTGCCGGCCAATCAGGCCTGGACGGCCACCGGCATCCGCGTCAACGAAGGCCAGAATGTGACCTTCAGCGTGCAGGGCGAGGTCCAGCTCAGCGCGGCCGCTGACAACCGGGCCACCGCGGCCGGAGCCGAGGGTGGACGGCGTGCCGCCGATCGCGCGCCGCTCCCGAGTGCGCTAGCGGGTGCCCTGGTCGGTCGCGTCGGTAACGGCGCGCCGTTTGGCATCGGCAACCAGACCAACGTGCCCATGCCCGCCACCGGTGAGCTGTTCCTCGGCGTCAACGACGACGAGGTGGGCGACAACAGTGGCGGCTTCGTGGTGGACGTGCGGCCGCAGCCCAACACCGCTCCGGTTCGCCGGCGCTAAGCACGAGCCGTCCCGCCCCGGAGCCATTCCGGGGCGGGACGGCGTTCCGGCGCCTACCCTGGCGTCATGATGCGAAGAGAGCCTGGACGCATCTCGAACGTTCTCGACCTCGCCGCTTCGAACACCTCGCCGTCCAGGTGCACTGGCGTGGGGTGCGCTTGCGAGAGTTCGACCCGCGCGGCCCGGGCCGTGTACACGCCCGGCACCTGAGGCAGCGTCCCGGCAAACAACCGCCAGCCGTGCAGGACGATGCGCGCTGCCGTGACCTGCGGCACCGCCACGACATCGAACAACCCGTCGTCGAAAGCCGCGTCTGGCGCTACCAGGGCACCGTGACCGTACTGCTGGCCGTTGCAGACGACCACCAGGTGCGCCTCGATGTCCACGGGCATCGCCGTGTCCAGCCGGATCCGAAACCGTTGCCCCTCGAAGGTCCGCCACTCCTGGAACACCGACGTCACATACGGCACCAGCCCGCGCCGCACGTTGCCGGTATTGAACCGTTCGGCCACGGCAGCATCCAGGCCGACACCAGCGAGGTTCAGGAACGGCTGGCCATCGACCAGGCCCGTGTCGATGTCGCGGGGCGTGCCGAGCATCGCCACGCGGACGGCCTCGGCCACGTCGAGCGGGAGTCCGAGGCCTCGGGCCAGGCCGTTGCCCGACCCTCCCGGCACCACGCCGAGTGGCACCCCGGTGCCGATCATCTGGCCGGCCACCTCATTCAGCGTGCCGTCTCCCCCCCACACCACGACGCGCTCCGAGCCCGCGTCGAGCGCGGCCCTGACCGCACGTGCGCCGTCGCCGAGCCCGGTGGTCTCGGTCGCTCGCACCGTCGATGCCCCCAGTGTGCGCAAGAGACGGCTGACGACATGGACCCGCTCGTGGCGAGGCAGTCGCCTGAGGGCAGGACCTGCGGCGGGGTTGACGATGAGATCGACGGTCATTTCCGTGCCGGATACCGCGAGCGCGCGAGTCGAAACCGCAGCGGAAGCGAATGTTATAGTACCGACCGCATGCATGCGTCGCGCGGCAGGAACGGTCCGGGAGTGCTGGCGGCATGACGCGACCGGCCGTCCGCATCGTGCTCATCCTTCTGCTGATCGCTGGCGTAGGTGCGGCCGGGTGGCAGCTCTACGTGATCGAGCAGCGGTTGCTCGAGGGCGTGCGCACGCAGGGGGCGCTCGACGCCTCACTCGACGAGGTGCTGCACGCCATCGACGACTCGCGCACGGCGCAACAGGCGTACCTCGCTCCGGGCCAGGGTCTGGACTTCTGGGAAGCCAAGTTCGCCGAGGCGAGCGCCGGCCTGACGCAGGGTCTGGCCACGCTCCGGACGCAGGCCGCTGGGCAGCCCGCTGCGGTCGAGGCGCTCGACGCAGCCGACCGCGCCCTCAGGGTCTACGAGGGCATCGACCGAAGGATTCGTGGCTTTGTCGTCAACGGCACGACCTTGATGGCAGCAGATGCCGTGTACGAGGACGGTCTCAAGACGTCCGGGGTGATCAGGGCGAGCGTCGAGCAGGCGCATGCGGCGCTGGTCGGGCCTGCCCGCACCGGGTCCGAACAACGACGGCTGCAGTACATCATCGCGGGCGCCGCGGCCGGCGGCGCCGTCCTCGTCGCGCTGTTGCTGCTGCCCACGGGGCGTCAACCCGAGCCCGAGGTGGAGCTGCACGCGTCCGAGAGTTCACTGCATCTCAACGAGCGCTCGGCTCGCGTCGATTCCCCGGTCCTGGTCTCGCCGGCCTCCGACGCGATGCGTGCGCCCATCGACGTGCCGGTGGTGGCGCCGCCCGCGCCGCCGGTGTCCATCGACGCGCGCCGGACCCCAGTGGCGACCGTTCCTGACGAAGCGCTGGATGCGGCTGCGAAGGTCTGTACGGACCTGGCACGGGTCAAGGACGCCGACGAGTTGCGCGATGCGCTGGGCCGCGCCGCTCGCCTGCTCGATGCGTCGGGCGTCATCGTGTGGGTGACCGAGGGGGGCGGCAAATCGCTGAAGCCGTTGCTGACGTATGGCTATCCCGAGGAGGCATTGCGCCGGATTCCGACGCTGCCCCGCGATCAGGACAACGCCACGGCTGCGGCGTGGCGTGATGCGGTCACACAGGTGGTGGACGCCACCGACACGGCCCCTGGGGCGATCGCCGTGCCGCTGCTCGTACCGCAGGGATGCGTGGGCGTGCTGGCGGCAGAGATCCGCCACGGCCGCGAGTCGGCCACCGCGACGCGCGCGCTCGCGCAGATCGTCGCTGCGCAACTGGCCGTGCTCATCCCAACCGAAACAGCTTGACCGTCGGCTGATCTTCGACCTGGCGTCGCTCGCCGCCGGGGCGGCGCGTGTCCGGCTGGCCGCATCCGCGTGGCTGCGGCTTGATGATCAGGCGCATCTGCGACACGTCGGGGCGAGCCACCTGCGGCGCGGGCGGTACCGGTAACTGGATAGTGCCCCCCGCCTGGACCCCGACATCGCCGAACGGCAGCGTCATCGGCGTGGCCGCATGCGTTGCCGTCGTCATTGCCACCAGCCCCGCTCCGATACCCATGGCCAACACTGCAGATGTCACGGTCGCCCTCCTGAACCGCGGACTCCGGCGGTGTCGAACGTAGACGGAAAAACGGGGCGCCCGGTTCGCCCCCCGCCGACGACCCCTATGCCGTGAAACGCGGCCTGCGCGGGGCGGAGCGGTCCGTGTCCGCCGGCGCCTTCAGCGTGACCGATAACGACTGCGACTTCTTCTCCCTCGTGATCGCCACCTGCACCGCCGTGCCGTCGGTGACATCCTGCAGGTGGTCGAGGATGTCGCCGGTGTCCTTGACCGCCTTGCCGTTGACCGACGTGATCACGTCACCGGCCTTGATGCCCGCCTGCGCTGACGCCGAGCCTTCGGTCACCCGGGTGACGAGCACGCCTTCCTTGACGCCAAAGTAGGTTGCGAGCTGATCGGTGACCGGCTGACCGACGACGCCAAGCCGGCCGCGGCCGGCCCACATGCGCATCGCGCCGCCCGGGGCCTGTCGGAAGAAGAACTCCTGGTCCCCGCCAGGAGGCCGCGGCAGTCTCATGTCTGCCTCGGGGGGACCGCCCGGCCGGCCGGGCGTGACTCGTCGTTCGAAGCGGCGCACCACTGGCCCATCGCCGCCGTCGTCAGGGCGGGCCAGGCGCGGGCGCGTTGCCGACGGAGGCGCAGGCGTCACGGTGACCGCCTGGTGCGCGGTGCCGCGCACGTACCCGACCTGCAGCCCGCGGCCCTCGGGCGACTCGGCGATCACCCGAGCGAGCTGGCGAGCGCTGCGGATGGTCTCGCCATCCACCGACACGATGATGTCGTTCTCGGTCAGCCCCGCCTTCGCTGCTGCCGAATCGGCGGGGACCTCGGCCACCAGGGCGCCGGTGATGCCAGCAAGACCGGCGGCCTTGGCCTCCTCGGCCGTCAGGTCACGCGTCCGCACGCCAATGCGCGGCCGGCTGTCCAACACCGCCATGTCCGGCACATCCTGGAACGCATGGTCGACGATCACCTCGACGTCGAGATCGCGAACCACTTCCTGGGCGGTGCGCGCGGCCTCCTGGACCGCCTGTCGGACGGCGCCGAAGGGGTCGGCGCCGGGCGTGCGTGCCGCCTGACCATGGACGATCGGGCTGGCGAGGTACACGCCAGCGGCGACCAGAGTCAGTGTCGTCGTGCCGGCGAGCCAGAGTCGCGTGTGCATCTTTTCATCCTCCTGGCCATGCGTGGCCCTGTCGGCTACATGAGACGGGAAAGCAGCCCTGAAGGTTGACTCGGCGCGGATTACACTTGTGACAGACTCCTGCTGTGCCGCGGCGCACGCCGGAGCGACACGTCACGGAGAACACTTTGAGCGAAAAAGTGCAGGAACACGCCCACGCCGACCGCAAGCGGGAGATCCTCGCGGAGGCCGAGGCGACGGGTGTGAAGTTCCTGAGGCTGCAGTTCACCGACATCCTCGGGGTCATCAAGAACGTCGAGGTGCCGGATCGGCGGTTCGCCACCGCGCTGGACGGGAAGGTGATGTTTGATGGCTCGTCGATCGAGGGGTTCGTGCGCATCGAGGAATCGGACATGTTCCTCACGCCCGATCTCTCGACGTTCCGGGTGTTTCCGTGGACCGACCCGTCCGGGGAGAAGGTCGCCCGACTCATCTGCGACATCACCAATCCTGACGGGACGTCGTTTGCCGGGTGCCCGCGCCAGACGCTGAAGCGCGCGATCGAGCAGGCCAGGACGCGCGGCTACACGATGAGTGCCGGCCCCGAGGCCGAGTTCTTCCTCTTCCAGACGCGCGACGACGAGCCGACGACCGAGACCCACGACGCGGCGGGGTACTTCGACCTCACGCCGGTGGACCAGGGCGAGGACGTGCGGCGCCAGATCGTCCTGATGCTCGAGCAGATGGGCTTCGAGGTCGAGGCTTCGCACCACGAGGCGGCCTGGGGCCAGCACGAGATCGATTTCCGTCACGACGACGTGCTCACCGCTGCCGACAACGTCAGCACCTTCAGGTTCGTGGTCAAGAACGTGGCCCGGCGCAATGGGGTCCACGCCACCTTCATGCCCAAGCCCGTGTTCGGCGTCAACGGCTCCGGCATGCACACCCACCAGTCGCTGTCGCGCGATGGGAACAACGCCTTCCACGATGCCGATGGGCCGTTCGAGCTGAGCCGCATCTGCATGAACTACATCGGCGGACTGCTGCAGCACGCCGAGGCGTTCTGTGCGGTCACCAACCCGCTGGTGAACTCGTACAAGCGCCTGGTGCCAGGCTACGAGGCGCCAACCCACATTGCCTGGTCGGAGCGCAATCGCAGCCCGTTGATCCGCATCCCGGCGCCGCGAGGCGCATCGACCCGGATCGAACTGCGCATGCCTGACCCGTCGTGCAATCCCTACCTGGCATTCGCGGCGATGCTGCGCGCCGGGCTCGACGGCATCGACAACGACCTCGACCCGGGCGCGCCGGTCAGCAAGAACATCTACAAGATGTCGCAACGCGAGCGCCGTTCGCTGCGTATCGACGAACTTCCGCACAACCTCGACGCCGCGCTCGATCAGCTCGAGCGCAGTGCGCTGATGCGTGACACGCTCGGCGACCACATCTTCGAGCACTTCATCGAGGCGAAGCGACGCGAATGGTTCGAGTACCTGCAGCAGGTGAGTGCCTGGGAGATCAGCCGGTACTTGAAGGTGTACTAGGGAATTCAGAATTTGGAATTCAGAATGAAGGGCGGGGCGGGCTCTGCCATCTCCGGGCAGGGCTCTCGCGGGGCGCGCAGTGCCAGCTCCGGGGAAGTCGGGTGCCGCGCCCCGCGCGGATTCTGAAGTTGACGACCAGTGAAACGAGCCTGCATTGCCCTCGACTGGCGTCTACCGTGGGGCCGCGCTCGGTGGGCGATCGAGATCATCGAGTCGCTGATTGAACTCGGCCCAGCGACCCTCTTCTGTCTGGATGTAGCCCGACAACTCGCTGACAGTGCCGCGCAATCGCTCCTCGCGTGCGGCAACGGCAGCGACCTCGCGCCTCAGGACCGCAGCGGCCACGGCCATCTCTTTCCGCATGTCCTCGCTCACCGGCTCGTCTGGCGTGACTTCCAGGGCATCCAGGCGCCGTTGCTTGTCCATACGCCCAGCCACCGCGTCATCCAGCGCCCGCTGGGCCGCAGCAAGCCGCTCGCCAAGAGCCTTCAGCCGCTGTTCCTGCAGCGACACGCGCGCAACCAACGCCTGCATCCGCAGACTGGCAGCGCTCGCCTGCGCCACGTCTCTCCGAATCCCGCGGACCTCCTCGAGCAGGTCCTCGAGAGTGGCCGCGGGTCGAACGGTCTGTCCCACAAGGGTCGCGCTGAGCGTCAGTCCCGCACCAATGCTCAGGACGGCGGTCGCGAGAACGCGACGGTACTGTGGCAGTCTCATGCGGTCTGCTTTCCTTTCACACCGAGAGGTCAGTCAGCCTGGTCGGTGCTGCGGCGACTTGCGCGGCATGCTGAATACCGAACGCCCGTGAAACCAGCCTGAATAGCCCGGAGCTGTCCATGAAGGCGTGACCGGGAGTTGGCGCTGCCCCGCCCCGCGCTGCATTGTAAATTGTGAATGTCAGGTAAAATGAGCCTCAACTGCGCATGCACCTGCTCCTGGCTGACGACGACGAGTCGATCGCGGTGGTGGCGCGTCTCGGCCTGCGGCGCGCAGGCTTCACCGTCACGATGGTGGACGGGGGTCTGGCCGCGCTGACCGCCGCCCGCGCCACCGCGTTTGACGCCATTGTCGTCGACTGGAACATGCCCGATCTGGATGGCATCGACGTCTGCCGGCAGTTGATCGCCGATCAGGCGTGGCCCAGAGTGCCGATCGTGTTCCTGACCGCCGCGGCACACCAGGGCGCCGAGCAGGAAGCGCTGGCGGCCGGGGCGCGCGGGGTGATCTTCAAACCGTTCGATCCGATGACCATCGGCGAGCAGGTCAAGCAGATGCTCTTGAAGTAACTCGGACTTATTTACTGCACAGCGGGCTCGAGCAGCCGGATGCTGCCCTTCGCGGCGTCGACCTCGACCTGGACGCCAATCGGCATGATGAACTGCCGGTCGATGTGCCCGATCTGCGCACCCTCCCAGGCCGGTACGTTCAGCGGCTTCAGGTAGTCGTCCAGGATGTCGCCGATGGTCAGCGACCCATAGCTGCCTTCCCCGGGCGTGCACTTGGTGCAACGGCCGAAGATGACTGCCTTGACGCCGGCCAGGATGCCCGACAGCTTCAGCTGCATCAACATCCGATCGATGCGGTAGGGCGCTTCCTGGACGTCCTCCACGAAGAGAATCGCGTCGCTGAAGTCTGGCAGCATGCCCGACCCGATGATGGTCGTCAGCACCGTCAGGTTGCCGCCGAGGAGGCGTCCGCGTGCTCGTCCTGGCGTGATCGTGCGGATGCGGTTCTCCACTGGCACCAGTTGATCCCCTGCCGAGAGCGGATTGCTCATCGTCACGGCCTCGCCCTGCATCAGCACCCGACGGAACCAGTCCACGTTGAACCGGTTCCATTGCGACGCGCCGTTCATGCCGTGGAAGGTCACAAAGCCGGCCTTGGCATACACCGGCAGCAGCAGCGCCGTGATGTCGCTGTAGCCGAGCAGGATTTTCGGATGGCGCGCGATGGCCTCGAAGTCGAGATGCGGCAGCAGTCGCGCGCAGCCCCAGCCGCCACGCAGCGCGTGCACCGCCGCGACCGTCGGATCGGTGAACATGGCCATCACGTCGGCGGCGCGATCCTCGTCGCGCCCGGCGAGGTAGCCGCGGCGGTCCAGCAGGTGTGCGCCGATCTTGGCCTTGAGGCCGAGCACCGCCAGGGACTCCACGACAATCTCGACGTCGATCGGATCCCAGGTGGCCGAGGCCGGATCCACGATGCCGACGACATCACCCGGGCGCAGCCGCCGCGGCTTGCGCGTGCCGCTGGTGGTCACCGGTCGGACGGGCGCTGCGGGCTGCAGCAGCGGCCCCGCCGTCGCAAGCGGTGCCACGAGTGACTGCTGCAGGAAGGCCCGGCGCGTGCTCGACATGCGCGAGATAGTACCCTGCTCGCGTGCGGGCACCGACCAGACCGAACGGGGCGTCCCGGTGGCGCGAGTGGCTTGTGGCGGGTGCGCTGTTTGCCGCGCTCATGGTCGTCGTCCTGTGGCCTCTGCCCACCCGCTGGCTGACCGACGGCCATGCCCATCACGACACGCTGTTCAACATGTGGCGGCTCTCGTGGATCGCCGATGCGCTGACGACGCAGCCGTCACGGCTGCTCGATCCGCCGATCTTCCATCCGGCGTCGCGGGCGCTCGCCTTCTCCGACGCGGTCCTCCTGCAGGGGCTGGTCGCCACCCCGTTTCTGGCAGCGGGTGCGCCCATCCTGCCAGTCAGTAACGTCATCCTGCTGCTCGGCCCGTGGCTCTCGGCGCTGGCCATGTACCTGCTCGTGCGTGATCTGCTCTCGCCACCGGACGCCTCGCTCGTCAAGCGTCCCGGGGGCGGCACGGGTGACGGGATCTGCTGGCCAGCGCTCGTGGCCGGGACGATCTTTGCGCTGCTGCCGTACCGGGTGGAGCATCTGATGCACTTGGAACTGCAGTGGTCGCAGTGGATGCCGCTCGCGTGCTGGGCCTTGCACCGGACGGTGCAGCGCGGGCGGGTGCGCGACGGGGTGCTGACGGCGGCGTTCGTGCTGGCGCAATTTCTCAGCAGCATCTACTACGGCATCTTTCTCGTGGTCACGCTGGCCGTGGTCGCGCCACTGCTGCTGCTGGCGACCCGGCGCGCCCGCTGTGCTGCCATCGCGCGCGCCCTCGTCGTCGGGGCACTGGTGTGCGCGCCGCCCCTGCTGGCGTATGCGGCCCCCTACCGCGCGAATCAGCAGGTGCTCGGCGGGCGTACGACGAGCGACATCGACACATGGAGCGCGACGCCGTCCAGTTTTGTCTCGGCGCCGGTTGACAGCCGCCTGTACGGATGGACCGCGGGATACGGCGGACCGGAGGGTCGCCTGTGGTCCGGCGTGGTGGCGATCCTGCTGGCCGGGCTTGGCGTGTGGGCGACGCGCTGGCAGCCAGCGACATGGATGTACGCAACGATGCTGGTCGGCGCCGCGCTGATGGCGCTTGGCACGCACGGGCCGTTGTACCGCGTGGCCCTGGCCGTGCTGCCGCCGCTGCAGGGCCTGCGCGCACCGTCGCGCTTCGGCATGGTGGTGGCTCTGGCCCTGGCCGTGCTCGCCGGTCTCGGTGCGTCACGGGTCCTGAACCGGGCCCCGCGTGGTTGGCGCCGGCACGTGGCGGGAGCGGCGTTGGTCGGGCTGCTCGCGGTCGAGTACGCCTCCGAGGTCGGGCCCTTGCAGCGGTGGCCGCAGCGCGTGCCCATCTACGCCGGGTGGCTGCGCCTGCAGCCACCCGGCGCCGTCGTCGATCTCCCGATCGCGCGCGCCAACGCCCTGCCGCACTATGAGGCGGAGTGGAGTTTCTACGGTCGGACGCATCGCCATCCGATGGTCAACGGCTACAGCGGCTTCTTTCCGCCACGGTACATCGCCCTGCTTGGCGCGATGGTCGCGTTCCCCCGGGGCGACAGCATGGCTGCCTTGCGCGCCCACGATGTGCGCTATGTCGTCGTCCACGAGGACCGCTACGCGCCGGCCGATCTCCTGGAGTTCGATGCCCGCCTCCGCGGCACGCCGGGACTGACCCTGGTGGGCCGCATCCCGGACCCTGACTATCCGACCACCGTCTTCACGGTGGACAGATAGGTGCCGGGCAGCTCGGGGAGCTGCCCCTACCGACGCGGGGTGTGAGGTAGGGACCTCCGAAGGTAGGGGCGCCTCCCCGAGGCGCCCGACGCGGGGCGCGGAGGTAGGGACCTCCGAAGGTAGGGGCGCCTCCCCGAGGCGCCCGACGCGGG
>JBKJQW010000004.1:0-22267 GCA_046593715.1 Luteitalea sp.
AGCTGCGCCGCGAGTCCGAGGCAGTCGTCAGCGACCATCTCCCTGGCGGTGCGCTTAGAGATCTCGGTCCAGCTGATCGGGAGGTCGAACATCGCCATCCCCCTCCACCTTGCAAGCCTGCCGCCAACCTCTAGGGACCTCGGCGCTCGAGCTGGTCGCGCAGGAGCTGGGCGAGGGTCGGAAAGTCGATCGGCTTGTTGACAAACGGGAACACCGGCCCGGTGCGTCCGGCGCGCGAGAGCATCTCGCTGGGATACCCCGACATGAGAATCACCCGCAGGCCGGGCCGGGATCCGGTGAGGGTGAGCGCCAGTTCGTAGCCGTCCATGCCGCCGAGGATGACGTCGGTCAGGAGGAGGTCAATCTCGTTGCCGTGCTGTTCAGCCAGCTCAATCGCCCGTTCGGCGCTCTCGGCCTCCAGCACGCGGTAGCCACGGCGGGCCAGGAAGCGCTGCGCGACCCGCCGCACCGCCTCTCGGTCCTCGACCAGCAGGATGGTCTCGGCACCGCCTGGGAGGGCCCTCGGCTCGGCCGGCGGCGGCGGCGCCGCCATCGACACGGGGATGGTCGGCCAGTACACCCGCACGTCGCAGCCGTCGCCCGGCGCCGACTGCAACGCGACCCCCCCGCCTGCCTGGGTGAGGATCGCATGCACGGTCGGCAGCCCGAGTCCGGTGCCGCGATCGTCTGCCTTGGTCGTGAAGAACGGCTCGAAGGCACGCCCCTGAACATCGGCGGCCATGCCGACGCCGTCGTCACGGATGGACAGGCACAGGTAGGTGCGGGCGGCCTCGCCGGGCATGCCGGTTTCGCTGGTGAACGCCGAGGCGCTGACCAGCGACGACGCGATGCGCACGGTGCCGTGCTCGGCGATGGCATCGCGCGCGTTGACGACCAGATTGGTGAGCACCTGTTCGACCTGGCCTGGGTCGGCCAGCACCCGGGGCAGCCCCGGCAACCACACGACCTCCAGCGCCACGCGTTCCCCGAGGAGGCGACGGAACAACGGCGTCATCCGGGCCACGACGTCGTCCAGCTGCAGGGGCACCGGCTGGACCACCTGCCTGCGGCTGAAGGTGAGCAGCTGACGCGACAGGTTGGTGGCCTGTTGCGCGGCTTCGCGGATGCCCTGGATCTCCTCGAGAATCGGCGAGTCGCTGGCCAGCATCTGGCGGGCGGCGTCGCAGTGGCCAAGGACCACCGTCAGCAGGTTGCCGAAGTCGTGCGCGATGCCGCCCGCCATCCGACCCAGGGCCTCCTGCTTCTGGGCCTGCACCAGTCGCGCTTCGCTGTCGCGCAGCGCCTGTTCAGCGGCACGGCGGGCGGTGATGTCCTGGCACACGACGAGTAGTTCCTGGGTCGCATTCGGGCCTGGGACTGCCCGTGCCCATTCTTCAACCCAGAGCACCTCGCCGTCACGGCGGCACTTGCGGAGGGCCCAGGCATGCGTGGCCTCTGGTTCCTGCAGTCCGAGCGCCAGGCGCTCCCGGGCGGCGGCGCGGTCCTCCTGATGAAACACGTCGGTCACCGGCCGGCCGATGAGTTCTTCGCGCCGATATCCCAGCTGCTCGAGCGCCGTGCGGTTCACACCGCTGATGGTCAGGTCGAGACCCACGGTGAAGTACATCAAGGGGCTGCGCTGGTACAGCAGCTCCAGATGGGCGGCCGTGGCATCGCCGGCGGGCGTCGTTGCCGCGAGGGCATCGAGCTCCAGGCACAGGCTGGCCCACCTGACCTGCCCAGGCGACGAGATGCGCCAGGTGATGAGCAGCAGCCGCAGGGCGTCGGCACCCGCTCGCGGCAGCAGGCAGACACGGGGTTGCGTTGATCCGAGCGCCGCCGCGACGTCGTCTGAGGCCAACCCGTACGGCAGGTTGAACACATCGCGAATCGCCTCGGATCCGGCCTGCACGTCGAGGCCCAAGAGCCGCCCCGCCACGGCGTTGGCCGAGACGATGTGTCCGCTGTCGCCATCCCAGACGAGCGCGGCGCAGCCCTGGTGCGCAAACCACCACTGCGCATCGGGTGGGAGCAAGGGGTCGGGTTCGGCCACGATTTGTCTAGACCGGTTTCAGGACGAGACAGCTGAGCGGCGGCAGGTCGAGGCACAGCGACTGCGCCTGGCCGTGCGCCGGCTGGTCTTGTGTCGCGACGCGGCCGCCGTTGCCGAGGTTGCTGCCGCCATACGCCGCGGCGTCGCTGTTGAGGACCTCCGCGTAGGTGCCAGCAGCCGGCACGCCGACCACATAGCGCTCGCGGGGGACGGGCGTGAAGTTCATCAGCACGACCAGGAAGTCGGAGGGGTCGGCCGCGCGCCTGACGTAGGAGATGACGCTGTTCTCGTGGTCGTTGCAATCGATCCACTGGAAACCCGCGGGGTCGTAGTCCACCTGATGCAGCGCCGGTTCGTGCCGGTACAGTCTGGCGAGGTCGCCGACAAACTGCAGGATGCCGTCGTGTGGGGCGTGATCGAGCAGGAACCAGGGCAGCGACTCGGCATGGTTCCACTCACGCCACTGCCCGAACTCACACCCCTGGAACAGCAGTTTCTTGCCCGGGTGCGTGAACATGTAGCCGTACAGGGCCCGCAGGTTGGCGGCCTTCTGCCACGAGTCGCCCGGCATCTTGTCGAGCAGCGAGTGTTTGCCGTGCACCACTTCGTCGTGCGAGAACGGCAGGATGAAGTTCTCGTTGTAGGCATAGAGCATCGAGAACGTCAGATGCGTGTGCTCCCAACGACGGTAGATGGCGTCCTTGGAGGCATAGGCCAGGATGTCGTGCATCCAGCCCATGTTCCATTTGTAGGTGAAGCCGAGCCCGCCCAGATGCACGGGGCGGCTCACGCCTGGCCACGCCGTGGACTCCTCGGCAATGGTCACCACGCCGGGGTGGTGCTGGTGCACCAGTGTGTTGAGGTGCTGCAGGAACGCCACCGCGTCGACGTTCTCGCGGCCGCCGTAGGCATTGGGGACCCAGTCGCCGTCCTCGCGCGAGTAATCGAGGTACAGCATCGACGCCACGGCATCGACGCGCAGGCCGTCGAGGTGGAAATCCTCCACCCAGGCCAGTGCGCTCGCGGTCAGGAAATTGCGGACCTCGTTGCGCCCGTAGTTGAAAATCAGCGTGCCCCAGTCGCGGTGCTCGCCCTGTCGCGGATCGGCGTGCTCATAGAGGGCCGTGCCGTCGAACCAGGCCAGTCCGTGGGCGTCCTTCGGGAAGTGTCCCGGCACCCAGTCGAGAATCACGCCGATGCCGGCGCCGTGCAGCGCGTCGACGAAGGCGCGGAAATCGTCGGGCGTGCCGAACCGGCTGGTCGGGGCGAAGAAGCCCGTCACCTGGTAACCCCACGAGCCGTCGTACGGAAACTCGAGGATGGGCAACAACTCCACATGCGTGAAGCCGATCCGTTGCACGTGCGCAATCAGCTGTGTCGCCAGGTCCGCGTACGACAGGAACGTGCCGCCGCTGCTTCTTGCCCAGGAGCCGAGATGGACCTCGTAGATCGCCATCGGCTGGTCGAGGCCTTCGCGGTGCCGCGTGCGCTGCGCGATCCAGTCCTGGTCCTGCCACTGGTAGCGACTGGCGTCGCAGACGACCGACGCGGTCGCCGGCGGCAACTCGCCAGCGGCGGCGCACGGGTCGGCCTTGAGGAAGGGCGCGCCGCCCGTGCCTGGGGCCAGCTCGAACTTGTAACGGGCGCCGGCGGCCACGCCCGGCACGAACAGCTCCCAGACGCCCTGCGGCAGCCGCTTGCGCATGGGATGCGCGCGGCCGTCCCAGCCGTTCCATTCGCCAACCACGCTGACGCGTTGGGCGTTGGGCGCCCAGACGGCGAAGCGCGTCCCTGCCACGCGGTCGATGACCCCCGGATGGGCGCCGAGGATCCGGTGCAGGTTCTGATGACGGCCTTCGCCGATCAGGTAGAGGTCGAGATCGCCGAGCAACACGCCAAACCGGTACGGGTCGTCGATGACGGTGACCTGTCCATCCTGGCGGTCGGTCACCTCCAACTGATACGGGACGACCGAGGTGATCGCATCAAGGGTCACCTCGAACAAGCCGTCTGGATGGCGCTCGGTCATCTCGTGCGCGGCGGCCGGACCCGACAGGAGGGCGCGCACGGCAGAGGCGCGCGGCACGAATGCGCGGATGACGAGCCGCCCCGCGTCCACATGGGGCCCGAGCACGGCAAACGGGTCGCCGTGGGTCGCATTGAGGACGGCGCGCAAGGACGGTTCAAGAGGGGTCACGGTCACGGCTCCAGGGACGCGGCGGGATGACGGATCGGAGCAAACCACGGCTCGCGTTCCGCTTCGTCGGGGCGGTCACCAGGCCCCCCCACCGACGTCCTGCCCTGCGCATCGTAGACCGGGCACCACCCAATTGCCGCGGTGAGCGCCAGCCCAACCGCGGCCAGGCGGACCGGCACCCGGACCGGCGCCGGCACCCCGCGGGTGCCAGCCAGGGCCAGTCCGGCGGCAGCCAGACGGAGGAGGCGGTCGAGGTCGCCGACGTTCTGGCCGTGCTCGAAGGCATGCACGGTCGAAGGCACCAACGCACCCACGTCCTCGAGCGCCTGGACCAACACGGCGTTGGACGGCTCGACGAGCACGCGCGCCCCAATTCGCACCACCGGCGTCCGGCGCTCACCGCCGGTGAGGTGCATCACCTCGTGCAACGCATCGAGATGATCGTCGACATCGACGGACTGGGCAGGGACGCGAAGGCGACGCAGGCAACGCAGGGTTCTGGCCGTGTCGGCACACCAGGTGGCCCCCAGGACCTCGACGGGAGGTGAAGCGTCGGTCATGACCGCACGCTATCGGACTGCAGCAACCCCGTCAATCGGGGTGGGCCACGGCGGCTCGACCTTGAGGCCGGTGCGTGTCGGGCATGAGGCGCCAGACGATTTGCGGCACCGCGCCCAGCAAGAGGGCACTCTCATGACGCACGTCGGCCAGCCGGTCGGCCAGTGGGCCGTCCTGGCCATGCGCCAGGAACAACTCGACGCCGGCAATGGCGCCCGCCAATCGCACGGCGGCGAGGGTCGCGGCGGCGCCACGGACCTTGTGCGCCACGCGACCCAGCTGCTCGGTGTCGCTGGCGGCCGCCGCCGCGTCGAGCAGGTCGAGCTCGGCGGGCAACGAGGCTGCAAACAGCTCCAGCATCCGCGCCGCCAGGTCCGCATTGCCGTTGCATCGCAGCAACACCTCGACGGGGTCGAGGATGTCCTCCGCGTCGGGGAGATCGGCGAGGCGCCCGTCCGTCGCAGGCACCGGCACAGCGCCGACCTCTGGCTGGGGTGGCCCGCCCGCCGCTGGAGTCGGGTCGGTCAACAGACGCGACAGGGTGCGCTGCAGGACTGCGCTGCGCACCGGCTTGGTGAGGTAGGCGTCCATGCCGGCCTCGAGGCAGGCGTGTCTATCCTCAGCGGTGGCATTGGCGGTCAATGCGATGATGCGCGGCGTGTGCGAGATGCGGCCGTCGGCGCGGGCCTGCCGAATGCGTCGGGTCGCGTCGAGCCCGTCCAGGACCGGCATCTGGCAGTCCATGATGACCACGTCGTACGGGACGGCGAGCGCGGCCTCCACGGCCGCTGCGCCGTCGCTGACCAGGTCGGCCACCAACCCCATAGAGCCGAGCATCTCGCGCACCACCATCTGGTTGATGTCGTGGTCCTCGGCCACCAGCACTCGCAGCCCTCTCCACCAGGCCGGCGGCGTCGCGCGGTCAGGCCGGGCCCCGCGCAGCGCTGCTTCGCCGTGTCGCTGGCTCTCGACCATCGCGGCGTCGGCCACGTCCAGCGGGAGCGTCACCGTGAACGTGGCGCCGCCGCCCTCGACGCTGCGCCCCGCGATGTGGCCCTGCATGGCTTCCACCAGACGCTTGCAGATCGTCAGCCCGAGTCCCGTGCCGCTGTGACGCCGGGTACTCGACATGTCGCCGGCCGTGAAGGGCAGGAAGAGCCGGTCCACCCACTCCGGGGGCATCCCGATCCCGGTGTCGATCACCTCGAGCTGCAGCATCACCTGCCGGCGAGGTTCGCCGAGACGTGCGGAGGCCTGGACGTGCACTTCGCCGCGCGTCGTGAACTTCACGGCATTGGCCAGGAGATTGACCAGCACCTGCCGCAGCCGGCCGGCATCGCCCACGACCCACCGCGGCACATCCGGCGCGACGGCGCACGACAGTCGCAACTGCTTGGGCGCCGCCTCGGGGGCCACGACGTCGAGGCTGCTCTCGATCAGGTGAGGCAGGTCGAACAGGTTGCGCTCGACGGCAAACGCCCCGCCGTCGAGCCGCGACAGGTCGAGGATGTCGCTGATCAAGGTCGCCAGCTGCGTGCCCGACTCCCGAGCCGCTGCGACGTAGCGCGCTTGCTGGGGGTCGAGCGACGTGGCCGCCAGCAACTCCAGGACGCCGAGCACGCCGTTGAGCGGCGTCCGCATCTCGTGACTCATCGACCGGAGAAACTCGCTCTTGGCCGCACTGGCGTGCTCGGCCTCGACGCGGGCGCGCTCGAGGTCCTGCTGTACGTGCCGGCGGGTCGTGACGTCGCTGATCGTGCCGGCCACGCCGACGCAGGCGCCGTCCTCGACGAGCGGCCGCGCGTGGACCGCGGCCCACCAGGTCGAGCCCTCGGGGGTCAGGAACCGGAGGTCCTGCTCACAGCCATCCCGGCAACCCGCCATCAGCTCGCCGCAGAGCGCCTCGGCGGCAACCCGGTCATCGGGATGCAGGAAGTCGATCACCGGCCGGCCGAGCGAGGCCTCGGCGTCGTACCCGCTCAGGCGCTGCCACGCACGATTGAGGAACGTCCACCGGCAGGCGGTGTCCCACTGGAAGATGACCTGATCGACGCGGTCGACGACCTGTCCTGACGGCATGGCGCTGGGCGGCGCGACCTCGCCAGGCGGGCGGTGTCGAAGCTCCGAACCCGACGGCGCCGAGGGCGGGGGCGTGGAGGTCGGGTTCTCGGGGGGAGGAGGCGCCCCGTCCCTGGACCCGCCAACGCGCGCCCTCGCCAGGCCGCGCCCGAGGCACGCCGAGGCGAGCAACACCGCTGCACCGAGGCCGAGGGCCCGCTTCCGCACGGGTCAAGAATAAGCCCGTGCCTACCTGCGCGACAGCACGATCGTCCGCCCGGTCTTGGCGCTCTCACGCGCCGCGTCGAGGATCTCGGACACGATCATGTTGTTCTCGAGCGAGGTGGGGCCGGACGGCACGAGGCGGCCTCGGACGACTGCGGTCAGGTAGTTCAGGGCGTTCTGCTCGTCCACCGGCCAGTCCTCGACCGGCACGTCGGCCATTGGCTTGCCGCGCAGCTTGGTACGCAGCGCCGCACCGCCGGTGGCCCACGCCGCCGCGCTCTCGGTGTAGACCTCGAGATCCTTGCGATGGTCGGGCCAGTTCCAGGAGGCCTGCACGATCGCCTGCGCGCCCTCGTACTCGATGACGATCGTCGCCTCGTCGTCCACCTTGGGGTAGACCGCCGGTTTGTGTCGCGCCGTCACGGCCGTGACGCGGAGGGGCCGCGCGTTGTCGAGCAGCCAGGTGGCGATATTGGCTCCGTAGCAGCCGAAGTCGTAGAGCGCGCCACCGCCGTTACGCACGGGATCGGACAGCCACTCGAAGAACTCCGGTTGCGTGCCGATCTCCTTGGGACCGAAGTGCCCGTCCATCGCGACGATCTTGCGAATCCGGCCGCCGGCCTTCTCCTCGTGCATCAGGCGCCACACGGCACGATGACTGCGGTACCACGTCGTCTCGTAGTTGACCAGCACATGGATGCGGCCGCGACGCGCGGCGGCTTCGATCGCCCTGGCGTGGGCCATCGACACGGCCAGCGGCTTCTCCACCATCACGTGCACGCCGTGCCTGGCCGCGATCTCGATGACCTTCATGTGGTCGAAGGTGTTGGTGTACACCACCAATGCCTCAGGCTTGGTCGTGGTGATCAGGCGGTCCAGGTCTGCAAACATCTTCGCCGCGTCGATCCCGTGCGTGCTGGCGAACTTGTCGCGCAGCCCGGCGTCGCCCTCATACACCCCGACGAGCTCGATGTCGGTCCGCTTGACCATCGCGTTCATGTGACCGCGCACGTGGCCGTGCACGAGTCCGGCAATGGCGATGCGTAAGGGTCCAGTCGCAGGCGCAGGTGCCTGGGCGCGAACCGTGGCGGCCGGCGCGAGCAGGAGCGGCAGAGCCATCGCCATGGCAATGACCGATCGGCGAGGCAGCGGGCGCCGGCGCAGGCCGGACGCAGTGGTCGTGGCAAGGCAATGCAACATCAGGCGAGAGCTCCGGGAGGTGAGGGACCGGCCGAGCGTATCACGCGGCCCGCACCCGTCGGCAGACCGCGCACGCTTGTCACAGCGACGTGCCTCCGCTATGGTCGGGGGATGTCCGGCCCTGCAACTGCTGCGCACTTTCCTACCCCGCTGACCGACTATCCCCCGGCGGCGGCAAGCGGCCTGCTGCAGACGCTCTCGGACCGCGTCGCCCAGGATCCCTTCAATCTCGTCGCCACCGGCATCTTCGCCCTCGCCATCGTGCACACCTTCCTGGCGCCTCGCTTCCTGGCGCTCGCGCACGAGGTCCAGCACCGCGCCGACCAGCGCGCCGATAGCGACGCCCGGCCGCGCCAGCCGGCATTCGCGGCTGAAATTCTTCATTTGCTGGGTGAGGTCGAAGTGACCTTCGGCCTCTGGACCATCGTCTTGCTGATGGCCCTGACCGCCGCGCGCGGGTGGGAGACCGCCAAGTACTACCTCAACGACGGCGTGATCTACACCGAGGCGCTGTTTGTCTTCGTGATCATGGCGCTGGCCTCGACGCGACCGATCGTGGTCCTGGCCGAGCGCGCGATGGGGAGGGTGGCGGCACTCGGGGGACGCACCCCGGCGGCGTGGTGGCTGGCCACGTTGACGGTCGGCCCGCTGCTCGGCTCGTTGATCACCGAGCCCGCGGCGATGACCATCTGTGCGCTCCTGCTCTCGCGCCAGTTCTTCGACCTCGGTCCGAGCCGGCGCCTGAAGTACGCCACGCTCGGGCTGCTCTTTGTCAACATCTCGATCGGCGGCACGCTCACCCACTTTGCGGCCCCTCCCATCCTGATGGTGGCGCGGCCGTGGGGCTGGGACCTGATGTACGTGCTGACCCACTTCGGGTGGCGCACGCTGCTGGCGGTGTTCAGCTCGGCCCTGATCTACTTTGTGTTCTTCCGCCGCGAACTCGGCGCGCTGGCTGCCCTGCCACCGGTGGTCGACACCGAGATGCCGGATGCCGACGCCGTCGCCGCGGGGCGGGGCATGCTGCTCCCGGTGCCGGCCTGGATCATCGTGGTCCATGCGACCTTCATGGCCTGGGCGGTCGTGAACTCGCACTATCCGATACTCTTTGTCGGCGGCTTCCTGTTCTTCCTTGGATTCATCAAGGCGACCAGCCCCTACCAGGCCGAGATGTCGCTCAAGTCACCGCTGCTGGTCGGATTCTTCCTCGCCGGCCTGGTGGTGCATGGCGGGTTGCAGGGATGGTGGATTGCGCCGGTGCTGGCCAGCTTGAGCGAGACACCGCTGTTTTTCGGGTCGGCACTGCTCACCGCGTTCAACGACAACGCGCTGATCACGTACCTCTCGACGCTGGTGCCCAATATGAGCGAGAGCGCGAAGCTGGCCGTCGTGGAGGGGGCGGTGACCGGCGGTGGGCTCACCGTGATCGCCAACGCGCCCAATCCGGCTGGCCAGGCCATCCTTGGCAGGTTCTTCGGGGGAGCGGTCGCGCCGCTGTACCTGGTGGCGGCGGCGCTCGTGCCCACACTGGTGGCGGTCATCTGCTATCGGCTGCTCTAAGCCGGCAGGAGGCCGGTTCAGCGGCCGGGCGCTCGCGTACCGGTGGCGCGGGTGCTCAAGGCGGTCGGCCCGGGCCCGTCGGCCACCACCTGCCCGTTGACCTCCAGGTATTGATAGGTCATCGCCAGCCGCGACGTACCCACCAGCCGCATCTGGGCAACCATGTCCAGGCGCAGCGGCACGTGCGCCCCTTCCACCCGCCCGTAATGCCGCACCAGATGCACCGCCTTGGTCCAGAACGAGGGCCGCTTGACCAAGTCCCCTTCGACCCGCAGCAATTCGCCATCGCCTGAGATCAGCATCGTCCCCCGCACGAGCATGTCCTCCTGCTTGCGGGGCTCGATGCCCACCTGCCATCCACCCTCTACCCGCGACGGGGCCGAGAAGGCGTAGTTGTCGGGGGTCAGCCCGCCCCGTTTCGATCGACCGTCGCGATGCGCCTGTGCCTCCCGCTCGAGCGCCGGCCGCAGGACGCGGTTGAGGATCAGGTCCGACCCGCCCTGCTCCAGCACTTGCCAGGTGTAGGTGCCGTCCTCGCGCAACTGGGTCCGCACCACCAGCCAGGCCTCCTTGCGGTGGCGGTCGTTCACTGATTCCATCCGACGGATGGCGGTGTAGCTGCGCAGGGGCGGCTCGCGCCTGAAGGGAAGGGCTGGCGCTGCGGCCGGGAGGGCGTTCACCTCCTGAGCCCGCAATGTGGGTACGGCCAAGGGCAGGCTCAGGACGGCGCCGACCAGCACCGACCACCAAATCCAACGAGGCCCTGCGACGGAGCGAGCCAACGCACCAGTCATGCATTCTCCGTCTGCACGCGACGTGCCGGGGTGCTGCGTGAATGTCCGTATCTTGCGCCGGCTACTGACGTCAGCACAACTGAACGTCAACATCCCCAGCGATCGCGGTCGCCACGACTCGCGGGGTGGCGCCCGGGCCACCACGGTGCCCCGGCATATGTTCTGGTTCACGACACATGTCGTAAACAGACGCGCAGGATGAAAGGGAGGCCAGTCGCGGCGGGCTACCATGCTCCACGACGCATGTCCGACGCCCTTCTCGCTTTCTCGCACGTCACCGTGATTCGTGACGGCGCCACCATCCTCGATGACTTCTCCCTGGTGGTCCCCGCCGGGCAGCACGTCGCGGTGGTCGGCCCGAACGGGTCGGGCAAGAGCACGGTCCTGAAACTGGTGACGCGCGACCTGTGGCCGGTGGCACGACCTGAGACCTCGGTGACCGTGCTCGGCCAGCAGCGGTGGACCCAGTGGGACCTGCGCGCCGCGATCGGCATCGTCTCCAACGACCTGCTGACCACGTGCACTCGCAAGGTGACCGGCCGCGACCTGCTGCTCTCGGCCTTCTTCGGCAGCATCGGGCTCTGGCCCCACCACGAACCGACGCCCGAGATGCACGCTCGCGTGCACGAGGTCCTGGCGTGGCTGGGCCTGCCCCATCTCGCCGACCGCCTGCTGACCCGGATGTCGTCGGGCGAGGCGCGCCGACTGCTCATCGGGCGCGCGCTGATCCATCGCCCACGGGCGCTCATTCTCGACGAGCCGATGACCAGCCTGGACCTCGGCGCCGCCCACGAGGTCCGGGCCACCATGCGCAAACTTGCCCAGGACGGCACGAGCCTGCTGCTGGTGACGCACGACCTGGCCGACATCGTGCCGGAGATCGGCCGGGTCGTCCTGCTCAAGCAGGGAAGAATCGCCGGCGATGGCGCGACCGACTCGATGCTCACGACCGAGCGCTTGACGGCCCTGTACGACCGACCTGTCGAGGTCACGCATCGCGATCGGCACTACCACGCGTGGTGAACCTCATGCCTCCCTTCATCGATCTCGAGTCGCTGTCGTTTGCTGACACGTTCGTCCAGGCGCTGCCCGCCGATCCGTCGGCGCGCAACACCCCAAGGGCCGTGCCCGGGGCGAGCTACTCCCACGTCGAGCCGACCCCTGTGCCGGCCCCAGCGCTGCTGGCCTGGTCCGAGGCGATGGGCGGGCGGCTCGGGCTCGCCACGCCGGCGCTCGGTGCCGGACCGACGGCGGAGGTCCTGTCGGGAAACCGCGTGGTGCCGGGCATGCGCCCCTACGCGGCGCGCTATGGCGGCCACCAATTCGGCCACTGGGCCGACCAACTCGGTGATGGCCGCGCCATCACCCTCGGCGAGGTCTGCGCTGCCGACGGCCAGTCGTGGGAGCTGCAACTGAAAGGGGCTGGGCCCACCCCGTATTCGCGCCGCGCCGATGGCCGCGCCGTGCTCCGTTCGTCGGTGCGGGAGTTCCTCTGCTCGGAGGCGATGCACGCGCTCGGCGTGCCGACCACCCGGGCGTTGAGCCTGGTCACGACCGGAGAGTCGGTCGTGCGCGACATGTTCTACGACGGCCGACCTGCTCGGGAGCCCGGCGCGGTCGTCTGCCGGGTGGCCCCCTCGTTCGTGCGCTTCGGCTCGTTCGAGATCCACGCGGCCCACGGGGAACTCGCCATCCTGCGCAGGCTCGCCGACTACGTCCTGACGACGCACTACCCCGACCTCGGACAGCCATCGAGTGCCACGTATCTGGCGATGTTCGAGGAGGTCTGCCGCCGCACGGCCGTCATGACCGCGCACTGGATGCGCGTGGGTTTCGTCCACGGTGTGCTCAACACCGACAACATGTCAATTCTCGGCCTCACCATCGACTACGGTCCGTACGGCTGGCTCGAAGGCTACGACCCGGCGTGGACCCCCAACACCACCGACGCGGGCACGCGACGCTATCGCTTCGGACAACAACCCGACGTGGCGCTGTGGAACCTGGCACGCCTCGGCGAGGCCATGGCGCCGCTGATCGACTCGCCGGACGACCTGCAGGGCGGTCTCGAGGTCTACCGCTCCACCTTCGATGCCACGTACGGCGCGATGCTGCGCGACAAGCTCGGGCTGGACGGACTCGGCACCGACGGCCACGACCCGTTGCTCGCGGACCTGTTCGCGCTGCTCGAAGCGGAAGAAACCGACATGACGATCTTCTTCCGCGGTCTGGCGCAGGTGTCCGTCGACGGCCCTCCCTCGGATGACGGCCACCGACTCGATCCGATTCGGCCGGCCTTCTACGACGCCGAGGTACTGGCGGGCGGGCACGGCGAGCGGGTCCTGGCCTGGCTCCGCAACTACGCCAGCCGGGTGCGCGCCGAGGGCCAATCGCCGGAGGCCAGACGTATACGGATGCAGCAGGTCAACCCGCGGTACGTCCTGCGCAACTACCTGGCCCAGCAAGCCATCGACGCGGCCGCCGCGGGGGATCCGTCGGTGAGCGCCCGCCTCCTCCGCGTGCTCTCGAACCCATACGAGGACCAGCCAGGCCAGGACGACCTCGCACAACGGCGCCCGGAGTGGGCGCGCCATCGTGCCGGCTGCAGCATGCTCAGTTGCAGTTCGTGAGCGCCGTGCACGCAGCGGCGCGCGCGGGC
Source organism: Luteitalea sp. (assembly GCA_046593715.1). Taxonomy (GTDB): domain Bacteria; phylum Acidobacteriota; class Vicinamibacteria; order Vicinamibacterales; family Vicinamibacteraceae; genus Luteitalea. Next base: position 13,305 of record JBKJQW010000004.1, read on the forward strand.
TAGGGGCGCGGCGGGCCGTCGCCGCGCGCCGTGCCTTCCCGTCGAGGGTCGGCACCGCCGAACCACCCCGTCGGCGTCCGCCCGATGGCCTGCACCCCTGATGTCTTGTCGCCGTAGCGCACCTGGTGTCCTCGGGCTTCGAGTGCTGGACCGAGCGCCGCGTCCACACGGCCGGCTTCCAGTTCCGTTGGCCCGTTGCGGCTGCCGACATTGGGCAACGTGGTCGCCACCTGCACGTCCAGGCCCCAGTCCAACGTGCCCACCAGCATCTTCACGACGTAGTTGGGAATGTCGGACCCGCCCGGGGATCCGAGCGTCATGCGCAGTTGCCCGGTCGGGCGATCGAACACCAGCAGTGGCGTCATCGACGAGCGCGGACGCTTGCCGGGCTGCACACGGTTGGCCACCAGTGCGCCCGCTGGGGTGCGAGGCGAGAGCGAGAAGTCGGTCAGCTGGTTGTTCAGCATGAAGCCGCGCACCATCTGCCGCGACCCGAAGGCATCCTCCACCGTGGTGGTCAGCGACAGCGCGTGGCCCGAGCCATCGACCACCGAGATGTGCGACGTGGACGGCCGATCCACGGCGATCCCACGCACCGCCGGCGGCGCCCCAGGCGGCAGGCCGGGCATCGCCGTGCCCATCGACCGGGGACCGACAAGCGCGGCCCGCTGCCGGATGTACGCCCGATCGGTCAGCCCGTTCACCGGCACGTCCACGAAGGCGGGGTCGGCCACGTAGGCGTCACGGTCGGCGTAGGCCAGGCGCGCCGCCTCCGCGTGCAGGTGCACGGCCTGCGGCGACAAGCGCCAGTGACTGGCGTCTACGCGGGTTGGCGCCAGTGCGGCCAGGTCGTAGGACTCGAGCGCACCAAGGATCTGTGCGACGGCAATCGTCCCGGTCGCCGGTGGGGGCATTCCGCAGATGCGCGCCGTACGGTACTCGAAGCACAGCGGCACGCGCTCGACTGGCTGGTAGGCGGCGATGTCGGCGGCGGTGAGCAGCCCCGGGTTGGTCGGGTGCGACCGGACCTTGTCGGCGATGGCTTGCGCGATCTCGCCGCGGTAGAAGGTGTCCGCACCCGCGGCCGCGACCTGCCGGAGTATGCTCGCCAGCTCCGGATTGCGCAGCCGAGTGCCGACGGGCTTGGGCTGCCCGTCCTCGGTGTAGAAGTAGGCACGTGCATCGGGATCGGATCGCAGCGCGGCGTCGCCGGCCACCAGTTGCGCCAGGCGGGGGCTGATGGCGAAACCCGCGTCGGCCAGGCGAATGGCCGGCTCGAAGAGCCGCGCCCACGGCAGTCGGCCGTGGCGGCGATGGGCGAGTGCCAGCATGCGCAGCACGCCAGGGGCCCCCACCGACCGGCCGCCAACGATGGCGTCCGTGGTGGTCAGGGGGACGCCGTCACGCAGGAAGAGCGCCTCGGTAGCTGCCGCGGGTGCGGTCTCGCGCCCGTCGAGGGCGGTCACCGTGCGACCGTCCCAGTGCACGAGGAAGGCACCGCCGCCGATGCCGCTCGACTGCGGTTCCACCAACGTCAGGACCATCTGCGCGGCAATGGCCGCGTCAACCGCGCTGCCCCCCTCTGCGAGCACCTCGGCGGCCGCATCGGTCGAGTGCGGGTTGGCAGAGGCGGCCATCCAGGTGGACGAGGCCCAGCCGGGCTTGTCGGTCCAGCCGCTCGCGCCCTCTGGAGGGCGATCGACGGCCGACGTCTGCACGCTGGCTGTCCGCGTAGGCGACGCGCACGCCCAGGCCACCAGAAGGGACGACAACACCAGCCAGAAAGGCCGTCGCGACATCGGCTGAGGATAGCGCGGCGGGCCACGGCTGCCGCAGTTTGACGGCGTTGGCCGGCGGTTTGCATTGAATCACCGCATGAATCTCGAAGGCTTGATGACCAAAGACCCTGCCTGCTGCACGCCTGACACCTCGATCGAAGACGTCGCCCGCCTGATGCTCGAGCACGACTGCGGCGAAATCCCGGTGGTCGCCTCCACGTCTGGCGGCGGACTGGTGGGCGTCATCACCGACCGCGACATCGTCCTGCGGCTGGTCGCTCGTGGTCAGGACGTGAAAGGCGCGACCGCAGGCGCCTGCATGACCCAGCCGGCCTTGTCGTTGCCGCCTGATGCCAAGGTCAGTGACGCGATCGAGATGATGCAGACCAACCAGGTACGGCGCCTGCCGGTAGTCACCGCTGACGGGGCCGTGTGCGGCATCGTCGCCCAGGCTGACCTGGCGCGGTATGCGACCGCAGAGCAGACGGGCGACCTGGTTCGCGACGTCTCGGAGCCGACGCGCTCCTGAGGGCCCAGGCCCGACCTACACGCTTGTGATGCGCAGCGACCGGTCGAGGGTGGCGGGGGTGACCGTGCGGCCGGTGAGGCCAGCCTGCATCACCGCAATGCCAAGCGCCAGCGCCTGAATGGCCGCGTCCAGTGACGACACGGGCGTGGTCCTGTTCTCCATCGCGTCGAGCAGATCGGCAAGCACCGACGTCTGGAGCGTGTCCTCGTCGTGCACGTACGTGGCCGGGTCGGCAGCGGCCAGTTCCCTGTAGCCGGTGTAGTGGGGGCTGTCGGCCGGCGTCAGGGTCTGCCAGACGTCGTTGCCGATCTGTACGCGTCCGCCGGTGCTCACCAGGTCGCACTGGAAGATGAAGTACTGCTTGGCGCCGCCGGTGACAAACGCCTCGACGCCGTTGGCAAACACGATGTGGACGCGGGCCCCGCGATCGGCCACACCGCCGCGCAGCGCCTCGGCGTAGCGGACCTGGTCCGCCTCGTCACGCTGGTGGTGGTCGCCGCTTGCGGCGGCCTCGCGTTCCGGCGTGTCGAGCGACGCGTCAACGCGCGCCCAGGGACCGCACCACGCCAGCAGCAGGTCCCAGGCGTGGGTGCCGGTGTGGACCACATGGCCGCTGAACACCACGTGGATCGACTCCAGCCGGCCGAACGTCCCCTCGTCAATCCAGCGTGCCACGGAGCGATACCGCGATTGCAGGCGGCGCGGGTGGTCCACCACGGCCACTGTGCCGGCGGCGGCCACGTCACGGGCCAGGTGCTCCGCTTCGTCAACGCTGCACCCCACGGCTTTCTCAATCCACAGGCCACGCGCCCCGGCCGCCACCGCGGCCCGGCTCATGGCAACGCGATCGGCGGCATAGGCGCAAATCGAGACGATGTCGGGACGCTCCTGCGACAGCAGGGTGCGGTAATCGGCGTGCAGGTGCGCCGGCGCGATGGACCAGTCGTCGGCAAACGCCTGCAACCGCCCGGCATCCACATCGCATCCGGCGACCAGCGTGGTACGAGGCTCGGCCGTGTACCAACCGGCGTGTGTGTGCGGCCGCGTACGGAGGGGGTCGCGCTCGAGCAGGGAGGCGATTCGTCCCGTGCCGATGATGGCGGCTCGGTACGGCGGCGGTGGGGGCGACATCACCGGGATGGTAGCGCGCCGGACGCTGCCCGTTCACGTATGATCCGCCCCGCACATGCGCAACCTCGTTCTGCTGCTCGTCGCCGGCGCCATGGCGGGGGTCGTGACCAGCGCGGCGCCCCGTCGATCGCAGGCGCCGCAGCCGGCGGGCGCTTCGGTCAACGCCGCCACGCTGTACGGGTCGCTCTGTGCCAATTGCCACGGCCCGACGTTGCAGGGTGGGCAGGGGCCCAGCCTGATCGACGCCGAATGGAAACACGGCGCCGGGGATACCGACATCAGCCGGGTCATCAAGGACGGCGTGCCTGGGACACCGATGCTGGCATTCAGGTCCGTGCTCACCGACCTGCAGATCCGCAGCCTGGTGATCCACGTGCGGGAAGTGCAGGAGCGGGCCCGACTCGGCGCCCTGCCGCCTGCCGCCCTGCCATTGCCGGCGCGCGTGGCCAGCGAGCGCCACGCGTTTCGCACAGAAGTCATCGCGGACGGGCTCGACACGCCGTGGGGCATCGAGTTCCTCCCCGATGGCGCGCTCCTGGTGAGCGAGCGGCCGGGCCGCCTGCGCATCATCCGGGATGGCCGGGTGCAGGCGCCCATCAGCGGGGTGCCCGAGGTGTGGGTGCAACAGGACGGCGGCCTGCTCGACCTCGCCCTCCATCCCCGGTTTGCCGACAACGGCTGGATCTATCTCGCGTTCAGCGAGACCGGCCCCACGGTGGGCTCCTCGAGCACGCGCATCATCCGTGGCACGCTTCGCGGCAACGCGCTGGTCGACCAGATCACCATCTTCCGCCCCGCAGACAACCTGTACTGGAGCAACAACTCGCATTACGGCGCCCGGCTCGTGTTCGACCGCAGCGAGCACCTTTTCTACTCGATTGGCGATCGCGGTCACATGGGGGATGCGCAGGACCTGGCCAGTCCGTACGGCAAGTTGCACCGCGTGGACGCCGACGGACGGGTGCCCGGTGACAACCCCTTTGTCGGCCGCGCCGATGCCGTCGCGAGCATCTGGAGCTACGGCCATCGCAATCAACAGGGCCTGGCCATCGACCCGCGCACAGGCGAGCTGTGGGCGACCGAGCACGGGCCGCGCGGCGGCGACGAACTCAATCTCGTGCGCAAGGCCGGCAACTACGGCTGGCCCGTGATCACCTACGGGATGAACGACAACGGCACGCCGATCACCGATCGAACCGAGCAGGCCGGGTTGGAGCAACCGGTGGTGCACTGGACGCCGTCGATCGCGGTGTCGGCCATCGCGTTCTACACGGGAGACCGCTTCCGGCGGTGGACCGGCAATCTCCTGGTCGCCGCCCTGGGCGGCCAGCAGCTGCGGCGTCTGGACATTCGCGACGGCCGCGTCACCCACCAGGAGCTGCTGTTGCGAGGCCATGGTCGCGTCCGCGACGTGCAGGTCGGCCCGGATGGCCTGATTTACGTGGCGTTGAACAACCCCGGGCGCATCGTGCGGCTTGCGCCGGAAGACTGACGCCGCCTGCGCGCGCATCGGGTCTTGCGTTAGGCTGGGTCGTGGACATCGCCATCTACGACACGCGCGCCTACGACCGTGACGCGTTCGAGGCCGCCAACCAGCGCTACGGGCACACGCTCCGCTTCGTCGAGCCGCGCCTCAGCCACCACACCACCGCGCTGGCCTCCGGTGCCGAGGTGGTCTGTCCCTTCGTCAACGACCGCGTCGACGCCGCGACCATCAGCGCGCTCCATGCCGGCGGCATGCGCCTGCTCGCGCTGCGCTCGGCCGGCTTCAACCATGTGGACCTCGAGGCCGCCGCGGCGCTCGGCCTGCCGGTCGTCCGCGTGCCCGAGTACTCGCCGTACGCCGTCGCCGAACTGGCGATGTGTCTCGTGCTGGCCCTCAATCGGAAGATCCACCGCGCCTACAACCGGGTGCGCGAAGCCAACTTCTCGCTCGAGGGACTGGTCGGCTTCGATCTCCACGGCAAGACCTTCGGCATCGTCGGCACGGGTCGGATCGGCCGGGTGCTGGCGCGTATCGCCCACGGCTTCGGCTGCCGCGTGCTGGCCACCGACGCCTGGCAGGACGAGGGGCTGCAGCGTGACCTAGGCGTCAGCTACGTCGACGCGCCAACGCTGTACCACGAGTCCGACATCATCTCGCTGCACGTCCCGCTCACGGGCGAGACCCACCACATGATCGACGCCGCAGCCTTCGCGGAGATGAAGCCGGGGGTCATGCTGATCAACACCAGCCGTGGGGCGCTGGTCGATACGCGCGCGCTGATCGTCGCACTCAAGTCGCGGCGCGTTGGCGCCGCCGGACTCGACGTCTACGAGGAGGAGGGCCCGCTGTTCTTCCGGGACCTCTCCGCGCAGGTGCTGCAGGACGACGTGCTCGCCCGCCTGCTGACGTTTCCCAACGTGCTGATCACGTCGCATCAGGGCTTCCTCACACGCGAGGCCCTGGCCAGCATTGCCGACACCACCCTGGCCAGCGTCACGGCCTTCGAACGCGGCGAACCGCTGGCGCATGTCATCGCGCCGCCGGCGTGATGGTGAGGATGATCCGGCGATAGCTCGTGAGGTGTGGGGTTCCGTCGTCGGTCACCTCGACGATGACGTGGGCCACGCCAGGCAGAAGTGGGATCACGGTGGGACTGGTGGTGGATTCCCCTTCCAACCGGATCACGGGCGCCTCGCGCTCGCCGCGCGCCGCCGGCGGCGAGGCGGCTGATGGCGACGGGAGTGAGCCCGCTGGCACAACAGCGACGGGCCGACCGGGAATGCCGGAGCCCGCCTCGGGATAGAACCACCAGCGGAAGGTCAGCGGTTGCCCATCGGGATCGCGCGTGCCCGCCGCGTCGAGCGCGACGGCCACGCCGACGCGAGCGTCGATCAGGAGCGGAGCGGTGCCAGTCGAGCCGTTCACGACCACGAGCGGATTGTGGTTGGCGGCGTCGGGCGGCAGCACGGTCCAGGCCATGCGGGCGGCGAAGTCGTGCTGAAACGCCTCGCGCCACCGCCAGATCGTCGCCTGGTCCGAGGTGTAGGACTGCCCGTCGAGGCCGCGGACCGTGTCGCGCGACGAGGACTGGCCAGGGTACGCGCCGCCGCCCTGGGTCCAGAACGGACGCGGCTCGCCATGCGGCCGGCGCCAGACATACCGCCCACCCCAACCCCCGAAGCTGGCGTTCAGCGCACTCCCGAGTCCGTTGTCGATGAGCCCGAGGAAGGACGGCGTGTCGCCTTCGTGGATGCAGCAGGGATACGGGTAGTGCGCCCCGAGTGGCCCGCGGGCCCGGATGTTTTCGTTGACCCACGCGTCGGTGAACGTCCGGAAGTCGGCGCCCGGAGCATTGCGGTAGAAGCGATCGCCACTGATGCCGGTCCAGGTCGCAGCGGCGTACTCCTGCCCGTCCTGTGTGGACGGCGCGCCAATGAAATGCAGCGACGGGAACTCCCGCCGCAACCATGCCCCCGCGTCGTCCTGATCCGAGATGACATAGACGCGCAGCCGCGAGATCAGCGCCTGCAACTGCTCCGGCGTGGACTCCGCACGCGCGTCGATCAGCGCCTGGGCAAGCGTGTTGGCGCCGCCCCACGCCGTCACCCACAGCGGACGCGGGTCGTCACGGCGCAGCGCCGCCAGCAGCAGCGTCGCACCAGGCGAGGACGAGCCCGCGCCGGTGGACGCCATGCCGTAGCCGGGCTGCCCTGCCGCCACGAGGCGCTTCAGATGGCTCGCGGCCGGGAAACCCGGAGCGTGCTGCAACAGCGTGGGCTGCACCGCCGCGTAGGCGTCCAGCACCGTGTGCAGCACGTCGGGCCTGACGCCGGTCCGCAGCCAGGTGGACGTGGTCGCCACCAGCCCCTCGATGTCGAAGTGGTTGCCGTACACCAGCAACCGCACCAGCGACATCTGGTCGTCGGGCTCATTGGCAATGTCGGTCAGCACGACCAGTCGCACGCGGGTCGTGTGCGCATCCACACGGCCTGCCAGCGCATCGGCCTCGGCGCGCGGGGCCTGCCCGCGCACACCGCCTGCCATCACCAGCAGCAACCCACCTGCGAGACACACCCCACGCCAGCCGCTTCCCATGGTGCCCATTCTGCGCCCGTCGCACCCCACCCCACCCAACGCTCTCCTGATCGCCGTCTGCCATGCCTCATGCGGCCGTCGGCATTTCGAGCCTCCCAATGCTGCATTACTGCATTCCTGCATTCCTGCATTCCTGCATTCCTGCATTCCTGTTCCTGCATTCTGAATTCTAAATTCTGAATTCTGAGTTTCTGCTGTATCTGTTTGGTGTGGCCCGCATCACCGTCGTCGGCAGCATCAACATGGACCTGGTCGTGCGGGCGCCCCGGTTCGCGCAGCCTGGCGAGACCATCGCCGGCAGTACCTTCTTCGCGGTGTCCGGTGGCAAGGGTGCCAATCAGGCCGTCGCGGCCCAACGTCTGGGGGGTCAGGTCACCCTTGTCGGCGCGGTCGGTGAGGACGGGTTCGGGACGTCGATGGCGCAGGGCCTGGCCGACGAAGGCATCGACCTGCACCACCTGGACGTGCGTGGCGGACATGCGTCGGGCGTGGCGTTGATCACGGTGAACGACCAGGGCGAGAACACCATCGTCGTGGTACCCGGCGCCAACGCGACCCTGACGACAGACGACGTGCAGACGGCACGCGAGGCGATCACCTCGGCCGATGTTCTGGTGCTGCAGTTGGAGATCCCGGTCGAGGTCGTCCAGTTGGCGGCCGCGCTCGGGCACGACGCAGGACGCATCGTGGTGCTCAACGCCGCGCCGGCCATGCCGCTGCCCGCGGCGCTGCTGCCACTGGTGGACTACCTGGTCGTCAACGAGACAGAGCTGTTCGCGATGGCCGGTACTGGTGCTCGCGACCACGCCACTGCCGTGGGCACGCTGCGGGCGCGCGGCGCGGGCGCGATCGTCGTCACACTGGGTTCGGCGGGGGCGCGGCTCATCGACCGCGACGGCCACGTCACGTTCCTGCCCGCGTACACCGTGGACGTGGTGGACACGACGGCGGCAGGCGACGCCTTCGTGGGCGCCCTGGCCATTGCCCTGGCCGAAGGGCTGCCGCCGGTGGAGGCGCTGCGCCGCGGCAACGGGGCCGGAGCGCTCGCAGTGACTCTGGCGGGTGCACAGCCCTCGCTTCCGAGCCGCCAGCAGCTGGACGCGTGGCTGCACGCCCACGCCTGACCCGGCGCGGCGCGACGGTCCCTGACCGCCTCCTACTGGGCGGCAATCAGTGCGCGCATCCGGGATGACGCGGCGACCCGGGTGCCGCCACCCGTGCGCGTCACGATCAGCGCAGCGACGTCGTCAGTCTTCTCGGCCAACGCCATGCCGCGGTCCGGACCCAGCACGCCAATGGCGGTGTCCAGGCCGTCGGCATCGAGACCATGTCTGGACACGACGGTCACGGTGATGTCATCGACCAGCCCGGTCCGCGACGCCGGGTCGATCACATGCGAGTAGCGCCGCCCGTCGATGTCGAGGTGCTGCTCGGCGTTGCCCGA
>JBKJQW010000031.1:0-88264 GCA_046593715.1 Luteitalea sp.
CGCAGACGGACGTCCTTGCCCACCGCATCGCGAAGCAGCAGCTGCATGTGGTCGGGCGCGAGCGTGCCGACACCGTCCACCGCCGTGATCACATCGCCCTCACGGACATCGACGAGCGGCGAGGCAAGCGGACTGCGCTCGGTGGGCAGGTCCGGATCGCCGACCAGCACCCGCTCGACCCGGTAGCCGCCGCGCGCGTCGTCGCGAACCAGCGTGGCCCCGAGCGACCCGACGGTCACCTCGCCACCCTTGGGCAGGTCGCCACCGCGCACGAACATGTGCAGCGCCGACAGCTCCCCCACCATCTGCGCAATCAGGTCGCCGAGCTCGGCACGGTCGGTGACCCGAGGCAGCAGCGGCTCGTAGCGTGCCCGCATCGCCCGCCAGTCCACGCCATGCATGCCACGGTCGTAGAAGCCGTCGCGCTGCTGGCGCCAGGCATCGACGAACATCTGTCGCCACTCGTCGCGGGGCCGTACCGTCATCGTCCACGTGCCGAGTACCACCTTGGCTTTGGCCAGCTCGGTCGGGACGGTGCCGTCAGCAGGCAGTACGTACAAGTCGTCGCGTCGAGAGAGAAGGAGCGTGGAGCCGTCGAGCGACAGCTCGAACCGATCGACATCGGCGGCCAGCGTCTCGAGGTCGCGCGAATCGTCGATCGGCATCATCCGCAAAGCCTTGCGATGGGCAGCGCCAACCTCCCAGGAGAGGAAGTAGAGTCGCTGGCCGTCGGTGTCCAGCGACGTGTAATTGCCCGGGACCAGCGGCACCTCACTGACACGACCGGCCAGTCCGTCATCGTCGATGCCGTCATGTGCAGGCGTCGCTACCGGAGTGGCGGGAGCGGCGGCCGCCTTGCCACCGCGCTCCGGGTGCACCTGCGCGTCGCGGGCGGCGAAGCGAGACCGCGCGTCCCTTGCAATCGCGAGCTGGTACACGCGGGTCTGCTTGTCGAAGAACGGCTCTGGCTGCCGCGGGCCCCACGGCGACGCAACCGCGCTGTCGAAGTGGCGGTCCGAGAGGAAATACAACCACGCCCCATCAGGGCTCCAGGTCGGACTGTAGCTGTCGAAGCGATCGGTGGTCACCGGCCGCGCCTTGCCTTGGCGCACGTCGTACAACCAGATCCGACTGATGGCATTGGCGCCGGCCTGCACGTACGCCAGCCACTGACCATCGGCCGACCAGCGCAGGTCCCGGAAGGTGACGGTGTCACTGCGTGCAACGAGCCGGGCCTGCCCCGTGCTCACCTCGTGCATCCACAGGTGCTGGTCCTGGTCCTGATGCGCGATGAAGCGCCCGTCCGGCGAGATCACGCCTTCGCGGCGCGTGACCGTCGCGCCACTCGAGATCGCCGTCGGCGTCTCGGTCGGCACAGCCGGCAGCGTCCAGAACTCGAACTCGCCGGTCCGATCGGCCAGAGCCAGCAAGTTCTTGCCGTCCGGCAGGAACTGGGCGTCGCGGTAGCGGACCCCCGCTTCGGCAGCGGCGAGCTCCACACTGCCCTTCTTGACGGGTGCGACAAACACCTGACCGCGGGCCGTGAGCACCAGGCGGTCTCCCGAGGGCGAGAGATGTGCAGACGAGATCCACTCCGACGGCGAAGGCACGGTGCGCTCCCGGCCCTGGGTCAACGCCGACACGAGCCTGATCGGCACCCGCACGTCCTCGCCGTTGGTGACGTCGAGCACGCGCAGGTCGGCGCCGAGCTGGTAGGCGATGCGCCCGTGCCGCAGCGACGCGCCCTGTACATCGAAATCGGTGTGATGGGTGTGCTGGCGCAGATCCTGGCCAGCGGGCGACATCGACCAGAGGTTCATCGTGCCGCTGCGGTCGGTCTCGAAGTACACGCGGCCACGCCAGGGCATCGGCGATCGGCTGGTGCCGGCAAAGCTGCCGGTCAGCGGTTCGGCCTCGCGGTCATCGACGCGAGAGCGCCAGATCGACTGCGCGCCCCCGCCCTGATAGCGCTTGGTGAAGCTGCCCTGGAAGGCGAAGCGCGTCACGTACAACGTCCCGTCATCGTCGTACTGTCCGTCGCTGGCCAGGGCGATCGGCAGAATGCTCGTGACGCGGGAGACAGGGTCGACGCGTGCGAGGTGGACGCCTGGCAAGTCGCCGTGACGCCGGGTGGTGTACAGCACGGCCCCGTCGGGTGTCCAGCCGACGACGAGCGCGACGTCGATGTCGTAGGTCAACCGCACCGGCACCGCGCCGTCGCCGAGGCGCTGGACATACACCTCGGTAGCGCCGTCGATAGCCGCCGAGTATGCGATCTGGGTGCCGTCAGGAGACACCGCCGCATGCGCCTCCTCACCGGCCTGGCTGGTAAGTCGGGTGGCGTCGCCACCGCGCACCGGCGCACGCCACAGATCGCCCTCCGCCGTGAAGACGACCCCGTCATCGGAGAGAGCGGGGAACCGGAAGTAGCCTGGCGTGGACGCGAGGGCGTCCGCACGCGCCTCGTCAGCGAGCGGGATCACGCAGACGATGAGGAGAAGTGCAAGGCGCAGCATGAGGCCGACGCGTCACTGCACTGCAAGGTGCGGCGCAGGTGGCGGCAGCGTCAGGAGGTGCGCGACACCGGGCGAGCACGTGCGCGCTCGCTGCAGCAATTCGGCAGATTTGTACGGAGTTCCCGCGATTCACGCGTTGGTAGCGACCCCGCCGTGTGCCGAGGCCCGACTCAGCCTGGAGCGGTGCGCCTACGCAAAGTGCCGCCACGCCGACGGATGTGTCGACGCGACGTCTCGGGTGCGGGCCTGACAATCGCGTCGGTTGGTAGGGGCACGTCCCCGACGTGCCCTGTCGCGGGCGTCAGGGTGCGGCTGGCATTGCAAACGCCACGACCGCATCGGAGATGCCACGGGAGAACTTGCCGCCGCCACCCGCCGCAATCGCCACGTACTGACGGCCATTTTTCTGCCCCCGGTAGCTGACCGGTGCGGCGTGGCCGCTGGCGGGCAGCTGGGCGCGCCACAGCTCCCGGCCGGTCTTCAGGTCGAAGGCGCGGATGCGGCTGTCGATGGCGCCACCGATGAAGACCAGCCCGCCCGCGGTCACAATCGGGCCGCCGAGATTCAGCGAGCCGGTCCCGGTGATGCCCTGCTCTTCGAGGGCCGGCACGTTACCGAGCGGCACCTGCCACACGATCCGGCCGGTGCTCAAGTCGATGGCGTTGAGCTTGCCCCAGGGCGGCGCCTGACAGGGCAGCTGCTGGCTGTCCCAGAACCGTCCGTACGCACCCAGGCTGCCGCCACGGACGTACGGCAGGGCGCTGCCGGCGGGTGCCGGGACCATCTGCGCAATCGCCCCGACCTCGTTCGTGTTGACAATCAGCAGCGACGACGATGGGTCCACTGCCCCGCCCGACCACGTGGCCCCACCCATCGTCCCGGGAAACAGGAGCGTGGGCGTGAGCCCCGGCGGCGTATACAGCCCGCCGCTGGTGACGCGCTCGAACAGCTGCTCGCACTCTGCGCGCGACGCCGGCGTGACGCGCGTCAGTTCCTCGCGGGTCACGGGACGCGTCCGCACCAGCGGCAGTGGCGCGATCGGGAACGGCTGCGTTGGTGAGGCCTCCTCACCGGGCACCTCACTGCGCGGCATCTCGCGCTCCTCGAGGCCGAAGAGCGGCAAGCCGGTCAGCCGCTCGAAGACGAACACGAGCCCGGTCTTGGTCAGCTGAATCACCACCGGCACGACGCGGCCATTGCGCTGCACGTCGGCCAGGATCGGCTGGCTCGGAGGGTCGTAGTCCCAGATGTCGTGGTGCACGAGTTGCTGATGCCAACGTCGTGTACCCGTCGCGGCATCGAGGGCGACGAGCGAGTTGGCAAACAGGTTGCGGCCCTTGCGGTCGCCACCGTAGAAGTCGTACGACGCCGAGCCGATGGGCAGGAAGACGAGCCCGCGCTCGTGGTCCACCGTCATCGACGACCACACGTTGGCGCCGGTGCGCCGCTGCCAGCCATCGCGCGGCCAGGTCTCGTGACCGTACTCGCCCGGCCGCGGCACCGTGCGGAAGCGCCACACTTCCCTGCCGCTGCGCACGTCGAAGGCGCGCACGTCTCCGGACGGTCCGCGCGGCACGCCCTCGGGCACCATGGCTCCGGTGATCACCAGGTCGCCGAACACCGCCGGCGCCGACGTGACCCCGTACGCTTCACCCGCCCGCGCATCCGCGCCAGGCCGCAGGTCGATGGCGCCGCCATTGCCAAAGTCCCGCCGCGGCCGGCCGGTCGCGGCATCGAGGGCGATGAGGCGCCCGTCGCACGTACCGGAGAAGATGACGCGGGTGGTAGCGCGATCGTGGTCCACGGCCGGCCAGATCGAAGCGCCGCGATGCGCGTCGTAGCACCGCTTGGCCGCACCGGCCTGCGGGTCGTGGCGCCACTGCTCTTTTCCGGACTCCCCGTCGATCGCGATGACGATGCTGGATGGCGTGGTCACGTAGAGCGAGCCCCGCGAGACCACCGGGCGCGTCTGCACGCCCGGCACGCTGCCGGCGGGTGTCGGCCCCTTGCCGCCGCTGAAGTCGCCACTGTGGAACGTCCACGCGGGCGTCAGTGAGGCGACGTTGGCGGTCGTGATGTCAGTGAGTGGGACGTACCGTGCTGTTTCGTGCGCCGGGGCCGGGCTCTGCGACGACACGGTGACGGTGACCGCCGCGAGAACGGCAGCCGCGGTGAACACATACCAGGGAAGGACACGCACGGGGGGTATGTATCACGCCAATTCAGAATTTGAGAATGCAGAATGCAGGGCAAGGCGATGCGTCGACTCGCGCTTCATTGCAAATTCCGAACGATGACTCATGCGCTAGGCCGCCGCGGTCGTGGCGATGAGATCTGTGGAACAGGCGTCCACGCACGCCGGACAGAAGTGCGTACCCGCATCTTCCGTGATGATGCCGAGCACGCGCTCGGGCGAAAGGCCGGCGCGATAGGGGCGATCGGCGGCCAGGGCGTCCATGACATCGGCCACGGCCAGGATCCGCGCGCTGGTGCTCAGGTGCTGGCCCGTGAGCCCGCGATGATAGCCGCGGCCGTCGATGCGTTCGTGGTGGCTGGCCGCGTCCAGCGCCAGTTCCTCGAGCACCGGAACGCGCGCCAGGACGTCGAACGTGAAGCCCGGGTGCTGCCGCACGAGGCGCCACTGCGCGTCGTCCAGCTTGCCGGGATACTCGAGGATGCTGTTGGGCACGGTGAGCTTGCCGAGGTCATGTACCAGGCCGGCGCGCCGCAGACGACGGAGTTGCGCGGCGGTCATCGACATCTGCCGACCGATCGAGACGGCATAGTCGGCCACGCGCGTGGAGTGGTCGAAGGTGTAGGGCGACTTGCCGTCGATGATCATGGCAAAGGCCGCCGACACCATGTCCAGGCGCTCGTCGTCGATCGGCACGCCTCGCCCCTCGGGCATCTGCGCGAGGATGCGCGAGCACAGGTCGGGGGCGAACAGATCTTCCCAGAGCGATGTGTCGCCGCTGATCGCCTCGGCCGCTCGGACCAGGTCTGGGTCGAACCAGGTGTGACAACGGCTGCGGGCAACGCCGATCGCCCCGGCGGGGCCGCCGAGCCCCCAGAAAATTTCCATCACCTGCGCCAGCCCCATCACGCGTGCGAGCAGGGGAATCTCGGGTCCGCGCAAGCCACGCGGGTGACCGCCGCCGTCCCAGTGTTCGTCCATGTCGTGGATGGCCTGGGCGACGTGTGGACCGCAGCCTATCCGGCGGGCGATCTCGGCGCCACGGGCACAACGGATCTGGAACAACTCGCGGGCGCCTTGTGGCCCGACGGCTGCCAGCGTGGCCAGCTTGCGGAAGCGGCGGACGGGCGAGCCGCCGCGTTCGGTCCACTGCAGGGCGTAGCGGAGCTGCTCACCGTAGTTGCGCCAGTCGCGCTCCCAGACGGCCCGCTTCACGCCATGCTCAGGGCCACCGAACAACTCGTACACACGCAGGGCGTTGCTGGAGCACCCGGCGTCCTTGAGCAACGTGGCGTGCACGAGATCGCACCGGGTCTCGTCGTCCAACCCAATCACCGCGGCCAGTGACTGCGCGATGCGGCATGCGCGCTCGGCGTGCCCGCGCGGGTGGCCTTCGGTGAGGTCCAGGGCATGGGACAGCCCCGCCAGGATCGTCGTCAAACCAACCGATGAGCCAGACAGGACGGCGGATGCCATGGAAGAGCATTCGGCAGCGCGGGCGCGAACGTGAGCACGGGGTTGGAGCCACCGGATCCTGGATGCCTCGCACCCGCATCTCGACATTGGCACACCCCTCGCAAACGGTCGGGGCATGAGCATCACCCGACAGGTGTCCCAGTATGGCCGCGCCCGCCTGGCGCGACGGTTCAGTCGTTCGATTCCGCTGCTCGGCGCGGTGGTGGCGATTTTTGCGGTGCGTGCGGCGATTCGCCGGAAGGGATTCGCTCGGGGGCTGGCCGACACCGCGCTGGATGCCACTCCGGTGCTGGGGGCGGCCAAGAACCTGTACGAGATTGCGCGAGGCGACATCCTGCCGGACCGACCGGCACGGGCCCGGCGCACCTGAGCGACGCTCGCTTACGCCGCGTTCTGGATCGACGCGCGTGAAGCGATTCAAGACGCTCGGGCGTGCGGCGTTGATTCGAGGAGCCGCACGCCCTCTCCGGCCGCCACGTGTGTGGACGGCGCGAATGGTCCAGCGGTCAGGCGAACGGCGAACCGGCGTCGGCCGGCGTGGCCGCGCCAGGTGCGGTGGAACTGGGCGTGGAGGTGTGGGTGGCGTCGTGGACCCCGTCGCGCAGGACGTTGGTGACTCCAGCGGGACGCGCGGTGCTGGACGTGCCGTAATCGGCATAGATCGAGTCGCGTGCCGCGGCGGCCTCGGCCCGGTGACGACGCAGTTCCTGGGCCCGTTCGGTGAGGCGCCGCGCGTTGCGCCGCGCAGTACCGGCGACGCTCTCGTAGGCGTGGCGCACCTGCCGCCCGGCCTGCTGGCCACGCTCGGCGAGCTGATGGCGAGTGGCGGCCCCCTGTCGGGGCGCGAACAGGAGGGCGAGGCCGCTGCCGAGAGCCGCGCCGGCAATCAGGCCCAGCATCCAGGTGGGCGTGGACGTCTGAACGTCCTTCGTGCGGTCGGGCCAGCGGTAGTCGTAGTAGTTGTCGTTGCTCATTGTCGCTCCTTGAAGAGGGCGTCGAAGACCCCCGCGATGTGGCGGCGCTCCACGACAGGCTCGATGACAGGGATGAGGAGCAAGGCCGTTGCCACCCTGGTCCGCGAGGCCTTCACAGCAGGAGCCGCGCGATTGCACCAAGAAACACACAACTGACCGGCGCCGAAGTGGAGCCGGCCTGGGCGGGGGGTGTGTCGGAGCTGCCCGGCTGTTCACGGACCAGACACTTCGCAGGCGTCTGCCCGGCGCGAGTGCCGCTGCGCGTTGGCTGCGTCGGGTGGCTGTGGTATCTTTCGGGGTCGCGTTTTGCCTCCGGGCGCGCGCACAGTGGGCCGGTAGCTCAATTGGCAGAGCAGCAGACTCTTAATCTGCGGGTTGAAGGTTCGATTCCTTCCCGGCTCACCAGCCTTCGCTCGACTTCGTCGAGCTACGGCTGGCTTCGCCAGCTGTAGCTTCTGCAGCAGCCGAAGGCTGATCCGCCGAAGCGGCGGAGCCGCGAAGGTGGACAGTTCCTGCCTCCCCGCGTTCCCTTCGTTGCAGTTCCTGCAGCGCGCCTGCCTACGACTGGCGGCTTTGCTTGCACTTTCGGCAGGGCTCCGTGGCATTGCCATTGCCCGGTGCCGGTGCATGCGGCATCCGACCACCGTGTACATCCTGCGCAGCCACTCCCAGCCAGAGCGCTGGTACACCGGTGTAACGAGCGACATCGGCGCGCGGCTGGCCGCGCACAACCGCGGCGACTCCAGACACACGGCGACCGGACGGCCGTGGCGGCTCGAGGTCGCCATCGAGTTTGCGACGACGGATGCCGCCAAGTCCTTCGAGCTGTACCTGAAGTCGGGCTCGGGGCGGTCGTTCGCGCGGCGGCACTTCCGGAACGCTGACAGCGCCTCGAACTCTTCCAAACCCCAGAGTCGCGGGCGGTAATCTGATGCCGCTTCGCGGCGCACCATGCAGCGCGGGTGACCGAACTCGCGCCACTCGACGGCCTTCTTGAGCATCACGCAAGGACGCTGAGCGCGTTGTTCGCCGATGAGCAGAAGTTGGCCGCCCTTCAGGTGGGTACGTCGAGCTACTCCCAAACATGGTGGATGCGAGCGGCACCCTTCCGGTGCGTATTTAGGGTCCATTACTGGAAGTGCCGCAACGCAAACGCGAGCACGAACCCTAGGGCCGTGACGAGGCCGGCGAGTTCGTGGGCGTCCTCGAAGGCCTCGGGCAGCATCGTGTCTGCGAGCATCGCGAGGATCGCACCCGCGGCGACACCCATCGTCACTGCAACCACCCTCGGCCCGAGCGCACCCAGCACCTCGTAGCCGCCATAGGCGGCCACCCCGGAGGCAAGCGCGATGCCGCCCCATACGCCGAACACGTACCGCGCGGTGCGGCCGGCGCGGCGCATGCCAGCGGCGCTCGACATGCCCTCTGGCACGTTCGAGAGGAACACTGCCGCAACGGCGACAAGGCTCACGCCGTGCCCTTCAAGCATGCTGACGCCAATGGCCGCCGCCTCGGGGACGCCGTCGATCAGTGCGCCAATCGCGAGGACGGCGCCACTGCCGCCTACTGCGGTCTCGGAGGCTTGGTGCGGCCCAGATCGCTTGCGATGGCGCGCGCCTCGGCGGGTGAGCAGCCAGTTGGCCGCTGTGAACAGGACAGCACCGGCAAGGAAACCGGCGGCCGTCGCGACGATACCGCCGCGCTGGTACGCCTCGTCGACCAGTTCAAACGACAAGGCTGACACCAGCACGCCCGCTCCGAACGCCATGACGCCGGCAAGCAGCCGCCTCGGTACGCGCACGAAGTAGCCTATCAAGGCCCCTATGAGCAGGGCGGAGCCGGCGAGACATCCCCAGAGAGCCGCTTGCAGAGGCAGAGGCATGGTCACATTGTGCTTCGGGTCGACGTCCCTGGGGCCGGCTCGTCGAGCGGCGGGCGCCGGCCTGCCCGACCACCCTCGCGTGTGGCGCCGCACCGCGCCCCAACGCGTTCCGGCTGCAGGGCGCAGGCGTTCGAGGCGCATGCAGGTTGCGGCGTCCCCAGCAGGGCGTCAGCCACGGCGCTGCGTCGTGAACAGTGAAAGAATGGGCCCGTGACCAAGACCCTGCTGCTGCTCGGGATCCTCGCATCCCTCTCCTTCGGCGTTGCCGAGACGCCGCGCATCGCCATCGCCGGGCTGGCGATCGAGTCCAGCACGTTCTCGCCGGCGACGACCGACGAGGCGGCCTTCCACGCCAGCACCGGGCAGGCCATCCTCGACACCTATCCGTTCTTCTCGGGGCCGGCGTCGCTGCGCGACCGCGCGGTGTGGCTGGGGACCGTGCAGGGACACGCGCTGCCGGGCGGCGCGGTGACCCGCGAGGCCTATGAATCCCTGATGCGCAAGACGCTCGATGGCCTGCGCGCGCAGCTGCCCCTCGACGGACTGTTCTTCGACATCCACGGGGCGATGAGCGTCGTGGGCCTCGAAGACGCCGAGGGCGACATGATCGCGAGGATCCGGGCGGTGGTGGGACCGAGGACTCTCATCTCGACCTCGATGGACCTGCATGGGAACGTGTCGTGGCGACTGGCGGCCGAGTCCGACCTGATCACCGCCTACCGCATGGCACCGCACGAAGACGAGATGGCGTCCAAGCAGCGCGCCGTCGAGAACCTGCTGGAGCGACTCGAAAGCGGCAAGGGCCGACCCGCCTACAAGGCCTACATCGCGGTCCCCGTGCTGTTGCCGGGCGAGAAGACCAGCACGCGGATTGAGCCCGCCAAGAGCATCTACGCCGCCATTCCGGCAATCACGACGCGGCCCGGCATCGTCGACGCCGCGATCTGGATCGGCTACGCGTGGGCGGACGAACCCCGCAACCATGCGGCCGTGATGGTCACCGGCGACGACCAGGCCGCCGTCAAGACCGCGGCGGAGAGCCTCGCCGCCAGCTTCTGGGCGGCGCGCAAGGACTTCGCGTTCGTCGCGCCGACGCTGCCGTACGAGGCCGCGATGGACCGCGCGCTGAAAAGCGACAAACGCCCGTTCTTCCTCAGCGACATGGGCGACAACCCGACGGCTGGCGGTGCGGGCGACGTCACCTGGACGCTCACGCGCATCCTCGAACGCCCCGAGTTCCAGCGCGCCGACGGCCCCTCACTCATCTATGCCTCCATTCCCGGCCCCGCACTGGTCGCGCAGGCGGTCAAGGTCGGCGTCGGCGGCACGGTGAGGGGCATCGCAGGGGCGGCCGTGGACCATCGCTTTGCGCCTCCGGTGCGCATCGAGGGAACCGTGACCGCCATCAGGCACGGCGACAAGGACGCGGTGACCGAGGTGGTCATCAAGACCGGCAGCGTCAGCGTGATCGTGACGGAGCGGCGCAAGCCGTATCACTACGAAGCCGACTTCACGCAGCTCGGGCTCGCCGCGCGGAAGGCCGACATCGTCGTGGTGAAGATCGGCTACCTCCAGCCAGAGCTTTACGACATGCGAGCCGACTGGGTCATGGCCCTCACGCCCGGCGGCGTGGACCAGGACGTCGAACGCCTTCCCTACAAGCGGATCGCGCGGCCCATGTATCCGCTCGACAAGGACATGAAGGACCCGAACCTGTCGGTGAAGTGGGTGCCGGCCTCCGACCGCTTCAAGTAGGGTCGGTGCGGACGTACGAAGGCGCGGCCGCCGCGGTCCTGCGCCCCGAGCTCACAGAATCACGTTCGACCTGATGTCGCCCGAGTGGACGAACTTGCGGAAGTAGCGCGCCGTCTTGTTCTCCCACTTCGGACTGTGGTCGCGCAGGCCGTCATGTGCGCCCCAGGTGCCGGGAAACGCCCGGCGCGTCAGGTCGGCCAGGGACACGTCAGCAGACGCTGGCGTGAGCGCGGCCTGGTACGCGTTCACGTCTGCACCCGGACCGCTGATCGCCGAAAGCGGCGTGACCACGCGGCGGCTCGGAAAGGCGAGTGGCCCCGGATCGGTGCCGGGCTCGGGCGCCGGACCCGTGAACGCGCCGTTGTCCGAGGTCTGGTCTTCCGAGTCGGCGAAGTGCTCGGCGATGGCGGTGATCAACAGGAGGAGCACGATGACCGGCGCGCCCGGGATGAGCCACGCCCACCCGGGAACCCGGCCCGGGAAGTCCGTCAGGATGTCCTCGAAGTCCAGCACATCATGGCTGCCGGCCGTGAGGTACGTGGCGTGGCTGCCCACGGCGACGTACACCACGAGGTCGTCGCGGGCGCGATCCCGATCGAGCGGCAGGCGCTTCAGCTCGTCGCTATCGTTGAACTCCTCGTGCACGGACGTGATGACCGTGTGCGCGACGATCTCGTCGAATGGCTTCGTGCCGGCGGCGAGAGCCTCGAGATCGCGGCGATCGAACACGACGCAGCAGCCTTCGTTGTCGCCCTCGTGCTCGTTGGAAAACACCGAATCCGCAACCTGCAGGTAGTCGTTAAACGCGTACAGGAAGTAGTACTCGAGGAACACGTAGTTCCGAAGGGCATCCCACGCGCGCGAGACAAACTGCCAGGGCGGCGGAATGTCGGCCAGCACGGCGGCCTGCGCGGCTTCATCCCCGGCATCGACTGCCGCGAACAAGCGCCGCAGGATGTCGCGCTTCGCACTGGTAGTGAACGGTACGTTGCCGACGCCCACGGCACGGAAGAACGATTGCTCCACCGCGAATCGTCCCCACAGCGCGTCATTGGGCCGATCGCCCTGCAGGTCGTGCTTCAGGGTCTCGTAGAGGAACCGCATCTCGGCGCGGACTACGATCGGATGGCGCGGGACGCGCGGATCACCCGGTGACGGGTTGACCAGCCCCTGAACCGTTGACGACGCGCCGAAGAGCTGTGTCGAACGGTCGAAGCTGCCCCCGTGCGTGTAGATGCTGCCCGACGAGATTCGCGCCTGCACCTCGGCGCCAGTCGTGGGATCGTCAAGCTCGTCGGTCGCCAGGGCGCTTGCCGGCATCGTGTCCGAGCCCGTGCGCACGATCGGCGGTTCGAAGCGCGCATTGCCGACCTGGATGCGCAGCGTGTCCCGCGTCGCCTCATCGAGTGTGGCCATGACGGCCGGCGGCACGGTGAGCATCGCCTCGAAGTCAACCGGGTGGAAGCGCTCGGCCTCGTGGAAGCGAATCTGGGGATACCAGGCGCCCGCGAGCTGCACGACGGTGTCGTGGCGCAGTGGCCCCGTGAGGTTGAACGCGCTCGATACGGCCACGTCGGCATGGGCCTTGAGATCAAGCATGTGGTCCTCCCGGGGCATGGGCGACGATTGCGAGGTCGCGGACGAGCTCGGTCAGCGGTGTCAGCCGCGATTGGTACAGGCGGCGGAGGGGCTCGAGCGCGGTAATGCAGGACACATCGAGTTGCGTCGACGCGTCTTCGGCCCTGGTCAGGAGCGCCGCGTATCGCGCCGGATCGACCGTCTGCAGCAACGCAAGGAACTTCGGGGCCTCCGCGAGAAAGCGATCGGCGTCGGCTTGCTCCTGGTTGAGCATGAACGCGATGAACGCGCGCCCGGCCTGCACCGCCGCCTCGTGCGCCGCGACGGACTCGCTCGAGAAGGGACTGCCCGCCTGCCCTTCGGTCCAGGGTCTGGTCCAGGCCGCCACCGCGGCCGTCATCAGTTGCCTTGCCTCAGCCATCGCCGCACCCGTCAGACCCTGCACGCGCTTCGCGCACTCGGGGTCGACCGGCAGTGGACGCGGGAGCGGGAAGAGATCATCAAGCAGGCGCGTCGCATCGTCTTTTCGCAGGACCTTCACCGTGAGGCGACGGGCCCGCATCTTCGGCGGCTCTGGTGTGACGGTCGTGGAGTGGTGGCCGAGAAACAGCGTCGTGACGGGCAGCGATAGCCCCGGCTGCAGCGCGGGCTCGTATGCGCGCAGCACATCGTTCACCCACATCGAGCCTTGCCCGTGGGTGTGCCAGCGAAGGTGGAGGCGAACCAGGCCGCTCGCCGACTCGAGCGGGATGCTGGCGGCCATGGGCGTGCCGCCCACTCGGAACTGAAGCCTCAGGAGCGGGCCGAGGAAGGTCGCGATGACGCGCACGGCCTGCCCGTCGAGGTGCACCTGCACGTCGAGTTGGTCCTGCGCGCTGCCGGAGACGACGACGTCGAGCCTGATGTCGATGCCGATCACATCGAGGAGCGGGCGCTCGAGCGCATAACTGAGCGAGTGCCCTGGCGCGATCGCATAGCCGCGCTGGTCGGGCGGCGGCGTGGGTTGCACGACGAGACCGTCCGGCAGCGCCGTCAGCACGCCGGGCGGTGCGCTGAAGTTCGCTGGGTTGCCGTCGAGGAACTGATGGTGGAACGCCGGAGTCCAGACGTGCACGCGCTCGCCTCCTGTCGTGGTACCCATACCAACGCTGGCGAGGCGCCGATAGCACAGGACGACGAGCGCAGGGCGACGACCGTGACACGACCGAGCAGCGCGGGGTATCGTTGCCGAGGCACACCCGTGACACGTCTGTTGCTCGCAGCCGCCGCGTTGGCGCTCATGGTGATGAAGGGCTCCGCGGCTCCGGTCGCCGCACCGCCCAACATCATCCTCGTGCTCATCGACGACATGGGCTGGGGAGACGTCTCGAGCTTCGGCAACCGGGACGCCCGGACCGCACACATCGATCGCCTGGCCGCGGAGGGCCGGCGCTTCGAGTCGTTCTACGTCAACGCGCCGATCTGCTCGCCGTCGCGCGCGGCCATCCTCACCGGCCAGTACCCGCAGCGCTGGCGCCTCGGCTCCTATCTGGGCAACCGGAGGCTGAACGAGGCGCGCGGGATGGCGCAGTGGCTCGATCCCGCGGCGCCAACGCTGCCGCGCGCGCTGCAGCGCGCCGGCTACGTGACCGGCCATTTCGGAAAGTGGCACCTCGGCGGCCAGCGCGATGTCGGCGACGCGCCGTCGATCGCCGCCTACGGCTTCGACGCCTCGCTGACCAACTTCGAGGGGCTCGGCCCGCGCGTGCTGCCGCTGCTCGATGCCTTCGACGGCACGGCGCCGCAACGCTACGCACTGGGCTCCGACAAGCTCGGCGGCGACATCACGTGGCACGACCGCTCGCAGGTCACCAGCCAGTTCGTCTCGGGCGCGATGGCGTTCATCACGCGCGCGGAGGCGACCGGACGGCCGTTCTACCTGAATCTCTGGCCCGACGATGTGCACTCGCCCTTCTTCCCGCCGCGCGGCCGCAGCGGCGACGGCAGCACGCGCGCGCGGTATCTCGGCGTGCTCGAGGCGATGGACAAGCAGCTCGGCGTGCTCTTCGACTACGTGCGTGCCAGCGAGCGGCTGCGCAACAACACGTTGATCCTGGTGATGTCCGACAACGGACCGGAGCCGGGGGCAGGCACGGCCGGACCGTTCCGGGGAACAAAGGGCATGCTCTACGAGGGGGGCGTCCGCTCGCCACTGATTGTCTGGGGTCCGGGACTGATGCGGCGGCCGGCCATCAACTCGGTGGATCGGCGATCGGTCGTCGCGGCAATGGACCTGGCGCCGTCGCTGCTGCGGCTCGCCGGAGCGTCGCCGGATTCGCGCGCCGGGATGGACGGTGTGCCGATGCAGGACGTGCTGCTCGGCAGGGCGCGCGAGCGCCGGGCCACGCCGATCTTCTTCCGCCGGCCGCCCGATCGCGACCGCATCGACGGGCACGACGATCTGCCCGACCTGGCGGTGCGCGACGGGCGGTGGAAGCTGCTCTCCGAGTACGACGGCTCCGAGCCGCAGCTCTACGACCTGATCGACGATCCCGGCGAAGGCACCGACGTCGCCGCGCGCCACCCGGCGCGGGTCCGCGCGTTAACCAAGGCCCTGCTCGCCTGGCATCGATCGATGCCGGCCGACGCCGGGGCGACCTACACGGCAGCCCCATGACGCGCGTCTCCTTCCTGCTCCTTGCCGTCTGTCTGGCCGGCGTTCTCGCCGGCGGGCCCACCGGCGCCGCCTCGCCGCCGAACATCGTCGTGTTCCTGACCGACGATCAGGATCAGCTCGACTCGAGCGTCTACGGCGATCGCCAGATCCGCACGCCGCACATGGAGCGGCTGGCGCGCGCCGGGGTGACCTTCACCCAGGCCTTTGCCGCCTCGCCGACCTGTGCACCGAGTCGCGCGGCTCTGCTGACCGGGCTGATGCCGGCGCGCAACGGCGCCGAGGACAACCACGCCAAGGCGCGTGCGGGCATCCGCACGCTGCCGGCCTACTTCGCCGCGCTGGGCTACGAGGTCGTGGCCTTCGGCAAGGTCGCGCACTACGAGCACGCGCGCGACTACGGCTTCCAGCAGGCGGAGTTCGATCGCTTCATGGACCACCGCGGGATGGAGGCGGCCACAGCCTTCCTGGCCGCGCGCGATGCGAAGCGAGCCAAGCCGCTGCTCCTGCTCGTCGGTACGCAGTGGCCGCATCGCCCCTGGCCGGAGACACCCGGCGCCCACGACCCCGCGAGGGTGGACATCCCGCCCACCCTCGTCGACACGCCGGTCACGCGGGCCTTCCGCGCCCGCTACTACCACGCAGTCACCAAGGCCGACGACTACCTCGGTGCGATCTACGACGCCGCGCGCACCCATCTCGGCGAGCGCACGCTTTTCCTGATGTCGAGCGATCACGGCGCACAGTGGCCGCTTGGCAAATGGAACCTCTACGACGCGGGCATTCGTGTACCGCTGCTCGTCGCCTGGCCCGGGGTGGTGAAGCCAGGCACGCGCACGGACGCGATGGTGAGCTGGATCGATCTTCTGCCGACGCTGGTCGAGGCGGCGGGCGGCACGCCGCCGCCGACGGGCATCGGCGCCGGCCGGATCGACGGCCGCTCGTTCCTGGACGTGCTCCGCGGAAAGCGCGCCGCGCACCGCGATCGGATCTTCGCCACGCATACTGGCGACCGCGCGATGAACGTCTACCCGATCCGCGCGGTGCGGACCCTGCTCTGGAAGTACATCCGCAATCTCCATCCCGAGTTCCAGCACACCACGCACATCGACCGCGCGCCGCAGGAGGACGAGGTCGGCTACTTCCGATCATGGGAGCGGGCAGCGGCGGCTGGCGACGCGCACGCGAGCGCGGTCCTTCGACGCTACCGCCAGCGCCCGGCCGACGAGCTCTACGATCTGGCGCGTGATCCCCTCGAGCAGCGCAACCTGGCGGCCGATCCGGCGCAGGCGTCGCGCCTCGCGGCGATGCGGGCCGACCTGGACGCCTGGCTGCGTGACCAGGGGGACACGCAGCCCGTCTTCCATCCGCCGGTGCTGCTCGAAAAGCCAGCCGGGCGACAATGACGCCGTGACGGGACGACAGGCACCGTAACGACCGTGACACGACCGAGCGGCGCAGGGTATCGTGTCGTCGAAAAAATCCTATCCCTCGAGGAACTTCGTGAAGACACGCAGATCGTTCCATCCAGCCGCCTCGGCGTCGCTGACCACCATCGCTGCTCTCGCCATGATGCTCGGTGCCGCGCTCCCGACCGAGGCGCGAGACACGACAGCGGCCGCACACACGGCGCTCGCCACGACCGACACCGCTGCCGCGTGTTCGGCGTCCAGCGCCGACTCCGACGGCGCCACCGCCAACGAAAAGACGTTCAGAGGGGCGATTCGCCGTCTGTGGGAGAAGAACGCCGCAGCAGGCGCCGACGGCGCGGTCACGATCACGTTCCAGCAGGTGGTCGTTGGCGCACCGCGGGCCTGGCAGGCTACCTTCACCGATGTGTACTCGCAAGCCACGCCGAAACAGCCGATTTACCCGGTCAAGGCGACGTTTGCCACGTGTACCGATTACAAGACCGCCGTGTCCAGGAAGCAGATGGAGCGGATGTACGACTGCTTCGTTCACAAGGCAGGCGGGTGGCAGTGCACCCAGACTGGAGCGAGCGGCGCATTGGCCCTGAAAGACAAGGAGACGTACCTGCAAAAGCGGTAGCGCCGACGTGCCACGGGCGCTGGCGCACACTGCGTCGCCCGCAACACGTGCGCGCAGCGCCTAGCTGTCGAATCCCCGGAGGTAGGGGCGGTTGGGCGGCCGCTCGCCGGTATTGAACTGCGCGCCCCGAGTGGATCGGTAGGCCATGTCCATGAACGGCGTCTCGATGGTTCGTCCGATCGCGGAGTAGCGGCCGTTCTCCCAGTTGGATTCCATGGTGTGGGCCACGATACCGGTGGATAGCAGCAGCCTCTCGGCGTTGAACGGTTCCTTGCCAGTGACCATGGTCTCGGTAATCCAGTGCGGCTGGGCGTTCGAGGCGTGGTACTGCGAAAAGGGACCGGGCCAGCCAAGCATCGACACCACGGTCGGGTCCTTCTGTCCATCGATGTCACCGGCGTAGGTCCAGCCCACACCCCGGCCGGAATAGACCGCTGCCCTGGTGCCGTCGCGATAAGTCACCACACAGACGTTGGCTGCGCCGATCTCCTGGAAGTGCCCCGGCTTCAGATCGAGACGAGTTCGCACGGCGTCAAGCAGCGCGCCGGCCCACGGGTGGCGTTCGGTCCACTGCCACGTGTCGGGCCCCCGAATGGACTGCACCGACGCGACGCCCGTCTCCCCGCCCGTGCGACGTTCGACAAAGGCCTGGAGCACGTCCACACAGTGGAACAGGGCTCCCTCGTCACTCGCCCCGCCCACCACCACCGAGGTCCTGATGGGCGTGTCGCTCCCGAGTTCGATCTCAGGCTTGCGGAAGTAGATCGGGATGGACGACCCGCCGGTCAAGGCAAAGTCGAGCTCGCGGGACTTGTCGAACATCCACTTGGCCTCGTCCCAGCTGTAGGAGAGGTGCTTGTCGTTGAATATCGGCACCGAGCGTTTGCTCTGCTCGAACACCCGGATAACCTGCTGGTAGATCCACCATCGCGGCAGGAGCCACTGCCCTTTGAGATTGGTGGGGTACTCGCCGTGTTCTCCGACGATGACGACACCGTCCACGGCGAGTTCCTTGCCGCCTCGCGTGAGGGCATCGGCGACGGTATCGGAGACCGGAATGCCTTTGGAACGGCACACCTTCTGGCCCAGACCGCTGGTGTCGCGTTGATGGATGTAGACCGACACCACGTCCACGCGCGACGGTGTGTGAGCGCCCTGCCACCAATACCCGTCCAGCAGCTTGGTGACGATCCAGTCCGCGTGTGACCGCGTGGCACCCCAATAGCTGACCAGACAGGCGATACGAGGCCGCCTCGGCGTCGTCTGCACAACATCATTGGCGGCGCGATCGGTCAACGCCGCCACACCAGCCATGCCCGACATGCCGAGCATTTCACGCCGGGTGTAGACAGGGTTGGCGTCGGTGCGTGTCCTGGTCATGACGTCTCTGTGTGAAAGGAACGATGTGCCGCGCAGAGGGGCGTACGCCTATCCCGGCGTGCTGGTCACCTGCCGGAAGACGCGCAGCAGGTTGCCGCCCAGGAACTTCCTGATCCGGTCGGGCGAGTAGCCCCGGCGCAGCATCGCGTCAGTGATCATCGACAGGTCCCGGATGTCGCGCATGTGGCGCGCTGGCGTCGGACCGCCGTCGAAGTCGCTGCCGAGTGCCACGTGGTCCTCGCCCACCACCTGGATGGCGCGGTCCACGACGCCCACCCACTCGTCGATCGACATCAGGACGTCGTCTGGTGCCACGGGGCCGACCATTGGAAACGTCGGCGCGACCCGCCGATCGATGTCGTAGATGGAGAGCGAGGCTCTGTCGGCCCCGATCTCCGACGTGTCCCAGAAGGGCCGACCGGCCCGTTTGGACAACCAGTCGAAATGGGCGCGGTTGTGGAACGCGTTGCCGATATGGAACCCGATCACTCCCCCTTTGGCGGCCAGCGCCTTCAAGAGGTGGTCAGGCATGTTGCGGGGAATGTCGTTCAGGCTGCGCAGCCCATGGTGCGTGGCGACAATCGGATGTCTGCTGACCTGCAACGTCTGCGCGATTGTCTCATCGGACGCGTGCGAGACGTTGATGACCATGCCGAGCCGATTCAACTCACGCACGACTGTCCGGCCGTGCTCGGTGAGACCGTTCCAGCGGGCCGGGGCGCAGCAGGAGTCGGCAAACTCGTTCCCCCAGTTGTGGGCGGGCAGCTGCACGACCCGGAGCCCCAGTCGGTGGAGCGCCCGCAGTACGTCGAGGTCGCCATCGAGATCGAAGCCCCCCTCGAGGTCGAGGACCGCAGCCATCTTCCCGGCGCGATTGATCCGCTCGATGTCGGACGCGTCGAGCGCGAGCTCCACGACGTCGCGGTTCTTCTCCAGTTGGTCGAGCGCCATGTTGAGCAGGCGGAGCGTCTGCCTGGTCTCATACCGTGCGGGGTAGTACTGCTCCATCACGAACAGCGTCATGAAAAACGCGTCGATGCCGCCTTCCTTCATGCGCGGCAGGTCCACCTGGCCGTCGGCCAGGCGATCTCCGATGCTCCCACCCGTGTGGAGCTGGCGGTTGATCATGTGGACGTGCCCGTCGAACACGAAGGCCTCCTGGTGCTGCCGGCGGGCCTGCTCCGACACACGCGGTGCCTCCTGCGCCAACGCCGCCAGGACCAGCACGAACGGCACGGCGGTAGCCACGAGTTGGGCTCTCATCCTCATCGGAGTGTCTCTGTATCGGCGACAGACCGGCCGCCAGCGTTTTCTCGATGTCCCTGCGCCAGGGCGCACAATACCAGATGCGGAATCGGGCGACCGTGAGCCCTGAGCCTCGAGGAGGGTCGCATGCGGTTCTACCGCTGGCGCGTGATGAGTCGCGATAGCGCGGTCCTGGCCATTGCGGCGGCGGTAATGCTCTGGCCCGCGGCGGCTGTTGCGCAGATTGGCATCATGGATCTGTCGCGCCCGCCCCGGCAGGAACGGTCGGTAGCCGTGACAGACGCGCTTCCCTACTGGGTGGCGATGCCGCAGAGCGCACGCATTCTGACCAGCGACGGTCTGGAGATGCGCCCGCTGAAGAACTCGGCCGTAACCTACGAGAACGCGAAACTTGGCGTCCTCGTCGGAGCGCTTCGCAACACCGGGGGGTGTGCCCGACACCTGTCGGTGCGCCTGCAATACACGGATGCACACTGGAGACCCATGGGGGAGCCGATCGAGAACGAGGCTCGGGTCAGTCAGGTCGAACCTGGCGGCTCGCTGCCCTATCGCTTCCGGTTGCGCAGGAAGGACGACTTCCGCGAGTTGCCCTCGGGGTACATCGTGCAGGTCGTGGAGGACGACAAGCCTGTGGCTGCCACCCTTCAGTGGGTGTCAGCCAATCGGAAAGTGGATGTCTCCCCCTGTCCTCCCGGCCTGCTTGTCACGTCGACTGAAGTCAGGAAGAAGCGGGCCACCCTGAGTGGCTATCGTGTCGAAGGCGTGCTCACGGTGCAGAGTGGAGGACCCGTGCGTCCCGACGGGGTGACGTTGACGGCCCTGTTGCTGGACGAGGCGGGCGAGGTGCTGGAGGTGCTGACGGGCACTCCCGATCCGAAGCCGAAGGATCTCCCGACCGGCCTGATCGAAAACGGTCAGCCCGTCGCCTTCGCGCTGTCCACGGGCATTCCGCTTGGCAAGGCCGTCGCGTCCACCGAGGTGTTCACCGAAGTGCTTCCGGACGCGGCCGCGCAGTCGTCGGCGCCGCTCCCGGTGGCCGCGCTGACGTGGGGCACGCTGCCGCCCCTGCCGGTGCCGCGCAGCGGCCACATGACGGCGGTGCTCGGCGACACGCTCGTGGTGCTGGGCGGCACCGACTTCCCAACCAGTCTGTTTGCCGGCGGCGCCAAGCATTGGTATGACGACGTCTTCATCCTCGAAGCTGGCGCCGAGGCGTGGAGCAAGCAGGAGGCGGCGGTGCTGCCGCGGCCGCTCGCGTATGCGTCGGTGGCCAGCGACGGCGATCGCATCATCGTCGCCGGAGGATCGGACGCCGCTCGCCACTACGCCGAGGCGTTTGCCCTCACGCGGCGGGACGGCCGCTGGCTCCGCACCTCTCTACCGGCGCTGCCGGCACCGCGGGCGATGGCCGGCAGCGCGGTGGTGGGACGCACGTGGTACGTGGTCGGCGGGCAGGAGACGCCCAGCAGCACGACAGCCTCCGCCGAAGTGTTCGCACTCGACCTCGATCGCGTCGCGGCCGGCTGGCGCAGGCTGACGCCCCTGCCGGCACCGGGTCGCATCCTGCCCGCGGTCGTCGGCCAGGCGGGCGCGCTCTTTGTCTTCAGTGGGGCCTCGCTCGCCCCGGGGCCCGAGGGCCAGGCGGTCCGCACCTATCTGACTGACGCCTGGCGCCTCGACCCGGCCGGCGCGGGGACGTGGGCGCCGCGAGCGGCATCGCCACATCCGGTCGTGGCCGCTCCGGCCGTTGCCTGGGGAGACGCGCACGTGCTGGTGCTGGGCGGCGATGACGGCGCGCTGGCGGCGCGCACCTGGGAGCTTCGCGACGCCCACCCGGGCTTCCGTGGCGACGCGCTCGCCTATCACACGATGACCGACACGTGGACCGCGCTCGGGATCCTCCCGGTGGGTCTTGTCACGACCACGGCGGTGCAGCTGGGCGCGGCCGTGATCGTCGCCGGCGGCGAAGATCGCCCGGGGCATCGCTCGACAGTCGTTCTTCGTGGGTGTGTACCTGCGGCCGCTGCTTTGTCAGGTCCCACGCGCGCCCAACGGCCTGACGCTGTAGAGTGTCGGGACCTTCGCCTGGTCAGGTGAGGCTCGGGGCCGCGGACCGTCCGGTCATTTTCGAAATGTGGAGAGCTGTCGCATGAAGATCACCTTACTCGTCGCCTGTATTCTCGCCGGCGCTGTCGTCAGCGCCCAACAGTCGCAGACCGCACCGCAGACCCCACCCGCGCAGCCGCCGCCAGCGCCCACCGGCTATCAGGACACGCCGATGCAGCCCAATGGCAAGTGGCACATCCACGACGGCATGCGGCCGCAGCCGCGCGTGGTGACGCCCGGACCGCTCGCGTCGGTGCCGCCGCCCTCGGACGCCGTCGTGCTGCTGGGCAGCGGCCAGGATTTGAGTCGCTGGCAGATGACGCAGGGCGGCGGTCAGGTGAGCTGGCCTGTCGCCAGCGGCGTGATGTCGAGCGGCAAGGGCATGATCCGCACCACGCAGGACGACTTCACCGATTACCAGCTCCACATCGAGTTCGCGACCCCGACCGCGGTGAAGGGCAACAGCCAGGGACGCGGCAACAGCGGGGTCTTCCTCAACGGCGTGTTCGAGATCCAGGTACTGGACAGCTTCGAGAACGTCACCTACCCGGATGGGCAGGCCTCGGCGATGTACGGCCAGTTCCCGCCGATGGTCAATGCGTCGCGCAAGCCCGGCGAGTGGCAGTCCTACGACATCGTCTTCACTGGCCCGCGCTTCAACGGCACGACGCTGGAACGGCCGGCGACGGTGACCGTGCTCCACAACGGCGTGACCGTGCACGCCGCGCAGGCGTTTCTCGGGCCGACCGGGCACAAGCAGATTGGCACGTACGCCCCGGCACACGCGAAGGGCTACATCGGCCTGCAGGATCACGGCAATCCGGTCCGGTTCCGCAATATCTGGCTCCGCCCGCTCGTGCCAGCGCAGTAACGACCAGGGACCCACATACGCGGGTCGCGAGGCGGCCGTTCGTGGTCGCGTCAGTACGCAGGTGGGTCAACGCGACGGGGTCGTCCGCGCCGCCACCGCCACCCACGGCCACTCCTCCTGTTCCATGTCGCGGCCCTTTCGCCAGACGTAGTCCCAGGCTGGAGGCGAGTCCTGGCTACGGATGAAGACCGAGAGGCGCCGCCGCACGGCCGCCAGGTACGCCGTGCCCAACCGGTCGTTGGCATTGGTGGCGCCCCGATGGTAGATGCGCACCGCGAGGTCCAGGTCGCCCCCGGCCTCGTCGAGCATCAGGGACATCCACACGGCGACGAACCGCGTGGCCGCCCACGGGTTGGCGTACATCTCATCGTCGAGCGACACATCGACGACCTGCAGTGCCGAGAGCTCGCGGAGCCGTCCTCGCGCGTACTCGGATGCGCCGCCCAGTCCGAAATCCTGAGTGCCGTCGCGGTTGGTGCCGACCGCCCGGTGCTCGAACCACGACTCGCTCATGACGATGGCCGACAGCATGTTGGAGACCGCCCGGGGCGCGAGGTCGTAGGCACCGCCGATGTCGTAGTAGCCGCTCCAGTAGGACATCATCTGCCGGTAGGCCAGTGTCCGCATCGGCTGCGGGACGTCATCCCACTCGTCCGCCGTCATGGTGTCCCAGCGGGAGGGACGCATCAGGATCGGTCGATACCGGGTCAGCATCCGGTCCAGGCCCTGACGTCGCAGCGGCTCAGGCACCTGGTTCCACTCGGCAAGATGCAAGCGGCGCCAGAGCGTCACACTGCCGCGCAGATCGTCAGGCGTCGTCAGCCACTCGACCGGCTCCCCGCCGATCGTCATGGTGATGGACACCGGCGTGCGGTCGGTGAACAGGTTGGACAGATCCGGCGCCGGCAGCATCGGGATGTCGGTTCTCAGCGCACGGTGCATCCACGCCACGCCGACCGTCGCCAGGGCGACAAGGACGACCAGCGCAAGACCTGCGCGCACCTGCCATCGGGATCGACCAGTCGTCAGAGGGCGGACTATGACAGACGGCACGGGCCACGTGAAGACAATCCTGTCGGCCGCGACAGTCCGTCACTGCGGTGGATCGGCATCTCGAGCCACCTGGGCACGTGCTGGCGGCGGCGCGTCGCCGGCCGGCCATCCTTCACGCTGCCGGGTGCGATCGCCGTCGATGCTTTCGGTCTGGTCGTGCCACAACACGACGCGCGTCGGGAACGGCAGATCGATGCCGGCGCCGGCAAGGGCTTCTGCCACGGCCTGCAGCACCCGGTCGCGCACCTGCACGACGGTGGGCCGTTGCGGGCGCGTCCACCACCGGACCCGCAGGTTCTTGGACGACCCGGCCAGGTCCCAGAGCAGCACGTCCGGCGGCGGCTCGGCCAGCACCCCCTCGACGCGCGACACTGCCTCGAGCGCGATCGTGCGCGCCGTCGAGATGTCGTCGCCGTAGCCGATGCCGACGTCGTACTCGCTGCGGAGCAGGTCGTAGGCGGTGATGACGGTCACCGGCTCGGTGTAGACCACGCTGTTGGGGATGATGATGCGCTGGCCATCGTAGGTGCGGATGAAGGTCGCACGCGTTTCAATGGACTCGACGACGCCAGTGAACGGCCCGGCGCTGATCTCGTCACCCGCGCGGAAGGGCTGACGCACCAGCAGCAGGATGCCCGCGAGCAGGTTCTGAAAGATGTCCTTGAAGGCAAACCCGATCGCCACGCCGCCGAGTCCGAGCGCGGAGAAGAGTCGGGCCGGCGTCATCGACGGAAACGCCACGGTCACCGCCACCAGCAGACCCAGCAGCATGATCGCCACGTAGGCCAGGCGTCCGAAGGCGGTGGCTGCCCCGGGAAACTCCATGCGTTTGCGCGCGAGCCGGTGCACGCTCCGGCGGGTGGCCACCGCCACTGCCCAGAACACGAGGAAGACCAGGACGCCCGCGGCAAGCAGGGGCAGCATCTCGATGATGCCGGTCGCCATGCCGGTCAGGGTGCGCCAGATGACCGCGGTGGCGCCGATGCTCGCGTCGGCCGTGTCGTTGTGCTCTTGCATGGAAGTCTCCTAAGCCGTGCCGCCCAGCCACTCGGCACTGTCGCGCAGCCGCCCTTGGTAGTCGGGTTCGGCCAGCACCCGCCGCACCTGATGGGCGCGCTCGCGGACCCGTTCGAGGTTCACGCCCACCAGGGAGGCGCCGGCGAGCGTCTCGAGTCGATCGGCCGTGGTGGCCAGCGAGCGGAGGCGCGCCGAGTCCTGGCAACCAAGCGCCACTTCGCCGATCACGCGCAGATAGTGCAGCGAGGCAATCATGTCCCCCGCGCAGTACTGCGCGAGGGCGCCGAAGGACTGGTCCAGGAATCGATCGAACGTGAGAGGGTGTGCGATCACTCGCAGCACGCCGGCTGCATCGACGCGGAGATGCGACGGGAGCTCGCGCCGCGCCAGGTCTGACAGCGCCGCCCCAATCCAGTCGAGGCAGGTGACTGCCGTGAACGGGTCGTTGACGCCAGGCGACAGCGCGCGCGCCGCAATCTCGACGAGCTCGTCGATGAGGAACCGCATGTCCTGCAGGGCCGAACGCCGGGCGCCGAGCGCATAGGCTGCCGCCAGCACCTCCAGGCTTTCCTCGCGACAGCGCTCGCGGGGCGACACCTCGAGCAGCGTGCGACCGACATGCACGAAGTCGCCCGGCTGATAGTGGAGCCGCAACAGCAGGTCGTCGCTGCTGGCGCACTCCAGCAGCGCTCCGTCGTCGATGACCTGGATGTACCCGGTGCCCTTGGCCAGGATGGCGACCGGGCGCGCGCCCCCGGTGTTCCCACCGAACACCTGCGACGGGTCGCCACCATCACTGGTCGTGACCGGCTGATCGCCCTCCGGGGGCGCACCGATGAAGCGTGGAAAGCGCCGCTCGATGTCCCCCAGCAGCTTGCCCCCGATGCCCTCGATCACGCTGCTGATATGGATGCGACTCGGGACGTGGTGGATGAAGTAGATCAACACCGCGATTGAGCACAGCGCCAGGACCACCGCCACCAGCAGGGCGAGGTTCGGGACGAACCCGATCCCGATGCCGTCCTCCTCCGGCGAGCGGATGGTCCGCAGCACCAGCAGGCAGTAGAGATACGTGGCAATGAAGGTGCCCAGCGTCACTTGATTGCCACGGTCGCTCATGAAGTTGCTGAGCAGGCGCGGTCCGTACTGACCGGACGCGTACACGACGGCGGCAATCGTGACGGAAAAGACCGTGCCGGCGACCGTGATCATCGAGCCGCCGATGGCCGAGAGCACCAGGCGGGCGCCCCCCGGGTGTGTCGTGTACAGCCACGGCACGCGCTCCAGCCAGGACGGCCCCACCCAGGCATCCAGCGCGACCATCGTGCCCGCCAGAACGATGGCCAGCAGCGCCATGAGCGCCGGCAGGAACCAGTAGCTGTGGTGCAGGTCGTCTGCCAGTCGCAACACGCGCGTTTTCATCGCCACCGCCAGGGCTCCGACGAGGTGCTCCCTGGCGGCACGGCAGACCTGAGCATGCGTAAGGGTGTCCTCGCCGCGCCCGCAATACAAGCGCGGAATTGGTCACCGCGACGGCGGCGGTTGGTCGGCAGACGGGCGATACTGGGTGCACGTGAGACGTGCGCCAGTGGTGAGCGGCCCGGCAGGACCCGGCGGCAGCGGTGCCCCGGCATGAACGACGCGGCGCTGCTGGAACAACTGCAGAGGCAGACGTTTCTGTATTTCCTGCACGAGGCGAACCCGTGCAACGGGCTGGTCGCCGACAAGACGCAGCCGGGGTCGCCCGCGAGCATCGCAGCCACCGGGTTGGCGCTCGCCATCTATCCCATTGGCGTCGCGCGCGGCTTCATGCGCCGCGACGCCGCCGTGGCTCGCGTGCTCACCACCCTGCGCTTCTTCCTCGAGAGCGACCAGGGTGCCGGTCGCGACGCGACCGGTCACTTCGGCTTCTACTATCACTTCCTCGATCTGGAGACCGGCCGCCGCGCCTGGCGCAGCGAAGTCTCGACCATCGACACGACCTTCCTGCTCGCCGGCGCCCTGACCGCCGCCGCCTACTTCGACCGCGACTCGGCCGACGAGCGCGAGGTCCGCAGCGCCGCGTCGG
Source organism: Luteitalea sp. (assembly GCA_046593715.1). Classification (GTDB taxonomy): domain Bacteria; phylum Acidobacteriota; class Vicinamibacteria; order Vicinamibacterales; family Vicinamibacteraceae; genus Luteitalea. Next base: position 26,839 of record JBKJQW010000031.1, read on the forward strand.
CACTCTACGAGCGGGCGGACTGGACCTCGATGTTGAACGGCGGTGAGGCGGTGTCGCATGGCTGGACGCCGGAGCGCGGCTTCATCCGCTACCGCTGGGGCGGCTACAGCGAGGCTCTGCTGCTGTACGTGCTCGGACTCGGCTCCCCCACGTTCCCGCTTCCACCTGCCAGCTACGCGGCCTGGCTGTCCACCTATCGCTGGCGGCGGATCTATGGGCACGACCTGATCGATGCCGGGCCGCTGTTCATTCATCAGTTGTCGCAACTCTGGATCGACGGCCGCGGCATCCAGGACGCCTACGTGTCCGCGCACGGGCTGGACTACTTCGAGAACAGCCGTCGGGCGACCTACGTGCAGCAGCAGTACGCGATCCGCAATCCCCGGCGGTTCCAAGGCTACGGTGAACACTGCTGGGGCATCACCGCCAGTGACGGACCAGGGCCGGCCGTTCGGCATGTCGATGGCCAGGCACGCCGGTTCTTCGACTACGCCGCCCGCGGCGTGCCCTATGGTCCCGACGATGGGACGCTCGCGCCGTGGGCATGCGTCGCCAGCCTGCCGTTCGCGCCGGAGATCGTGTTGCCAGCCCTGCGGCATGTCCGCGCGCTGGCACTCGAAACCGGCCCGTATGGCTTTGCCGCGACGTTCAACCGCACGTTCCCCAGCGGGCCCGCAGCGCCCAGGTGGGTGTCACCCTGGTACGTCGGTGTGAATCAGGGCCCGATGGTCATGATGATCGAGAACTACCGCACCGGGATGCCATGGCACCTCATGCGGCAATGCGAGCCGATGGTGCGCGGACTTCGGCGTGCCGGCTTCTCGGGCGGCTGGCTCTCCACGGCCTGACCGCGTGGCCAGTGGCCGCGGCGCCACCGTTCAGGACGCTGCTGGTTGACCTGGGTACCGGACACGCTGGTGCGCCATGCCGCGCACGCCATCCACCAGCGCGTCGCGGATCTGGGCCAGCTGCCTGGAGGTCACCGGCGCGTCGTCCAGTTGCCGATCCTCCAACGTCCGGGCAATCGTGCGGTCCACCATGTCGGTGAGGTCCTGCTCGGCGGCTGGGGCCATGCTGCGCGCCGTGGCCTCGATCTGGTCGGCGAGCATGAGCACGACGGTCTCGAGCGACTGTGGACGGGGGCCCGGATACCGGAAGGCGGCGGCATCGACCTCGGGTGAGGCCTTGCGGGCGCGATCCAGGAAATAGCGCACCGCCGACGTCCCATGGTGCTCGCGGATGAAGTCCTGCAGACGTGGCCCGAGCTTGTGCTCCACGGCCAGGCGCGCACCTTCCGAGACATGCTCGATGATGTAGCGAGCGCTGTCGTGCGGCGGCAGATCGTCGTGCGGGTTGTGGCCGCGCTGGTTCTCCGAGAACATCTCCGGATGCTTGATCTTGCCGACATCGTGGTACAGCGCGCCGACGCGGGCCAGCAGCGGGTCGCCGCCGGCCGCTCGGGTGGCGGCATCGGCCAGGATGGCGACCGCGATCGAATGCTGGAACGTGCCAGGCGCCGCCTCGGCGAGCCTGCGCACCAGCGGCTGCTGGTAGTTGGCCAGTTCGACGAGGCGCACGCGCGTCACGTGGCCGAACAGCGACTCCAGCAGTGGACCCAGGGCGAGCACGCTGAACGCGGAGAGCAGGCCTGACGCAAGCCCGGCGCCGGCGTTGAACAGCGTGGACGACTGCGTTGCGGCGTCGGTGCTGCCCAGCAGCGCCGCAATCGGGGCGCACAGCAGTCCGGTGGTGGCGCCGGCGCGCAGGAGGCATTGCCGTCGATCGCACGAGGCCGCCAGTGCGCCCGCGATGCTGCCGGAGGCCATGATGAAAAACGCGAGCCGCGCATCGCTTTGCCACAGCAGCCCGATCAGGAAGGCCTGCCCGACGACCAGTCGCAGGGTGTTGGCCGGCCCGCACGTCAGGCGGGTGTAGATGGCCAGACTGGCGGCCGGGAACGCCATGACGACCGCGAGCGCCGGCACGCCGAAGGTCGGCGACAGCGTGAGTCGGGCCAGCGCTTCCCAGGCCACAAACGTCATGCCGGAGAGCGCCAGTACCGACAGGCCGTACCAGAACGGCGGGTCGGCATCGCCGACGGTCACCCCGCCCGGCCGCTGCCAGGGCAGCAGCGCGAGGCCCAGGACCACACACAGCAGCGCGGCGATGATGGCGGCGCGGCTCCACGACACCCGCGTGGCGCGGCGGCCGCGCTGCGCGTCCAGCGCGAGCACCGTCTGCTGCGTCACCAGCTGTCCCTCGCCGATGATCAACTGATTGCGACGAAAACTCAGAGAGACGGGCAGGACGGCCGCCGCGGCGGCCGCTCGCCGTTTTGCGGTCGCGGCGGCATCGGGCGTCGCGTTCGGACGGAGGTGTGCGGCCACCACTCGCCGCAGCCACGCGTCGACTTCGACGGGGAGTGTGAGATCTGCCGTGACTCGTTCCCGGAGGTCGCGACGGGCGGCAGCGAGGGAGGTCAGCGTGCCCGGTTCCCGCCCGAGGCGTGGCTCGCCTCCCTCCGACACGAGCACGACCTCCACCGGCGCATCCGCGCGGAGCTCGCCCGCACCAGCCAGCGACGCGACGTCAGCGAGGTCGGCCACGATGGGCCTGGCGTAGGCGGAGGCCGTGACAGCCTCAGCACTCGCCCGCAGCAGTTGTGCCGCGTTGGGGGACTCGAGCAAGGCACGCAGGGCTGGCGGGACTGACCGGCTCTCGGGCCTGGAGCCCACGGCCACGAGTACCCGCTCGACGGCGCGGCCACGAGCCGCAGCGAGCCGTCGGGCCTCACGGCCCGCCTGGCTCGGCGCCGCTCGCGTCGCCCGCTCCCCGTCCGCCGCCGCACGTGACACCTCGAGCAACGGCTCGAGCACCTCGAGCACCGATGCCCTGACGGCGGTCACGACGTCGGGCGACACCCGGATCACGGTCTCGGCTCGTCGAGCGGCGTGTGCACGCTGCACCGCTGTGGCCTGGTCGTCGGTCACGGCGAAGTCAAACGGCGCACGCAGCGTGCGATCGGCGAAATCGCCGACGCGGTATGAGGCCACCGGGCGCTCCAGCCCCGTCGTGTCGAGTGCCGCCAGGACAACGGAGACAGCCGCAATGGCCACCATCCGCTTCCACAACCGAGGCATCGTCGCGTGCTCCACGTGGGCGTCCATCGCCACTGCCTACGGCACGGCCGGGCCGATGCTCAGCGTCCCCGACCGATTGTCGCCGGCGGGGACCGACGCGACCGCCGGACGGCCGGAGAGCCCGAGCACGTCCTGAAGCTGCTGCGCCACCGCGTCCACGGTGTCGGCCGGGACCCGCTGCGCGAGGGTGGCCGTGACGGCCAGACGCGAGGATGACGACAACAGTCCTCGCAGCGGCAGCGCGGCAAGCCTGGCGGTGGTCTCATCTGTGAGTCCCGCGCGCGTGAAGCGGAGCTGGTGCACGGCCGGAAGCCATGTCGACGTGATCCGGTCGAGCGGGACCTCGGTGTGGGCGGAGAGCAGCCGTGCCATGAGCACCTCCCCATCGCGATCCAGCGCCTGCTCCGCCAGGTAGAGCATGTCGAGCATCGGTCCCCGTCCGTCGGCGAACCAGCTGCGCACGCTCACGATGCGGGCACCACTCGGCAGGGGCAGGTCGCGCAGCACGGGCGACAGCAGGCCCTCGGCCTGCTCGAGCGAGGACTGGAGACTCTGCGCTGGTCTCGATGGCGGCGCGGCGCGGTCCTGGACGAGCAACTGGATGGCACCGGCGTCGCCGACATCGGCGACCGTCTGGACGAGATCGAGCCGAACCTGTCGCCCGGTGTCGGCATGGACGGCCTGTTCGAAACGGGTACGGTCGGCAGTCGAGAACAGCGCGCTGGTGGCCACCTGCAATCGGACATCGACACGATCGTCGGCGATGTTCACGGCCGACCCGATGATGGCCGAGCGGTTGGGCAGGTTGAACGCATCCAGCGCCCGTGTCACCGCGCGCCTGACCCGGAACTCCTCACGCACCTGATTGAACGCCAGCTGCAGGGGGATGAGCAAAAGCAGCAGGAAGACGCCGATGACGATCACCCGGGCACGAACCGACCCGGTCCCACCGATGGCCTGTTCGACGCCGAGCCGACGGAAGATCGCGCTCGCGAGCGGCCGGCTCAATTCCGTCGCCTTCCACTGGCGGATGGCGGGCGCTGCGGCGGCCCGATGGATACCGAGTGCCAGCAGAACGCCGGCCGCGCCGAGAATCGCGGCAAACAGGTTGGCGCTGAACGCGAGGGTGGCGTGCTTGAGCAGCGCCGGGTTGACCGCATCGGTGGAGGCAAAGCCCACCACGCACAGCGCCGGAACCAGGGTCAACCCGACGACCGCACCGGGCAGGTACTGCATCACCGGTCCGCGTCGGCCGGCGACGACCGCGGCCGCCGACATGCCGCCGAACAGCGCGACCAGGAAGTCGACGATGGTCGGGCGGGTGCGAACCACGATCTCGTTCAACAGGTCGGAGAACGGCACCAGTCCAGCCAGGCCAGCCGACACCCCGACGGTCACTGCGCTGAACGTGAAGAGTTTCACCGCAAGCTTGATCAGCAGGTACAGGTCTCCCGCGGCCAGTGCCAGTCCGGTGGTCAGCACGGGTCTGGCCACCGGCACGATCAGCGCCCCGCCGATGACGACGATGGTCTGCCCGAGCATCATGCCGAGCGCACAGATCGCGGCGCCGAGCGCTGACTGGATCAGGAACAGCGGCTCGGAGAGGTAGGAGGCACGCAGCAGTTCGCCATACGCGGTCTCGCGATCGGCACGCCGCAAGCCGGACACGCGGGCCAGCCAGTCGGTCACGCTGGCCGGGGCCGGCTCGTCCAGGAAGTCGTTGGCGGGCGAGAAGATCGAGGGCCGCGGCTCGTCCGCCGGCAGGCCCGACGGCGGCTCGGCGGCGGTCAGCACGGTCGCCGCCGCGACCGGCGCATCGGAACCCGCCCGGTCAGCGGCAGCCGCCTCCGCCCCGGTGGCCAACGCCGCGGCGGAGTCGACGTCAGCGGCCGCCGTGCGCAGCCGGCGCTCGGCAAACAGCACGCCTGCCGTCATGTACAGGTTCGAGAGCACGATCAGCGCAAAGGCGAACAGCGGGATCTCGGACGCCTCGCCGATGCCGGCCTGCAGCGGCATGAACGCCACGACCGCGGTCCCGAGGCCGCGCGGCTGCAGCGCCATGATCGCCTGCCATTCGCCGGCGCTGAAGGCCGCCCCGACGCGTCGGAAGATAGCCAGGCCGACGCGGCGGCTTGCCAGCAACAGCAGGAACAGGACGACCATCCAGCCGGCGCGCGTCGGGGTGAGCGCGGAGAAGTTCAGCAGCAGCCCCAGGTACACGAAAAAGAACGTGCGCACGAGAAAGGACAGCTCGGCGGTGATGTTGACCATGAACTGGCCGAGCACGAACTGGTCGTCCTTGACGTGGATGCCAAACACGTCACGCACGTGCGGGCCCACCTGGCTGGCGATGTACTGCATGTTGGCCAGCAGCAGCCCGAAGACCAGGACCGCAATCGCCGGACTGCCCCCGAGCTCCTCGACGACGAAGTAGAGGAGACAGGTCACCCCGAGCGTGAGCATGTAGGACAGCGGCTCACGTCCGAGCCAGCTGACCAGCCGCGACCACAGCACGCCAGCGACGGTGGCGACCGCCAGCGCGACCGACAGCGACCGGACGAAGCCCCAGATCCAGCTCGCGGCGCCGGTCGTCCCGGCCTCGTGACTCTGGATCAACAGGACCACCGACACGATGAGCAGCACCTCGCCCATCGCCGACTCCAGCTTGATGACGGTCTTGACGTCCTCGCGGATGGAGAGGCCCGACACCACAGGCATGCAGATCGCCGGGCTGGTCGCGCCCAGCACGGCGCCCAGCATCAACGCCACCGACGGCGTCAGCCCCAGCGCGAAATGGCTCACGCCGGCCACCACCGCCATCGACAGCGCGAACACCACGGCCGTGAACAGGGCGGTCCGCGGGGCGTGGCGCATGACGTGGGCGACGTCCAGTTCCAGCCCACCCTCAAAGAGGATGACCAGCAGGGCGACCGCGCCGAAGTAGGGCGCGATGGTCAGCAGCGCGTCGTGCCGAATCCATCCGGTGACGGGCCCGAGCACGACGCCGATGGCGATGAGCACCAGCACGCTGGGAATCTTGGTCAACCGGAACAGCAGGTTGGCGAGAAACCCGACCAGGATCACCGTGCCGATCAACGCAAACAACAGCGGAACGCTCACGGCGGTGATGGTACCCCGGTGTTACCCGGGATCGTGTGCGCGGGTGATGACAGTGCGGATCGGGAACGGAATTTCGATGCCTTCCTCGGCCAGTCGCACGTGAAGTCGCTTGATGAACTCGTGCTTGACCAGGAACTGATCGACGAAGGTCCGCGCCCTGAGGATGACGGTGAAGTCGATGCTGGACTCTCCGAACGTGTGGAACCGGACAAAGGGCGTGAACTCGACGACCCCGCCCTGCACGGTGGCCATCACGTCCCGACCGACGTCAGCCGCAACGCCCTCCACCTGCGCGAGATCGCTGCCGTAGGCCACGCCAACCTCCACGAGCACCGACAGCTCGGACGAAGGCCGGTCGTGGTTGACGATCACCGCCTGAGAGAGCTTGGCGTTGGGCACGATCACGAGGTTGTTCGAGAGCATCCGCAGGCGGGTCGACCGCCAGCTGAAGTCGGTGACAAACCCCTCCTGGCCGGAGTCGAGTCGAACGTAGTCACCAACGCGGATCTGCCCAGCCAGGGTCAGAAAGAAGCCGGCAAAGAAATTCGCGAGCGGCTCCTGCAGGGCAAGCGCCACGGCCAGGCCACCGACGCCGAGGGCTGTCAGCATGGGGGTGATCGACACCCCGAGCGCGTTCAGGGCCACCAACCCTCCCAGGGCAGCCACCGCGCCCCAGGCGATGTTGCGGGTCAGGCTATTGACGGCCAGTCCTGGTGCCCACCGCGCCCCGTGCGCCGACACAAGGTGGCTGGCCACCGACGCGGCCAGCAACGTCACCGAGAGCACGGCGATGACAAAGATCGCCTGCGCGACCACCGCGTGGGCGCGTGCCGACAGCGGCCAGTACGTCAGGGCGAGCGACACGGCCCCGAGCATCATCCACAGCGGCAGCCGCGACGCCAGCGCCCGCATCGCCGGTAGCACGACGGCGCTGCTGTCATCGCCCGGGCGGCGCGACACGCGCGCCAGGATCACCGCTGCGACCGCATGACCGATCAGCCACGCGCCGCCAAGGGTCACCGCCGTCCACACCAGCTGGACGCCCCACATCGACCACCACGCTCTCGCGTCAGGCATGAACGGCCTCGAGCGCGGCGCCCACTCCGGTGGCCCGCATCCGGATATTGTTTGACATCAAACTATTGTAACAGGGAGGGCCTGGCATGACCGTCCCGCACGCGAGCAGCCCGCCATCGATGTCACCCACGTCGCACCAGTCGCCACACTTCCGGCCGGACCAGCGCCAGCACCGTCACCACCTCCAGCCGGCCAACCCACATCGCCAGCGTCAGCGTGATCCGCGACACCGGATGCAGGTCGGCAAAGCTGGCCATCGGGCCCACCGCATTGAACCCGGGGCCGATGTTGCCGAGACAGGCAATCGATGCGGTGATGGCCGTCATCATGTCGGCCCCGAAGGCGCTCACCACGCCCGTGCACACCGCGAACACCAGCAGGTAGAACAGGAAGAACACCAGCACGGCGCGCATCACCTCGTCGGGGACGACGCGGCCTCCGAGCTTGACCGGCAGCACACCGCGGGGATGCAGCGTGCGACGCAGTTCGAGCAGGGTGTAGCGGGCAATCAGCACCTGCCGCACCACTTTCGGGCCACCGGAGGCCGAGCCGGCGCACCCGCCGATGAACATCAGCGTCAGCAGGACCATCTTGGCCTGGTCGTTCCAGAGCTGGAAGTCCACGCTGGCAAAGCCGGTCGTGGTCAGGATCGACAGCACCTGGAACGCTGCGGTGCGCACGGCCTCCAGGGTCCGCGGTGCAGTGGGGAGCAGGCACGCGGTGAGCAGTCCGGTGGCCACCACGACGATGGCCACGTAGGCGCGGAACTCTTCGTCGCGCAGGAACGCCCTCGTTTCTCCGCGCAACGTCCGGTAGTGCAACGCGAAGTTGGCGCCGGCCGCAAACATGAAGAAGGTGATCACCCACTCGGCTGCCGGGTTGGCGTAGCCGGCAATCGAGAGCGGATGGGGCGAGAAGCCGCCCGCCGCCAGGGTCGCCAGCGCGTGGCAGACGCTGTCGAACACCGGCATGCCCGTGGCCAGCAGCGCGACGATTTCGGCCGAGGTGAGCCCGGCATAGACCAGCCACAGGGCTCTCGCCGTCTTGCGAATCCGCGGCGTCAGCGGTTGGTCGGTCGGACCGGGCGCTTCGGCGAAGAACAGCTGACGGCCGGCGATCCCGAAGCGCGGCAGGATCGCGACAAAGAGCGCGATCACGCCCATCCCTCCGAACCATTGCGTCAGGGCGCGCCAGAAGAAGATGCCATGCCCGTGTTGACTGAAGTCGCGGATCACGGTGGCGCCGGTCGTAGTCAACCCAGACATCGACTCGAACAGGGCGTCGATGACGCCCAGCCCCGACGCCAGGAATGGCAGCGCCGCCGCCACGGCCAGCAGCAGCCAGGTACCAGAGACGATGGCCAGTCCCTCGACGCGGGTGAGATCTTCCGCCGCTGCGCTTCGAGCCCGCATCATCAACTGACCGACTGCCCCGGCCAGGATGCCGGACGCGGCGAAGGCCTGGGCGTCGCGCCACTCGTGGTACAGCAGCGAGACGACGACGGGCAAGGCAAAGGTCAGCGCGAAGTAGCGCAGGAAGATGCCTGCCGTGTGCAGGACGACGCTGATCCGCATCACGACGGTCCGAAGAAGTCGCGGACCCGATGCACGCTGTCGGCTGCGACGAAGACGAGCAGCCGGTCCTGGGGCCGGACCTGATCGGAGCCCCGCGGCACCAGGGCCTCCTGGCCACGGACGATGGCGCCGACAATCGCGCGTGGCGGCACCTTCAGGTCCATGAGCGCCTGCGGGGTGAAGCCTGCCGGTACGGTCAACTCGACAATCGTCGCCTGGCCCTCGTCCAGCACCGCCAGCAGGTGCGCGTGGCCGCCTCTCACGTCGTGCACCAGCGATTTCACGGCGGCGCCGCGAGCCGACAGGGCGACGTCGATGCCGACGCGATCGAACAGCCGCAGATTGGCCGATCGGCCGACCCGCGTGATGATTCGGCGCGCACCGAGCTGCCGGCCGAGCAGCGAGGCGAACAGGTTCCGCTCGTCGTTGTCGATCACCGAAACGAGCACGTCGCTGTGCCCGATGCCCTCTGACTCGAGCAGCTCCAGGTCGGTGCCATCGCCGTGGATGACCAGGGCACGCCGGAGACTCGCCGCGAGAATCTCGCCGCGGCGAAGGTCGCGCTCGATGATCCGGACCTCCATGCCCGAGTCGTCGAGCCGCTGCGCCAGCCGGAAGCCGACGTCGCCGCCGCCGATGATGGTCACCGACTGCGAGGTGCGCGAGGCGGCGTGCGCGTGGACCATCGGCGCGATCGCGGCCATGGCCTCCGGCGTGCCCATCACGAAGACCTTGTCGTTGACCGTCAGGCGCGTGTCGCCGCGTGGAATCTGGATGGCGTTGTCGCGCTTGACGGCCACCACCAGCGCCGACCGCGGCAGCCGCAACTCCGCCAGCGGCGCGCTGGTCAGGGGCGAGCCGGCATCGAGCCGGTACTCGAGCAGACGGATCCGGCCGTCGGCGAATTCCTCGGCATCGATCGCCCCGGGCGATCGGATGATGCGCACCATCTCGTCGGCCAGCTGGGCTTCGGGCCAGATGATGCGTTCGATGCCGAAGTGGCTGCGCACCGCCTGGGCGTTACTGCCATCGCCATGGAAGTCCTCGCGCGAGACGAAACAGATGGCCCGCCGCGAGCCAAGGCGCGTCGCCAGCGCACACGCGACCATGTTGACCTCATCAAGGCCGGTGCACGCGATCAACAGATCGTTGCCGTGCACACCGGCACGCGCCAGCACATCGGGGCTGGTCCCGCTGCCGGCGATGAATGCGACGTCGAGCGACTCGAACCGGCGGCCGACCTCGGCGTTGCTGTCCACGACCGTCACGATGTGGTCGACCGACAGCTCCCGCGTCAGCTCGTACCCGATCTCTCCGCCCCCGACCACCAGGATGTGCATATGCGTGTCGCCTCTCGGGCCGGCCCAGACACAGGGTGTGCGCGGCGGCTCTTCTCCTCATTTGCTGCCGCTGTCAGACCCGGAGTGCGCTCCCCGCCTGCCGCCGCCCTCGGCCCGTCCCCACACCCGCCGTGATCCTCAGGTGGGCCGCGCGCGGTGTGAAGACGCGCGGGTGGACGACGTGCGCGGGCTGCCATTCGCTCGATCGAGTTCCACATCGAGCGACCTCGCCAACGACGCCAGGAAGGTCTGGGTCGCGGCCATCTGCCCGGCCGTCGAGGCCGAGACCGTTGTGGCTACGGCTGCTTCGACGGTGCCGGCCCTGCCCCTGCTGAGGCGCGCGCCCTGTCTCGTGAGTCGGAGGATGGTGCGTCGGCGGTCAGCGGGATCGGCACTGCGAGAGACGAGCGCCTGCGCTTCGAGACGTCGCAGCACGCCGGTCAGCGTGCTCGGGTGCAGGTGGAGGATCGCGGCGAGGTCGCCAGCCGAGACACCGGGAAACAGCCCAATCAACCGGATGACCAGGCGTTGCGGGCCGGTGACGCCAGCGCCTGCCCCCATCTGCTTGGACAGGCGCTCCATCCGATGGACCACCGCCCACAGCCCTTGCATGAAGGCCAGCACCTCCGGCAAGGCAGCGCCCTCACGCCCGGTTCGCATCCCGCGATCATAAACGTGAAGGCCAGCGCGTGGTCGCGCTAGCGCCGGTCACCCTGCACGCGCCCGTATGCATTGCGCACGTCGGTGGCGGTGACCACACCGACGACGCGACGTCCATCGAGCCGCGACACCACGGGCACCACCGGCGCTCTCGCCAGTTGACGCAGGGCGACGTCCAGCCACTCGTCTGGATAGACCGGCTCGACCACGTGCACATTGGTCGTCAATGACGGCGTGGGCGACTGGCACAGTGCCAACCACGCTGACGGCTCGGCGGCAATCGGGCGAAACACCTCGAGTTCGGCGACCAGCCACCGTCCGCTGGCAGCTTCGGCAAGCCCATGGGTGGCCGGCGACGCCTCGAGCATCGCAGTCACCTGCGCGGCGTCCAGCAACGCGGGTAGCACGACGACAGAATCCGGGAGTGCGGCCATCGCGTCCTCGACGTGCAGCGGGGCGTCAGGTCGCGCAAGGCGGGCCGACGGCAGGTTGGCGCCCTCGTGCGCGGCCACCAGGTCGAGGATCGACTGGGGATGCAGCTGGCGGGCGACCAGGAACGCCAGCGTGGCCGCGATCATCGCCGGTACGATGCTGCCGGCCGTGCCACTGAGCTCGAACGCCATGAACACCGCGGTCATGGGCGCGCGGAAGACCCCGGCAAACATCGCCGCCATGCCGGCCAGGACGATGGCGCTCTGCGACCCCGGCGGCAACCAGGGGGCGACGCCACCGAACGCACCGCCGAGCATCACCCCCAGGAAGAGCGTGGGCGCGAACAGCCCGCCTGGCGTGCCGGTGCCGAACGCCACGCCGGACACGAGGCACTTGACCACCGCGAGCGTGGCCATCGTCGACCACGCGTACTGGCTGTGCAGCGCGCCGTCCATGGCGCGATACCCCGTCCCGAGCACGTCGGGCCATGCCAGCGCCACCACGCCGACCAGCAGCCCGGCGGCCAGCGGCCCCACGGCCGGTGGCAGGCGAACCGCGCCGAGGCGGTAGCGCAGCACGCTCATCATCCTGACGTAGGCGGTTGCAAACAGCCCCCCGGCAACTCCGAGGGCCACATACACGAGTACCTCGCCCGGCTGGCTGATGGGGACGACATCGGGCACGCTGAACAGCGGGCTCTCGCCGAGGAACAGGCGCGAGGTGACCACCGCGGACGCCGCGGCCAGGACAATCGAGCCCATCACCGCGGCGTCGAATCCGGCCACGACTTCTTCAAGGACGAACAGCACGCCGGTGATCGGCGTGTTGAACGCGGCGGCGATGCCTGCCGCCGCGCCGGTCGGGGCGATGAGCCGCATCGACCGTTGCGAGAGGCCAAACAGCCGGCCGAGCCGTGACGCGATGCCCGCGCCCATCAGCAGCGCCGGATCCTCCGGGCCGAGTGGCGTGCCGGTGCCGATGGACAGCACGCAGGCGACGAACTTGCCGGGCACGCCAGCAAACGGAATGTGCCCATTGGAGACGTAGAGCGCCGACTTGGTCTGGACGATGCCGCTGCCGGCGGCGACCGGGATGGCCCGCACGATCAGCGCTGCGGCGGCCGCGCCGATGGCCGGCCAGAGAATGCGCATTGCGCTCGAACGCCCGGTGTCGCGTACAGAAAGATCGACCAGCTCGATGGCCGCGTGAAAGCACACGACGACCAGCCCGGTGCAGACGCCGATGAGCACGGCAAGCACGAGGAACCGCTGCGCGTCGTCGAGGCGCCAGGCGCGCGCGGGCCCGGGGTTGGTGGTGGGCGCGGTCACGGCAGGTCCGTCGCCAGGTCAGTCAGCACGCGCCCTGCGGCATCGGTCTCGGATGCGTCCGGACACGTCGTCGCCCACCGCGTGGCGGCGGCCTGCAGCAGGCTCCTGCCGACTTCGACGTCGCTGCCGCGGCGGGCCAGCCATCGCGTGAGCGTCGCGAGCAGCCGTGCGGCTTCGGGCCCATCGGCCTCTCCGCAGGCCCCGAGGCGACGGTGGACGTCGGTGAGCAGGGCACGCACCCGGGCTGCGCGGCGAGCCGGTGACAAGCGCGGCTGATCCGGGTCGAGCGACAGGACCCGCGCCGACAACGCATGGATGGCCGCGGCTTCGGGATCTGCAGGAAGCCGCACCAGCGCCCGGCCGGCCGCCTCGTAGGCCTCCACGTAATGGCGCCGGGCGAACTCGGCGCGTGCCAGCAGGACGGGCGCGCGACCGGGGTCGGCAAAGCGTTCGTCGATCAGGCGCAGCTGCCTGGCCGCGTCGTCGGCAAACCCGGCGGCCAGCAGGTCGCGCCCGGCCTGGAGCTGCAGCTCACGATCGCCCGGAAAGGCGTTCGACAGCTCGAGCAGTGCAGCGCGTAGCCGCGCCGTCGCGCCCTGGCTCCGGTACAGCGCAATCAGCTCCAGGCGAGCCTGCCGGCGCAGCGGCTGCGCGGCCGTGGACCACCGGCCATAAATGGCACGGTAGTAGGCGCTCTCGGCTTCGGCCTGGTTGCCCTGACGCGCCAGGATTCGCGCCAGCACGAGATTGGATTCGCCGTCCACGGGCGTCCGCCGCAGCACTTCGTAGACGTACGGTTCGGCTTCTTCCAGACGACCCACGACAAACAGCGCTTTGCCGAGCGCCAGGCGGTACTCCGGCCGCTGCGGATCGAGCGCCACCGCGTCGCGCAGCAGGGCCACGGCCTCGGTGCCGCGCCCGGCACCGATAGCAGCCGTGCCCGCCGCCAGGGCCAGGGCGGCACGCTCCACCCGCTGGTGGTGCGCTGTCCTGGCCAGCACCGACGCGGCCGCCCACAAGGCCATCACCACGATGGCTACCAGCACGGCGCGAAACCGCCCAATCATGCGACGACCCTATCAACAACGCGAGACGAGCGCCACCCTTGGCCACACGGGCTCAGCCGCGGGGAGCGCACCGAGGCAGGCTTTCAGCGGCTGCGGCTGTATCGCAGATAGATTGCGGGCAGCAGGAAGAGGTTCAGCAGAGTGGAGGTGACCAGCCCGCCGAGGATGACCACGGCCATCGGGTGCTCGATTTCGTGACCCGATCGATCGCCGCCGCCCATCACGATCGGGACCAGGGCCAGGCCGGTCACCAGCGCGGTCATCAGGATCGGCGCCAACCGCTCTTCGGCACCGCGCAGGACCAGATCGCGGCCGAACGCGACTTCTTCTTCGAGCTCCAGGTGCCGGTAGTGGCTGATCAGCATGATGCCGTTGCGCGCAGCGATGCCCAGGACAGTGACCAGGCCCACCAGCGATCCGAGCGAGAGGACGCCGCCGGTGCACAGCACGCTGGCGATTCCGCCGATCAACGCAAACGGGATCGTGAGGGCGATCAGCGCCACCAGGCGCGTCGAGGCGAAGTCGACGTGCAGGACCAGCAGGATCCCCAGCATCGCGACCGCACCGAGGGCGAGCAGGCGGCGCTGCGACTGCACGCGCGCGACGTACTCGCCCAGCACCTCGGGGTGATAGCCCGCGTCGAACCGGACCGTGCCCAGCGCGGCCTCGATGTCGCGCGCCACCGCGCCGAGGTCCCGGCCTCGGACGTTGCTGGTCACGTCGATGCGCCGCGACCCACCCTCGCGGGTGATCTCGTTGGGCGTCGGCCTCACCGTGACGTCGGCCACCGACTGGAGCGGGGCGTAGCCGCCATTGGGCAACTCGATCGGCAACCGTCGCAGCGCGAAGATGTCGCGCCGGACGGCTGGCGCTCCCCAGACCACCACATCGAAGATCTTCTGCTGGTCGTAGATTTCTCCCACCTTGGTCCCGCGCAGCGTCGTCGCCACGGTGTCGCGCACGGTTGCTGATGTCACGCCGACGTGCTCGGCCCGCTCCGGGCGGAAGTCGATCACCACCTGCGGCACCAGCGTCAGCGCCTGCACCTTGACATCGGCCGTTCCTGCCACGCCGCCGATGATCGTGCCAACCTCGGCGGCCTTGCGCTGCAGCACGTCGAGGTCGGGACCGAAGATCCGCACGACGATGGTCGCGCTGGTGCCCGTCAGGACTTCCTTGATCCGCTCCCGCAGGTAGGTCAGCAGGTCACGCTGGAGCCCGGGGTAGCCATCGACGACTGCCTGGATCTTCGCGACGGTGGCGGCGTAGTCGACCGACGGATCGAGACTGATCCACAGCTCGGTGAAGTTGACGCCGACGACCTCGTCGGCAACTTCGGCGCGGCCGATGTGCGCCCCGAAGTTGCGCACGCCCGGCACGGCACGCAGTTCGTCGCTCGCGCGGAGCGTGATCCGGGTCATCGCCTCGAGCGAGGTGCCCGGCTTCTCCACCCAGTGCATCAGGAAGTCGTACTCCTTGAAATGCGGGAGGAACTCCTCGCCGAGCCACGGGAACACGCCCGCGGCCGCGGCCAGCGCGATGGCGATGACCGCCAGGGCGACCCGGGGGGCGTCCACCAGGCGCGGCAACAGGCGCGCGTACCGCGCCTTGAGCCACGTGACCAGTGGTGACTCGCGCTGAGGTCCGCGACCCGGCAACAGCAGCAGCGACATCGCCGGCGTGACCACCAGCGCCACGACCAGCGACGCGCCAATCGACAGCACGTAGGACAACGCCAGTGGACGAAAGAACGTCCCGGCCAGTCCGTCGAGCAGGAACACCGGCAGGAAGACCAGCACCACGATCACGCTGCCGTAGACCACGGCGCTGCGCACCTCGAGCGACGCGTCGAGCACCACGTCGAAGGCCGGCCTCGGCGCCGACGACAGGCCCTCGATCCGCAGTCGGCGCACGATGTTCTCGACGTCGATGATCGCATCGTCCACCACTTCGCCGAGCGCGATGATCAACCCCGCGATGACCATCGTGTCCAGCGTGCCGCCGCGGTAGTAGAGCACCAGGCTGGCGGCCAGCAGCGACAGGGGAATCGCCGTCAGGCTGATCACCGCGGTACGCCAGTCCCACAGAAAGGCCACCAGGACCGCGATGACGAGCAGACAGCCAATCGCCAAGGCGCGATTGAGGTTGGCAATCGACATCTCGATGAACGTGGCCGGACGGAAGATCGTCGAATCGACGTCCACGCCGGCCAGCCCCGGCTTCAGCGCGGCGAGCGCGGCCTCGACATCGTGTGTCACCTGCAGGGTGTTGCCGTCGGGTTGCTTCTCGACGATGAGCAGCAGTCCGGCGCCGCCGTTGACGACGGCATCGCCGATCGGTGGGGGAAAACCCTCGACGACGTCGGCGACGTCCCCGAGGCGGCGCACCGCACCCGAGCGTGACGTGCCCGCGGAACGTTGCGCTGCCAGCGGCGACAGCGCCATCACCGCAAGATCGGCAGCACTGGTCACCGACGAGCCGTGGGTCACGGCCAGGCGCTGGTTGGAGGTCTCGATGAAGCCGCCGGCCGCCACCGACGTGGCGTCGCGCGCCGCCGCCATCACCTCGGGCAGCGACACGCCGCTGGCACGCAGCCGGTCAGGGTCGATCAGTACCTGCAGTTGCCGATCGCGCTGGCCCCAGATCGCGACGTTGGCCACGCCTGGCACGGCCATCAGCCTGGGCCGGATCGTCCATCGCGCCAGCGTCGTGAGGTCCACCTGGGACACGGTGGGCGATGAGACGCCGATCTTCATGACCCGGCTCAGCGACGACAGCGGTGACAGGATCACGGGCGGGCGCGCCGCCGCCGGCAGCGCGACCGCCACTCGCGTCAGCCGCTCCTGCACGAGTTGACGCGCGGCCATGCGATCG
Source organism: Luteitalea sp. (assembly GCA_046593715.1). Lineage (GTDB taxonomy): Bacteria > Acidobacteriota > Vicinamibacteria > Vicinamibacterales > Vicinamibacteraceae > Luteitalea. The sequence continues at coordinate 43,451 of JBKJQW010000031.1, forward strand.
GCACCGTTGCCGAAGATCAGCACCACCGACGACAGGCCGAGCACCGATTTCGAGCGCAGCGTCTTGAGCCCGGACACGCCGCTCATGGCCGCCTCGAGGGGCACGCTGATCAGCGCTTCCACGTCGGCGCTGGACAAGCCGGGGGCCTCGGTCTGGATCTCGACCAGGGGTGGTGCGAACTCCGGGAAGACATCGAAGGGCGCGTCGCGCGTGGTCCGGACGCCGACCACCATCAGGACAACCGCGAGCACGACGACCGGAATCCGCAGCCGCAGGGCGGCGTGCACCACGGCGCGCATCATGACTGGTGTGCCGGCGTCACTTGCCGACGCCGAATTCCGTGCCGAACAGTTCGGCCGCACCCGCCGTCACCACGCGCGTCCCAAGGGCGGGTCCCTCATCGAGAACGGCCAGATCGCCGACCAGGTCGATCACCGACACGCGACGCCGGACGAACGTGTGCGCGTCCCGGGCCTCGTACACCCAACTGCCTCCGTAGGCGTCGTGGAGCAGTGCCGCGCGCGGCGCCACCAGGCTCTGCGTCGCACCGGTCAATGGCACGCGGACGCCAACGCGCTGCCCCGGCCGCAAGGCCCCCCCGGCGTTGGGCAAGCTGTAATACAGGTCGACGGCCGCCGTGGACGGATCGGCGGACGGCGGGGCATCGATCGGGGCGGCTGCGACGCCGACCACGGTGTCCGGCGCCCCGAGTGCAACGACGCGCGCCGGCGCGCGTCGATCGACCTGCTGCAGGTCGCCGGCAAACAGCGGCACCCTGATCCAGACGGTGTCGAGGCGAACCAGGTCGAAGAGCGGCGCTCCGGCCGCGACCGTCTGGCCTGCGCCCACGTGCAGCGCCTGCACGACGGCGTCCGCGGGGGCGGCCAGCGCCAGGGCGCCGTTGGCGCTGACGCCGCGTGAGGCCAGTTGCAGCCGCTTCTGCGCCGCGGCCAGCCCCGCATCGGCGACGACGAGTTCAGCCATCGCCTCTTCCGCGGCCTTGCGGCTGCCCGAGCCGTCGCTGGCCAGCTTGGTCGTGCGCTGCACGCGCTGCGCGGCCAGCACCTGCCGGCCAGCCGCCTCGCTGGCGGCACGTTCGGCTTCGATGCGCACGTCGCGCTCGGCCGGCGCAAGCGGGATCAGCCTGAGCACGACCGCACCGCGCCGCACCGCGCCGCCGACCGTCGGCAGGCCGGACCGCGCCTCGAGAGTCCCGGCGACCGGTGCGGTGACAGTGGTCTGCGCGCCACCGGCCGCCATGACGTCCGCGCCGATGGAGCGCGTCCTGGTGATGGCCCGCTGCTCGACCACCGCGGTCTCGATGCCGAGCCGCGCGACAGCGGCAGGCGAGAGCACCACGGTGGTCAGCGAGGCCTCGGTGACGCCCGCGGTGACCTTGGCCGGCGGCGCGCTCTTGTCCGTAGCCGTTGGCCCGCCAGGCCCGCACGCGATCGACAACAACGCCATCGACAGCACCGCGGCCATCGACGTGCTCGACTCAATGGACACGCGCAAACTCCTGGGAAGGGACGCCGCAGGTGCGGCCGACGGCGCGCTCGAGTCGAGCGCGGGCCCTTTGCTGATCCGCGAGCAGGTCCCGCGCTCGCGTCTGTGCCTCGACCAACCGCCTGGTGTTCTCCAGCACGAGCAGGTACGAGACATCGCCGTCACGATAGGCCTGCTCGGCCTGGGCGACCGTGTCCTGCAATGGCACCACGATCCCGTCGCTCCACGTCTTCAGTGACTCTCGTGCCTGGTCCAGCAGCAGCGCCGCCTGCCCGATATCGAGACCGACCTGCTGCTGCAGCGATGCGTACGTGGCGGCCGCGCGCCGCAACTGCGCGTCGGCACGGGCACGGGGGCCCTGGTTGCGATTGAACACAGGCAGGCCGAGATCCAGGCCAGGGCCCATCTCGAAGCCCTGCAGGCCCTGGCCGTTGGCGTCGAGCACGGCGGTCAATGCCAGAATCCTCGAGCGTTCCCAACCAAGTCGCGCCGCAGCCGCCTCGACGCCGATCTCGGCGGCTCGAAGATCTGGCCGCGCGACCAATGCCTCGCGCAACAAGTCGGCCGGCGGCCCGCACTCGAGTGGCGCCGAGGGCGTCAACGTGAACGGCGGGGCGTCGATCGGTTGGCCCATCAGCAGGAGCAGCCGCTGGCGCGCCAGCAGGACGTCCTGGCCAGCACGATAGGCGTCCTGAGCGGCCCGGACCGCGTCGATGCTGGCGGTGGCGGCCTCGAGGTTCGAGATGTCGCCGGCGGCGCGCCGCGACTCGGTCAGCGCGTCGATGCGGGCAAAGAGCGCGGCCGCTTCGCCGGCAATCCGCTCGCGGTCGATCGCCAGCGCCAGGTCCACGTACGCGAGCCGCACGGTCATCACCAGGTCCAGACCGGCTTGGACCAGCCCCTGGGCGGCGGCGTCCAATGCCAGCCGTGCCGCGGCCACGCGTCGCGGGCGTTCCCAGAGCAACTCGATCGGCAGGCGCAGGGTCGCCTCGAACTGCTTGGGCCCCGCCGGGAACAATAGTGACAGGACGGGATTGGTCAGGACGCCCGCCTCGAGGAGGTCGGCACGCGCGAAGCCCAGGTCGCTGGCGCTGACCTGGAACGCGGCGTTGTTCCAAAGCGCGACGGCCACCACCTCCTCCGCGCTGACGCCATCGTCCATCTGCACCCCCGCTGGCACGCTCGCCGGCAAGACACCATCGACGCGGGCCTCGGCGCCGGTGCGCTGTCGCAGCGCCGCCACCGTCGCGTGGGGATCGAAGGGGGGCCGACTGGCACAACCGCTACCCAGCAAGGCCACGAGTACGCCAGCAAGTCGGTGGCGCCAAGACATCATCCGCACAAACTATCGCATCTTGCGCATGAACGACCGATGACGCCGGCCGACGAGGGTCAAGTGCCACACGCGGCGGATCACGGTGCGTTCATGCGCGCTTCCCTACGATTGCGCCCATGGACACCGCCGTTGCTCATGGCCCAATGGTCCCGACCGGCACGTTCAAGCGTCGGCTCGTCGCTCGCAGCCTGCTGCTGGTACGGGTGCTGGGACTGGCGATCCTGGTCTGGTTCGCGCTTCGCATGGCGCTGGTCGTGGCCTTCCGCGACCCGCTCGCCACCGCCGGCGACCTGGCGCTGACCGCGATCATCGGCCTGGCCCACGACAGCCTCACCGGACTTGGCGCGACGCTGCCCTGGCTGCTGCTGGTGGCCGTCTTCCGACTGCGATGGCTAGACCGCCCATGGGTCCAGCATGGCGTTGTCGGAGTGGCCGCGTCGGCATTGGTGTTTGACGCCTTCGTCCAGTACTTCTTCTTCGAGGAATACGACGCGCGCTACAACCACCTGGCACTCGACTACCTCATGTACCCCGACGAGGTACTCGGCAACATCTTCGCCAGCTACAACGTCGTGCTCTTTGCTGGCCTCGCCCTTGTGCTTGGCGCGTCGCTGACCCTCGCGACTCGGGCCTTCCAATCACGAACGCGGGCCGCCTGGCCCGTCGCGGATCGTGCTCGCGCCCTCGCGGTGACCGCGGCCCTCGGGCTGACTGTGGCTGCCGCATGGGCCGTGTTGCCCGGTCAGTTGCTCCGAAGCCGCATCACCAACGAGATTGCCCTGAACGGCTGGTCGCAGTTGATACGCGCCTTCTGGTCCGCGCACCTCGAGTACGACGCGTATTACGCGATGGTCCCGCAGGCCGAAGCGGTCACCCGCGTCGCGCGACTGATCGGCCAGACGTCGCCAGACCGCGGCCTGCTGCGCCACTTCGAGCGGAGAGGGCGCCCACAGGGTGAGGGCCTCGATGTGGTGGTGATCCTCGAGGAGAGTCTCGGCAGTGATTTCTCGGCGCGGTTCGGGCCGCCGTCGGACCAGCAGGAGCCGGTCACTCCCGAACTCGATCGCTGGAGCGCCGAAGGCCTCGCCCTCACCAGCGTGATCGCCAACGGCAATCGCACGGTGCGCGGGCTCGAGGGAGTGCTGTGTTCCTTCCTGCCGCTGCCGGGCGACGCCATCGTCCGCCGCGACCGGTCGGAGAACGTCGCGTCCATCGCCCGTGTGCTTGCGGCTCGTGGCTACGAGACCACCTTCATGTACGGGGGCCGCGCGCTGTTTGACAACGTCGGGGCCTTCATGCGCGCAAACGGCTTCGCCACCGTCGTCGATCAGTCGGATTTCCCGCCGGAGATGTTTCGCACGATCTGGGGCGTGGCCGACGAGTTCGTCTTCGACGAGATGATCACTCGCCAGAAGCGGGCACACGCGGCAGGGCGACGCTGGCTGGGCACGATGCTCACCGTCTCCAATCACAAGCCCTTCGATGTCCCGCCGGGACGCGTCACGTGGCCATCAGGCAAGTCGAAGCGGCGGGGCGCGGTGCTCTATGCCGACTGGGCTCTGGGCCGCTACCTGTCTCGAGCGCGGCGCGAGGGGCTGCTCGATCACACCGTGGTGCTGGTGGTCGGCGACCACGGCGCCCGCGTCTACGGAGCCGAGGAGATTCCAGTGACCAGCTATCGCATCCCGGCGGTGATCTTCACGCCGGATCCCGCCTACCGGGGTGCAGTCATCGACCGCCTCTCGTCTCAGGTCGACCTGGCTCCGACCGTGCTCTCGCTGGCCGGGATCGAGTACGACGCCCCCTTCTTCGGCCAGGACCTGGTCAACCTGCCGGCCGAGGGCGGGCGCGCCTTCGTCAACCACAACCGCAGCGTCGGCATCCTCACCGACACGGCGCTGGTCGCGCTCGGCTTGCGGCGGAGCGTGTCGTTCTATCGTCGAGCCAGCCGGCACAGCACCGTCTTCACCGAGGCATCGTCGGGCCGCCCCGACCTTCGGGAACTGGCCCGGGACACGCAGGCCCTGTTCCAGACGGCGTACCAGGCCTACATGGACCGCGCGTTCAGGCTGCCGGAACAGTTGCCGGAGGCACGGCGCGATCGACCGGCAGCGTCACGATGAACGTCGTCTGGCTGGGTTCGCTGCGCTCCAGCGCCAGCGTCCCGCCGTGCGCTTCCGCGATCCAGCGGGCAATCGGCAGTCCCAGTCCGGCGCCCTCCGACGCGCCCGCGCGAGCGAATCGCTCGAAGATCCGCTCCTGGTCGTCGGCCGCGATGACCGGGCCGTCATTGGTCACCGCAAAGGTGACAGCGGCCTCTGTACGGCGGACCACCGAGGACACCGTGCTGCCGGCGCGAGCGTGGCGTACGGCGTTGTCCATCAGGTTGCCGACCAACTGCCGCAGCAGCGTGTCGTCGCCGATGAGGCCCACTTCCTGGTCGCCACCCGTCGTCAGGCTGACCTGACGCTGATCGGCGATCACGCGCAGCGCGCGCGCGTTGTCGGCCACGAGGTCATCGAGGTTGAGGAACTCGGAACGGAGCGGCACGCCGTGGGCGTCGGCACGCGACAGCAGGAACATGGCGTCTACGAGCCGTGTCAGCCGGGTCGCCTGTTCCGCGACGATCAGCAGGCACTCCCGATACTCGCCTTCCGAACGCGTCGCTCGAGACATCGTGACCTGAGCCGCGGTGCGCACGACCGAGACCGGGGTGCGCAGTTGGTGCGACGCGTCGGCCACGAACTGTCGCTGCTGGTGCAGGGCCAGCGATACCCGGTCCAGCAAGCCGTTGAACGCCTGCGCCAACAACCCGAGTTCGTCGTCGGGATCCTGGGCCGCGAGGCGCTCGGTCGGATTGCGTACATCGATCCGGCTCGCCTGCGCGGCCATGTCGGTCAGCGGCCGCAGCGTCTGTCGGCCTATCACCCATCCGCCCACCGCGGCCGCGAGCAGGGCGATCAGCACGCCCACGATGGTGGCCTGGACCCACGCTCTGTGCTCGGCGTTGAGCTCTCCGAGCGAACCGAGGACCGATGCGTGATAGCGGTGGCCGGCGTGCTCGACGGAGCGGCGCAACTGACGCACGTCGCCGGCCAGCGTAGTAATGGTCGTCAGCGCCGCGGCGTCTGGTGGCGCGACCAGGGCGCGGCGGTCGATAGGTCGCCCCCACACGGCCAGCAGCACACCGTCGGGGCGCGACAGCGCGAGGGTGCGATCGGGCACGACGACCTCCGCGCTGGCCTCCTGCGCCGCCGCCTCGAGCGTCAATCCCTCGGTCAACTCGGTACGCATCACCCCCTCGAGTGTGGCCATCGTCCTCGCCAGGTCGGCGTCCAGGCGGGCAAGCGCCAGCCTGGACTGGACCACGCCGCCGACGAGCGCGCCGGTGGCCAGGACCAGCACGACCACGGTGCTGTACCAGACAGTCAGGCGGGCGCGAATCGGGAGCGTCATGGCAGCGCCGGGCCTTCCACCAGCGCCGAGAACATGTACCCCTCGCCCCGGCGCGTCGTGATCAGCGATGGCTGGCTCGGCACGTCGATCTTGCGGCGCAATCGCTGCACCATCACGTCGATGACGTTGGACATCGACTCGAAGGGCGCATCCCACACGTGCTCGGCGATCGCCGCCCGACCGACGACCTCGCCGGCATGCGAGACCAGGAATTCCAGGAGCGCGAACTCTCGTGAGGTGAGGACGATCGGCTGATCCTCGCGGTAGGCGCCGCGGGCTCGCAGATCGAGACGCAGGCCGCCGATGGTGATGATCGCGGGCGGCAGGGGCAAGCGGCCACGCCGGATCAGCGCCCGCAACCGGGCGAGGAGTTCGCCGAGATCGAAGGGCTTGATGAGATAGTCGTCGGCACCGCTGTCGAGACCAGAAATGCGCGATTCGACCGCGTCTCGTGCGGTGAGCATCAACACGGCCACGTGTGAACCGGCCTGCCGCAGTTGCCGGCAGACTTGGAAGCCGTCGATGCCAGGCAACATCACGTCGAGGATGACCGCGTCGTACTCGGTGATGGCCGCGTGATACAGGGCAGCTTCCCCGGTGCTGGCCACGTCCACGGCGTACGCCTGCTCACGCAGGCCCTTGGCCAACATCTGCGCCGCGCGTGGCTGATCTTCGACCAGAAGCACTCTCATGACATGGGCCGCTCATCCTACCGCGTTGTGTCTCGCTGCCGCGGCGGCGCGGCCCCCCACGAGTGCGGGTGATGTCATCCTCCGTTCATCCTCGGCTCCGTACGATCGACGCGCCGAAGTGGGCCACCGCGCGGGCGCGGCGGCGTCCTCGCTTGTCAAGGAGTGGGTGTGCTCGATTTTCGTACGGTCCCGGTGATCGCGTTGTGGGGCGTCTTGACCTTTGGCCTGAATGCGTCGTCCACCGCCACTGTTGCGCGTGACGACCCAGAACAGGATCCAGTCGATCCTGGCGCGATCGCCCTGGCGCAGCAGCCGGCTCTGGCCACGGCTGACCCACTGGGCATGTCGCCGACGGCGGTCATCAGCGCGGCGCAGCCCGCACCGGATGAAGGCGTGGTACCGGCGCCAGAGGACACGCCGACACTGGCGCAGGCCTCGGCCGCGGCGCAGCCACCGCCTCCCCCGCCGCGCAGCGGGTTCGGCACGTTGGTTCGGACCACCGCCAGCGACTTCGCGATGTTTCCCCGGCGTAAGTCCACGTGGGCGATTCTCGGCATCGGCGCCGCGGCGGCGGGAGCAGCCTACTCCTTCGACGATGAGGCGAACCGGAGGTTGCAGGATGCCGACGGCCTGCGCAAGGCGCTCCGGCCCGGGAAGTACCTCGGCTATACCTGGGTTCAGGGCGGAGCCGCCGTCGGCACCTACCTGGTCGGCCGTTTCGCCATGGAACCGGCCGAAGGAGGCACCCCCAACAAGGTCGCGCATCTCGGTTTCGATCTGCTCCGCGCCAACCTGCTGACTCAGGCGTTCACCTACGGCATCAAGATCGCCGTGCGCCGCGACCGTCCCACCGGTGAATGCTGCTCGTTTCCGTCGGGACACGCCTCGGTCACCTTTGCCACCGCTGCTGTCCTCGAGCGTCACTTCGGTTATCGATTGAGTTGGCCGATGTTTGCCATTGCGGGCTACGTTGCCACGAGCCGGCTCACCGACAATCGCCACTTCGCCAGCGACGTGCTCTTCGGGTCGGCACTTGGGATGGCCTCAGGGTGGACCGTGGTGGGCCGCCACGGCCGCGACAACTTCACCTTGATGCCCGTGCCGATTCGCGGCGGTGTCGCACTTTCAGGGACGTGGTCGCTGCAAGACACGAGGCGACGCGCCCACCAGGCGGGGTTCCGACCGCTGCCACAATGAGGGATGTCGTCTCCGCCACCCTCCGCCTTCATCGTCATCGACGGGCGACGATGGCGGACATCCGATCCACATATCCCTGCCAACCTGAGGCAGGAGCTCGTCAACGAACTGATGGCCGCACGTCGCGCCGTTCGGGACTCTGCCGACGAGCCCGAGGTGCGGCGGAGTCGGCGCCGGGTCAACGACGCCAAACTCGCCCTCGGCGAGCGCGGTCATGCCTGGTGGCTGGCACCCGACCCGGCGGCGACCGCGCGCCGCATCGACGCCGCCGTGCAGGCGCTCCTGCGGAGCCGCCAGCCGGGGCGTACCATCTGCCCGAGCGACATCGCGCGCATTGTCGGTGCCACGACGTGGCGAAGGCTCCTTCCAGTCGTGCGTGAACGCGCGGTCGCGATGACCGCGCGCGCCGAACTCGAGATCCTGCGGCGTGGCGAGGTCGTGACCGAGCACCCGACGCAGGGGGTGCTCCGGTACCGGCTCACGCCACGGCCGTGAAGGCGCGCGGACGTGTGCCGGTGCGTTCACCCGCGGCAGCGCCTCGCCATGCCTGCATTCCCGTACAGGTGTAGCGAGATGCTCACTCCCGGCCCGCTTCCGCGTTCTCCTGCATCTTCTTGAACTCGGCCACGCCGTCGGACTTCCTTGGGTCGCTCTCCTGTGGCCGCATCTCCGACTCAGTCTCCGTGTCGACGCTGCCTGGCGCAGGCTGCGGCGCCAGCGGGCCCTCGACCGTGCCTGCCGTCGGGGAATCGCCCGCCACCGGCGACACCTTCACGTCCTCATTGCCCACTGCGACGCGGCCCGGGGCCCCGATTCGGTCCTCGGCCGGCGATGGATTGCTGTTGGTCATCGTGTTCCTCCGCCCCTCCGCACAGCACGTCTCATGCCCGCTGCCGCCGGCGACGCTAGAAGCGGAACTTGTAGGTCAGCTTTGCCAGCAGCAGACGGTTGCGCGCGGCCAGGTGGGGCGACGCGAACCGGTCCCTGATCTCGTCGTACACCAGGTAGATCTCGCTGCCCGGCCGATACTCCCAGCCCACGAGGAGATTGGCCGACAACTTCTGATCCAGGTCGTTCCACTGGATGTACGACTTGACGAACAGGTCGGTGGTGAAGGCGTATAGCACACGGTTGCTGAGCGTGGTGGTGTCGAAGGCGCCCCGGGGGTGGTCGACAGTGTTGTGCGTGTAGATGACGTCGACCGCCAGGTTGGCCGAGGGATGGGCCGTGGTGGACACCAGCAACTGCCGGCGGTGTCCGCCCCAGTAGTCGATGAGGCTGTAGTTGACGATGCCCGAGACAGCTCGGCTGGCATTGCTCTCGACGCTCACCTCGTGCGTCCGATTGCTGTAGTCGCCAGGCTGGATGGTGATGGGGCCGACGGCGAAGGGCACCGAAATCCGTTCCCGGGCCGGGCCATAGCTGTAGCCAAGCTTGTCGTTGGACGCGAGGGTCACGTCTGCCCCGGCCGCGCCGCGCCGCCCAAGGAAGCCGTGGTCGAAGAAGGCGTCGTGGGTCAGCGAGCCGGAATAGATGACGTTGCGCACGCCGTGGCGGTTGATCCACTGCGTGTAGCCTGCCTCGGCCGAGGACCGCCGGAGATCGTTCTGGGCCACAAAGCCCATCGCCGGGGCGAAGTCGGCACCGACGGCGTAGTAGCGCACGTCGGCCACGGTGTTCTGCTTGGTGAACATCAGGCGCCCGATGCCGAGGCTGTCGTCGTTGACCCCCGCGGGGTTGAAGGTGCGAGCCAGCAACATCTCGCCCTTGAGGGAGGGACTGAACCAGAAGTTGCCGTCGATGCCGCCCAGCCGGCGAAAATCGTTCTCGCTGCTCTGCTTGTTGGTGAGAATGCCGCCGATGCTGCTGTTGGCGAACAGATTCCGCTTCACGCGGAGCACGCTGTAGTTGGTCCGCGGCTCTGAGGCGGCCGCCCCGCCTGGTCGCGACACGTCGGCCTGGTCGGTCTGGACGTTCATCACGCCCACCGAATAGGGCCCCACCCGACCCGACAGTTTGCCGGCGGCCAGGATGGGCACCTGCCGCCCATCCGACAGGCCGATCCGGCGACTGTAGAACATCATCATCTCCTGCTCGAGACCGACGGTGAACAGCCCGGCGTCCTCCAGGAAGAAGTCGCGTCGCTCGGGAAAGAACAGGGGGAACCGCGTGAAGTTGATCACCTCCTGGTCGGCTTCCACCTGCGCGAAGTCGGTGCGCATCGAGACGGTGCCGCGAAGGTTCGGGGTGAAGTCGTAGAGGATGTCGCCGCCGGCATTGAACCGCGGATCCGATGACGACGGCCGGTAACCACGCGCACCGCCGCCGAGGACGTATGGCTCGGCTTCCCACTTGGCGTAGGCCGCATCGGTCCGGATGCCGATCAACTGCCCGAAGCGCTCGGCGCGCCACGTCGCGCGGCCGCCCAGCCATCTCGGGATCGGCGCCCAGTAATCGGACTCCTGCTTGCGGCGGATGGCGCGACTGAGCTGCAGCCCCCAGGTCATCGGCTGATTGCCGCCGAACCGCAGCGTCGAGAAGGGGACCCGGAATTCGGCAGTCCAGCCCTGGTCGGTCACCTGCGTCTTGACCTGCCAGATGCCATTCCACGCGGTGTTGTACGACCGCGCATCGGTGACGATGCCGTCGCGGCGGGTGCCCAGGGAATTGGTCGAGAAGTAGTAGAAGTTCCGATGGTCGTGGTAGGTGTCCAGGTAGATGCCGACGTAGTCGTCGTTGGAGAGCGGCGCGTCGCGCCGCATGTCCTGGGCGATGATCCCCTTGGGGTCGGCGTCGTGGCAGATGATGGCGAAGTAGAGGGCGCGGTCGTCCTGCACGACGCGGACCTCGGTGTTCTCGGTGGCCGGGACCCGGTCGAGCGGCGCGTACTGCCAGAACCGCGTCGCAGGCGCGGCGCGCTGCCACACGGCCTCGTCCAGCACCCCATCGACCTTGATCGTCTCGCCGCCCGGGATCACGTGCACGTTCAGCTGGTCGGGCGTCGGGAGGTCCGGACGGAGTTCGTCCTGGGCCCGCGCCGTCGATGGCAGACCGCCAGTCAGGGCGCAGAGCACCAGGGCGCCCAGGAGAACCCGGGGCCGGAGATTACTCGGACGGGTGTTGCGCGTGGAGAATGCCGCGTGCGGTATCAGCACGGGGCGAGAGGGATGCTCGTACAGTCTGTCAGCTCGCTGCTCATGATCCGAAGTCGGCCGCACGGGTGGTGGCTGTCAAGGATAGCCGCATCGCCTGTTTCGGCGCCAAGGCACGGATGGACGGGAAGATGCCATCATTGGAGGGCGTGCTGACTCGTCGCCAGGCCATCGTCGCACTCGCAGGCACCGCCACCTCGCCGCTCGTCGCCGGGTGCAGCCGGGAACCGGTGTCCTCCTCCTCCCCAACCACGTCGGGCACCACCACCGAGGCTGAGGCGCGCGCGTTACTCGACGAGATCGGCAACAGCCTCCTGCGGCGCGTGCCGGAGACAGCCACGTCGCTGGGCCTCGACACGGGCGCCCGCGCCGATCTCCGTTCGCAATTGACGGATCGCTCTGCCGACGGCCAGCAGCAGATTGCGAGCCTGTTGCGGCGCGACCTGGAGCGGGCCACGGCGGTGGACGCCTCGGGACTCTCGCACGCGACCCGCACCAGCCTGCACGTCGTGCGCAGTGCGTATGCCACCGCGCTCGAGGGCTTCGCGATGCCATACGGCGACGTCCCGGTCGGCGGCTGGCGGATCACGCCGTATGTGGTGATCCAGAATGTCGGCGCGTATCTCGACGTCCCTCGAATGCTCGATGCCGAGCACCGGATCGAGCAGGCCGCCGATGCGGAGGCCTACCTGGCCAGACTGCAGTCCTACGCCAGGCAGCTCGGTGGCGAGTTGGGCCGCATCCGCGAGGCACGCGCGCACGGGCTCGTGCCGCCGGCGTTCCTGCTCGACAAGGCGCGGGCGCAGCTGCGTGTGGCCATCACGAGTGCGCGCCAGGGCGGCTCGCTCGTCGAGTCCCTTGCGCGACGGACCCACGACATGTCCGGCCCCTGGGCTGCACGCGCCCTGGGCATTGCCGCGACCGAGATCGCACCGGCACTCGAGCAGCAACTGGCCGAACTGGACGCGCAGCGCGCGATGGCCACTGACCAAGCCGGCATGTGGGCGCGGCCCGGAGGCGAGCAGTACTACCGGTGGGCGTTGAAGGCCTCGACGACCACCCGCATGTCGCCAGACGAAGTCCACGAGATGGGCCGGCGCGAGCTGGAGCAGCTGCACGCGCGAATGGACGTGATCTTGAAGGGCGCCGGCTACACGCAGGGCAGCGTCGGCGCGCGGATGCAGGCGCTGGCGAAAGACCCGCGCTACGCGTTCCCGGCGGGCGACCCGGGACGCGCCGAGATCATGGCGTTCATCGAGGACCGCCTCGAGTGGATTCGCGCGCAGATGCCGCGCGCCTTCAACACGGTGGTCAATCCGAACATGGAAGTGAAACGGCTGCCACCGGACGAAGAGCCGGGTGCGCCCGGTGCGTATGGCGGCGCCGGCTCCATCGACGGCTCGATCCCCGGGCGCTTCTGGATCAACCTGCGGACCACAGACCTCCACAGCCGCTACAGCCTTGCCGACCTGACCTTCCACGAGGCGATTCCGGGCCATATCTGGCAGGGCGAGTACACCCACGAGATGCCGCTGATCCGGCAGATGCTGGCCTTCAATGCCTACTCCGAGGGGTGGGCGCTCTACGCCGAGCAGCTGGCCGACGAACTCGGCGCGTTCGAGAACGATGCGATCGGGCGCCTCGGCTATCTCCAGTCGCTGGCGTTCCGCGCCTGTCGTCTCGTCGTCGACACCGGGCTTCACGCCAAGCGCTGGACGCGGGAGCAGGGCGTCCGGTACTTCGTGGACGTGAACGGGTCCAACCCGCTCGAAGTTGCCAGCGAGGTCGATCGGTATTGCTCGTGGCCGGGTCAGGCGTGTGGCTACAAGGTCGGGCACAGCGAGATCAACCGCCAGCGCGACAGGGCCACGTCGGCTCTCGGACCCGCGTTTGCCGGGAAGGCCTTCAACGACACGGTGCTGCTTGGCGGCAACGTGCCGCTCGACGTGCTGGCCAGCAATGTCGACGACTACCTCAGCGCCGCGAGGCGGTGAGCACGGCCCCGCTCAGCCTACCGGCCGTGTCAGCCGGCCGCGGACGAACGTGAGAAGAACTCGCGCGTCAGGCGTCGCACCAGCGGCAACGACAGCAGGACGGACAGGATGTTGGGCAGGGCCATGAGCCCGTTGAGCGTGTCGGCAACGTCCCAGACCAGGTGCAGCGACCCGATCGCACCAACGTAAATGGCGACCAGCCACAGCACACGGTACGGCAGCGCGGCACGGGCGCCGAGCAGATAGACGATGCCGGTTTCCCCGTAGTAGCTCCAACCGACCAGGGTGGAGAACGCAAACAACACCAGGCTGGTGGTGACCACGACGTTGCCCCAGGTGCCCGGCAGGCCGATGGAGAAGGCCTGGCCGGCGAGCGCCGCACCGGTGCTGCCCGTGGACCAGCTGTCGGTGACCAGGATCACCAGCCCGGTCGTGGTGCAGACCAGGATCGTGTCGACAAACACCTCGAAGATGCCGTACAGGCCCTGTCTCACGGGGTGATCGGTCTGCGCCGCCGCGTGCACCATGGGCGCGCTGCCCAGACCGGCTTCGTTGGAGAACAGCCCGCGCGCCACTCCGTAGCGCAGCGCCATCATCACACTCGACCCCACGAAGCCCCCGGTCGCCGCCGTGCCCGTGAAGGCGCCCTCGAACACCAGCGCCAGGGCATCGGGCACGTGCGCGGCATAGCGGGCCAGGATCAGCAGTCCGCCACCGAGGTACAGCACGGCCATGGCCGGCACCAGCACCTCGGCCACCTCTCCGATGCGCTTGATGCCCCCGAGGATGACCACCGCCGCCAGGACCATCAGCACCACGCCAGTCACTGATGGCGAGACCCCAAAGGTGGACCGCAGGCTGTCGGCGACAGAGTTGGCCTGCACCATGTTGCCGATGCCGAAGGCGGCCAGTGAGACGAGGGCCGCAAACACCGCCCCGAGCCAAGGCAGCCCGAGCCCCTTCTTGAGGGTGTACATCGCGCCGCCCCGCATCGTGCCCGCCTCATCGGCCTCGCGGTAGTGCATCGCCACCACGATCTCGGCGAACTTGGTGGCCATGCCGAGGACGCCGGAGATCCACAGCCAGAACAGCGCACCCGGGCCGCCAATCGAGATTGCCGTCGCCACACCGGCGATGTTGCCCACGCCGACGGTGGAGGCCAGCGCCGTCGCCACGGCCTGAAACGGTGAGACACTGCCCGCGCCTCGGCCCTTCTCGAATACGCGCCCGAGTACTTCGCGGAGCGCGACCCCGAGGTACCGCACCTGGACGGCCCCGGTGGCGACAGTGAGCACGCCCCCTGCGCCCAGCAGCAGGACGATGGTGGGCCAGCCCCAGACGTATCCGTTGAGCCACCCGTTGGCGGCAGCGATCGCATCGAGCATGGACGTCAGAGTACTCGGATCCGCTACCATCGCTGGCATGTGTTGGCACATCCAAACGCCCCGCGAGATCGCCCCACCCGCCACCGACAGCGCACCGTCACCCGTGGTCGCACACCAGGAGAACAGATGATTACTCGCGTCCCGTCCGTCGCCGCGTTGATGCTTGCCGCCGTCGGGTACACGGGGACCTTCGCACAGTCGCGCAGCGCCTCAGACGCGCTGCTGGGGCGATGGGACCTCGTGGTCCAGCGTGGTACGCAGACAGCGCCGTCGTGGCTGGAAGTCGAACGGTCCGGGACGGCGACCCTTGTCGGCCAGTTCGTGGGATCGGGCGGCAGCGCCCGGCCGATTGCCAGGATCGACTTCACCGACGGCACGTTTCGCTTTGCCATCCCGCCGCAATGGGAGAGCCATCCGCGCGACATCACGTTCGAGGGGCGTCTCGAGGGCGACCGCATCACGGGTTCGACGACGATGGGGGACGGCGAAACCGTCACCTGGTCCGGCACGCGGGCCCCGTCGCTGCGGCGCACCGTCGCGCCGACGTGGGGCGCACCGGTGCGCCTGCTGGACGGAACGACGCTTTCAGGCTGGAAGCCAATCGGGCGTGGCGACAGTCAGTGGAGCGCAGCCGGGGGGATTCTTCGCAACGCCAAGAGCGGGGCGAACCTGGTGACGTCGCAGACCTTCGACGACTTCAAGCTGCACGCGGAGTTCCGCGTGCCCAAGGGCGCCAACAGCGGCGTCTACCTTCGCGGCCGGTACGAGTTGCAGGTCGACGATGCGGCGGGCCTCGAGCCGTCGTCGCATCACCTCGGTGGGCTCTATGGCTTCATCGCGCCGAGCGAGAACGTGGCGCGTGCCGCGGGCGAGTGGCAATCGATGGACGTCACGCTTGTCGGCCGCATGCTGACGTATACGCTCAATGGCACGACGGTCATCTGTAACCGGGAGATTCCGGGGATCACCGGCGGCGCCCTCGACAGCGCCGAGGGCGAGCCGGGGCCGCTGCTGCTGCAGGGCGACCACGGCCCCGTGGAGTACCGCAACATCGTGGTCACGCCCGCCAGGCGCGTGCGCTAGCCGCTCGTCACGGGCAACGCCTCGCCCGCATCAGCACCCTGCCAGCCTGTGCCCCGCGTGCAGGCTGGCCACGTCGTGGACCCACGCCGACCACGACGTCCCCGCATTCGCTTACCTATCCGCAGGTCCGCGACCACCCTCTGGTCTGCGGCCCGCGTCGTTCCTTGATACGGCGCTTGACCATCGTCTGCCCGGCAGATAGAATCCCGGCCTCAATCAGAAAGTTTTCGGTCGGGCCCCCTGCGAAAGCTGGTCAACGGGTGCACGGATGCGTGATCACCGATCCATAACGGACCCGCGGACCGGGTCACTGTCGCCCGACGCCCCGGAGCTCTGACCGGTGGCGCAGATACCCCATCTCTGTCCCGACACGCTCCCCGAGGTGCCCGCTGGCGCGGGCCTGGGGCACGCCCGCGGCCATCGTGTGAGGGAGTCGTCGTGACCTACCGCAAACTGCAGGTCCTGCTTGGTCCTGTTGCCGTGCTCGTGATGTTCCTGGCAGTGGTGGTTGCGGTGATGGCGACCCGCCAGTCGCCAGATCCCGGCCACGCGCCGGCCGCGACAGCGAGCCAGGAGGCACCGGCCGCGGCACCGGCGGCTGGCCCGCCGGCGACGGCAGGTGCGTCGAGCCCCGAGTCGGGCGACGTCGCGTACCGGACGTTTCCGCTGGTCGGCAGCCGCGTCGCCATCTGGGTGGTCGCGCAGCTGCATCTGTTGTTCGCGGCGTTTGTCCTGGCCGTCCCGATTTTCGCGTTGATCGTGGAGGCGATCGGCTACAAGACCGGCGATCGGCGCTACGACCGCCTGGCGCACGAGTTCACCAAGCTGCTCTCGGTGTCGTTCTCGCTCACTGCCACCTTCGGCGCCGCCCTCACGTTCATGCTGATCATCCTGTACCCGCGGTTCACGGGCTACCTGATGGGCGTCTTCTCGCCGACCTTCCTGCCGTACGTGGCGCTGTTTTTCTTCGAGGCGTTCTTCCTCTACACCTACTACTACGGCTGGGGGAAGTTTCATCCGCTGGTGCATCTCGGGCTGGGGCTGGGACTGAACATCGTCGGCACGGCGATCATGTTCATCGCCAACGCTTGGCTGACGTTCATGATGTCGCCGCGCGGGGTCTCCAACACCGGCGCGCTGATCTCCACGTGGGAAGCCGTCTACAACTTCACCTGGATGCCGATCAACGTCCATCGGATGATCGCCAACGTCGCTTTCGGCGGATCGGTGGCTGCCGCGTATGCCGCCTTCAAGTTCCTGCAGGCCACGACCGACGAGGAGCGCGCGCACTACGACTGGATGGGGTACATCGGCAACTTCGTGGCGATCAGCGCCTTCCTGCCGCTGCCCTTTGCCGGCTACTGGCTGGCCAAGGAGATCTACGCCTACTCGCAGACACTCGGCCTGACGATGATGGGCGGGGCGTTCTCCTGGCTGTTCATCATCCAGGCCGTGCTGATCGGCAACCTGTTCCTCGCCGCGAACTACTACCTGTGGCTGGGCATGGGCCGGGTCGAAGGCTCGCGGCAGTTCCAGCGCGTGATCAAGTACCTGCTCGTGGTGATCGTGGTGTGCTTCATGGTCTGGGCGACACCGCGGTCGATCATCGCGACCGTCTCCGAGGTCAGGGCGATGCGCGGATCGTCGCACCCGGTGCTGGGCTTTCTCGGCGTGATGTCGGCCAAGAACACCGCGGTGAACATCCTGATCCTCACGACGTTCATGAGCTTCCTGCTCTACCGCCGGACCGGCAAGGTGACCACGGTCAGCTGGGCCAAGAAGGGCCATGCGGCGCAGCTGACGATCTTTGCCGTGGTCGCCCTGTTTGTCATCTTCCTCGGAGTCTACGGCTACTTTGTCGAGGCCACGGTGCGGATCAAGCTGTCGGTGCCGCAGGTGGTCTCGGTCCTGTTCGCGATGGTCTCGGTGACGGCCATCGACGTCTTCCTCTTCCGCGGTGCAACCAGGACGGGCGAAGTCCGGTGGGGCAAGATGCCCGCGATCTCCCAGTACGTGCTGATCTTCATCGCGGTCACCTTCACCTGGCTGATGGGGCTGATGGGCTACGTCCGGTCCGGCCTGCGGCAGCACTGGCACGTCTACGGCGTCGTGCGCGACCGATCGCCCGACGCCTTCACCCCGACGCTCGGCTTCGCGACGCAGGTCGTATCGGTGACCGTGCTGATCTTCTTCGTGCTGATCGGCTTCGTGTTCTGGGTCTCCAGCCTTCACGACCGTCCTGATTTCGAGGATCGTGCCCGACTCCGACGCGGCGATGCCGATCCCGAACTGGCCGGGGGCGCGCCGACGTTGACCTCAGGTGGTCACAGGTCATGACGATTCCGCACATCTTCCGGATCGGGGCGCTGATCGTCGCGACGACGGGGTTTTACACCTACGTTGGCCAGATGGTGCCGCAAAAGGAGGTGCAGCCTCCCGAAGAGACCGCGATCAGCAGCGAGATGAGCACCGCCGACCTGGTGAAGATCGGCCAGCAGATCATGCAGGGCAAGGGCCTGTGTCTCACCTGCCACACAGTCGGCAAGAGCGGAGCGCTCCGGTTCCCCGACCTGCAGGGCATCGGGGTGCGCGCGAGCAGCCGCGTCGAAGGCATGAGCGACATCGAGTATCTCGCCCAATCGCTGTATGAGCCCACGGCGTACGTCGTCCCCGGCTTCCCGCCGGCGATGCCGCCGATGAACCAGCCGCCGTTCGGTCTCACCGACGAGGAAATTCTGTGCGTCATCGCGGCGCTCCAGACCTATGGGGGCACGCCGACGGTGACATTGAAGACCACCCACAAGTACTCACCGGGCGCGACACCGGCCCCTGCCAAGGGCGTCACGCACATGAGGCCCGACGCGATCCAGCCCATGGCCACCCATCAGGCCGCGTGGCTGGCTGGAGCGATGCGATGAATCTCCTCGTGGTGGCCGCCATCCTCGCCGTCCTCGGGTTGCTGGCGCTTCGCAAGGTCGGTTTGCTGATGTGGGCCGGAGCCTGGTGGCTGGGGATCTACCTCCTGCTCCGCTTCGGCTTCACGGCGCCGATCCCGGCCTCGGTCGTGACCATCTACATGGGCATCGTGTCGCTGGCCATCCTGGCCTACGTGTCCTCCAGCGAGGAGCGGCGCGACGAAGTCTCCGGGGGCCTCATCAGGTTCATGACCGAGAAGCGGTACACCGCCGTGCTCGGCGCCACCATCGTCGCCATCCCGGCACTGGCGGCGGCCAATGTCTACGTGAAGATGAACGTGCCGCTGCAGCCACCGCTGTTCTCGCGCACGGTGCACCCGGCATCGCCCACCGAGATCACCGTGCACGACAAGAAGATCGATCTCGACGCGGCGGAGAATCCGTTCCTCGGCCTCGAGCGATCCAATCCCGCGGAGTTCCGGACGCACGTCGAGAACGGACGTCAGGTCTATTACCGGAACTGCGTGTTCTGCCACGGCGACGACCTGTCCGGCAATGGGATGTTCTCGCATGGCCTGGACCCGGTACCGACCAACTTCACCGATGGGACGATCGCGGGGTTGCGCGACTCGTTCCTCTTGTGGCGCGTGGCCAAGGGCGGGCCGGGGCTTCCCGAGGAAGGCGGGCCATGGGACACGGCGATGCCCGCGTGGGAAAAGATCCTGAAGGAAGAGGAGATGTGGGAGGCGATCCTGTTTCTCTACGATTTCACCGGGCAGAAGCCACGCGGCCGAGAGGCGGCCCACCAGTGACCGGGCGTCTCTTGGCGCGCGGAGGCGCCCTCGTGCTGGTCGGACTCGGGTGGGGGCTGTCGAGCGCATCGCTATCGGCGCAGGCCCCCGACGTCGGCACCGAGGCGCAGCGGAAGGCAGGCAAGCCGCTCTACGACAAGTATTGCGCGCAGTGTCACGGCGAGAACGGCGACGGGGAGGGCTATGCCGCGTCCCGTCTCGAGCCACGGCCGCGCAACTTCACGACGGGCAAGTTCAAGGTGCGGACGACGCCCAACGGGTCGCTGCCCACCCACCAGGACCTGGTCAACATCATCCGGCGTGGCATGCCGTACACCTCGATGCCCGCCTGGCCCAAGCTGTCCGATCAGGAGGTCACCAACCTCGCGTACTTCATCACGACGTTCTCGCCAGACTTCACCAACGCCGAGCGGGTGCCACAGCCGGTGACGATGCCGTCTGCGCCTGCGGCCACCGCCGAGTCGATTGCCAAGGGCAAGGCGCTGTACGACGAGACAGGCTGCGCGCGCTGCCACGGCACCCTGGGCCGCGGCGACGGGCCGTCGGCGCCGACGTTGAAGGACGACTGGGACCATCCGATCCGCGCGGCCAACCTGGCGCAGCGATGGACCTTCAGGGCGGGCTCGTCGCGTGAGGACATCTTCCGCACGATGAGCACGGGCTTCAACGGCACGCCGATGCCGGCCTTCGTGGATGGGCTCACTGCCGAGCAGCGGTGGGCGATCACCGACTACATCGCGTCGCTCTCTGGCAGCGACGGACCTGCGTACACCAACCTGGTCGTCGCCAAGTACGCCGGCGCGCCGATCGACCTCAGCAAGGGCGCCGCGAGCTTTGCCGCGGCCCCGGCGGCCCGCTTCCCGATCGTCGGCCAGATCATGGAGCCGGGGCGCGCGTTCCATCCACCGGCCACGTCGGTGACCGTACAGGCGATCTACGACGACACGTCGGTGGCCATGCTGGTGCGGTGGCACGACATGAGCGCACAGCAGTCAGGCACCAACGGGCCGTCGCTGACGGTGCCACCAGAGGAGGAGGACGGCGCGCCCGCAGCCGACGCGCCGTCTGAGGACAACCCGTTCGGAGCGGCCGAGGAGGACCCCTTCGCGGAAGCGGGAGCGGAAGGCGAGGCGCCAGCCGAGTTCTCCGACGCCGTGGCGATCCAGGTTCCGTCGGCGACGCCCACCGGCGCGATCAAGCCCTATTTCATCTTCGGCGACCAGCAGGGGTCGGTCGATCTGTGGTTCTTCGACCTGGCCAGCGCGAGTCCGCAGCAGTTCACCGGCAAGGGCAGCAGCAGCCTCACCGTGCAGGAGGCGGGCGGGGTGACCGGCGTGGCCAGTTACGACAACGGCGAATGGTCGGTGATCTTCACGCGGCCGCTTCGCCCGGAGGCGGCTGCGCCGTTCACGGCGGGCGAGTTCCTGCCTATCGCCTTCTCGGTGTGGGACGGTGCGTCTCGCGAGCGCGGCAACCGGCGCGGCCTCACGTTGTGGCAGTCGATCTACCTCGAACCCAGGAACATCCCGTCGGCGATCGGCCCGATGGTCACGACGGCGCTGTCCATCCTGGTTCTCGAGCTGGCGGTGGTCGGCTGGGTACGGTGGCGTCATGGCTCTCGCGATCGCGGCGAGCTCAGCGAACCGAGGCAATCGGCAACCACCCACGGGTGAGTTGCCGCCGGAGGATTCATGTACAAAAGCATCTACGTTCCCGTTGACAACTCCGATCACTCCAATCGCGCCGTCACGTGTGCCGTCGGGCTGGGCAAGGCGTACGAGGCCAAGCTGGTCGGATGCCACGTGTACGCCGCCAAGCTGCACGACTATCGCTTCCGGCAGATGGAGTACACGCTGCCGGAGGAGTACATCGACGAAGTGGAACTGGAGCGTCAGCGCAAGATTCACGACAGCCTGATCACCATGGGGCTCAAGCTGATCTCCGACAGTTATCTCGAGGGCATGTCGAAGGCCTGCGTGGCGTCGGGCCTGGCCTTCGAGTCGCGGATGATGGATGGCAAGCATCACACCGAGATTCTGAAGGACCTGGCTGGCTCAGCGCACGACCTGGTGGTGATCGGGTCGCTCGGGATCGGCCGCGCCCGCGACAGCGTGATTGGATCGGTCTGCGAACGCGTGGCGCGTCAGGCGGATCGAGACGTCTGGGTCGTCAAGCACGTGCCGGAACCGGGCGAAGCCGATCGAGACACGATCCTGGTCGGCATCGACGGCAGTCCGCAGTCGTTCGGCGCGCTGATGACCTCGATCGATCTGGCGCGCACCTTCGGCAAGAAGGTCGAAGTGATGGCCGTCTACGACCCCTACCTGCACTACTCGGTCTTCAACGGCATCGTCAACGTGCTCACCGAGCAGGCGGCCAAGGTGTTTCGCTTCGAGGAGCAGAATCAGCTGCACGAGGAGATCATCGACACCGGCCTGGCGCAGATCTACCAGTCGCATCTCGAAGTCGGCGAGCGCATGGCCAACGAGGTCGGGGTCGAGGTGCGCAAGACCCTGCTGGACGGCAAGCCGTTCCAGAAGATCCTCGACCACGCCCGCAAGACGTCGCCGTGGCTGATCGTCCTCGGGCGAATCGGCGTGCACAGCCCGAAGGAAGAAACGGGCCTGGGCAGCAACGCGGAGAACGTGCTCCGCGGGTCGCTCTGCGACGTGCTTCTCTCGACGCGCCTCGAGGTCCCGCGCCTCGATGTCCGCGCCGAGGAGACCGTCCGCTGGACGCCCGAGGCCGAAGCACGGATGACGCACGTACCCGATCAGGTGAAGGGCATCGCGCGCACCGGCGTCCTTCGCCTGGCGCTCGAGAAGGGACATTCGGTGATCACCAATGCGGTGATCGACGAAGCGATGGACCGGTTCATGCCGAAGAGCGCCTCGGCCGCAACCACGGCGCTGGCCGAGGCCGTGGCGCTCGAGCGCGCGCGGTCCGGACCCGTGTCGATGTGCCGGGCGTGTGGGGTCGCGGCCACGCAGAGTGGCGCCGTACGGTGCACCGTCTGCGGCGCCAATGACTTCGAGGTGATCTCCCGGGAGATGATCGAGCGTATCGCGGCCGTAGAAGGCGGGCTGCAGGAGGAGACCACCTACGACGGCCGCAAGCTGCGGTGGTCCGAGGAGGCCAGGAAGGGTCTCTGGACGATGAAGAACGCCTACCAGCGTCGCCGCGTCAAGGCCCGCGTCGAGAAGCGGGCGCGGATGATGAAGCTGCACGCCATCACCCTGGACTTCGCCCGCCAGGTGATCGAGGAAGAGACCGGCGCCCCGCTGGAGATCGTGAGTGCGTCGGCCGATGCCGCGCGCGCACCGGCCGCCGAGGACGCGGCGACAGGCAGCGAGTCGCGGTTGATCGCGCGCGACGACAAGAAGAACCCGCTGATCTCGACCTTTGCCTGGAGCGGCGACGCGGCCCAACGCCTCTTCCGCGTGCCAGCCGGCTTCATGAGAAACAAGACGCAGGAGCGGGTCGAGGAATTGGCGCACGAGCGCGCCGCCACGTCGATCGACCTGGCGCTGGTCGAGGACGGCATCGAGTTCGGCAAGCGGATGATGGCGGAGATGATTGCCACCTACAACGCGCCGGTCGCCGGAGTGAGCACCCACGCCGCAAGCGACGGGCCGGCCGCACCACCAGCCGCGGTCGAGGGCGCCACGCCGGGACGCGGTGCTGCCTCGCCTCAGGCACCCGCTGCCGCTGCAGGTCGCGAGGCCTCCGAGCCGGCGGGCGGCGGCTATCTCAACGAGGTGCGATCGCGCTGATGGCGGCGTATCGCTTCTGCCGCAGCGACGACATCGGGCTGCTCACCGACGCGCTGAACCGCTGCTGGTCACCGCACTTCCCTGGTGAGCCGGCAATGACCGCGGTGGCGTTCAAGCAGTCGATTCGCGAGCGCCAGGTCTGGTGCAGCAGCTGCATGGTCGCGTTCGCCGGTGCCGATCCGATCGGCGTGCTGATTGGCGCCAAGCGGTCCTCGGGCACGCTGGTCCACAAGATCGCCGTCCATCCCGATCACCGGCGACAGGACCACGGCCGGCACCTGCTGACGTCGTTGGCCTCCAAGCTGGCGATCCTCGGTCCGCCGAGGACCGTGGCCGAGGTCCCCGAGGCACTCGTGGCGGCGTGCGGGTTGTTTGCCGCCAGCGGCTTCGTCGAGGAGGCGCGCCTGATCGACTACGTGTTGCCGAGTCACCAGGGCGATGCCTGCGGAGGCACGGCGTCGGAGGCACTGCCCGACGGCCGGTTCGTGATCCCTGTCTCGGTGGATGACCTTGTGGCCAATGGCCTGCTCGAAGGCCAGGCCGAGGAGACCTGCTGGCAGCGCTCGGTGGAGACGCTGACGGCACGGAAGGATGCCATCGCCGGTCTCGCCATCGCCTCCGACGAGCGCATCGAGGCCTACCTCCTGTACGTGACGCACCGCGCCTCCCCGTCACAGACCGAAGAGGCGAACGGTGACGCGTGCGGCGATGTGGAGATCGTGTCGCTTCGTTCGTGCGTCGAGGACGGGGGCGAGCGCGTGAGGCGACTGTTGGCGCAGCTGCGCGCGCGCAACCGCGGGACGTTCCGCTTGCCGAAAGTGCACCCACGGGAGCTTTCGCACGAGTGCCTGGAACGGCTCGGCTTCCAGCCCGATGGGGCCCACCTTCTATTTGCGGCCAGGGCCGGGTCCGACCCGGCTCGCGCCGACTGAGACCAGCAGACGTGAAGAGCTATCACGACATCGTCGGCGACGGAGGGTCGAGAGTCCTCGAGCAGGTCGCCGCACAACGCGCCAGCATCACCGACGGGCTCGCCGGCGTGCGGCACCTCGTCGCGGTGGGGTCGGGCAAAGGCGGCGTCGGCAAGAGCACCTTGACGCTGCACCTGGCAGGCGCGCTCCGCGCCCGTGGTCTTCGTGTGGCCATCCTCGACGCCGACTTCAACGGCCCCACGCAGGCGCGCATGGCCGGTGTTCAGGATGCGCTCCTGGTGCCGGGGCGCACGAAGGTGGCGTTGCCGCGCACGCGAAACGGGATTGCCGTGTTCTCGATGGGCTCGCTTGTGCCGGAGTCGCACGCCCTCGAGTTCGAGAGCACCGCCCATGGGGAGTCGCACACGTGGCGTGCCACGCGAGAGTTCGCGCTGCTCAGCGAGATTCTGCGCGCCTGTGACTGGGGCTCGCTCGACGTGCTCCTCTTCGACCTGCCGCCGGGTGCCGAGCGCACCGTGCAGTACGCCGATTTCCTCGGGCCGCGGACGGCGTTCCTGCTCGTGACCATCCCGTCCGACGTGGCTCGCGGTGTGGTCGCCCGCTCGGTGGCGGCGCTCTCGGCTGGCCCGAATCGCCTGCTCGGGTACGTCGAGAACATGAGCGGGTACTACTGCCGCGGCTGCGACACCGTCAAGCCGCTCTTCACCTCGACGGCAGCAGTCGATCTCGGACTTCCCTGCCTGGGCACGGTTCCCTTCGACCCCGAACTGGCACAGCACTGCGATGCGGGCACGCCTCTCGAGACACCGCACGACACGCCCGCCGGCCAGGCGCTGGCGCAGATCGCGCAGCGACTGATCGATGACCTCGATGCGAGGCAGGAGTTGGACCAATGAAATTTCTCTGTGTTCCGTGCGACAGCCCGATGAAGCTCCAATCTCTCGGGCCACCGGAGCGTGGCTCGCTGGCGGTGGTCTACGCCTGTCCGGAGTGCGGATACGAGATGGCGATGCTGACCAATGCCTACGAAACGCAGGTGGTCCAGTCGCTCGGCGTGCGCATCGGCCCAGACCGCGCCGGCGCCGATGGAGCGCCCGCCGGTCAGGGCAGCGCGTCAGCCGACGCGGCCGCGGCCGGCGGCAAGTGCCCGTTCGCGGCAATGATCCCGGGCGCCCAGGACGGCGGCCTGCACCTGCCGACGCCTGTCCGGTGGACGGCGGGCGCGGAAGCCAGGCTGGCCAACATCCCTGAGTTCGTCCGCCCGATGGCGCGCACGGGCATCGAGAAGTTCGCGCAGGAGCGAGGCGCCTTCGAGGTCGACGAGACCCTCCTCGACGCGGCTCGCGACTTTTTCGGCATGTGATTGCATGGACTTCGCCAGACCGTACGTCGTCTCCTGGAACCTCACGTACCGCTGCAACCTCGCCTGCGAGCACTGCTATCTCGACGCCGGCAGCACGCCTCAACTCAACACCGACAACTTCGCCGATCGCAGTGAGCTCGGCACCGAGGACTGCTTCAAGGTCATCGACCAGCTCGCCACCTTCGCGCCCGAATGCGTGACCATCCTGACGGGCGGCGAGCCCCTGTTGCGGCGGGACATCCTCGAGATCGTCCAGCGCGCGGCAGAGCGCGAGTTGTGGGTCGTCGTCGGCACCAACGGGGTCCGCATCACCGAGAACCTGGCACAGCGCCTGGCCGCGGCCGGCGCGCGAGGCCTGTCGCTGTCGCTCGACGCGCTCGATCCGGATCGTCACGACCGCTTCAGGAACGTGCGTGGCGCCTGGCGCAACACCGTGGAAGGCGCGGCGATCCTCAACGCGACGCGCCTGCCCTTCATCGTGCAGACGACGGCGGGGTCGCACAACCTCGACGAGCTCGAGGCGATTGCCGACTTCGCGTATGAACGCCTTGCCGCGAAGGTCTGGAACCTCTACTTCCTGGTGCCAACGGGACGCGGACAGTTCGTATCCGACATCACGCCCGCGCAGTACGACCAGGTACTCGCCTCGCTGTACCGCATTCAGCACAAGTACGACGGCCGGATGCTCGTCAACGCCAAGTGCGCGCCGCACTACATCAAGACCGTCCTGGAGCACGCCAGCCGGCAGGCCGATGCGGGAGCCACCGACCCCAGCGGGCGCCAGGGCGACGACGGGCTCGGCACATCGGCGGCGGGGTTGTCTTCGCCCGGACCGACCCGGATCAGGACCTATTCCGGAGGTGCCGGCGGCTGCCCGGCAGGGACGCACTACATGGGCATACGGCCCAACGGGGACGTCACGCCGTGCCCTTACCTGCCGGTCTTTGCCGGTTCCCTTCGCAGCGCGAGCCTTGACGAGCTCTGGACATCGTCCGAGCTGTTCACCGAGGTGCGACGCCGCACGTCGCTTGGCGGGCGCTGCGGGGCCTGCGAGATGAACGGCCACTGCGGCGGGTGTCGTGCGCGGGCCTATGGGATGACCGGCGACCTGATGGCCGAGGATCCCCTCTGCACGCACGTGCCTGGCACGTTCGCCGGTTCGCCGCTGCTCGCTCCCCGCCGCAGCCCCGACCACAGCGAGGGCGAGGGGACCCGCCTGTCCGCCGCGGCGCTGCAAAGGCTGCCCGCGCTCGAGTACGGCCCCGAATCGCCGACGATGATCGCGTGGGACGAGGCGGCGACCGCGCGCATGAAGAAGATCCCGGCGTTTGTCCGGGGGATGGTCGTCAGGGCCGTCGAAGACACCTGCCGCAAGGGCGGCCTCGACCGGGTGACCGTGGAAGAACTCGAACGCATACGGGCCCGGATGCCGACCCCGAAGATGTTCGGCTAGGCCGCCGATGGCCCGGGACCACGCCTACCGGAAGGGGTCCGGCTCGCTCTGCAGGCTGATCTGCTCGTCCAACCACGCCTGGAACTCCGCGGCGCTCTGCACCGTGACAAAGCCGCGCATCCTGGCATGGCCCAGCCCACACAGCTGCGCGCAGGCGATCTCGTACTGAAACGCCGGGTTGTTCTTGCGCGCGCGCATCTCCTCGGTCGTGACGGTGGGCACGAACCAGATCGGGATCGTGAACCCGGGGATGGCGTCCTGTTTGACGCGAAACTCGGGGACGCCGAAGCTATGGATGACGTCCTTGCTCCGCAGCTTGATGATCACCGGCGTGTTGACCGGCAGATACATCTGATTGAGGGTGGTCACGTCGTCTTTGGCAGCCGGGTCTGATTGGTCGAGTCCCAGGGGGTTGGCCTGGAGGTCGATCAGCGCGATGTCGGTGCGCCCGAAGATTCGGTCGGTGCCGGCATAGTGGATGTTCCAGGCGAACTGCTCACCGGTTACCTGCACCACGAGCGCCTGGTTCTCCGGAGGCCTGCGGTCGACCCGCGCGGCCCAGAGCGGAATGGCGAAGCCGAACAGCAGCACCGCCTCCACGACAGCCACGGCCACCTCGAGATACGAGGACCGGTGCGACTTGACCCCGGTGTAGTCGGCCACCGGGTGCCGTGACCGCCGGAAACGAATCAGGCAGTAGGTGAAGAACCCACCCCAGCCGACAAACAGGATGAGCATGAACACATGGATCCAGCCGATCAGGCTATCGATCTGCCCGCCATGTTCTGCGGCAAGCGCAGGGAGTCCGAGCCAGTCAGTCATGGTGTCCTCGACGTTTGCTGGAGTTGGGCCCACTCCATGTCCAGGTCGCTCTGCGCCAGTTGCTTGGCCCGCCGGCGCAGATAGAGGAAGAAGCCGAGGAATCCACCCTGCACGGCAAAGGTGATTCCAAGCATCACCAGGATGCCGAGCCTGGTGCCGTCGATCATCGACGTTTCTTCGGCCCCGAAGCACATCGAGCAGGCGAGCAGGGTGGTGATCATCGCAGCGCCCTCGTCTTGCGCAGGAACCACGAGTCGTAGGCGACCAGACCGAGCGACAGGGCGAACGAGGCTACCGCGGCGACCACATTCGCGCTCCCGCCGCCGCGCCCGTACTGTCCCAGGCACCACGTCCCGAACACCACGGCGAGCAGTGCCGAGAGCAGGATCAGCAGCGCGTGGAACCACCTCAGGTTCATGGCTCGATCCAGAAGCCGCTGCCGTGGGTGACGATCGGCAGGACCAGCAAGGCGACGAAGGTGATGGCGGTGATCGCCAGCACGAGGTGGATCAGCCGTTTCTCGGCGATGAGGTGCATGAAGTAGCACGCCACCAGTGACCCCTTCACGGTGGCCACCAGCAGCGCCACGGCAATCGCCATCGACGGCCGCATGTGAAGGTATGAGATCGCCACGGTGACGACGGTCAGGACCATGAGCGCGACAAAGACCGTCAGGTAGATCTTCACCTGCCTGTCGATGTCGTGGTCGTGGTCGTGGGCCAGGGATGGCGCTGCGTGGTCGCTCGACATGGGTGGCCGCCTACAGCAGGTACAGGGTCGGGAACAGGAAGATCCAGACCAGGTCGACGAAATGCCAGAACAGGCCCGAGTGCTCGACCCGGTTGGTGAACCACACGGGATTGGTCGTCCATTGCTTTGCCCCGGGACCCAGGAACCACGCGTTCATCGCGATCCCTCCGGCCACGTGCAGCATGTGCAGTCCGGTCAGCGTGAAGTAGATGGCGAGGAAATTGTTGGTGCTCGGATAGAGCCCATGGTGGAACTTGTGGCTGTACTCGAAGTACTTGACGACGAGGAAGACGCAGCCGAGCAGAATGGTTGCCGCCATGTACAACCGGAAGGTCGGGAACCGGTTGCGCACCAGTGAGGCCCAGGCCATCACCATGGTCACCGAGGAGGTGATCAGGACGAGCGTGTTGAACGTGGCCAGCGGCACGTTGAGGATGCTGTCGCCTCTCGGCCAACTCGGCGCGCCCGTGCGAATCAGGATGTAGCTGGCAAACAGGGCGCCAAACAGCATCACCTCCGACGCCAGGAAGAGCCAAATGCCGATGCGGCCGTTGGTCAGGCCCGTATCGCGGCGCGGCTCGACGGTGTAAGGAATCTCCATCTGGTCAGGCCTCGCTCTGCGGCAGGTAATCCCTGGACGCACCCGGCACGCTGTACTCGTAGGGTCCGCGGTGCACCTGTGGCGTCTCGAGGAAGTTGCCATGTGGTGGCGGCGACGGCGCGGTCCACTCGAGCGTGGTCGCCTGCCAGGGGTTGCGGTCCACCTTCTCTCCCTTCCAGATACTCCAGAAGAAGTTGAAGATGAACGGAATCTGGAAGATGCCGAGCGTCCACGCGCCCCACGACGAGACGATGTTCCAGTGCAGGATCGGCTGGGCGAAGTCGTAGGACGCGCCCCCATCGAACAGGCGCCGCGACACGCCGGCGAGTCCGACGATGAACATGGGCATGAAGACGACGTTCATGCACACCAGCGAGCCGGCAAAGTGGATCTTGCCCAGGGTCTCGTTCATCATCCGCCCGGTCGCCTTCGGAAACCAGTAATAGACCCCGGCAAACAGCGCAAAGATGGTGCCAGGGGCGACCACGTAGTGGAAGTGACCGATCACGTAATACGTGTCGTGCAGCGGGATGTCGGTGATGTTGAGGCCGAGCGGCAGACCGGTCAGGCCACCGATGCCAAACATCGGCAGGAAGGCCAGCGCGAACAGCATCGGCGTGTTGAAGCGGATCGACCCGCCCCACAGCGAGATGATCATCGTGGTCGTCTGGAAGAACGACGCCATCGTCGTCCCCATGCCGGTCATGAACATGTGGTGCGCCCAGACGACAAACGACATGAAGCCGAGGAAGATCAGCGAGTAGACCATCGAGCGGTAGCCCCACAGGGGCTTGCGCGTGTTGTTGGCGATGATCTCGGCGACGATGCCCATCGCTGGCAGGATGAGGACGTAGACCTCCGGGTGCGCGAGGAACCAGAACAGGTGCTGCCAGAGCAGCGGGTTGCCTCCACCGGCCACGGTCAGCACCTGGCCGCTGACCACCAGCCCGCTCGGCAGGAAGAAGCTGCTGCCGGCCAGACGATCCATCAACTGCATGACCGCCGCGGCTTCCAGCGGCGGGAACGCCAGCAGCAGCAGGAACGAGGTGACCAGCTGCGCCCACACGAAGAAGGGGAATCTCATGAACGTGAGACCCTCCACCCGCAACTGGATCGTGGTGGTGATGAAGTTGATCGCGCCGAGCAGCGACGAGGTGATCAGGAAGATCATCCCGATGAGCCATACCGTTTGACCCGAGCCCGCGAGGTTGGAGAGCGGCGCGTACGAGGTCCAGCCAGACTGCGCGGCGCCCCCCGGCACGAGGAAGCTCAGGAGCATGATCATGCCACCGACGAAGAAGAACCAGTAGCTCGCCATGTTGAGCCTCGGAAACGCCATGTCCGGGGCTCCGATCTGGAGCGGCAGCACGAAGTTGCCAAACCCGCCCACCGCGAGCGGGACGACTCCGAGGAACACCATGATGGTGCCGTGCATGGCGCCGAGCTCGTTGTAGAACTCGGGCAGGATCGTCCCGCCGGGCATCCTCGACTCGCCGATGATCGCGCCGAGCGCTGGCAGCGGCGAGTCCGGATACGCCAACTGCCAGCGCATCAGCATCATCAGCGTGAAGCCGAAGAGCAGGAACAGCAGGCCGGTGATCGCGTACTGGATGCCGATGACCTTGTGGTCGACCGAGAAGACGTACTGGCGCCAGAATCCCAGGCTCTCGTGGTCGCCGTGATGGACGTCGGCCTGGTGTGCGGCGCGCGGCGGCGGTGCGGTGACAGCTCCTGGCTGAGTCATGGCGGCTCTTCCGACTACTTCGCGCCGCCGACCGCAAACGTGAAGTTCTGGGCCTTGGTGTCGGTGCCCGCCACGGTGACCGAGGCGGTCTGCGTTCCCAGCTTCTCGTGCCAGGCGGTGATCTCGTAGGTCCCGGCCTCGAGGCCGGCGATGCTGAACTTGCCATCGGTGCCCGTGACCGAGAAGAACGGATGCGTGTAGACGGCGACGTACGCGCTCATCCACGGGTGGACATCGCACTTGATGTGAAACACCGCTTCGGGCTTGGTAAACGTGGTCGAGGTCTCCTTGAGCGAGGCCGGCATCCCCTTGTTGAAGGCCGGATTGACCTTGGGCAGGGTGTGGATGTTGTGGAGCACGCCATCGGAGTTGAGAATCCGATACGCCTGGCCGACCATGATCCCCATCACGTGCGGCTTGTACTGGCAGCCGTTCTGATCGAGGACGACCGGCGTCTTGGGCACCGGCCAGGACTTGCCGGCCGGCAGGCCCTTGGAGACCCACACCAGGATGTTGCCCATGGTGTTGCCCTTGCCGAGGGCGAGCATCTCGTTGGCGACAGGTCCGGTGTGTTTCTTGGCGCAGGCAGGGTCGGCGTCCATCGACAGCGCCCTCAGCGTCGGCGCCTTGCCTTCGAAGGTGATGGTCCCGTTGATGGTCGAGGCCGCACCCGCGACCGCCGGACACAATGACACCGCGGCCAGCACGGCTGCCAGTCGGAACGTCTTTTCCAATACCCGCATGGTCGGCTCCTTGATCATCGGCACTCCTCTGCCGCCATTGGCAGCACTCGCGTCAGTCGATATTGGCCAGTTGCGCCAGGATGGCTTCGATGGGCGCCTTGGTGCAGGCAAACATCGGCGTGTCCCGGTGCGTGAAGAGGCTGGCCTCCGTGTACCGCAGCCGTCCGACCAGATCGACGAACTCCTGCGGGTAATCCGAGTCGAACGCCACGACGAAATCCTGATCGTCGATGCCGTAGCTGTAGCTGGTGTTCAGATGCACGCCCTTGAAGGGCGCAGACGCCGCGATGTGCTCGTCCATCATCCCCTGCCGCGCATGGGGCGACAGGCGATACCAGGCGCGTGTCTTGGTGAAGGGGTACACAAACAGATACTTGCCTTCACCCGGCAACAACTCGACGCCCTCGCCGGCACCCTTCATCTTGTTGACGTACGGCGATCGCCGCTGCATCGAGAGGAAGCTGTACACCGGCGACAGGTAGGCCCCCAACCGCGACCGCCTGAGTGCTGCCTCCATCATCTGGAAGGACAGCGGGTCGAACGCGATACGCCAGAGCATGAAGTCCACGTCCGCACGCAGGCCCACGAGTGAGTACGTGCGGAGGATCACGTCATCGATCAGCTCCCAGCTCCGCACCAGTTCGATGAACGCGTGTGCGGCCTCGCGCTGCTCCTGGTCTGGCAGCCGCCGAAATGCCGGATCGAGCCGGTAGAACGCGTAGTTCAGAAACTGCCGCCGCTGCCGGTCGGGACTCTTGCCCGCGACGATGCCGTTCGGGTCGAGATCGACCGAGGGGCCGCGGCGGGCCGGCGCGCCCGTCGCCCCGGGAGCATGCTCGGTGCTCATCGCGTACCCCGGCGGTCTGGCCGCCCGCGCTCGCCCGCGTGCTCAGGACGAGGGCACATCTTCAACGCTCCACGCACCCCAGTAGTGAATCTCGTGCGCGTGCAGGGCCTTGAGCACGCCCAGCGCGCGGTTCTTCTCGTCGTTCTGGCGCTCGAACAACACGACATGGACGCGGCCCTCGGCGTCGTGGTCCAGCAGCGGCCGCTTGTGCAGCTTGACGCAGACCAGCGACTCCCCTCTGCGCAGCGCCTCGTCGATCCGCTGGCTGGTTTCGCCCATGTCGCTGACGGCGTCCTCGATCGACCGCAGCAGCCGGACGGCCCGGCCGTGCCCGCGGCCAGACAGGTCGAGACACTGCGCGCCCGCCTCGCCAACGAAGACGTCGATGTCCTCGGTCAAGACCCCCGCCTCTTCGAGCGCCCGCACCGAAGACATCGCTTCGGCCTCGGTGTCGAACAGGCACGTAACTCGGTTGACGAGCACGAAGAGATGCCCGCCCTCGTAGGGGTCGCAGTTGATTCGGGCCATGGTGTCCCCCCGCGTGAAGGCGGCAACCGGAAGCGTACCCGGGTGTTCTATCTGGTCGAACGGATGGGACCTTATATACCAACTCTGCAGACCGGAGAAAATAATTCTTTGCGTGCCGGCGCGCCGCCAACTCATTCGCCCGCATCCCTGCTTGCTACCGGCGACGTCGGAGGCGCGGGTCGGACCGGTGAATGGAATTGCATCAACTGACGGCGTTCTTACGCCAGCCAGACGACCACGCCGCCGATGCCTGTGCGCACGCGCCACCTCTCCGCCACATCCGAGGCGGTCTGCTGCTGGCACGGCTGTTGCTGGCTTTGAGCCGCAAGGGGAATCTTACGTGAGCCATCTCGGGAACCGGACGTCTTGCACCCGCGCTGCCGGCATGCTGGCCGTCGCGCTGCTGCTCGCTGATGCAGGGGTCGGCCCTGCAGCCGCCGCCGTCACGCATCAAGCCAGACAACGCGCGGCCAATGCCGACGCCACCACGATGGCCGGGTTCGCGGAGCGGACCAGGGACTACGGAGCGCTGCACCAGAAGGTGGCTGGCTCGCTGCCGGCGCTGGCGGCCGAGTCGTCGCCGGCCCAGATCCATGCCTACCAGCGGGCGCTGGCCGCAGGCATCACGGCGGCGCGCGTCGACGCGCGGGCCGGCGACCTCTTCACGCCAGCCGCGCAGTCCCTGATCCGACGCCTGCTCGCGCGCCTGTTCCGCGACCGGCAGGCCCGGAGACGTCTGCGGGAGTCACTCATGGACGACAACCCGAGCGGCAGGGTCCGGATGGCGGTCAACGCGCCCTATCCCGACGTGGTGCCCCTGAGCACCATGCCGCCCGACGTGCTCAAGCAGCTCCCTGCGTTGCCACCGCAGCTGGAGTACCGCTTCGTCGGCGAGACGCTGATCCTGCTCGATCCCGACGCGCACATCGTCGTCGACTACCTTGCGCGGGCCCTCCCGAGGTGACGCCGTGGTGAACGTCCTGCCCTTTTGCCTCGTCGTGCTCTCCCTGGCTGCTGCGGCCGCCACCGCGGCCGGTCTCGTCGCAACTTCGACGGCACCCGACCTCACCCGCACCCACGCGCCGCTCGCGGCGCCGGCCCTGACACAACCCGCCCCGGCCGCAGCCGGCCCACGTCTGGAGCTACCCAACGCCAAGGACTCGCTCAAGTTCGTCGTCCTCGGCGATTTCGGGACCGGCAGTAGCGACCAGTATCGACTTGCCGAGCGGATGGCCACCGTGCACGAGCGATTCCCCTTCGAACTCGTCGTCCTGGTTGGCGACAACATCTATGGATCGGACCGGCCGCAGGACTTCAAGCGCAAGTTCGAGGATCCGTACAAGCCACTGCTCGACGCTGGCGTCAAGTTCTACGCAGCGCTTGGCAACCACGATGCGCGCGAACAGCGGTTCTACAAGCTGTTCAACATGGACGGGCATCTCTTCTACTCGTTCAAGGCTCCGAAACAGGACGTGCGCTTCTTCGCGCTCGAAAGCACGTACATGGAGCCCAAGCAACTGGACTGGCTCGGCAAGCAGCTCGACAACACGCGCGAACGGTGGAAGATCGTGTTCCAGCATCACCCGCTCTACTCCTCCGGCCGGACGCACGGATCCGATGAGGGACTGCGCAAGACCCTGGAGCCAATGTTTACCGCCCATGGCGTGGACCTGGTGCTGACTGGTCACGACCACATCTACGAGCGGATGAAGCCGCAACACGGGATCCTGCACTTCGTGGCCGGCTCCGGTGGGAAGCTGCGGAAGGGCGGCGCTCGATCCGGGCTGCCGTTCTCGGCCCGCATCGTTGACGACGCCAACGTCTTCCTGGCCATCGAGATCCTCGACGACCGCCTGGTCTTCAATGCCATTGCCACCGATGGAACGGTCGTCGACGCGGGCCAGTTCGCGCGCGTCGAGACCACAGGGCGACCCGCGCCGTCGGCTGGAGCCGTGCCTTGAACCGGTGGCGTCGCATCCGCGGGCCAGGCCGCCACATGGTCGGCAGCCTGCTGCTCGGCATGGCCGTGTCTCTGGCCTCCGCCTGCGCGCTGCGGTCCACGCAGTCCCCCGAGGCCGCCGAACTGGTCGTCCGGCGCACGGCCATCGCCAGTGGCCGGGTGTGGTCGCGAACCGACGTCGGATCGATGGACCTGCGCCGCGGCCCCGGAGGGCGGCACGCCCCGCCTCCAGAAGCCCTGCTCGACTGCACCTATCGTCCGGACCGTCTGGGCGGCAATACCCCGAAGTTCCTCTGCACCCTGAGCAGCGGCGAGACGGTGAAAGTGAAGTACGGACGGGACAACGGCGAGGTGTTCGCAGAAGTGGCCGCATCGCGCCTGCTATGGGCCCTGGGGTTTGGCGCCGACCGTGTGTATCCGGTGCGCGTGCGCTGCCGCGGCTGTCCCGATGAGCGCGGGCTGGCCGCAACGACGAGCGACGTCCGGCTCTTCGATGTCGCCACGATTGAGCGGCGCCGTCCCGGGCATGCCCCTGGGGCGGCCGGCGACGGATGGAGCTGGCAGGAACTCGACGACGTGGATCCCGCCAGGGGCGGCGCATCGCGCGCCGAGCGCGACGCCCTGACGCTGCTGGCGGTCATGCTGCAGCACACCGACAGCAAATACGATCAGCAGCGCCTGGTCTGTGACGGCCGCCCGACGCGAGGCCAGCCGTGCCCGCGGCCATTCATGTTCATCGACGACGCCGGACGGACGTTCGGCGTGGCCAATGCCCTCAATCGCGATGGCCCGAGCAGCGTCAATCTGGAGGCATGGTCGGGTGCCCGCATCTGGGCCGACCCATCCGGGTGTCGTGCCAACATGCCGCGTTCGCTCACGGGAACGCTGGACAACCCGGTCATTTCAGAGGAAGGGCGTCAGTTCCTGTCGCGTCTCCTGCATCGGCTCACGGACCGGCAGCTGCAACAGCTGTTCACCGTGGCCCGGTTCCCTGCGCGCGTCGGGGCGACAGGGCCCGAGCAGTCCCGCCTCGTCGACGGGTGGGTCCGCGCCTTCAAGGACAAGATCGAGCAGATCGACGCACGCACGTGCCCGGCCGGCGTCGCGGTCAAGCGACCGTGACCGCCGCGCCGGGCCAGGCGCGCCTCCTCGAAGCGCTACGTGATGACGCCGAGCAGCAGGTAAATCACGATGGCGCCGATGATCCCGAAACCCAGCAACTTGGCAAGCGCGTACGCACCCAACATCTTGAGCATGTCGGGGAGTATGTGTCCTGATGCGCGACGCGTCAAATCGACGCGGAGACGACGCGCGGACCTCGTCTCGCTCTAGTCGTGGTTCGGCTTCGGTGCCGCAGGATTAGGGGCGTCGTCGCCTCGCTCGGAGGCGACCTGCTCCTCGAGCTTCTCGAAGATCGCCGCGGCGTTCACGGTGGGATCGGTGGGCCGGTCGGCGTCGGGCGGTGGCGGGGCTGGTTGCCCTTCGCCCTCCATCGTGGCCTGCTGGTCGCGTAGCGTGCCCTGTGGCTTACCCGCCGGGTTCTTCGGGTCGTCTGGTTGTGGATTGCTCATGCCGTGAGTAGAGCACGAAGCGGCCGACGGTATGCCGCCGGTACGCGGGGCTGAGTGGTCCACGCTGCAGGAGTAGAATCGGCAGCCATGCGTCTCCCCGTGCTCGCTCTTGCCCTCGCGACGCTGCTCATGCAGCCCGTGGCCCCGACCGGCATTCGCCTGATCGTCAAAGGCGACGACATGGGCGCGGCGCACGGGATCAACGTCGGCACCATTGCCGCCTACAGGGACGGCATCCTGCGCACGACCAACGTGATCGTCGCCGGACCATGGTTCCTCGAAGCCGCCAGGATGCTGGCCGACAATCCCGGGTTGGACGTCGGTGTCCACCTGGCGATCACCAGCGAGTGGGACCAGGTGAAGTGGCGCCCGCTGACATATGCGGCCTCGATCGTCGACGCCGACGGCTACTTCTTTCCGACCGTGGTCCCGCGGCCAGGCTACGCGGCCCGCACCAGCATCAAGGAAGCGCCCTGGAAACTTCACGAGATTGAGCGGGAACTGCGCGCGCAGCTCGACGCGGCCAAAAAGCATCTGCCGCAGGCCACCTACACCTGGTACCACATGGGTTTCACGGTGCTTGCACCCGAAGTGCGTGACCTTGCGGCGAAGTTGACCGCCGAGTACGGATTGGTCCAGCCGATGGACCTCGGCGTCAAGTCTATCGGTCGCATCTACGACAACACCGACAGCGGCGCGGTCAAGGCCGACAAGCTTGCGGCACGGCTGGAGACGCTGGAGCCCGGGCTCTGGCTGCAGATCGACCACGGGTCCACCAACGACCCCGAGATGCAGGCCATCGGTCACCGGGGCTACGAGCATGTCGCTGCAGACCGCAGTGCCAACGTCGAGATGTGGACCAGCCCGAAGGTCCGCGCCGTGATCGAGCGACGCGGCATCACCCTGACCAACTACCGGGAGCTGACTCGGAAGTAGCGACGACAAGGGCCTGGCGCTCTGGGTCACGGCTCAGTCCGCCCCGGAATCAGGCCCGGGACCAGGCCCGGGGCCACGCGCTCTCCGGTCAAGGCCGAGTACCGCAGCGCCGCAGCGACCGCCGCCGACTGCAGTCGGTGGACCGCGGCCACGCGTGTGTGCCTGATGAGCTCGCCGTCGTCGCGGATCACCGTCCACGCCTGGCCCTGTTTCACGACATCAATCACGCCTGCGCCTCCGGAACCAAGCGCGGGCGTAGTTGGCCCACCGCTAGAAGGGCTACGACGGGAGACAAACAGCGGATGTCTCGGCTCACGCCCGTGAGGACCGGCAGGACACAAATGGAGATGGCCCAGCCGAAGCTGGGCCATCTCCATCACTCGCGGGTCTGAGGTTAGACGCTGGCGATGGTGCCGTTGACGCCATTGGGGAAAAAGCCCCCGGACCGCGTCCCCGCTTTGCTGGATGCGTAGGCCACGGCCAGCACCTGCGACGGCGTGCGCACCGTGGACAGGCCCGCTCCATCGACCTGGAACAGCCGGCCATTGGGCGATGCCAGGGGCGGCACATCGAGCGCGTCCACCATGGGCACCGCGACGCCAGCATCGCTGATGAGCAAGCGGAGGATGCCGGCGTGCTGTGCCTCGGTCAAGGCGATGCGCGCGGCAGCCGTCAGGATGGCGCGGCTGCTGATGGCCGCCGCCGCTCCGCCGTACGCGCTGACACCCAGGTCCTCGAACGCGCGACCGACGATGAGGAATTCGTTCGTGTTGTTGAAACCCACGCCAAGGGCCGCGAGGTTGATCGCGGGCTTGGCGACGGCAGCAGCGCCGAGCGCCTGGCGCAGGAAGGCCACGTGAGCGCGCTCATCGATGGCGATCTGCATGGCGATCGTCATGTTGCGATCGTTGAGCGCCACGCGGCTGCCGCCGACCGTCTCACCGGCGCGGCCCGAACCCGTGATGCCGATGCCGACGTCGCTGATGCGCTGCCCGGTCGTTGCCACGGTGTAGAACTCGGCCTCGAGGTACTCGAGGTTGAGCGCGAAGTTGAGGATGTCGACGTCGGTCAGGCTCTGCGCGTGCGTCTCCTGCTGCCAAGGCGTCATGGCGACGCCCGCTGCCGCGGCGCTGCCGAGGGCCATGAATCGGGCAAATCGACGCCGCGACACGCTGCTGTTGACGAGATCTTGTACGGCTTCAGTTCGATTCATGCAGTCCACTCCACTTTTCTTGCTGTCTTCATGTCTGAGACAGGCGCCGACATGCTCATGCACCGACGCCGCCACTCGCGGCACGGTTGTGCAGACCTGATGCCAACCCCTCGCCCATACGCGTCGCTGCCGATCGCGCGAACGTGCATGCACTGGAAGCGGACACCCGCAGCATGCTCACCTGCTGCACGGGGCGGGCCATAGACCAGCTGGACCGCGGCCCTATCCAGTAGGACCTTGGGTACGCCGCACTTCGAGCGACACCGACTTCACCAGCGCGTGGATCGAACGCCCGGGCGCAATGCCCAGGCGGGCGATGGCGTCGCGGGTGACTTCCGCGAGGACGACACCGCGGCCGAGACCGAGTCGGACTGCGACAGTGCCGGTGGCCTCGTCATCCACACAGCCGAGCACGGTGCCGGCCATGACGTTGTGCAGACTCAGTCCGGACGGCGCCTCACTGGCCAGGATGACCTCCCGCGCCGGGATCCGGACACGCACGGCCATGCCCGCGACGAGCGAACCGGACGGAGCGACGAGCGTGCCCACAGCGCTTGCGAGCGTGGCCAGGCCGCGCGTGGCGTCAACCGCGTGCACGACGGCATCGATCACGCTGCCAAGCCCTACCTGATCGCGCAGCCAGGGCAGGTCGGCGCGGCTGGCGAGCGCGTGTAACGGCCCGCTGGCCACGGCACGGCCCTCGTGCAGCAGCAGCAGGTGCGAGGCCAGTCGCACGACATCGCCGAAGTCGTGGGTGACCAGAACCACCGGGATCGACAGCGAGGCGCGGATCTCGTCGATCTCGTCCTGCAACTGACCGCGGAGTTTGCGATCAAGTGCGGCGAAGGGCTCGTCGAGCAACAACACCTGCGGATCGCGCGCCAGCGCCCTGGCCACCGCGACGCGCTGACGCTCGCCCCCCGACAGATCGGCAATCGGGCGCTCGGCCCGATCGGCCAGGCGCAGTGTATCGAGCAGGGCGTCGGCCCGCGCGCGGCGCTCGGCGCGCGGCCGGTGCCAGAGCGCGATCATCACGTTCTGCCGGACGTCGAGGTGAGGAAAGAGCGCGTACTCCTGAAAGACGACGCCGACCGCGCGGCGATGGGGGGGCAGGGCGATGCCCGAGGTCGTGTCGAGCCATGTGGTGCCGTCCACCCGCACATGGCCGTCGGCGACCGTGGCCAGCCCGGCGATGGCGCGCAGGATCGACGTCTTGCCGCTGCCCGAGGGACCGAAGATCGCCAGGACGTCGCCTGCCGCGCAGCGGACCTCGACATCGAGTGGCACTGGCGCCACCTGGCGCAGCCGCACGTGCAGGCCGGCCTCAGCCACGACGCGCCCGTCCGGGTGCGAGCCAGGAGGTCAGGACGAGGGTCGTCACGGCCACCGCCAGCAGCACCGCCGCCATCGTCGCCGCCCCGCGGTCGTCGAATGCCTGCATGCGGTCGTAGATCGCGATGCTCAGCGTGCGGGTCCGC
Organism: Luteitalea sp.; assembly: GCA_046593715.1. Taxonomy (GTDB): domain Bacteria; phylum Acidobacteriota; class Vicinamibacteria; order Vicinamibacterales; family Vicinamibacteraceae; genus Luteitalea. The sequence continues at coordinate 83,693 of JBKJQW010000031.1, forward strand.
CCAGGCAGGTTGCCGCCCACCATCAGCACCACGCCGAACTCGCCGAGCGTGTGCGCGAAGGTGAGAATGGCAGCGGTCAGGACGGCCGGCCACGCCAGCGGCAGGTCCACCAGGCGGAAGCGCTGCCACGGCGACAGCCCGCAGCAGGCAGCCGCTTCGCGTACCTCAGGCGGCACCGCTTCGAAACCGCGCTGGATCGGTTGCACCACAAACGGGATGTTGGCGATCGCCGAGGCCACGACGAGCCCGGCAAACGAGAACGGCAACGCCTGCCCGACCAGGCGTTCAAAGGTCGCCCCCAGTGGGGAGCGTGCCCCGAACAGGGTGAGCAGGTAGTAGCCGAGCACGGTGGGCGGCAGGATCAGCGGCACCGCCACGAGCGCCTCGACGAGCGCCTGTCCACGGAAGCGGTGGGTCGCCAGCCAATGGCCGGCCGCGATCCCGGCCGGCAGCAGCAGCACGACGGTACACACACCGAGCGACAACGAGACCTGCAGCGCTGACCAGTCCATGACGTCAGCGCGGCAGCGCGAACCCGGAACGCTCGAAGACGGCGCGGGCGTGCGGCCCCTGCAGGTAGCGGTAGAAGCGATCGGCAACCGGCCCGGAGCGGGCGAGTCGCACCATCCGTTGCCGGAGCGCAGGGTGATCGGTGTCGGGTACCAGGGCGAACGTGCCTCGATCGCGCAGCCCGGGCGCGAGCGCAAGCGAGTAGGCGATCAGTCCGCCAACGGCATTGCCGGTCACGGCAAACTGGGCCGCCTGCGACACGTTTTCGCCGAGCACGATCGACGGCTGGAGTTGCGCCCACAGACCGCGCGTGCGCAGCACGGCCTCGGCGGCGCGACCGTAGGGCGCGTGCGTCGGGTTGGCCATGGCAAAGCGCGTGAGGCGTCGCTCGGTCAGCAGGCGACGCAGGTCGTCCACGCCACGCGAGGGGACCAGCGGCGACCCGGTCGGGGCAAACAGCACCAACCGGCCGATGGCGTAGAGCACCCCGCCGTCACGCGTCAGGCCCGCTCTGGCCAGGTCGCCCACGTAGGTCTCGTCGGCAGACAGGTAGAGCTCGAAGGGCGCGCCGTCACGTACCTGCCTGGCCAGCGTGCCCGACGAACCGAACACGAATTGGACCCGGTCCCCGGTCTCGCGGGTGAACTGCGCCGCGATTTCGGGCAGCGCGGTACTGAGATCGGAGGCGGCCGCGACCACCGGCGCCGGGGGTTGCGCCTGGGCCATGGCGACAGCGACGGCCAGTGCGGCACCCACACGTGAGCCGCAGCGCCAACGCTGGCGTGGGCCGCGCCCGCCGCCCTCATCGCCGCGCACGGGTGATCCTGTGTCGCGCCGGTGCGGCATCGGCCACTCTGGTCCCGATCATCACTTCGGTGGACTTCACGATCGCCACGGCGTCGTCGCCACGCCGGAGGCCGAGGGCGCGCACGGCGTCGGCGGTGATGACGGCGGTCAGCGATTGATCGCCCACGCGCATGCGGATTTGCGCCAGCAGGCCGTCGACGCGCACCTCTTCGATGTAGCCATGGAGCCGGTTGCGGGCACTCAGGGCGCCGAGCGCCTCATCGGCAGGCGGACGAGGCCGGGTCGGCCCGACTGGGCCGCGACGGGCCAGCAAGCGCTCGACCTCGGACTCGGCAATGCGGTGATGGCCCCCATCGGTGCGTGTCGTGCGAACCCGGCCCGACAGGATCCACCGCTTCAGGGTGGAGTACCCGATCCCGAGCCGCTCCGCCGCTGTCCTCACCGTAAGCCTTGTCATGTCGTCGAGGGCGCGGCGATTGCTGCCGATGCGCCTAGTTTGGCATTGTAAACGATTCGAATCGACTCGTGGACTCGACTCATTCAGTACCGAACATGCCGAGGCTGGCATGCGCATGTGCAAACCGACGTGCCCGGTCGCAGTCGGGCCGACCACGGGCACGGGTCTGCCGATAAGATGACGAGATGACGAGGTGTCCTTCGCTGCGCGTCTGGCTGACCCTTGGAGGAGCGGCGCTGGCCCTGGCCGCGCAGGCCATGCCGGAGCCGTCTCGAGACCGGGCATGGCTGGGCGCGGTGCGCACACTGGCGACGCCATCCGGGCCATCCAGCGGGCAGCCCGAGTTGCGTACGACAGCGCGGGGCACAGTACTGAGCTGGGTGGAGCGCGCGGGGGCGACGGCGCATCTCAAGTTCGCGTCCTACGGGCCGCGCGGCTGGAGCGCCGCGCAGACCGTGGCGTCCGGGGACGACTGGTTCGTCAACTGGGCCGACGTGCCGTCCGTGCTGCGCCTCGACGATGGGTCGTGGGCCGCGCACTGGTTGCAGCGGAGCGGCGGTGACAAGTACGCCTACGACGTACGCCTCAGCCATTCGTCCGACGACGGACGCACCTGGGCGCCGCCATTCACCCCTCACCACGATGGCACCAAGACCGAGCACGGATTCGCCTCGCTGCTGCAGATGCCCGGGGCTGGACTCGGCATCGTCTGGCTCGACGGCCGCCAGACCAAGGCGGCCACTGCACATGCGGACGGGCACGCGTCGGGCGGCGGCGCCATGACCCTGCGCTTCGGCGCCTACGACCGAGCCTGGCGACAGGTGGCCGATACCCCGATCGACCTGCGCGTCTGCGACTGCTGCCCTACCACTGCCGCCATCACCAGCGAAGGGCCGATCGTCGCCTTCCGTGACCGCAGCGCTGACGAGGTGCGTGACATCCACGTGTCGCGTCTCGAGCACGGACGCTGGAGCGAGCCCACCGCCGTCCACGCCGACGGCTGGAAGATTGCCGCGTGCCCCGTGAACGGCCCCATGCTCGGCGCACGCGGCCGCGAGGTGGTGGTGGCGTGGTTCACGGCTGTCGGCGACGTCGGCCACGTGTACGTCTCGTTTTCACGAGACGCCGGCCGCACGTTCGCCGAGCCGGTGCGGGTTGACGAGGCGGCCTCGCTCGGACGGGTGGACGTGGAGATGTTGGACGAGGGCACCGCCGTCGTGACGTGGATCGAACTGAGCGATCCGGGCGCGTCGCTGATGGTGCGCCGCATCGGGCCGACAGAGAGCCGATGGCCGTCGGTGCGCGTGGCGACGCTGGAGGGCTCGAGGACGAGCGGCTACCCGCGCATGACGCGGCAGGGCGCAGAGCTCCTGTTTGCGTGGACCGACGCGGGTGCGCACGTGGTGCGCACGGCGGCCGCAACCCTGGCCGCTGGCCACTGAGCGACGCCGGACGCGCGCCAACTCTCCCATTGCACCGGCCGCGACGCTGCGACACGATGGGCGCCATGCCAGCGCCACGAGCATCCGCCTCCCCCTTGAACCGTCGCCGCTTCCTGCAGGCGGCTACGGCGGCCGGCGCCGTGCCCCTGGTGACGGCCAACGCCGACGCGATCGGCGCCACGCCCGGACAACCCCCGGCTGGCGCTGCCCCAGCCGCCGCGGCAACGGGCGCCGATGTCGGTTCGCTCTTCCCGTTCATCCAGACGCAGGCGGTCCAGGGCACCTTTCCCTTGTCGTTCCTGCAACCGCGATTCGGGACGCTCGACGACTGGACGATGGCTGCCCGCACCAAGGTGCTGGACCTGCTTCACTACGCGCCGGCACCATGCGCGCCGGCGGCCGAGACCAGCGAGCGTGTCGACTGCGGCACCTACGTGCGCGAAAAGGTGAGCTTCAACACGACACCTGACGTGCGTGTCCCTGCGTACGTCCTGGTGCCCAAATCCGCCTCGGCCACCAGACGCGCCCCGGCCATCGTCGCCCTGCACGATCACGGCGGCTTCTACCTGTGGGGCAAGGAGAAGCTCGTCGCCGTCGATGGCGAGCATCCAATCCTGGCGGGCTTCCGCCAGCGGTACTACGGCGGACAGAGCATCGCCATCGAACTGGTCACGCGCGGGTACGTCGTGGTGGTGACCGACATGTTCTACTGGGGCGACCGCCGCATGCTGCTCGACGGCGACCCGGCCGACTGGCGCGATCGATCACCGACAATGCCGGAGGGGCGCATCGACGCGTTCAATGCCCGCGCCAGCCAGAATGAGCCACTGGTTGGCCGGACCATCTACTCGGCCGGGTTCACGTGGCCGGGCGTGATGTTCTGGGACGACATCCGCACCGTCGACTACCTGCTGTCCCGACCCGATGTCGATCCCGCGCGGATCGGCTGCGTCGGCCTGTCGGTGGGTGCCGTCCGCTCGGCCCATCTCGCCGCGCTCGACGAGCGCATCAAAGCTGCCGTGGTCGTCTGCTGGATGACGTCGTTCCCGCCTCAGCTGCGAAAACACATCCGCAACACCATCGGGCTCACCAAGGTGGTGCCGGGCCTGCAACGGCATCTCGACTACCCCGACGTCGCGTCGATCGCGATGCCGAGGCCGGTGTTGTACATGAGCGGCAGCCAGGACGGCCTGTTCAACCTCGACGCCGTCAAAGCCAGCTTCGCCACCCTCAACGCGTGCTACGCCAAGGCCGGCGTTCCCGAGCGCTGCCGCACGCGACTGTACGACAGCCCGCACCAGTTCAATCTCGAGATGCAGGCCGAGGCGTGGGCCTGGCTGCAGCGCTTCATCTGAG
>JBKJQW010000057.1:0-5681 GCA_046593715.1 Luteitalea sp.
GCTGCGGGTTCCGGGGTCGCACGGCGACCTGCTCCAGCTCAAGTCCCATGGCAGCGACGTGCGGATTGTCTACTCGCCGCTCGATGCAGTGACCATCGCGGCGGCGCACCCGCACAAGCAGGTGGTTTTCTTCGCGGTCGGCTTCGAGACCACTGCGCCCCCCAATGCGATGGCGGTCTGGATGGCCGCGCAGCGCCGGTTGACCAACTTCAGCGTGCTCGTCTCGCACGTGCTGGTGCCTCCGGCGATGACCGCCATTCTCGAGGCCCCCGACAACCGCGTCCAGGCCTTCCTCGGCCCGGGCCATGTGTGCACGGTGGTCGGCTACGAGGAATACGAGCCGCTGGCGGCGCGGTACCGGGTGCCGATCGTGATCACGGGCTTCGAGCCGGTGGACATGCTCGAGGGGGTGCTGCTGGCCGTGCAGCAACTCGAATCGGGTCGTGCCGAGGTCGAGAACGCCTACGGACGTGCCGTCCAGCGCGAGGGGAATCAGGCATCGCGCGCCCTCATCGGCGAGATCTTCGAGGTCTGCGACCGGAAGTGGCGCGGCGTCGGGATGGTACCGGGCAGTGGTCTGCGTCTGACGTCGGCCTACCACGCCTTCGACGCGGAACGCCGGTTCGAGGTGGACTGGATCGAGACCCAGGAACCTGCGGTCTGCATCAGCGGCGAGATCCTGCGAGGGGTGCGCAAGCCCCACGATTGCCCGGCGTTCGGCACCGCCTGCACGCCAGATACCCCGATCGGCGCCACCATGGTGTCGGCCGAGGGCGCGTGCGCGGCGTATCACGCCTACGGTCGCCACCTGCACGGGGCACCGCTGCTGGTGAACCGATGACAGTGGCGGACCTGTTCGGCGCGTGCTCGCTGCCGTTCACGCAGCACGATCGGGTGCTGCTCGGACATGGCAGTGGCGGGCGGCTGTCGGCTGACCTGATCCAGCGGTTGTTTCTCCCCGCGTTTGGCAACGAGATCCTGTCACGGCTCGAGGATCAGGCGACGTGCTCGCTGCAGCCGCATGCCGACGCGACACTGGCGTTCACCACTGACAGTTTCGTGGTGCAGCCGATCTTCTTCCCGGGCGGTGACATCGGCTCGCTGGCCGTGCACGGCACCGTGAACGACCTCGCCATGGGTGGCGCGACGCCGCTGTTCCTGAGCGCGGCTTTCATCCTGGAGGAGGGGTTGCCGCTCGAGGACCTGCGCCGCATCGCCATATCGATGCGGACGGCGTGTGATGCGGCGGGCGTGACCCTGGTGACCGGCGACACCAAGGTCGTCGACCGAGGCAAGGGCGACCAGGTGTTCATCACCACGTCGGGCATCGGCGTCGTGCCACGCGGTCGGGCGCTGTCGGCCGCGTCGTGCCAACCGGGCGACCGCATCCTGGTGTCGGGCACCATCGGCGACCACGGCATGGCCATCATGTCGGTGCGCGAAGGCCTCGAGTTCGAGACCGGGCTGGTCAGTGATTCGGCGCCCCTCGCCGACCTGACGCGAGTCATGCTCGAGGCCTGCCCGGAGATCCGTTGCATGCGCGATCCGACTCGCGGCGGCGTGACGAGCGCCTTGCATGAGATCGCGGCCGCGTCCGGCGTCGGGATGACGTTGCTGGAGACGGCGATCCCGGTGCGCGCCGAAGTCCGCGGGGCGTGTGAGATTCTCGGCCTCGACCCGCTGTACGTGGCCAACGAGGGCAAGTTGATCGCGGTCGTGCCGCGCCAACGCGCGGATCTGCTGCTCGAGGTCATGCGTGCCCACCCGCTTGGAGTCGACGCGGCGCTGGTGGGCGAGGTGGTCGACGCGCATCGCGGCATGGTGGTGCTGCGATCGCGCATCGGTGGGGAGCGCGTCGTGACGATGCTGGCGGGCGAACAACTGCCGCGCATCTGCTGACCAGGAGACGAACATGGCGGAGACGGCGACAGCGGACCAGGTACGGGGCGGACAGCCGTCGATTCCGGAGTCCGAGCCGGAGCAGAAGCGGGAGCGCCTGCCGCTCGGCCCGCTCGAGAACCTGCACGTCTTCTGGCTTGCGGGCATGAGCTGCGATGGGTGTTCGATTGCCGTGACCGGCGCGACCAATCCGGGCATCGAAGGGCTGCTGCTCGGCATCGTCCCGGCCATGCCCAAAGTGCTGCTGCACCATCCCGTGCTCGCAGTGGAATCGGGCGAGCACTTCGTCAAGTGGTTCAAGGATGCCGCCGCCGGCACGCTCGGCGACCCGTATGTGGTGGTCTTCGAAGGCTCGGTGGCCGACGAGCGGATTGCCCAGCGCACCGGCGGTTACTTCTCGGCGATGGGCATGGAGGCAGTCAGCGGCGAGGCTGATCAGGGCGACGTCATGCGTCCGGTGCCGACGGCGACGTGGTTGCATCGCCTGGCACCCGGCGCGGCCGCAATGATTGCCATCGGCACCTGCGCCACCTGGGGCGGCGTGCCGTCCGCTGAGGGCAATCCGACCGGCTCCATGAGCGTGATGGATTCGCTCGGCAAGGACTACCGCAGCGCGTTCGGCCTGCCGGTGATTAACATCCCGGGCTGCGCGCCGGTGGGGGACAACTTCACCGAGACCGTGTTCGCGGTCCTCCTGTTCCTGCAGGGCCTCGGCCCGCTGCCCGCGTTCGACGAACTCGGGCGCCCGGCCTGGCTCTTTGGAAAGACGGTGCACCAGGGATGCACGCGCGCCGGCTATTACGAAGAGGGGACGTTCGCCCACGAGTACGGCGACCCCGAGTGTCTCGTGGAGATCGGCTGCTGGGGCCCGGTCGTCAACTGCAACATCGTCGAGCGTGGCGCGATCAACCACATGGGCGGCTGCATGAAAGCCGGCGGGGTGTGCATCGGCTGCACCATGCCGGGCTTCCCGGACAAGTTCGCGCCGTTCTACAAGACGCCGCCTGGCGCGATCGTCTCGACGGGGCTGTCGCGGGGCGTCGGCGCGGTGGTACGACGCCTGCGGCGGATGAGCAACCAGGAAGGCAACCGTGAGGCGCGGTGGGATGTGCTCGGTGACGTGCCGAGCGGCTGGGCCCACGTGAAGAATCGGACGATGATGGACCGGACGATTCATTTCTTCTACGAGCGGTGGCAGCAGATGGGATCGCGTCGGCCCGGACGCCGGCCCGGCGAGGAGGAGCGGTTCTGGGGCGGCGACCGTCCCGGGTTGAAGGGTGACTACCTCGACGACTCGGTCACGCGTACCGGCACGGAGGCGCGCCATGACTGACGCGCAGTTGTGGTCGGCCTGGGGCCTTTGGATGGGCGTTGCGACTGTGGTCGTCCTGCTGGCCGCGTCGCTCCTGATCGTGATTTGGCTCACGGCGCGGAAGATCCTGGCCGATGCGGTGCGGGCGCTGCACGCGGCCGAGGCGATTCGCGCGCATACGCAACCGATCTGGTCGCTGCAGGACACCAACGTGGTCGCTGAAGACATCCTGGCCACGGTGCAATCGATTGAGAAGACGGGTGGGGCGCTGGCCGGGGCGCTGGCCCGGCAGGAGGCGGTCCGATGACCCCTGACGCCGTGCAACAGGTGTGGCTGATCTCGCTGGCGGTCCTGGTCGTGGTGCTCCTGGTCGTGGCTGTGCTGCTGACGCTGATCCTGTCCACGTCCAAGCAGATTCACGTTGGCGTCTCCGCCATCTGGAACGTGGGGCAGCGCATCGCCAACAACACGATCCACTTGGCGTTGCTGGATCGCACCAACCACCTCGGTGGACAGATTCTCCAGGCCGCCGGCGGCATTGCCGGAGCCACGGGGGTGATCGCCGCGCACGCCGCCAGCTGCCCCGGATGCCCGGCCTGCGTCATTGGTGTCGGAGGGCGACGATGAACGTCTTCGTGTGGCTGACGCTGGCGTCGGTTGTGGCGGCATCGGCGCTGTTCATCGCACTGGCCGGTTTCCTGGTGCTGATCCTGCGCGAACTCGACCCGACCGGCGGCGGCGGCCAGAGCTTCCTGGCAAAGATCAGGCTTGGCCTGCGGGCGATCGAGATCGAGACGGGCAACATCCCGGCCGAGGTCACGAAGCTGAACGCCGGACTCACCGCCATACGACACGGGCTGGGCGTCGTGGACGACAACCTGGGGCAGCTCGGCGCCGCGGTCCAGCGTCAGGAGGGGCGGTGATGGCGTCGGACCCGATGTTTCCTCCGGCTGTGTTCGTGATCTGGTGGGCGGGGCTGATCATCACGCTGGTGGTCTTCGTACCGCTGTCGGTGCTCTTGCTGCACCGCCTGTGGCGCACCGCGCGCTCGATCCAGCGCTATGCCCGCGAGGCGCTGGTCGCCGCCGGGGGCATTGCCGCCAACACGGCGCACATCGGCGCGCTCGACCAGACCATCGAGGTCGCCGGCGGGATGCTGACGGCGGCCTCGTCGATTGAACAGCGGCTCGGCGCAGCCACCGGCATCCTGGCACGCCGGGCAGAACGGTTGTAGGAGACCCTCATGCTGGTGACATTGACGCTCATCACCGTGCTGCTCGTGGTGGTCGCCCTGGCGGGCTACCTCGCGGCGGTCGCCTGGGCGCTGCGCGACGCGAGCCGCAGCGTGGCGGCGATCGCCGATGGTCTCGAGGCGGTGCGCGACCATACGGCGCCTGTTGAGGACAAGCTGGCGACAATCAATGCGGCTCTCGGTGCGCTTGCTGGCGGCCTGAGGGTCGTGGACGGCCATCTCGGAGCGGCGGGCCGTGTCTTCCGACTGTAAGCGAGGCGCCTGACGATGTGTTTCAAGAATCTGCCGGTTGAATTCGACGAGCGCGGTCAACCGTTCCTGCGCGGCGGTATCCCCGACCCCTATACCGCGGCGACTGCCCCGGCCAACGTCCCGCTGCAGTTGTCGCAGGAGCAGGTTGAAGAGCTCGTGCGTCGTAATGGCCACGTCAAGTCGGTGGACTTCGACCCGGTCACGCGCGTCGCGGGGGCACTCGCCTTCCACGCGGTCGCGGACCTCAAGGAAGGCCGTGTGCTGGAGGCGCGGTCGGTGGCGACGCTGTTCCGCGGCTACGAGGTGATCATGGTGGGTCGCGATCCAAGGGATGCGATCTTCATCACCAGCCGGGCCTGCGGCGTCTGCGGCGGCGTGCATTCGACGTGTTCCGCGCTCGCCATCGAGATGGCCATCGACTGCGTGCCGCCACCGCTCGGGATTCTCGTTCGCAACCTTGCGCTGTCGCTCGAGTTCCTCTACGACCACCCGCTGCATCTGCATCTGCTGGCGGGTCCGGACTACTCGGCGGCGATCGTCGAGCCGACCAACCCGGCGCTGTTTGCGCGGGCCAAGAGGACCGAGGCGCCGCACGCCGAGGTGCATGGCTACCGGACGATTGCCGCGTTGATGGAAGACCTGAACCCGCTGAGCGGCAAGCTCTACGTCGAGGCGCTGCACATGACCCGCCTCGCGCGCGAAGCCTACGTGCTGATCTGCGGCAAGTACCCGCACCCGCAGACCATCGTGCCCGGTGGTATGAGTTCGACCATCACCCTGACGGTGATGAACGAGATGTTCGTGCGGCTGTCGCAATTCTTCGACTACAGCAAAAAAATTGCCTCGATCTGGGACGACCTCACCGAGTTCTTCTACGAGGCCAACCCTCGGTACAAGGACGTCGGTCGGCGTCGCGCCAACATGATCGACACCGGCATCTTCGATCACCCCGACGCCTACGATGCC
>JBKJQW010000034.1:0-47798 GCA_046593715.1 Luteitalea sp.
GAGAAAGTGCGGCACGTCGCCCACGGCGATCTTCTGCGCCAGGCCTTCGACGATGGCGGTCTTGCCCACGCCGGGTTCGCCGATCAGCACGGCGTTGTTCTTGGTCCGGCGGCACAGCACCTGCTGGACGCGCTCGATCTCGGTCTCGCGCCCGACCAGCGGGTCGAGGGAACTCTTGAGTGCGGCTTCGCTGAGGTCGCGGCTGAACTCGGCCAGCAGCGGCGTCTCCTTGATCCGCGTCATCGTGGACTTCTCGTTGAGCAGCGCGACGATGTCCTCGCGGACGGTCGCCAGACGCATCCCCTTCTCCATGAGGATCGTGGCGGCGACCGACTGTTCCTCACGCAGGATGCCGAGCAGGAGGTGCTCGGTGCCGATGTAGTTGTGCGAGAGCTGATCGGCTTCCTCGGCGGCAAACTGCAGCACGCGCTTGGTCTCGGCGCTGAACGGAATCTCGACCGAGGTCGAGACCTTCTCGCGAAAGACCGTCCGGCCCTCGACTTCCTTGCGGATCGCCTCGAGGGAGAGGTGGGACCGGGCGAAAATCCGGCTGGTCAGCCCCTTGCCCTCGCGGATCAGGCCAAGGAGCAGGTGCTCGGTCTCAATCGAGACGCTTCCGAGTTGGCTGGCCTCGTACCGGGCGAAAAAGAGGACGCGCCGCGCTCGTTCTGTATACCGCTCGAACATGTGGTCCCTTGCAAGAACTCACGCCGCTTAGCGTGGGGTGCCGTCTGTCGGCATTATACGGGAGACCCTGCGCCAACTGCCCCGCGCGATCACCCATGTCGGCCCACCGTCGGTCCCGTTGAAAAATCTCCCGACATCGGCCCCGACCCTGTCAGTAGGACGCCGTACAGGCCCGAGCGGATGGGTCACTCGTCAAACCGGCAACAGCTGCCCGTCTTCGAGGCGCAGGACGCGGTCGCACGCCTGGGCCAGCCGGCTGTTGTGGGTCGCGATGACCGCCGTCAGCTGGTGCTCCGCATGCATCTCGCGCAGCAGTGAATGCAAGGATGCGGCCGTGTGCTCGTCGAGGTTGCCGGTCGGCTCGTCGGCCAGCAGCAGGGCCGGCCGCATGACCAGGGCGCGGGCGATCGCCACCCGCTGCTGTTCCCCGCCCGACAGGGTTCCCGGTCGGTGGCCGAGGCGGTGGCCGAGGCCGACGCGTTCGAGCAGGGCGCGGGCTCTCGGCCGCCCGTCGGCCAGCGGCACGCGGGCGATGCGGAGCGGCATCTCGACGTTCTCGAGTGCCGAGAACTCAGGCAGCAGATGGTGAAACTGGAACACGAAACCGACGCGTTGGTTTCGGAACGCGACGCGCTCGGCGTCGGTGAGCGTCTGCAGCCCGACCCCGGCCACCGTGACCGCCCCCGCGTCGAGGCCGTCGAGGCCGCCAAGCACGTGCAGCAACGTGCTCTTGCCCACGCCCGAGGCGCCGACGATGGCCACCATCTCCCCTGCCTCGACGTCCAGCGAGACGTCGCGCAAGACCTCGACCGGTCCGTTGGGGGTGGGGTAGGACTTTTTCAGCGCGGCGACGGAGAGAAAAGACATCAGGGCCTGGAGGCGTGCGTCTACTGGTAGCGCAGCGCCTGCGCCGGATCGAGACGGGAGGCCTGGCGCGACGGATAGATGGTGGCGAGAAAGCAGATGGCCAGCGCCGCCAGGACGACGAGGATGAAGTCGTCGGCCTGCACCTTGAACGGGACAAACGCCACCTGATACACGTCCATCGGCACGCGGATCAGTTGATAGTGGTCGAGCACCCAGGTGACCAGCAGCCCCGCGGCGGCGCCCACGGCCGTCCCGATGGCGCCGATGATGAGTCCCTGCAGCATGAACACCGCGGTGATGCTGCCCGCCGCCGCGCCCATGGTCTTCAGGATGGCGATGTCCCGGCTCTTTTCCATCACCAGCAGCACCAGCGATGCGACGATGTTCAGGGCCGCGACCATCACGATCAAGCCGATGGTGATCGAGATGGCTACCTTCTCCAGCCACAGCGCCGAGAACAGCGACTGGTTCATCTGCGCCCAGTCCTGCGTGACGTAGCTGTCCCCGAGCCGGGTGACGATGTCTTTGGCGACGGCCGGGGCGGCATACATGTCGCTGACCCGGACCTCGATGAAGTCGGGACGGTCGCGGGCCAGCAGGCGCTGCGCGGTGGGCAGGGCCAGGAAGCCGTAGGCGGCGTCGAACTCGAAGAGTCCGAGCGCGTAGATGCCCGTGACCTCCAGGCGCCGGCTGCCCATCGTGGGACCGAAGGGCGAGAGGGGACCTTCGGGCGTCATCACGGTCACGATATCGCCAACCTGCACGCGGAGTTGGTCGGCCAGCACCTGACCGATGGCGATGCCCGGCAGCCGCCCATCCGGTCGCGCGTCCAGGGCCGAGAGCGACCCGGAACGCATCCGCTCGCGCACGTCGGTCACCTCGCCTTCGGTGGCCGGATCGATGCCCTTGACGGTGATGAAGGCCTGTTGCTCCCCCGCCGTCACCAGGGCTTTGCCGAGGACGATGGGCGAGGCGCCGGTGACCAGTGGCACCTGCTTGAGCCGCCGCATGTCGGCAGCCACATCGGTGAGCCCCTCGCCGACGTGCCACACGTAGATGTGCGGTGAGGCCCCGACGATGCGGTCGCGCAACTCGCCCTGCAGCCCGGTCATCAGCGCCAGCGCGATGATCAACGCCATCACCCCGACGGCCACCCCGACGGTCGAGATGACCGAGATCAGCGACAGGAAGGCCTGCTTGCGGCGGGCCACCAGGTAGCGAAGGGCGAGGAAGAGCTCGAAGGGCATCAGGGCCTGCGCTAGCGAGAGCGCATCAGCGGAAACAGAATCACGTCCCGGATGCTCTGGCTGTTGGTGAGCAGCATCACCAGCCGGTCGATGCCGACGCCTTCGCCGCCGGTGGGCGGCAGGCCGTACTCGAGCGCGCGGATGTAGTCCTCGTCCATCTGGTGCGCCTCGGCGTCACCCCTGGCGCGCTCGGCGAGCTGGCCCTCGAAGCGGCGGCGCTGCTCGGCCGGGTCGTTGAGTTCGCTGAAGGCGTTGGCCAGTTCGAACCCGCCGGCGTAGAGCTCGAAGCGCTCGACCGTCTCGGGGTCATCGGCCTTCTGCTTGGACAGCGGCGACACCTCGGTCGGGAAATCGTAGATGAAGGTCGGCTGGATGAGGTCGTCCTCACACAGCGCCTCGAAGATCTGGGTCGCGGTCTTGCCGGCACCCTGCCCGCCCGGCACCTCGAGGCCGAGGGCGGTGGCGACGCTGTGCGCGGTGGTGGCATCACGCAGCATGTCGGCCTCGACCGACCGCTGCAGCTTCTCCGACGCCCGCTCGGCCGCCGCGTGCCGCAACGACAGGCGTCGGAATGGCGCGGCAAACGAGATCGCGTGTTCGCCGAAGGTGAGGTCGGTCGTGCCAACGGTCTTCAGCGCGACCTCGGCCAGCATCTCCTCGGTGAGCCGCATCAGATGCTGGTAGTCGACGTAGGCCTGATAGAACTCCAGCATCGTGAACTCGGGGTTGTGCTGCGTGGAGATGCCCTCGTTGCGGAAGTTGCGGTTGATCTCGTAGACGCGGTCCATACCACCCACCACCAGCCGCTTCAGGTACAGCTCCGGCGCAATGCGCATGAAGAGCTTCATGTCCAGGGCGTTGTGGTGCGTGACGAACGGCCGCGCCAGCGCGCCGCCGGCCATCGGCTGCATCATCGGCGTCTCGACTTCGAGAAAGCCGCGCGCATCGAGGAAGCCGCGAATGGCCTGCAGCGCGGTGGCCCGGACGTGGAAGACGCGGCGGGCGTCGGGATTGACGATGAGGTCGAGGTACCGCTGCCGGTAGCGCGTCTCGATGTCCTGCAGCCCGTGCCACTTCTCTGGCAGCGGCAGGAAGCTCTTGGCCAGGAAGGTCAGCCCGGCTCCCCAGATCGTCAGTTCGTTGGTGCGGGTGCGGAACAGCCGTCCCTCCACGCCGATCTGATCGCCGAAATCCAGCAGCTTGAATGTCGCGAACGCCTCGGCGCTCACCGAGTCCTGCCGGATATAGACCTGCACCGACGCGGCGCCGTCTGACAGCACCAGGAAGTTGGCCTTGCCGAAGGTGCGCATCCCGAGGATGCGGCCGGCGACGCGGACTGGCACAGGGTCGGCCTCGAGCGCGTCCCCGGCATGCGCGCCGTAGGTCGAGACGACCTCACTGACCCGGTGTGTGGTGTCGAAGGCGTTGGGGTACGTAGCGACGCCGAGGGCCAGAAGTTCCTCGTAGTTGGCGCGACGCTGGGCGACGAGTTCTGAATCGGACATGAGCAGTTTCACGCCTGCGCGGACTCCAGCCTGCGGCAGACCGTCAGGCAGCTTCATCCTACAGGCTACTAGATGGGGGCTACTTCGCCGGTCCCCGAGGCCCCGACGTCGGTCCCCGGTCCTGCGCGATGCGCTTGCGAATGGCATCGAGCACGCCGTTGACAAAGCGCACCGAGTCGGGTCCGCTGAAGGTGCGAGCCAGCTCGATCGCCTCGTTGATGACCACGGCTGGCGGCACCTCCGTGCGCTCGAGCAGTTCGTAGACGGCCAGTCGAAGCACCAGGCGGTCGATGACCGCGAGCCGTTCGAGCCGCCAGTTGGTGGCGGCCTCGGCAATCATCGGGTCGATGCGATCGAGGGTCCGCGCCGTGCCCTGCGCCAGCGCGACGGCCAGGTCATCGCGATCGGCCACCGGCGGGCGCAGCTGCAGGTCGCGGACACCGGCGATCGCCTCCGGCAGCGCGTCGCCGGTCATCTCCCAGCCGTACAGCATCTGCAGCGCGCTCTCGCGTGCCTGCCGCAGGTGTTGCGGGTCGAGCGTCACCGACCGCTCCCCTGCTCCATGTGGGCTGGGCGCCACATCTGCGCCATCAGGGCCATCGTCACCACCGCGACGGCAGCTTCGAACCCCTTGTTGCCGGGGCCGTCTGGCACCCGAGCCTCGGCCTCGGCCAGACTGTTCACCGTCAGCACCCCGAAGGCCATCGGCGTGCCGAGCGACAACGAGGCCTGCATGATGCCGTGCGCCACGGCGGAGGCGATGTAGTCGAAGTGTGGCGTCTCCCCCTTGATGAGGCAACCAAGGCACACGACGGCGTCGACGCGCCCGGAGGCGGCGGCGGTACGCGCCCCGAACGGGATCTCGTAGGCGCCGGGGACGTCGAGCCGCGCGATGTCGGCCGCCGACACCCCGGCCTCGGCGAGCGCCTCGAGGGCGCCGCTGGCCAGACGACCGGTGATGTCCTCGTGGTATGTGGACACGACCAGCGCGACGCGCAGACCTGGAGCCTGCGGAACGACCGGGACGACGAGGGGACGAGACACGGGGCGATGGCTCCTATCGACCTGTAAACGAGGGCGGTCGCTTCTCGAGGAAGGCGTGCACGCCCTCTTTCATGTCGGCGGTGGCGGCCGCGAGCCCGAACCAGCGCGCCTCCGCGGCAAGGCCGTCGGCAAGCGGGCGGTCCACCCCCTCGGCGACGGCCGCGCGCGCATAGCGCAACGCCAGCGGCGCACGCGCGGCCAATTGCGCGGCCAGCGCCTGCGCCTGCGCCATCAACTGATCGGCCGGCACGGCCTGGAGCGCGAGGCCCAGCCGGACCGCTTCGTCTGCGCCGATCTGGCGCCCGGTGAGGATCATCTCGAGCGCCTGCTGCCGGCCGATGGCCCGCGCCAGCCGCTGGGTGCCGCCAAAGCCAGGAATCAGGCCGAGCGACGTCTCGGGAAGCCCGATGCGCGCGGTGTCGGCCATGAGCCGGAAGGTGCAGGCCAGTGCCAGCTCGCAGCCGCCACCGAGCGCGAACCCGTTGATGGCCGCGATGGTCGGCACCGGCAGCGATTCGAGACGGTCGAACGCGGCCTGCCCGTCACGCGCGTAGCGTGTCGCCAGATCGGGCGTCAGCCCCTGGAATTCGCTGATGTCGGCCCCGGCGACAAAGGCCTTGGCGCCTGCGCCGGTGACGATCAGGACGCGCAGCGCCGGGTCGGCCGCGAGGGCCTCGAGCCGCGCCTGCATGGCCGCGATCGTGGCGCGGTTCAGCGCGTTGAGTTTGTCCGGGCGGTTGATGGTGAGCACGCGCACGGCGTCCGTGCCCGACAGGTCAAGGTGCTGGTCGCTCATGACATCGGCAGTCGGCAGTCGGGAGTGGGCGTCAGACGTCGGGAACCGCGTGGTCGGACGAGAGCCGTTCCGACGGCACACGTTGGCGTCGCGCTGCGGAGGCGGCGGCGGCGCGAGCCGCCATGTTCAGAGACGCGGGCTGGACGATCGCCTGTCGAGGAGTATAGCCCACGCTCCTGCGGCGGTCAGGGCGATGCCAGCGCCGACGGCATCGGCCAGGACGTCGGCCACGTCAGGGACCCGGCCCGGCACGAACGACTGGTGGATTTCGTCGGTCACGCCGTACACGACCGCGATCAGGAACGCACCAAGCAGACGGGAGCCGGCGACGGACCGCCATCGCCAGCCGGTCAGGCCCATCAGGCACAACGACGCGAGCACGGCGTAGGCGACGGCATGGGCCTGTTTGTCGTTGAGCTGACTGGGGGTTGGCACCGACGGCTGTGCGGACAGGGCGAAGATCAGCGCCGCGCAGAGCACGGCAGGAAGCCATCCGACAAGCCGTCGTCCCGTCGGCGTCACAGTGGAAACGGGTACAGCACCCAGCCGAGCGCGAGCGCCGCACCTACGAATCCGCCGGCGATGTACACGGCGAGCCGGAGCTGTCCGGCGCGGTCGTCCTTCTGCAGGACCGCCATCACGATCGCCACGCACGCGGCGAAGAACACGAGCAACAGGAAGTGGCTGGTCATCAGGCTTTGCGTCCGACCGCGATGTCGTACGCGTCCAGTACCACGAGCGCATTCAGGAGGCCGGCCACGATCAGGTAGGTGTTGGCGTACTCGTAACTGGCGGCCACCACGTTGCCCGCGCCCAGTCCGAGGGCCCAGGCGATGAAGTACGGCACACCAATCCCGATGTTGGCCAGGGCGGCCAGGGCCACGAGCGGCTCGCTGGGTTCAATAGGGAAAATGCGGCCATCGAGCCACAGTCCGGCGGCAAACAGCGCCACGAGCACAACGAAGAAGGCGACACCTTTGTCACGCCGCCCGAGCCAGAGGTGGGCGGCACCGGGAACGAGCCACCCGACCGCGCACAAGGCGAGTGGCGGTACAGCGGGCGGTGGCGCAACGGCAACTGGAGCAGGCATCAGTCGGTTAGTGTACCAAGAGGCTCTCGTCGGGTTGACCCAGCGCGCGGCCGACCAGCCAGCCGGCCGTCAGCCCGAGAGGCAGCGCGGCGATGGCGCGCATCGGTGTTCCCGGCTGCCAGACGCCGGCCCACTCCAGACCCCACGTGAGTGCCGTCGGGACCGCCGCTGCGACGAGCGCGCCAGCGCGGCGGTCGAGGCCGGCGGGCCACCACGCCGGCATGCCGGCCGAGGCCGGCGCGACGCGCGGCTGGCGACCGATGCCGACCAGCACCAGGCCTACCGCACCCGCGACATACAGACCCGTGCATCGCCCGCACACGGGGAGCGATCGGCCGTACAGGTGAAAGGAGCGCTCAGGGCGCTGATGACACACACGAGCGCCGGCCAGCCGGACCAGCGCCGCAATCGTCGATCGCCCGTCAGTCACGCCAGTCTCTGCCTGGCTGGCCCAGCGCGGTGCGAGCAGGATCAAGGCGACCCACGCGCACGCCACCCCCGTGCACGCGGCGCGCAGGCGCCTGGACGCGCGCACGGTGGTCACGTCAGAAGGGGCACGTGCCCCCGAACGCCTCGACGTAGCGCTCGCGGAACTCATCGTGCGTGTACGCATGACTCTGGCCGCCGACATGCTCGAGGGAGTAGGTCGCGGCGACGCTGCCGAGTCGCCCGCAAATCTCCCAGTCGACGCCAAGGGCCAGCCCCTTCATCAGGCCGCCGCGATAGGCGTCGCCGACGCCGGTTGGATCGGCAATGCGTCGTTCGGGCGCGACCGGGACGTCGATGCGACGGCCCTCGAGGTGGATGGAGGAGCCGTGCTCGCCCTTGGTGATGATCACGGCCTCGGACTTCTCCAGCAGCGCGTCGACGTCGAGCGCCGTTTTCTCGCGAATCAGCTCGTATTCGTAGTCGTTGCAGATGACGATGTCGGCGCCCACCAGGCCGGCGGCCAGCTGCGCGCCATCCATGCGTGCGCATTGCTGACCCGGGTCGAAGATGTAGCGGAGGCCCAGGGTCCGGCACTCTTCCGCGTACTGCACCATCGCTTTCGGATCGTTTGGCGAGACGATGACGAGATCGGCGCCACCCGCGGTCCGAAACGACAACTGATCGGCTTCGGCCATCGCGCCGGCGTAAAACGAGGCGATCTGGTTGTTCTGGGTGTCCGTGCTGCAGAAAAACGAGGCCGTGAACTTGCTGCCGACCTCGTGGACGAGCGACGTGTCGATGTTGGCCGCCTCGAGCCAGACACGGTAGTCGGAGAAGTCCTGCCCCGCCGTCGCCATCAGCACCGGCCGCTCTCCGAGCAGCGCCAGCGTGTAGGCGATATTGGGCGCACAGCCGCCGCGACGCTTTTCCATCTCGTCGACTAGGAAACTGAGGCTGAGACGTTGCAGATGTTCAGGGAGCAGCAGCTCGGTGAACGTCCCCGGGAACGTCATGAGGTAGTCGAAGGCGATGGAACCGGTGACGATGTGGCGAGGCATGGCGATAGGGCTTCGGGATGAGGCGCTGACCTTGCCGACGGCGTCGGCGCACAGGTCGGCGTCTGGCGTTGAGCGTGAGCGATCAGGCGGTGGGATCCGGCGTACCACCCAGGTACTTGCCCATGATCGGCGCCAGCTTGCGGCGAGTGGCGTCGGGCACCGCCTCCGGACGCGTGATGATGGCCGTGGCGAGGGCCTGGCCGCACGCGCACGTGCGCGGCGCCTCGACCAGCGCGCCAACCGCGCGGGTGATGACCTGTTGCGCGATACGGGCGTTCTGCGTCAGGTTGTTGATGACCATCTCCACGGTCACGTGGTCGTGGTCGGGATGCCAGGCGTCGAAGTCGGTGACCAGGGCGATGGTCGCGTAGCAGATTTCGGCTTCGCGGGCCAACTTGGCCTCCTGCAGGTTGGTCATGCCAATGACGTGCGCGCCCCAGGCGCGATACAGGTGTGACTCGGCGCGGGTCGAGAAGGCCGGCCCTTCCATGCACACGTACGTGCCGCCCTTGTGGACCGTGGCGCCGGCCGTGACGGCGGCGGCGAAGGCCACCTGCGCCAGGTGCGCGCACACCGGGTCGGCAAACGCGATGTGTCCGACGACCCCGTCGCCGAAGAACGTGCTGATGCGTCCCCGTGTGCGATCGATGAACTGGTCCGGGATCACCAGGTCGAGCGGCGCCATGTCCTCACGGAGCGACCCCACTGCGCTGGCCGACAGGAGTCGCTCGACGCCCAGCGTCTTGAACCCGTAGATGTTGGCGCGGAAGTTCAGCTCGGAGGGCGTGATCCGGTGCCCCGCGCCGTGCCGGGCGAGGAACGCCACCGGGGTGCCGGCCAGCAGGCCGGTGACGTAGGGCCCTGATGGCGAGCCGTACGGCGTGTCGATGGATCGCTCGCGCCGATCGGTGAGTTCGGCCATGTCGTACAGGCCGCTGCCGCCGATGATGCCAATCTGAATGGACATGACGAGTAAGGTCAGGAAGCGGGGCGTCGAGTCTGGAGTGACCGATGCCGACCTCCGCAGCGCGCGGCCGCCGGCCACGCGCACACAGGACTCATGATGGAGGCGGGGGGCGGTCTTGTCCAGCGGACGCACGGCCGACCGGGGGCTTCCCTCGATCTGGCAGGCGCGCCGGACGCCCGGTCACTGGCGCCGCAGGACGCGCGCGACAATGGCGGCGGCAACCGCGTGGGGGTCGATCTCGTGGCGCTCCACGCGCTCCAGCATGACCTCGAATTCTCCCGCGGCCAGCACCTCCCGCTCGACGTGGGCCAGCAGGCGTCGCGTCACGAGGTCTCGGATGCGCGCGGCCGAACGGCTCCTCCGACGGTCATCCCGCTGTGCGGAGGCGCCGGCAAGAAAGCGGTCGATGGCGTCGACCAGGTCCTGGATGCCGAGGCCGGCGAGGGCCTCCGTGCGGATGATCGGCGGCCGCCAGCGTCCCTCCGCGCCTGGCTGGAGTGACAGCAGACCCTCGATGGCGGCGACGGCGGCCTCCGCTCCGTCCCGGTCGGCCTTGTTGACCACGTAGATGTCGGCAATCTCCATGATCCCTGCCTTGAGGGCCTGCACGTGATCGCCGGCGCCCGGCACAGCCACCACGACGGAGATGTCTGCAGTGCGGACGACCTCGATCTCGTCCTGGCCGACGCCGACGGTTTCGATGACCACGACGTCGTAGCGCGCCGCGCCGAGGACGACCGCGGCATCGGCGGTGGCGCGCCCCAGCCCCCCAAGGTGACCGCGGGTGGCCATGCTGCGAATGAAGACGCCCTCGTCCTCGGCATGCTGCTGCATCCGCACGCGATCGCCGAGTAAGGCGCCGCCGGTGAACGGACTCGTCGGGTCGACGGCGATGACCCCGACGCGACGCCCGAGGGCGCGCCATGCACTCGTCATGCTGTCAACCAGCGTGCTCTTGCCGGCGCCGGGCGGGCCCGTCAGGCCGACGATGGTGCTGCCGGCGGCGTGGGGATGGAGCATGGCCAGGAGCGCGGATGCCTGCGGGCCCTCGGCTTCGACCATCGAGATCGCCCGGGCGACCGAGCCAATGTCGCCCTGCCGTACCCGTTCGGCCAGGGCTGCCACGCTCACGCCAGCAGTTGCCGGGCGATCACCAGGCGCTGCACCTCGCTCGTGCCCTCGCCAATGGTGAGCAGTTTCACGTCACGGAAGAACTTCTCGGCCGGGTAGTCCTTCACGAAGCCGTAGCCGCCATGAATCTGCACGCATTCCTCGGCCGCGCGCACCGCCACCTCGCTGGCGTAGAGCTTGGCCATCGACGACTCGCGCGTCGTCCTGACGCCCTCGTCCTTGAGCGCCGCGGCCCGGTAGGTAAGCAAGCGCGCCGCTTCGATGCGCGTGGCCAGGTCGGCCAGCTTCCAGCGGATGCCCTGGAATGAGGCGATCGGCTGGCCGAACTGCTGTCGCTGCAGCGCGTAGGCACGCGCGGCGTCGTAGGCGCCCTGCGCCAGGCCGACCGACAGGGCCGCGATGCCGATGCGTCCGGCATCGAGCACCTGCAGCGTGTTGATGAACCCCTGCCCTTGCTCGCCGAGCAGCGCGTCGCCCGGCACGCGGCAGTTCTCGAAGATGACCTCGCTGGTGTCGCTGGCGCGCATGCCGAGCTTGTTCTCCTTGCGGCCGGCCCGCATGCCCGGTGTGCCGGCAGCAATGACAAAGGCCGAGATCCCGCGGTTGCCACGGGCGCGGTCGGTCACGGCCATCGCCACCATCACGCCGGCCAGCTTGCCGTGGGTGATGAACGTCTTGGCGCCATCGATCACCCAGTCCTCGCCGTCACGCCGAGCCATGGTGCGGGTGCCGGCGGCATCGCTGCCGGCCGTCGGCTCGGTGAGGCCCCATCCGCCCAGCACCGCTCCGGTCGCCAGCGGCACCAGGAATCGCTGCTGTTGCTCCGGCGTGCCGAACATGTGCAGATGCGCTGCGGCCAGGCCGTTGTGCGCCGCGACGCTCAGCGAGATCGCCGGATCGACCCGGGCAAGCTCCTCGATGCACAGGCAGTAGTCCACGGCCGACATGCCGGCGCCGCCAAGCGCGTCCGGAATCTGGATGCCCATCAGCCCGAGGTCGGCCAGTTTGGGCAACAGCGCCATGGGAAAGTGCTGCTCCTCGTCCCAAGCCATGACATGCGGGCGGATCTCCCGCTCGGCGAACTCACGGACACTGTCGCGCAGGAGACGCTGGTCGTCGGTCAGATGGAGGTCCATTGGCTACCTGCTACAGCGTACCGCGCCGTCCCCTCCCCATCCCGCGCGCTCCATCGGCATTCTGCATTCTGCATGCTCGAATCCATAATGCGCCATGCCCGTCTTCTGCTCCCGTACCCTGCTCGGCGTCCTCCTGCTGCTCGGGACGGCGCTGCCCGCTCGCGCCGACCTCACCGTCTTCGCCGGCCTGCAGGGCGCGCCGGTGCTGCGCCCCGCGACGGGGATCAGCCTGGGCTTTGGACTTCTGATCATCGGCTGGGAAGTCGAGGTCGCTCGCGTCAGCGAACGGCCTGACGACGTCGCCCCGTCAATCGCCACGGGCACCGGCAGCGTATACGTGCAGAATCCGGTGCCGATCAGCGGCGTGCAGCTCTACGCCCTGGCCGGGGCGGGCCTCTACCGCGAACGACTGGGCGTGAACTACCAGCAGACCGACGTGCACGTGGCTCTGGGCGGCGGCGCGAAGATCGCGCTGGCTGGGCCGCTGAAGCTGCGTCTCGACTATCGGTACTTCAAGTTGCGCGGGGCCCTCGAGCCCAATGCACAGCGGCTGTACGCCGGACTCGCGCTCGCATTCTGAGCGAGGCCGCCACGCAAGGACCGGACGGCGTCGGTTACTCGACGCCGATCAGGTAGGTGTTGCCGGAAGGGTTCGCGGGGTCCAGCGTCGAGAGCAGCCGCTGCTTGAGCGCCGTCGCCTGTTCCGGGAGGACGGCATCGATGAGGACATCGAAACCGGAGCGGTCGGCATCGGTGCCGAGCGCCGGGATCTGCAGGAAGTACATCACTTTGCCATCGACGTTGGGCAGGGCCGACCGGTGGATTCGCAGGGCCTGCGCCTGCCGTTTCCGCACGTCCTGCGTGCTCCCGGCGAGCGCGCCTCTCACCTGCCTGGCCAGTGCCTCGAACTCGGCCGCGCGGTCTGGCAGCACGCTGTAGATCACCAGCCACAGATCCCCTCGCGTGCTGGCGGCAGGCGAGCTGGCCACCGGCGGCGCCGTCGCCACCGGGGCGACCGGGGCCTGCGGAAGCCCCGACAGCACGCCGCCGAGCAACAGCGACGCGATCATGGCGTGGGCGCGGCCCCCGGAGCGGCGGGAGGCGGCGCCGGTGCGGCGACGGGCGCAATCACCACCGACAGGTTGGAGGCCTGCACGGTCGGCTGGACGTGGGCGTCGCGGAACTGTTCGTAGAGCTGTGCGGCCTCGGCAGGGGCCGCTTCCGCGAGCAGGCGAGGCACGTCGTATTCGGCGTTGGCCACGACAGGGTCGATGAGCGAGACGTAGAGGACGCTGCCGTCGGCGAGCGGCGTGGCCTGGCGGAACACGCGCCAGCCAGCGCCTTGCTGTCGACGGACGGGGTCGGCGCTGAGTGCCAGCAGGTCGCGCAGCCGGGTCATCACCGCCTCGAACTCAGCCGTGCGGTCGGCCTTGACGGCGTGGTAGACCATGCCGGTCGGGCCGGCCATCGGCAACGCCGCGGGCACCGGGGGCACGGTGGGGGGTGCGGTGGTCGCGGCAGCCGGCGTCTGCGCCGCAGGCGGCGGCGCGGGCGCCTGACCAGCCAGGGCACGCGCTGACAGCACGACGGCGCCGCAGGTGAGCAGGAAGTTGCGCATGAGCACGAAGACCCCGGTCGGAGCGTGAGCGCCGCCGGGGTCGAGATACTGGACGGTGATGTCGGGAACTACATGCCGCCGAGGGTCATCACGTTGGCGAGCGGCACCGCGGCGTTGAGCCCCTTGTCGTTGATGAACGTCTGCAGCTCGTCCACCAGCGTCTTGGCCTCCGTTGGGAAGACCTCGAACAAAAGCATGCCCGGGCTGTACTCCTGCCCCTTGGCAATCGGGCTGATCATCAACACGTAGTTGATGGTGCCGTCAGCGGCGGGCGAGGTGGACTTCATCAGGCGCATGCCTGCGGCCTGCGCCTTGCGCTCGACATTGGTGCTCTTGGCCATCGCTTCCTTGACGCGACCGAAGAACTGCTCGAACTGGGGACCGCTCTCGCCCTTGACCGCGTAGAACCACACGACGGCATCGGCATTGTCGAATGTCAGCTGCGGCTTGGCCGGAGCGGCGGGTGCTTCCGCGGCGGCCGCCTGGTCGGTTGGCTGCGCCGGTTGCGTCGGCTGAGCCGGCGCCGCCTGGGTGGTGGGGGCTTGCATGTCCGCATGTGCGGACGCGCTGCCGATCAGACTGCCGAACACCATGACGGCGGCAGTCACTGCCACCTGCGCACCCGCAAAACGTACGGACCGCGCCTCCATCATCGAACGCATAGCACTTCCTCCAACTTCGAAACAGGGGTGGTGAATCCGGCGCCTACTGTACCGTAACTGCGCGCCGGGACAAACCCTCAAACAAACACCTGCATGACTTCATTTGCGAGGAGCATGCCACGACGGGTGAGCCCAATTCGATTGCCCTCGTGGCACATCAGCCCGGCCTCGACTGCCGGCGCAAGCGCGTCACCGTAGCGAGACCAGACATCCTGACCGAAACGTACCCTGTAGGTGTCAAGGTTGATGCCCTCGACGAGGCGGAGCCCCATGAACAGCGCTTCGGCCAGCTGTGTCCCGGCGTCGAGGAGGCGGGCCTCGGCCGTGGGATCGGCTCCGGCGACGACTCGCTCGACGTAAGCTCGCGTGTCGGCCACGTGCTTCCAGCGTCGTCCGTCGCGCGAGCCATGGGCACCACACCCGAACGCCAGCCAGCCCGAGTCGTGCCAGTACTTCAGGTTGTGGCGGCCCTGGCGACCCGCGCGCGCGACATTGGAAATCTCGTACTGGTCGAGCCCAGCCGCCGCCAATCGATCCATCGCCGCCTCATACATGTCCGCGGCATCGTCGTCGGGCGTTTGCGACCACTGCTCGCGGGCCATGATTTCCTGCAGCGGCGCGTTCGGATAGAGCTCGAGCAGGTAGAGAGAGGCATGCTCGGGCGCGACGTCGATCAGGGCGTCGACCGACTGCAGCCACTGCGCGACCGACTGTCCCGGGAGCCACATCATCAGGTCGAGGCTGATGTTGTCGAATCCGGCGCTCCGGGCCTCGCGCACCGCCGCCCTGGCCCGCGTGGCCCCGTGCAACCGGCCGAGGCGACGCAACTCGTCGTCCAGAAACGATTGCACGCCAAACGACAGGCGGTTCACCCCGGCGGCGCGCAGGCCGGCTAGCTTGGCCGGGTCCACCGTTTCCGGGTTGGCCTCCATTGTCACCTCGGCACCGGCGTCCAGGTGGAAGGCGGTGGCGCAGGCGTCGAGGAGGCGCGCGATCTCTGCGGGTTCGAGCAACGACGGCGTGCCGCCGCCGAAGTAGATGGTGTCGACGATGACCGGTTCGGCCGAGCGGTGGATATGTGTGACGAGCGCGTCCACGTACGCCGTCTTCAGCGCCGCGTCCATCAGACCGCGGTTGAAGTTGCAGTAGTGGCAGATGGCGCTGCAGAACGGGATGTGCAGGTAGAGGCCGAGGGGGTCGGGCACGTGCGTCAGCGGCGGGTGCCGGCGCGCCCGCCCGGCCACTTCAACTCGGGGGCCGCCGCAGCGGAGAACCGGTCGCCGTCGCGCAGCTTGGCACGCATCGGCGCACTGGCCTTGATGGGCAGGGTCGGCGGGCCGCCGCTGCTCTGCTTCTTCCGTTTGCGCCACAACGCCACGAGATCTTCCTGTCCCCCGTTGGCCGGCAACTCACGATAATCGCCGCCATCCAGATCGATGAACTCGCACATCTCGTGCAGCCGCGAGCGCATCCGGAAGCCAATCCGGAACAGCAGCGAGTCGGGCGTGGCGCCCTCGGGGTCGTCGACGTAGTTGGAGGTGAACAGCGTCAGCCGCTTCTCGCTGTACCGCGTGTTGACAATCAGGTTCAGCGTCTCGTCCACCCATTCCGACGCCTTCTCCGCGCCGAGATCGTCGAGGACGAGGACGTCGGCGGTCATGACCGGCCGTAGCACGTCGCGTTCGGTCTCGCGCACGAGAGGGTCATAGGTGCTGCGAATCACGCGGAGCAGATCGCGGGTGTCGTAGAAGATGCCGCGGGCGCCCTTCTCCTGCACGAGCATGCGCAGGATGGCGACGGCGAGATGCGTCTTGCCGACCCCCGGTGGCCCGAGCAGGAAGAGGCCGCGATCGGATACGGGATAGCGCTGCACGAGGCTGCGTGCCGAGGCCAGCGCGCGCTCGAGCGACTCGTTGCCGTAGGTCAGGAACGCCGCGAAATCGCAGTGTTGATAGCGTCGGGGAATCCGCGAATCGACGCGGCGCCGCGAGGCCGAGGCCTGGCGCCAGCACTCGCAGCGCGCGACTCGTCGCTCGCCGTCGTGATCGACCGCTTTCCAACC
The DNA here is from genome assembly GCA_046593715.1 of Luteitalea sp. GTDB lineage: Bacteria > Acidobacteriota > Vicinamibacteria > Vicinamibacterales > Vicinamibacteraceae > Luteitalea. The sequence goes on from JBKJQW010000034.1 coordinate 16,300, forward strand.
CGTTCCATTGCAGAGAGAGCAGACCGCGTCCAAGGGATCGGCATGATAGCGCGAAGGGCGCGCGAGGGCAGCCGAACGGCAAGCGAAGGTGCGTCAGTCGTCGCGATCGTCGGGCGCCGAGGTCTCGACATCCCGGGTGATTCTGCCCGTTTCGCTCTTGACCATCGCCGTCGAGAGACGTTGTTCCCAGTCGCCGAGGCCGCGCACCATTTCCTGCTTGACGTAGCCCATGAACTCGTTCACCTCGTTCTGCATCTGAGCCATGCGCTCGCGCAGGTTGAGGATGATCTCGACCCCCGCGAGATTGACGCCGAGCTCGCGGGTCAGCGTCAGGATCGTCTCGAGACGTTCGAGATCGTCGTCCGAGTACAGGCGCGTGTTGCCGTCGGTGCGTGACGGGCGCAGCAGACCCTCCCGCTCGTACATGCGCAACGTCTGGGGATGGATGTTGTAGCGCTGGGCGACGGCGCTGATCATGTACAACGCCTTGCCAGGACGACGTGTGGACATCGTTCAGCCTTCCGCCTTGACCGCCGACGCCGGGCGGACCGGATCGTGGGCCGGTGCGTCGATGCCGGCGGCGGCCCCATCGGCGCCCCACCGGACCGCGCGCACGTCCTCGGGATGCAACCGCGCGAACTCCTGCATCAACGCGCGGGCACGGGCGTCAATCACCGGCGGCAACACCAGCTGCACCTCAAGCACAAGGTCACCGCGGACACCCGTGCGGCGCGATGGGACACCGCGCTCGCGCAACCGCAACCGCTGCCCTGACTGGATGCCGGCCGGGACGCGCACCGACACCGGCCCCTCGGCGGTCGGCACGATCACCCGGGCACCGAGCACCGCCTCGTGCACGGCCACCGGCAGGACCATCTGCAGGTCGTTGCCGACGCGTGTCAGTCGCGCATCCGGCGCAACCCGCACGCGCAGATGCAAATCGCCCGACGGAGCGCCGTGGACACCGGCATGGCCGTCGCCTGACTGCACGAGCCGATCGCCGTCGCCAAGGCCGGGCGGGACCGTCACCGTGACGGCGTGCAGCGATTCGTGCATGCCGTGGCCATGACAGCCGTGGCATGCACGCTGGGTCACCTGGCCTGAGCCCCGACATGCCTCACAGGCCCGCACAAACACCATGTGGCCGCGCCCGAGACGCTGCTGCCCGGCCCCGCCGCAGATCTGGCACGGCACCGGCGTGGCCTGGAGCACGCCGAGGCCGATGCAGAGACGACACGCCACCCGACGCGGCACCTCGACCCGGCGCACGGCCCCGTGCAGCACCTCGGCAAGGGTCAGCGTGAGATCGGCGTGCACGTCGGCGCCGCCGGCACCGGCCGGGGCACTGCCCGCGGCCTGCTTGAACACATCGACGAACAGGTCGCCGAAGGTCGAGGCCTGATCGCCCTGCACCGCGAGCGAGAAATCGAAGCCCGAGAAGGCCGCAGCCGCCGGCGCCAATGCCGGCGGCGCCGCGCCCGACGCGTCGTAGGCCCGACGTCGGACCGGATCCACGAGCGTCTCGAAGGCCTCGGTGATGGCGCCGTATCGCCTGGCCGCCTCGGCGTCGCCGGGGTTCAGATCAGGATGCCAGCGGCGCGCCAGGCGGCGGTAAACCCGCCGCACGTGCGCCTCCGAGGCCTCCCGATCCAGTCCCAGCACCTCGTACAGAGACATCGTCTACTTCTCGTCGACAACCTCGGCGTCGATCACCTCGCCGTCGGCGGCCGCACCTGGCGCACCCGTGCCGCCGGCCCCAGCGTCGGCGCCACCCGACTCCGGTGCCTGTCGGTACAGTGCTTCAGCTGCCTTGCTCTGCACCTGAATCAACTGTTCCACCGCGGTGTTGATGGCTGCGGCGTCCTCGCCCCCGAGCGCGGTGCGCACCGCTGCGATGGCTTCGGTGACGGGCTGCTTGTCGGCGTCGGTGAGCTTGTCACCGGCGTCAGCGAGCATCCGTTCGGCCTGGTACGCGGCCTGCTCGGCCTTGTTGCGCACTTCGATCTCCTCACGCCGCTTGCGGTCTTCCTCGGCGTGCAGCTCGGCGTCCTTCATCATCTTGTCGACCTCGTCCTTGCTGAGGCCGCTGGACCCGGTGATGGTGATCTTCTGTTCCTTGCTGGTGGCGCGATCCTTGGCCGACACGTTGACCACGCCGTTGGCGTCGATGTCGAACGTGACCTCGATCTGCGGCACGCCGCGCGGCGCTGGCGGCAGGCCGTCGAGATGGAACTTGCCCAGGCTCTTGTTGTCACGCGCCATCTGGCGCTCACCCTGCATGACATGCACTTCGACACTCGGCTGACTGTCGGAAGCCGTCGAGAAGACCTCACTCTTGCGGGTCGGAATCGTCGTGTTGCGATCGATGAGGCGGGTCATGATGCCGCCCAGCGTCTCGATACCCAGTGACAGCGGCGTCACGTCGAGCAGCAGCAGATCCTTGACCTCACCGGTCAACACCCCGGCCTGCACGGCCGCACCGATGGCGACGACCTCGTCAGGGTTGACGCTGCGGTTGGGTTCCTTGCCGAACAGCTCCTTCACCAACTGCTGCACGCGCGGCGTGCGGGTCGATCCGCCGACCAGCACCACCTCGTCGATTGCGGACGCCTGCAGGCCTGCATCCTTCAACGCCTGCCGGGTCGGCCCGAGGGCGCGCTGGAGCAGGTCCTCGACCAGCGACTCGAACTTGGCGCGCGACAACTGCAGCGACAGGTGCTTGGCCCCCGACGCGTCAGCCGTGATGAAGGGCAGACTGATGTCGGTCTGCATGGTGCTCGACAATTCGATCTTGGCCTTCTCCGCCGCTTCGCGCAGGCGTTGCAAGGCCATGCGGTCCTTGCTCAGATCGATGCCTTCCTGCTTCTTGAACTCGGCGATGATCCATTCGATGACGCGCTGGTCGAGGTTGTCGCCGCCCAGATGCGTGTCGCCGTTGGTCGACTTCACCTCGACCACGCCCTCACCCACTTCGAGGATCGAGATGTCGAACGTGCCGCCGCCGAAGTCGAACACGGCGATCGTCTGATCGCCCTTCTTGTCGAGGCCGTAGGCGAGCGCTGCCGCTGTCGGCTCATTCACGATGCGCTTGACCTCGAGGCCGGCGATACGCCCCGCCTCGATGGTGGCCTGACGCTGCGCGTCATTGAAGTAGGCAGGCACCGTGATCACGGCCTGCGTGACCGGCTGCCCCAGGTACTCCTCGGCGGCCTGCTTCAGCTTCTGCAGGATCATCGCCGAGACCTGTGGCGGCGCCCACTTCTGCCCGCCCGCGTCGATGCGCACATCGTCGCCTTCCTTGACGACGTGGTACGACACCAGCTTCATCTCGTCGCTCACTTCTTCGAAGCGACGCCCCATGAAGCGCTTGATCGAATACACGGTGTTCTCGGCGTTGGTGGCGGCCTGGCGCTTGGCGACCTGGCCGACGAGACGTTCGCCGGATTTGGTGAAGGCGACAACGGACGGCGTCAGCCGGCTGCCTTCAGGATTGGTGATGACGGTGGGTTCTCCACCTTCCATGACCGCGACGACCGAATTGGTCGTTCCAAGGTCGATACCAATAACTTTGCTCATGACGTCAGCCCCTCTGCGTAAGACCTGGGCGAGCCGTGGGTGCGTTCCCGCGGCCACCCTTCATATCTAAAGCATCATAAAACCTGCGCGAGGTAGTGTCAATCTATTCGGGTCGCCCACGGTCGTGGAGGTCCCATGTCGCCGGCGTCGCTCGGCGGCGCTAGACTCGACGTGACGCCGTCCGGGCGACCTCAGCTGTTCCAGAGGTGCACGAGGGCTGCGGTGAGGCGTTGTTCGCAGTTCCCGGACGCCCCGTTGCCATAGGTGGCGGGTCGCTGGAGCGCGATGTGTCGCGGCGCGGCGATGCCAGCACGCCGGCTTGGAAAGGAACGTCATGAACGTGCAGGTCTTCGCTCGTACGCTGGCCCTGGGCCTGGTTTTCGCGCTGCCGACGCTGACGGCGGCCCAGCCGACCGACGTCGCACCTTCCGACGCCCCGCCGCACCTGATCCGCCTTGAAGGCCCTGGCGCGCAGGTCATTCGCGACGGCACGGGGTCTCCCCTGCACCTCGGCGATCCGGTGCTGTTTGGGGACCGCCTCGTGGCCGGAGACGCGCACGCACAGTTGCTGTGGGGCGACGGCTCGCGTGTCGCGCTGGACCGTGGGGCCGAGCTCGAGGTCCTGAGCGTCGACGTGCTCGCGGTCACGGCAGGACGAGTGCTGGTGATGCGTCCGGCAGCCGCGACCGTGGCGCTGCGGATCGACACGCCGGCCGCGTCGTTCCTGCTGGCACCGGGCGGAGAGTACCGCTTCAGCCTCGAGGGACTGGTCACGACGCTCGGCGTGGTGCGCGGGCGCGCGCACGTGCAGACGGGCATGGGCAATCAAGTCGTCGAGCCCGGACAGCAGATTGTCGTACGCGACGGCATCGCCCCACCCGCGCCCGGACGCTACAACGACGGCGGCTACGACAGTTTCGTCGAATGGGCGAACACACCGGCCGCTGCTCCCGCGCACGGCACGCCGCTCGAGACCTTCGAGGACCCGCGCCTGGAGGCGTACACAGACGTCTTCAACCGGCACGGCTCGTGGCAGACCGACCCGCAGGTCGGCGCCGTGTGGTATCCGACGGTGGCCTCAGACTGGCGCCCGTATGCCGATGGCTACTGGCAGGAGTACGGCCCAGAGAGCCAGTGGCTGTGGGTAGGGCGGGATCCCTTCGGGTGGCCGACGCACCATTTCGGCCGCTGGGGCGTCAGCAACGCCGGCCGCTGGTACTGGGCCCCGGGCCGCCAGTGGGCGCCGGCCTGGGTCAGCTGGAGCGTCGGACCCGGGTACATCGGCTGGACGCCGCTCGGCTCGCAGGACCGGCCCCTCTGGGGTTGGGACGCGTTGTCGTCGCGACGGGGCGCCTACGCCGGCGCCACGCTCGATCCGGCGCGGGCCTGGACGGTGATCCCGTCCGATCGCTTCGGGCAGCCCCTCCCGATGCGGGCCTATGCGGTGGACCCGCGGACGCTCGACAACCTGTCGGCCTTCGTGTCGCAGCGGGCCGGGCCGCCTTCTCGCTACGGGACGCCACAGGCGGGGTACGGCGGCCCCAGCCGACGCGACCCGCGTGCCTACGGCCGCACCGGCGGGACAGCGGTCTACGGCCCGGGTGGCTACTCTGGCGGTGTCCGGTCTCGCCCCGGTGACGACACCACAGGCGACCTGCGCCGAGGCCCCGGCCCGACCCGCGTGGGACCGCCGGCGCCCGGCTACGGCGGACCGACACCCCCACCCGACGACCCCTACGATCGTGCGCAGCGCGTCATGACCCCGCGCGGCCGGCAGCGGGCACCCGAGGGAGCCAGCGCGCCAGGCGCCCCACCGCCAGCGACAGCGCGTCCGCGTACACCGCCGAGCGACGTGCCGCAGACCGAGCGACCGCCGGCGGCCCCGCCGGCGCGCCCGACACCACCACCGGCCGCCGAGCCCGCGCCGCCTGGCCCCGACCGCGCGTCGCCGCCCGATGCGTCGGTCGGGCGGTCGCCCGCTCCTGGCACCAGCACGGGCCGCCGCGCAGTACCGCGGCCAGACTGAGGCTCGCCGGGCGCGTGGTCCTCGAACGCTGACATCGGGCACCACGCGCGAGACCATCGACGTTAGGCATTAGGATCGGTACGTGGCCACCTACGTCGTCCGTGTCGCGCGGCAGGCGACCGTCTTCCTGCTGTTCCTGCTGACGATCGTCATCGGTGCCGTGAGCGGCGTGCTGTTTGCCTTCGCCGGTGATCTCCCGCAGATCTCGGCCCTGGACGACTACGCGCCCAGCACCATCAGCCGCATCTACGCCAGCAACGGCGAGGTGGTGGGCGAGTTTGCCACGCAGCGACGGACCGTCGTCACCTACGACGAGATCTCGCCGCTGCTGCGCAACGCGGTCATCGCGGCCGAGGACAAGGACTTCGACAAGCACGTGGGGCTGAGCGTGCCGCGGATCCTGGCCACGCTGGGCAAGGACATCGTCGAGCGCCGCAAGGCCGGCGGCGCCAGTACGATCACGCAGCAGCTCGCGCGCAATCTCTTCCTGACCTTCGAGAAGACGTGGGAACGCAAGGTCAAGGAGGCCATTCTCGCCATCCAGATCGAGAAGCGATACACCAAGCGCGAAATCCTGACGATGTACTGCAACACGATTTACTTCGGGCACGGCGCCTACGGCGTCGAGGCGGCGGCGCGTCTGTACTTCGGCAAACCTGCCAAGGATCTTGCGCTGGAGGAAGCCGCCATGATTGCCGGCATCATCCAGGGCAACGTCAGGCAGAGTCCGTACATCAATCCCGAGGCCGCGGCACGACGTCGGAACTACGCGTTGCAGCGCATGGCCGACGAAGGGTTCGTCACCGCCGCGGCGGCTGACGCGGCGCAGGCGCTGCCCATCAAGACGGCTGGACTGCCGACGCAGCACTTCTCGCCCGCACCGTACTTTGTCGAGGAGGTGCGCCAGCAACTCGAGGCGCGGTTCGGGGCCAAGCAGCTGTACGAGAACGGCCTCGCGGTCCAGACCACGCTCGACTTGCCGCTGCAGGTGGCGGCCACACGCGCGCTGCAGGCCGGACTGCGCCGGCTCGACCAGCGTCGCGGATTCCGCAAGCCGACCAACCTGCTTGACGCCGGTGCCGATCTGGATGCCTATCGACATCCCCGCTGGCAGGGACCGATGCAGGCCGGCGACGTCGTGCCCGCCGTGGTCACCGGCACGACGGCCGGCGAGATCCAGGCACGGGCCGGGCGCCTCGATGTGCGCGTGCCCAAGCCAGGCTTCGCGTGGACCGGCAAGGCGACGGCCACGGCCCTGGTGTCGCGCGGCGACCTGGTGCAGGTGATGATTGAAAGCGTCGAGGAGGCCAGTCATACGGCCGTCGCCCGCCTGGATCAGGAGCCGGAACTGCAAGGCGGCGTGGTGGCGCTCGACAACCGCACCGGGCGCATCCTCTCGATGGTCGGCGGGTTCGACTTCGACCGCAGCAAATTCAATCGCGCCGTTCAAGCGTCGCGGCAGCTCGGATCGACCTTCAAGCTGGTGGTCTACACCGCGGCGATCGATCGCGGGTACACCCCGGCAAGCACCCTGCTCGATGCCCCGGTCGCCTTCCCTGGCGCCCCGGGCTCGCCTGTCTACGCGCCGCTCAACTACGACCGCAAGTTCGAAGGTCCGATCCCGCTGCGGCGCGCCCTCGAACAGTCGCGCAACGTGCCGACCGTGCGCCTGATGAATGCGCTCGGGCCGAAGCAGGTCGTGCAGTACGCCAAAAAGCTCGGCATCTCCTCGCCGATTCTGCCGTACCTGTCCAGCGCCCTCGGGGCCGGCGAGGCGACGCTGATGGAGATCACCAACGCCTTCTCGTTGTTTCCAAACCAGGGGGTGCGGATGACGCCCTACCAGATCATTCGCGTCACCGACCGCGAAGGCAACGCCCTCGAGGAGAACCGGCCCGTGCCCACCGAGGCCATACGCGCCGATACGGCCTTTGTGATGACCAGCCTGCTGCGGGGCGTGGTGCAGCGGGGCACGGCGGCCCGCGCCGCGGCGCTGGCCTGGCCGCTCGGCGGCAAGACCGGCACCACTGACGACTTCACCGACGCGTGGTTCGTGGGCTTCGACCCCGACATCACCATCGGCGTGTGGGTGGGCTTTGACACCAAGCGCACGATCGGCCAGGGCCAGAGCGGCGCGGCTGCCGCCCTGCCGATCTGGATTGACGTGATGCAGCACTGGGTAGAGCGTCAGCGCAAGGCGGGCACCGACGTGCCGGAGTTCCCCGCGCCCGGCAACATCGTCTTTGCCGTCAACGACGCCGGCCAGCAGGACGCCTTCATCGCCGGCACCGAGCCCGGCGCGGAAATCCGCTGAATTACTCGTCGTCTGGCGTGGCGGCGCCAAGCGTGCCCGATGACTTGGCCATCAGGTACGTCTTGATGAAGGCGTCGATGTCGCCGTCCAGCACCCGACTGACATCACCCTCCTGATACTTGGTGCGGTGATCCTTGGCCATCTGGTAGGGATGCAGCACGTAGCTGCGAATCTGGCTGCCGAAGGCGATCGCCGCCTTCTCGCCACCGAGGCGATCGAGTTCGGCCTGCTGCTCCTTCACCTTCATGTCGAACAGACGTGAGCGCAGCACCTTCATCGCCACGTCCTTGTTCTTGTGCTGCGACCGCTCGTTCTGGCACGACACGACGATGCCGGTCGGCAGATGCGTGATGCGCACGGCCGAATCGGTCACGTTGACGTGCTGGCCGCCCGCCCCACTCGACCGGTACGTGTCGATGCGCAACTCCTTCTCGTCGATCGTGACGTCCACGTCGTCGGGCAACTCCGGCCACACGTAGAGCGAGGCGAACGACGTGTGCCGCCGCGCCGCCTGATCGAAAGGCGAGATGCGGACCAGCCGATGGACACCGGCTTCGGCCGCCAGCAGACCGTAGGCGAACTCGCCGGTCACCGAGAGCGTGGCGCTCTTGATGCCCGCTTCGTCACCGGGCTGTGCCTCGAGCAGTTCGCGCTTGAACCCGCGACGTTCCGCCCAGCGCAGGTACATCCGCAGAATCATCTCGGCCCAGTCCTGCGACTCCGTGCCGCCCGCGCCCGGGTGCACGGTGATGATCGCGTTCTTGGCGTCGTGCTCGCCGCCGAGCATCTTCTTGATCTCGCCGGCTTCGACCTCTGAGAGCAGCTGGTCGAGCCCGCGCTCGAGGTCGCTGCCGACATCCTCGCCCGCGTCGAGCCACTCTCGCAGGACGACGAGGTCGTCGGTCCGTTGCCGCAACGACTTCAGCAGCGTGACGTCCTCGTCCAGACGCCGCCGCCGCTGCAGCACCTGCTGCGCGGCCGTCTGGTTGTTCCAGAAGTCGGGAGCACTCGCCTGCGCCTCGAGCCGTGCCAGTTCCTGCTCCGGACGTGCGGCGTCAAAGATACCTCCCGAGTTCGGCAGCACGGCGCTGCAGGTCCTCGAATCGCTTGTACGCCTCTTCCCTCACAAACGCCACGTTGATTTCTCCGGTCAGCTCGGCGACGACGCCTCGCCGTCCTCCGATTGGAAATGTCGAATGCCGAATGCCGAATGCCGACAAGGAAGGCCAACAGTTGAGGCCCCAGGCTAGCTCTGGGGCCGCAACCAGGGCAGCAGCAGCACCGCCCCCGTGACGAGCATACATGTCCACATCAGACTATCGCCGAGACGCACGTAAACGGTGTGCCCGTCGAGCCAACGCGCCTCCCCGATCCAGAGTCCGGTCTGAAAGAGTGGCGATTGCACCACGATTCGGCCGTACGGATCGACCACCCCGCTGATGCCCGTATTGGCCGCCCGCACGAGGTAGCGGCCGGTTTCGACCGCGCGGACCCGGGCCTGCTGGAAATGCTGGTAGGGCGCGGCTGACATGCCGTACCACGCGTCGTTGGTAATCGTGGCAAGCATCTGACTGCCCTGCCCGACCGCCCGCCGCGACAGCCAGGGGAACACCGCCTCATAACACACCGCCACCGACAGGCGGTGCGCGCCGACGGGCAGCAGCGTCAGCGTCTGCCCCGCGCTGAAGTCCGAGAACCCTTCCACCAGCGGCTGCGCGAAAAACAGCAGCCAGCGCACCGGGATGTACTCGCCAAACGGCACCAGCTGCATCTTCCGGTAGGAGCCGGCGATCTCGCCACGCTCGTCCATGACGAGGGCGGCGTTGTAGAACTCGCGCTCGCCGATCACCTCGTCACTGCCGAACACGACGGGGACACGTGCCCGCCGTACGGCGGCACGCATGACCTCGGTTTCGCGACCGTCCCTGCCGAACACGAACGGCGTCGAGGACTCGGGCCAGACCACGAGGTCGACCCGTTGCTGCGACGCTTCCTGGGTCAGCGAGAGGTAGCGGTCAAGAATCCTGTCGCGATAAGCCGGGTCCCACTTCTGGCCCTGGGCAATGTTGCCCTGGACCAGCGCCACCCGGATCGCCGGCCCCTGCACCAACGCCTGCTGCCCGACCCGCCAGGCTCCCCACGCGGCACCGGCGGCGGGCAACGCCAGGAGCAGTGCCGCGGCCACGACGTGCGGGCGCGACCGGCGCCTGTCGCGCGTCGCCAGCAGGGCGATCGCCGCTGACGGGCACGCCACCAGGCCCGACAAGCCATAGATCCCCACCAGGCTCGCCACCTGCAGCGGGGCGACGGTATCGGATTGGCTGTATCCGAGCAGCACCCATGGAAAGCCCGTGAACAGCGTGCCGCGGAGGCCCTCGGTGCCCACCCAGAGGATGGGCGCGACGGCCAGCGCCGCCGTGCCGGCCCGTGCCACCGTGGTGGTCAATGCCAGGCTGAAGATCGCGGGGTAGACGGCAAGGTACGCGATGAGCAGCGCGGCAAGACCCCACGCGAGCACCGCATTGAGCCCACCGAAGATGGCCAGGACGTCCGAGGTCCACGAGATGGTCGCGGCGAAGGCGACAAGGCCGGTCACGAGGCCGAGGAGGAACGGCCTGGGCCCACGCGGCGCGGGACGCGAGGCCGTGCGAGCGACCGCCACACAGAGCGGCGCGAGCGCCACCCACCCAAGCAGCGCCATCGCCGGCTTGGGCATGCTGAGCGCCAGCAGCACGCCCGACAGGACGGCTAGCGCGTAATCCAGGGCTTGAACTTCTCTTCCGACTGCAGGCGACGCATCACCGTGTCGGCGTCCTGTCGCTGCATGTTCACGCCGACCCGCACCTTGTAGATGACTTGCCCGCCCGCGCCCGGCGCCACGACGTACGCCTTGTAGCCTCGCGTCTGCAGTCGCTGGGCAATGGCGTCCGCCTCGAGTCGGCTTTTCAGGGCGGTGACCTGCACGGTGAACCCACCGTCTTCAGCCGGAGCCGGTGCGGTCGAGGGAGGCGGCGCCACGGCTGCCTTGGCCTCGGGAGGGCGCGCGGCATCGACAACCGCCGCCGGCGCTGGGGGAGACGAGGCCGGCCGGGCGTCCTTGACCGGCGCAACCGGCTCGGGCGTCGTCGGCGCCATCTCGTCTGCGGCACCGGGCTCCACCTTCGCCGGCTGGCCGGCGCCGTCGGCCAGGTTCGCCGGGTAGCTCAGACCGGGCACTGGCGTAGGCTCGCCCGAGGAGGGCGCCGACGCCGACTCCTCCTCATCGCCCGGCAGTCCGCTGCCGCCGAGGCCCACGGCTTCGGCAATCGTCGCGCGTCCTCCCTGCACGCCGCGTCCGACCAGGACGCCGCAGAGGAAGATGACAATCGAGACGACCGTGGTCGCCATGAAGAGGAACACCAGCTGCTTGCCGCTCAGCTGAATCTCGTGAAAGCCGTCGTCGTGAAGGTCGTGGGCCATACGTGCACCCAGGGCGCGGACACATGGGCTGGGAGGCCGAGGTCGCGCTCTGTTGGTGACGGAAACAAGGGACGGCCAAATCGCGCACGCAGTTTGCCCCGGCGCACGGGATCTGGACAGGACGGGAGTGTATCAGACCGCCTTCACGGCGTCTTTGGCCCAACGGCCAGTACGCGTTCGAGCAGCGCCCTCGCCTCCGCAGAGTCGGGCGCCAGCTGCACGGCGCGCTCTGCGTGCAGCCGCGCGTCGGTCGTCTCGTCGCTGCCGAGCAAGGCCTCGGCGAGCAACAGCCGCGCCTCGAGACTTTCGGCGCTCCACAACGAGATCTTCAGCGACTCGATCGCCTCACGCAGCCGGCCCGAGCGCACCAGCACGCGGCCCAGGGCAAGATGGGTCTCCGCACCATAGGGCGCAAGATACAGCGACTTTCGGAACTCCTGCATCGCCTCCCGGTCCTGCTGTTGCGCCGCCAGCCGCTCACCGCGGTCGAAGTGGAATCGGGCCAGCTGCTGATGGTCCTGCTGGGTGGCCGAAACCAGGGTCGAGTCCACGCGCACCGGCACCACCTCAGCCTCGCTGGCGCGCTCGAGTCCCCGCGGAACGCCGTTGATGGCCTCCTCGCGCGGGCGCCGCGCCCATTCGTCGAACCGTGACGACAGTTGGCGCGCCAGATCGCGCTCGCGGGCGGCTTCCGCCGTGAGGGTGTTGGCCTGCAGCGCCGCCGCCAACACGAAGTGGGCCTCGCCGTCGGCGGGCCGCCGCCGCACCACTTCGCGCAACCAGTAGATCGCCGCTGGCGTGTCCCTGTCGAGCCAGTAGGCGTAGCCCAGGTTGAAGAAGTAGTCGGGCGATTCGGGGGCGGCTTCGGAGGCCTTGGTGAAGTACCACGCGGGCTTGCCGGTCTCGGAGGTCACGCTGCCGCGACGAGCCTGGATCACGCCCAGGTTGTTGTAGACCGCCGCGCTTGCCGACGCGTCGAGCAGCGCCTTGTACGTCGCGAAGGCCTCGTCCCACCGTTTGAGATGGATGAGTGAGAGGCCCGCGGCGAACTGGGCGCGACGCCGGAACCTGGACGAGGCCGGCACCGCCTGCGCTGCGGCCAGGGCACGGGCATGTTGCTCCTGGTCGGTGGCGACATCCCAGATCGCCAACTGCGCGCGCGAATACTGGGGGGCGGCCTTGACCGCCTGTTCCAGGAAACGGAGTTGGGTGGCGGGGGTCTCCGAGACCAGCCCTTTCACGAAATGCTCGAACACCTCGAGCGAGGGCGGGGGATCGTTGCCGACGGGCGCGCCGTCGGCAGGCACGCCCGCCACCGCCGCGGCGATGCGGCCGGCGATGCCCACCACGTCGCGCAGCGGCCCGTGCTCGCGGATCTCCGGGTGCCCGCGGCCGACCTCGACCTGCACCACGCGCACCGCCACCGTGAGTGTCTCCCCGGTGATGTCGACGGTGCCGGTGACCAGGTCACGCACGCCCATCACCTGTGCGGCCCGCAACAGGGTCGCGCGGGACAAGCCGCGATCGGCCGGTAACTCCAGCGCGTCGAACGCCAGGACGCGATCGGCGCGCGGCACCGCCGGGCGGCCCACCGCGGTCAGCCCGTCGGCCACCAGCAGCGCCACGCCCTCGCCGAGCCACAGGGCGCGCGGGTCCTCGCCAAGCGGGCGGAGCGGCATGACCAGCACCGACGGCGTCAGCCCCGCCGATTGCGCGCGGGCTCCGTGCGGCAGACCGGCGGCCAGCACGGCCACCAGCCACACGACTGTCCTGCCCGCGATGTTCATGCGCCGACCTCGGGAACATCGATGGCAATGACACAGCACTCGCCGCCGAGGGCACGACACGCGACCAGTGCGCCCGGATGGGCAAACGTGTCGTGTGCCAGGAGGGCCTGCACGAACGCCAGGTAGTAGCCGCAGTGCGCCTGTTGGGCGTGTTCGCGGGTGCTGCAGAAGATCGACCCGCGCACCTCGAGTTCCAGCCGCCCGCGCCGCACGCGTACGCGCACCTTGGTGCCCCTGTAGGACGACTCGAAATGGCGTCTGGCCAGCGCGCCCACCTGCCGCAGCCGCAGCCACTGCGGCAGCCGTCGCCCGCCGGTTCGCACGTGCCAGGGCTGCCGCGCCATCCACCAGTCCGCCGCGTAGCCGGCCGCCTGCCTCATCACGTCGTCGTAGGGCCCACCCTCTTCATGACGCAGAAAACTGAGCACGGCGCTGACCGGGGCCAGATTGACCGCGTCTTCGCGCCAGCCGCGGGGGCGCAAGTAGCTCTCATAGAACTCGAGGCGCATGGGCAGCAAGTCCGCGATGGCCTGGTGCAGGGCCGCCGCGAGAAGCCGGTCGATTCTCGCCTCACTCATTTTCTGGTAACGTTTTCGCGGTGAGTGAGCGTCCGGACGGCCCGGTCGTGGGCTGGACGGGGGTCGTTCTGGCCGGAGGACGGAGCCAGCGGTTCGGCGGGATCGACAAGACCCGACTCCCCCTGGGAGGCGGCACGCTGCTGGCGCGTGCGGTGGCCACCCTGGCGCTGGTGACACCGACCTGCCTCGTGGTCGGCGGCATGAAGGTGGCTGGAGCAGGGGCCGTGCCCGACCGATATCCGGGCGCGGGTCCGCTCGGAGGCCTGCTGACGGCGCTGGACGCCATCGATTCGTCGCACGCATTGGTCCTCGCGGCCGACCTGCCCTTCATCTCCGGCTCCCTGCTGCGCGACGTGCAGCGCGCGGGCGCGGATGCCGCCGCGGCGGTGGTGCAGCATCCCGATGGCAGGCTGGCGTTGTGCCTGTCGGTGCGCCGCGACTGCGCCCCGGCCTTGCATGACATGTGGTCTCGCGGCGCACGCCGGATGCGCGACCTCGAGAACCTGGTGCCCTATCGGCTGGTCCGTCTCGACGCGACGGCCGCGTCAGGCACCCTCTGGAACGTCAACGATCCGCTTACGTATGCGCAGGCGCTCGAAGTGGCGGGCACCACTGTTCGGCATGCTAACCCACTGATCTGACCGAGTCAAACCGATGATCCTGCCTCTGCAGCAGGCCGTGCGAGCGGCGCTACAGGACACGCTGACAACACTTTACGGGCAAGCAGCCGTGCCCACGACGCTGGTGATCGAGACTCCCCCGACGCGGGCCCTCGGTGACCTGGCACTCCCGTGCGCCTTCGAACTGGCGCGCTCCCTGCGCAAGGCGCCCCGACTCATCGCCCAGCAGATCGTCGCCGCGCTGCCCCCGATCGAGGGGGTTGACCGGGTCGAGGCCGCCGGCAGCGGCTACATCAACGTCTTCCTCGACCGCGCCACCTTCCTGCGTCGCCATCTCGGCTACGCTTCGGCCAGCGCCGACGCGGCCCGGCCCAAGACGATCGTCGAGCACACCGCGATCAACCCGAACAAGGCCGCCCACATCGGGCATCTCCGCAATTCCATCCTCGGCGACACCGTCGGGCGGGTGCTGCGCTTCCTCGGGACGCCGGTCGAGATCCAGAACTACATCGACGACACCGGCGTACAGGTCGCCGACGTGGTGGTCGGCTTTGAGCGCCTCGAGGCCAAGGACCTGGCCGACGTGTCCGCCCTCGCCGCCGGCCAGAAGTTCGACTACTACTGCTGGGATCTCTACGCCCGGGTCACCGAGTGGTACGCCGGCGACAAGGAGCGGCTCGCCATCCGCAAGGCGACCCTGCACGCCATCGAACAGGGCGGCAACCCGACGGCGGAGATGGGCGCACTCATCGCCGAGGCCATCGTGCGCTGCCACCTGCGGACCATGGCGCGGCTGCACATCGACTACGACCTGCTGTCGTGGGAGGGAGACATCCTGCGCCTGCAGTTCTGGGCCAAGGCGTTCGAGATCCTCAAGCGTAACGGCACCGTGTACCTGCAGCCGGACGGCAAGCTGCAGGGCTGCTGGGTGATGGAGATCGACGACGACCTCGATCCCGCCTCCCCCCTCACCGACGAGGCCGGGGGCGCCGATGCCGCGCTGCCGGGTGAGGACGCGGTCGAGGCCGAGGGTGGGCCGAACCAGCGCGAGAAGGTGATCGTCCGCTCGGACGGCACCGTCACCTACGTGGGCAAGGACATCGCCAACCAGTTCTGGAAGTTCGGTCTGCTCGGTGAGGACTTCCTCTACCGGCCGTTCGCGACCCGACCCGATGGCACCACGCTATGGGCCACGACGTCAGTCGGCGGCGCCACCGCACACCCCGCATTCGGACGGGCCGGCACGGTGATCAACGTGATCGACACCCGCCAGGCATACCTGCAGAAGCTGTTGAAGCAGGCGCTGGCCACGATGGGGCACCGCGCGCAGGCCGACCAGTCGGTGCATTTCTCGTACGAGATGGTGGCGCTGACACACAAGACCGCCCGCGAACTCGGATATGCCGGCGACGCCGACGGCAAGCCGTTCGTCGAGGTATCCGGGCGCAAGGGGCTCGGCGTGAAGGCCGACGATCTGCTCGATCGACTGGTGGACAAGGCGCTCGAGGAAGTGCGCAAGCGCAACCCCGACTTCAGTGACGAGGCCGCGCGCGCCACGGCGGAGGAGATCGCCATCGCCGCGGTGCGCTACTTCATGGTCAAGTTCTCGCGCACCAAGATCATCGCCTTCGACATCGACGAAGCGCTGAGTTTCGAGGGCGAGAGCGGGCCCTACCTCCAGTATGCCGCGGTCCGTGCCGGCAACATCTTCACCAAACTGCGCGAACGCGAGCACATCGACGAGGCGGCGGTGGCCGCGGCCATTGCCGACCTGCCCACCGACGCGCTTGCCAGCGGTGAGGACGCCGATGCCCTGTGGGACCTGGTGCTGGCCTGCGGGCGCCTCGACGAGATCGCCGACACCACCGTGCGCACGCTGGAGCCGGCCGTGCTGGCCAAGTACGCGTTCAGCCTCTCGCAGGCGTTCAGCGGCTTCTACCACCGCTGCCCCATCCTCTCGGAAGAGCGGCAGGACGTGCGTCTATGGCGAGCCGCCGCCGCCAGCTACTTCCGCCAGCAGATGACCCGAACCCTCGCGCTGATGGGTGTGGTCGTGCCGGGGCGGATGTGATGCGCGCCCCCCGCATCACCTACGTGCGCTGTCATCGCGACCAGGACTACCTGGGCTCACTCGACGCGGTGGGCGCCTCGGTGCGCGCCGTGCAGGCCAGTGGCGACATCGACGAGGCCCTGCAGGACGTGGACGGCGTCGTCCTGGCCGGCGGGCCCGATGTCGACCCGGCCCTCTACGGCGAGACGATGCATCCGGCCTGCTCGCTGGCCGGCCAGGATCGCGACGCGTTCGAGTTGGCCATGGCGCGACGCTGCCTTCGCGACGGCCTGCCGCTGCTGGCCATCTGCCGCGGCATGCAGGTGCTCAACGTGGCAGCCGGCGGCTCGCTCATCCAGGACCTTCCCTCGCAAGTGCCGATCGCGATGCCGCACTCGGTGGACGACACCGTCACCACGGTGGCCCACGGCCTCGAAGTGATCGCAGGCACGCATCTCGCCCGCGCCGTGTCGGGCGGGATGGCGCTGCAGGTCAACAGCCGGCACCATCAGGCGGCCAAGGTCCTCGGCCGCGGTCTGCAGGCGGCGGCGCATGCCCCGGATGGCATCGTCGAGGCGATCGAGGCCACCGACCTCCCGTTCTGCGTCGGCGTGCAGTGGCATCCCGAGAACTTCTGGGAGACGGGTGAGTTCCTGCCGCTGTTCCGGCTCTTTGCCGCGGCCTGCCTGCAGCGTACGCCTGCGCACATCTAGGCGTCGTGGCCGGCAGCACGCGCCCGTCACGGCGTCGGGGCCGTCAGTCCGATACGTCCGGTGACGTCAGTGTCACCACGGTCTCGACGTGGGCGGTCACCGGGAACAGATCGAAGACGGTGATGTCGTCGACGGCCATGCCCGCCGCCGTCAGCAACTGGAGATCGCGCGCCAGCGTCGCCGGATCGCACGACACGTACACCAGGCGGCGTGGCGTGGCCGCCGCGATGGCTGCCGACACGACCGGCGACAGACCCGTGCGCGGAGGATCGACGATCACGCACGCGTCGGCAAGCCGTGCCGATTCCTGCCTGGCAAACGTCTCGACATCGCCACGCACCGCGCGCAGGCGATCGCCGTACGGCAGCGCGTTGGCGACGAGGTCCTCGGCGCTGATCGCGTCGCCTTCGACGCCGATCACCGACGCCGCGCCTGCCGTTGCCGCAGCCAGCCCGAACAGGCCCACGCCCGCGTACAGGTCGATGACCGGTCGGTCGGCCGTCAGCGCGGCGAGGACGTGCGCCACCAGCGCGGGGACCATCGCGCGGTTGCCCTGGAAGAAGGCCGCCGCATGCCGCATCAGCCCGGCGTCCCCTGCGCCTGGCACGCCCAGCGCCTGCAGCGACTCGCGCACCCACGGGTAGCCCGCCAGGACAGTGGGATGTCGCGAACCCGACAACCCGGCGCTGACCCCGGTGCACGACGTCGGGGGCTCACCCATCCACAACTCGCCATGGCGCGGCAGGGGCCGCGACAACTCGAGGTGGATGGCCTGCTGATCGCCACGCACCGTCTGCGTCACGAGGACGGCTTCGACGGTTCGCGCCCGTTCGGGCCGCAAGCGCGTCATCGTCTCCTGCACGAGTTCGAGCAGGCCCGGGACCAGCTGCGCCGAAGGGGACGCGTCGCACAGCGCGTGCGTGCCCTCGCGGTAGAAGCCGACGTGTTCGCCCTGGACGTGCAGGCGGGCCCGCATGCGCCACGCGTGCACGGGCGACCCCACCACATTGATCGGCGCGAGGTCGCGGAACCGGCCGATGCGGGCGAGCGCGTCCTCGACGATCGACCGTTTCAGGTCCCGTTGCTGGTCGTATGCCACGTGCGCGAAGACGAGACCGCCGCACAGGGGATCGGCGGTGGGCACGACGCGATGCGGAGACGCCTCCTCGACATCGACGACGCGCGCGAAGGCGACCCCCTTGCCGGCCTTCTCCATCACCACGCGCACGCGCTCACCAGGGATGCCTCCACTCACCAGGAGCACGCGGCCATCGAGGCGAGAGAGGGATCGGCCGCCGGCGACCGCCTTCTCCAGTGTCACCGTGAACGTGTCGTCAGCCATCGAAGCGCACCTGCGGAAGGGAGAAATGACGTCGCGTCATCTGGTCGAGGAGCGCCTGCTCGGCGTCCTGCATGGCCACCGGGGGCATCTGGCCCCGGTAGGGCGACAACTCGTGGCGGACCTGCTCGCGCAGCTCCTGTCGGCGTGCCGCAGGCAGCGCATTCAGCGCCGCCTGCGTCATGGCGCTGTCGATGCCGGCAAGCCGGTCGACGATCGCGGTCCGGGCCCCGTGCCTGGCGCCGCGAGAGCCGTCCAGGCAGGCGTCCACGTCATGGATCGCCGCCGCGATCGCGCTGGCCAGCGCCGGCGGAAGGTCGCAGGTCGCAGCCAGACCCGACAAGCGCACCAGCACGCGTTCGAGATGCTTGGGCAGCGACGGCAGGCGCGACGCCGGCGCGTGACTCGATGCGTCGGACGGGGCCGAGGACGGGCTGACCGCCGTCGCCCGCACACCGACGGCGCGACGCCACTGATCGACGGCATCACGCACGTCAGCCTCGCAGAATTCGACGGGCACCGGACGGCGGCGGGGGCCCTTGGCGGTGAGGCGGGCGACCGTGCGATCGACGCCAAGCAGGACCACGCGCAGGGGCATCCCTTCCCGAGCCCAACCCGCCACGAGCTCGAACGCCGGCCCGACGATGCGCACCAGGTGACCGCCGTTGACACGACACAGGTGGGCCTCCACGGCACGACAGAAGGCGCCGATGTCAGTGGCCGCAGGCAACGAACCCTCGATGTCGTGCATCACGGGTGTCCCACGTCGAACAGCCATTCGACGTCGCCGCCATGGACGGTCGTGGCCTGCCCGTCGGCGAGGCGAACCTGCAGCGCGCCGTGTGCGTCGATGCCGTCGGCATGACCGTCCCGCGTCTGGCCGTGGTCGCGCCAGCGGACGGCGGTGCCGGCCACAGACGGGGCGTGACCACGCCAGCGGGCCCGCACCTCGCCGACCGCGCCACCGGCCAGCAGATCCACGCCCTCACGAAGCCTCACCAGCAATCCGGCCACCAGTGGTGGCACCAGCGCAGCCGCCTCTGCCGGCCCGGGCGACACCAGCGCGTCGAGCGCGATCATCCGCGCGGCCACCGCGGGCGGCGCGTCGGCGGTACAGACGTTCACGCCGATGCCCAGCACCACGCTTCGCAGCACCCCGTGGTCGCTGGCCCCTTCGGCGAGGATGCCTGCAAGCTTCCTCCAGGGCGGTCCGGCCATGCCGGCGTGCACCGATGGCGAGGCCGCGCGCACCATCACGTCGTTGGGCCACTTCAGCTCGACCGGTGCAGCCCCGCACACGTCGTGCACGGCCGAGACGACGGCCACGCCGGCCATCAAGGTGACGAGGGAGGCAGCCGCCGAGGCCGCGTCGGCACGAAGGGCCCGCCAGCGGTCGGGGCGCAGCAACGTCGACAGGTAGACGCCGTGTGCGAGCGGAGAATGCCAGTCGGCGCCACGTCGGCCGCGCCCTGACGACTGTTCCGCGGCAATCACCGTATAGCCCTCAGGCGCGCCCTCCAGGGCCGCACGTGCCACGTCGTCGTTGGTGGAACCCGTCGTGGCGCGCACAGACACGTACTGCGCGAATGCCCCGGCCGGCCGGCCGGCTCTGGCCACGCCGTCGCGCACGGCCTCGAGCCACCCGCCAGCATCGCCACTCACGGGGCCGGCGCGATCTTGAAACTGAGGTCCACCGCCGGCGCCGAATGCGTGAGGGCGCCCACCGACACGAAGTCGGCGCCGGTGGCCGCAATGGCGGCGACCCGATCGAGCGTGACGCCGCCCGAGACCTCGACCTGCGCCCGTCCGCTGGCGCGGCGTACGGTCTCGGTCAGCGTCTCCAGGTCCATGTTGTCGGCCAGGATGCGTGCGGCGCCAGCGGCAAGGGCCACGTCGAGTTCTGCGAGTGTTCGCACCTCGACCTCGATGAGCATGTCCACCGCGGCCTCGCGCATGCGTTCGAGCGCCGCGAGGACCCCACCGGCCAGCGCGATGTGGTTGTCCTTGATCAGGATCCCGTCGTCCAGGGCCAGGCGGTGGTTGGTGCCGCCACCGGCCCTGACGGCGTACTTCTCGAGAATCCGCAGGGTCGGGGTGGTCTTGCGCGTGTCCAGGACGACCAGCGAGGTGCCACGCGCGGCGTCGACGTAGTGCCGTGTCAGCGTGGCAATTCCCGACAGGCGCTGCATGAAGTTCAATGCCGTGCGCTCGGCGGTGAGTAGCGCCCGGGCCCGGCCGGAGACCTCGGCCACCAGCGTTCCGGCTGCGCACAGGTCGCCGTCCTCGCGATGACGCACCATCGCCGACGTCGGGTCCAGCTGCAGGAACGTCTCCTCGGCCACATCGAGTCCAGCAATCACACATGCCTGCTTGGCGAGCAGGCGGCCGTGCCCGCGCTGCCCATCCTCGACGGTGCCCTCGGTGGTGACATCGCCCCACCCCATGTCCTCGGCCAGGGCGCGGCGCACCAACTCACGGTAGAGCGCCTTGTCGAGCGGCATCGGCGCGACGTTCACCCGCGAACCTCCGTCGTCGGCTCGAGCTCACCGAGTTGGACGACGGCTGACCGCCCCTCGCCCTCCGTGGTCACGACGTGCTGCACGAAACCGGAGCCGGTGACGTCGGCACGCGACGCCGCGAAGGCGACCAGGTCGGCGGCCGGCGCGGTGACGTGCAGGTGGGTCACCGGCGTGCGCAGCGGCTTTTTGGCTTCCGATTTGGTACGGCGAATCTCGCCGAGCGCCCACGAGGCCATGGCCAGCGCGTCGACGCCCGCGGTGTCGGGCACGCCATCGATGCTGCCCAGGACCTGGTCGGCGACAGGCCAGGCCGTGAGATGCACCGAGCCGTCCTTCCACCACGACCACACTTCTTCGGTGACGTAGGGCAGAAACGGTGCGAACAGGCGCAGCAGGGTCTCCAGCGTGACGAGCATTGCCGCATTGGCCGAGCCCGCGCCATCGGTGTCGAGATCGGCGTAGCGCCGGGCCTTCACCAGTTCGAGATAGTTGTCGCAGAAGTCCCAGAAGAACTGCTCGGTGCGCTCGAGCGCGCGCGTGTAGTTGTACTCCTCGAGATCGGCGGTCGTGTCGGTCACGAGCGCGGCCAGCCGGCTGACCAGGCCTCGGTCAACCGGTGCGGTGATGGCTGCGATCGGCTCGGTCCTGGCCAGTGCGAACTTGGCCGCATTCAGCAGCTTGATGGCCAGCCGCCGTCCGACGCGCATCTGCCCGGTATCGAAGGCCGTGTCGGCGCCGGGCCGACCGCTCGCCGCCCAGTAGCGCACGGCGTCAGAGCCGTGTTCCTCGAGCAGGCCCATGGGCGTGACCACGTTGCCCTTGGACTTGGACATCTTCTTGCGATCGGGATCGAGCACCCAGCCCGAGATCGCCGCGTGCTTCCACGGCAGGGCGTCGTGCCCGAGGTGGGCCCGCAGCACCGTCGAGAACAGCCAGGTGCGAATGATGTCGTGGGCCTGCGGACGCAGGTCGAGCGGGAACACGCGCGAGAACAGGTCGTCGTCTTCGCCCCACTGCCCCACGATCTGCGGGGTCAGCGACGACGTGGCCCACGTGTCCATCACATCGGGGTCGCCGATGAAACCGCCGGCCTGGCCGCGTTGCGCCGCGTCGTATCCGGCGGGCACGTCAGTCGATGGATCGATCGGCAGGTGCGACTCGTCTGGGAGCAGCACCTGGTCGTACTGCACGCTGCCGTCGGCGGCAAGCCGATACCACAGCGGAAACGGCACGCCGAAGAAGCGCTGGCGCGACACGCACCAGTCGCCGTTGAGGCCATCGACCCAGTTCTCGAACCGGGCTCGCATGTAGGACGGGTGCCACTCCAGCTCGCGGCCGCGGGCGATGAGCGCCTCACGTTGGTCGAGCGTGCGGATGAACCACTGGCGACTGCTGACGATCTCCAGCGGACGATCGCCCTTCTCGTAGAACTTGACCGAGTGGGTGATCGGGCGCGGCGCACCGACCAGGTCACCGGATTCGCCCAGTTGCTCGACCAGCCGGGTGCGGGCCTGCGAGGCGCCACGGCCGACCAGCGGCGCGTAGGCCTGTGCGGCGCGTGCCTGGTCCACGGACGGCCAGATCTCGCCGCCGAACGTGATCGGGCGCAGCGTCCCGTTGGTCTCGATGATCGAGCGGACCGGCAGGTGCAGTTCACGCCACCAGATCACGTCGGTCAGGTCACCGAACGTGCAGATCATCGCGATGCCGGTGCCCTTCTCCGGATCGGCGAGGTGGTGGGCACGGATCGGCACCGGGACCCCGAACAGCGGCGTGACGACCTCGGTGCCAAACAGCGGCTGGTAACGCGAGTCATCGGGATGTGCCACCAATGCCACGCACGCGGGTATCAACTCGGGGCGTGTCGTGTCGATCTCGACAAAGCCCTGGCCGTCGGCCCGCGCGAAACGAATCCGGTGGTACGCGCCGGGCATCTCCCGGTCCTCGAGTTCGGCCTGGGCCACCGCTGTCTTGAAGTCCACGTCCCAGAGGGTCGGCGCGTCGAGCTGATAGGCCTGCCCCTTGGTCAGCAAGCGCAGGAAGGCCAGCTGCGAGATGCGCTGCGCCCGCGCGCCGATGGTCGCGTAGGTCATCGACCAGTCCACCGAGAGGCCCAGATACTTCCACAGGTGTTCGAAGGCCTTCTCGTCCTGCTCGGTCAGCCGCGTGCACAGCTCGATGAAGTTGGGGCGCGACACCGAGATCGGCTGCTTCCCAGGGGTGGCGGGCGGCTCGAACCCCGGCTCGTAGGGCAACGACGGGTCGCAGCGCACGCCGTAGTAGTTCTGGACGCGGCGCTCGGTGGGCAGGCCGTTGTCATCCCAGCCCATGGGGTAACAGACGGCAAATCCGCGCATGCGCTTGTAGCGCGCGATGACGTCGGTGTGCGTGTAGGAGAAGACGTGCCCCACGTGCAGGGAGCCGCTGACGGTCGGCGGTGGCGTGTCGATCGCGTAGACCTGATCACGTGGCCGGGTCCGGTCGAACCGGTACACGTCGTCGGCCTCCCAGCGGGGCTGCCATTTCGCTTCGAGGCCCTCGAGGGCTGGTTTTTCGGGAACGCGGTAGGACGGGGACTGGCTCGACGCCTCGGACATCACCCGATGATCGTAGGGGGTGCCCCGTTTGCCCGCAAGGGGGCGTATCGCCGGCGGCCAGCGAGAATCACTGAGGACCAGCCTTGATGCGCTCGATTTCCTCGGAGATCAACCGTTCGGCCACCTCGAGCACCCGCGCCGAGACTTCCTCCCTCAGGACCTTGTCGGTGAGCAGGGTCGCCACGCGACGGGCGATCTGCTCGATGATGGCGTCCGACACAGCGGCGCCCGACGGGGTGGCCGCGCCGGAAGGACCGACGACCGCCGGCCCCTCGCCCCGCTCCTCGGCAAGGATCGCCGAGAAGGCGCTGGCCAGCGACGTGGACGTGGCGGCGTCTGCGGCCGGACGCTCCGGCGCCGCCTCCACGACCGCGACGCTCGGGAGCTCGGGGACCGACGCGACACGCGACAGGGTGGCCCTGCCCTGTCGGGCCGCCAGATGCTGATCGAGGCGGGAGGCGTAGGTATCGAGACCGGGGGCGAGTGTCACGGCGCTTTCGGCGACCGGCGGGGCGGCCCCCGGGCGGGGGGGCGCGAATTCGCCGAGCGACTCCCCGCGTTCGCCTCCGAGCATCCGCTTGACGAGCGACACCACCTGCTGCGGCTCGAAAGGCTTGACGAGCACGGCGTCGGCCTGACACGCCTCGGCACGACGGTCGTCGATCGGCTCGAACGCACCGGTCATCAGCACCACCGGCACCTGCGCCAGGGACGCCTGCCCCCGCACCCAGGCGGCGACGTCATACCCGTCACGGGCCGGCATGGTCGTGTCGGCCAGGATCACGTCCGGCTTGTGACCCGCGCCCAGGTAGCCGACCACCTCGTCGCCGTCGCTGAAGGAGACGACCTTGAAGCCCTCGTCGGCGAAGGTCAGCTCGATCACGCGCTGGACCGTGACACTGTCATCGGCCAGCAACAGCGTGTAGCTCATGGCCGTGAGCGTAGTCACCCGGCCCGCACCCGTCAAGCAGGACGCGATCGCGCCGCCAGCGTCGACGGCCGCGCCGACCTCGGCCTAGGCCTCGCGCGCGATATCCCGCCGGACGTGTGCGGTGATGAAGGCGATGATGTCCTGCGTGGGCGTGCCCGGAAGAAAAATGCCCGCCACGCCCAGCTCACGCAGACGCGCCCGGTCCTGATCAGGGATGATGCCGCCGAGCACCACGAGCACGTCGTCCAGCCCACGAGCCCGCAGCAGTTCCATCAACCGCGCACACACGTGCAAGTGGGCCCCCGACAGGATCGACAGGCCGATGACGTCGGCGTCCTCCTGCACGGCGGCTGAGGCGATCTGCTCCGGCGTCTGACGGAGGCCCATGTAGATCACTTCCATGCCGGCATCACGCAGCGCCCGCGCGATGACCTTGGCGCCGCGGTCATGGCCGTCGAGCCCGGGCTTGGCGATCACCACGCGGATGGTTCGTGCAGACATGGGGCGCTCAGAACTCGGTGCGCTCGACGTACTCGCCCCACACGTCGCGGAGCGCATCGCACATCTCGCCGACCGTGGCGTAGGCGCGAACGGCCTCGAGAATCGGCTCCATCAAGGGACCGTCGCCACGCGCGGCCTGGCGCATCGCCTCGAGCGAGGCGGCGACCCGCGTGCCGTCGCGCGAGGCTCTGACCGCGGCCAGTCGCGACAGCTGCCACTCTCCCACCGTGTCGTCGATGTAGAGAATGGGCATCTGCGGCTCCTGGTCGGCGACATGCGCGTTGACGCCCACCACCACCATGCGGCCCTCCTCCACGGCCTGCTGGTACCGGTAGGCGCTCTCGGCAATCTCGCGCTGGGGATAGCCCTGCTCGATGGCCGCGACCATCCCGCCCATGCGGTCGATGCGGTCGACGTAGGCGAGGGCCTCGGCCTCGAGACGGTTGGTGAGCGCCTCGACGTACCAGGAGCCCCCGAGCGGATCGGCGACGTTGGCCACCCCGCTCTCGTGGGCGATGATCTGCTGCGTTCGCAGCGCGAGTGTCGCGCTCTCGGTGGTCGGCAGCGCCAGCGCCTCGTCGAGCGAGTTGGTGTGCAGCGAGTTGGTTCCCCCGAGCACGCCCGCCAGTGCCTGCAGGGCCGTGCGCACCACGTTGTTGTACGGCTGCTGCGCGGTGAGCGTGACACCGGCCGTCTGGGTGTGGAAGCGGAGCTGCCACGACTTCTCGGACTGCGCCCCGAATCGCTCGCGCATCACGCGCGCCCAGATCCGACGGGCCGCCCGATACTTGGCGATCTCCTCGAAGAAGTCATTGTGCGCGTTGAAGAAGAACGACATGCGCGGCACGAACGCGTCGACATCGAGACCGGCGTCGACGCCCCACTGCACATACTCGATGCCATCGCGCAGGGTGAACGCCAGTTCCTGCGCCGCCGTCGCGCCGGCCTCCCGGATGTGGTACCCACTGACCGAAATCGTGTTCCAGCGCGGCACCCGCTCGGCACAGAAGCGGAACGTGTCGACGATCAGCCGCATCGACGGACGCGGCGGATAGATGTACTCCTTCTGCGCGATGAACTCCTTGAGGATGTCGTTCTGGATCGTGCCCGACAGCTGGCTCCACGACGCGCCCTGCTGCTCGGCCACCACCAGGTACATGGCAAACAGCATCGGCGCCGGAGAGTTGATCGTCATCGAGGTCGTCACCGCTCCGAGATCGATGCCGTCGAACAAGGCCTCCATGTCGGCCAGCGTCATCACGCTCACACCGCACTTGCCGACCTCGCCGAGCGCCAGGGGATGGTCCGGGTCGCGCCCCATCAGCGTCGGCAGGTCGAAGGCCACGCTCAGCCCGGTGCCGCCAGCGGCCAGCAACTCCCGATATCGCTGATTGGTGTCGGCAGCGGACCCGAAGCCGGCAAACTGCCGCATGGTCCACAGCTTGCCGCGGTAGCCGGTCGCGTGGATGCCGCGGGTGTACGGGTAGCGGCCTGGGTCGCCGAGGTCGCGTGCGTAGTCGACGGCGGCCGCATCCGCGGGCGTGAAGAGCGGTTCGAGGTCGCGGCCGCTCACGGAGGTGACGTCGCGCCCGGGAGCCACGCCCGATTTCATCCCGTCACCTTCACGCCCGTCAGCCGTCGCGGCGCATCCGGTGCCGCGCCGGCCTTCACTTCGATGAGAAAATCGCCGGCCGGCAAGCTGGCCAGCGGGATCTCGGCTTCGTGCGTGAAGGGACTGCCCTGTGGCGCCGCACGCACGACAAGGGCGCTCATGCCGTCCCCGGTCCGGCTCATCAGCCGTATGGCCGGCTCCGCACCGGTGACGTGCACCCGCAACAGCAGCTTCTCCGTACGGCTGAACTGGCGTGTCGCCGTAGGCTGGGCCGTTGCGGCGCTCATCAGAGCCTGCAGGTCGCGGGCGGTGCGCGCCCGGAACAGCGCGGGGGTCCCGACCACCTGCGGCTCCTTGGTGAAGTCGGGCACCGCGAGGTCCACCAGGTCGGACTGCAACACGCTGCCGCCCGTGCCCTCGGCCGACACCTTGACCTGGGCCGCGCCGGGCGTGATCAGGAACGAGGTCTGGCCGCCCCCGGCCACCGACCCGGATGCTCCCGCAGCCGCATCGCCCGCCGGCATCTTGCCGCGGAACACCGGACCCTCGGTGTCGTTGGCGGCCATCACGGTGACCTGCGTGACCGGCTCGGCCGTCGCCCCTGCGGTGCCCGGCCCGCCGACCACGGGTTCCCACGAGAAGAGCACTCGCGTCTTGCCGCTGGGGTCGGGTGCATAGCCCACCCACGTCCGGACCGTCTTGGCGCGCGCGATCCTGTCGATGTCGGAGAGCGCGATGTTGATGTCCGGCGGCGGTGCCGCCCTGGCCGGGGCCAGCACCGCGGCGGCCTCGTCGGCCCGCAGCGCCCAGTAGCCGCGCCGCGCCCGCACCTCGATGCCAGGGCGCTTCACGCGGACGCGGATCTGGTGGAACCGCCCGTCGGTGGGCGCCGTCGACGACGAGTACCCCAGCAGGTAGTAGGCGCTCGCATCCCGCATCATCTGTTGCAGTCCGCCACCGAGGTCGTTGCGGTTGACAATCGCCCTGCCGTCGGTCTCTTCAGCCAGCAATCGCAACGAGTCCTGCGTCGTCCGCAGCGACGAGTAGTCGGCGCTCATGCCGACCCCTTCGTCGATGTCGAATTCGAAGCCGGCCAGTCCGCGGGGGTCCAGCATGTACATCGACACGTTGTTGCGGTTGGCCTCGGTGGTGACATCGCGCATCAGCATGCGGATGTCCATGTCGCCGAAGAAGCGATTCCGGTCCTCGCTCATCGCGCCCATCGGGTCGACGGAGGCATCGGCGGTCATCGCCGACGTGCCGCGGCCCCGCATGCCGCTCTGCGCATTGCCGCTCTGCAGCTGCGGTGGCACGTAGTCGGTGTAGCCCTCGCTGACGACGATGACCGTCTTGCGGCCCTCGCGCATGCCGCCGAGCCGCGTCATCAGGCCCCGCAACGCCGAGAGACTGACCTGATTGCGGATCTTCTCCACGATGTTGACCGGATAGTTTGCGTACTGCTCTTCGAACACGTTGCGAGGCGGGATGTACTGGTACTTGCGCCCCTGCCACGAGAGGATCTGCTGGATTACCGCCTTCTTGTTGCGGGTGAAGCTGACCGCGCGCAGGGGATCGAGCGGATACATCATCGCGATCATGTCCAGCGGCCCGACCTGCGTGTCGATGAACCTGACCAGCGGGTCCTTGACCGCGAGGCTGGCGCCGAGGCGCACGTGGTAGTCGTCGAAGAAGATGACAAACAGCCGGACGTCGTCGCGGCGCGCCTCGGCCTCCTCGGCGTAGACCGAGTTGATCTCGCGCGGCGCCGACTCGCCGGGCGGTGGATGGCCGTCGACGCGAATCAGCTTGAAGGTCTCGATCGATTGCGGCTTGCCGTCTTCCTGGACCTCGAAGTCCTCGGGCTTGAGATCGGCCACCGGCCGGCCCTGCTTGTCGGTGACAATCGCATCCACGCGCACGAAGTTGATGTCGGTGCGGAAGGTCGGCTGCGGCGGCGGCGCGTCGGGATCCTGGGCCGGGGCTGGAGGCTGGGCCTGAGGCTGGGCCTGAGGCTGGGCCGTGGGAGCAGCCGGCGCCGGTGATGGCGGCGCGGCCGGTGCCGAGGACTGCTGCGCGGCCGCGCCGACAAGCGTCGCCGACAGCGTCAGGACGACGACGGCACTGCGTACCCTTGGCCTGGTCATTCGTTTGAGTGATGATAGCATCACGATTGCACGCATTGCCGGTGCGGGATTGCCTTCTTTTGACGCTCCAACGTGGCTTTCCGGTCGGGCCGCGCGCGGCTCCCTGAGGACTTCCGTGACCACCCCCGCTGTCGCCCTGCCCGCGCCACTGACGACGCTGACCGACGATGAGCGCCTGCTCCGGCAGAGTGTGCGCGAATTCGCCCTCCGGGAACTGGCACCTCGCGCGCGCTCTCGATGGACGAGACCGCGAAGATGGACCCGGCCTTGCTCCCGCAGCTATTCCAACTCGGCGTGATGGGCGTCGAAGTCCCCGAGGCGCTCGGAGGCAGCGGCGGTACGTTCTTCCATTCGGTGCTGGTCGTGGAGGAACTGTCGCGCGTGGACCCGTCGGTGGGCGTGCTCGTCGACGTGCAGAACACCCTGGTCATCAACGCGTTGCTGCGGTGGGCGACCGCACAACAGCAGCGCGAGTGGCTGCCCCGCCTGGCCGGGGACGCGATCGGCGCGTATGCCCTGTCGGAAGCCAGCTCTGGCAGCGACGCGTTTGCCTTGACGACGCGTGCCACGGCCGAGGCCGGCGGCTATGTCCTCAACGGCCGCAAGCTGTGGATCACCAATGCCGCCGAAGCGTCGGTGTTCATCGTCTTTGCCACCGTCGATCCCTCGGCGGGCTACCGTGGCATCACGGCCTTCCTGGTACCGCACGACACGCCCGGGCTGGTTGTCGGCAAGAAGGAAGACAAGCTGGGGATCCGCGCCAGCAGCACGTGCGAGCTCGTGCTGGACGGCTGCCGCGTGCCCGCGTCGCGCGTGCTCGGTGAACCCGGCAAAGGCTACAAGGTGGCCATCGAGACGCTCAATGAGGGGCGCATCGGCATCGGCGCCCAGATGCTCGGCCTGGCGCAGGGTGCGCTCGACCATGCCGTGCGATACACCCGCGAGCGATACCAGTTCGGCAAGGCCATCGCGGACTTCCAGGGCGTGCAGTTCCAGCTCGCGCGGGCGGCGATGGAAGTCGAGGCGACGCGGCTGCTGGTGTACAACGCGGCTCGCCTCCGCGACGCGCACCGGCCGTTTCTGAGCGAAGCGGCGATGTGCAAGCTGCAGGCCTCCGAGGTCGCCGAGCGCACGGCCTCGCTGGCCATCAACCTGTTCGGCGGCTATGGCTTTGTCAAGGACGCACCGGTCGAGAAGCTCTATCGCGATGCCAAGATCGGCCAGATCTACGAGGGCACGTCGAACCTGCAACTGCAGACGATTGCCAAGGTCCTGCTGGCATGACCGAGCCGCTCCGCCTCAATCACCTCTTCCGGGTGGTCGACCAGGAGACGTTTGCCGCGGCGCGCGATTCGGCCTGGCTGCGCGAGGTGTTCGCGCCCTCCGAACTGCGGACCACCCGTCGTCCCGACTGGGAATACACGGGGCTGTACTGGTACGGCACGTCGACCTATCTCGAGCTCTTCGCGGCCGGCGCGCAGGGCCCGGCAGGGACGAGCGGCGTGGCGCTGGCCATCGAATCGGCGGGCGCCACGCCGGCCATCGCGGAGGCCTGGCGTCGCACGCTCGGCCAGGTCGAACACCGGGTCGTGGTGCGGCCGGTTGGCGAGCAGACCGTGCCCTGGTTCCACATCGCCCACGGCGTCCCCGACGTCCATGGCGCGTTGAAGCTGTGGTCGATGGAATACGACGCCGACTTCCTCGCGGCGTGGCATGCCGAACGCACCGCGGCGCGAGGGATCACGCGCGCCGAGATCCTCCAACGCTACGCGGCCATTGCCACCGGACCGGCAGCTCCCCTGCTTGACGACGTGGTGGCGGTCACGCTGGCGTTGACGGCCGGGGAGCGGCATTTTTTCGAGGCCCACGCCGCAGCGTTTGCGGCGGAGCGCCGCGATGCTGGCACCACGCGCCTGCTTCAGGGTGATGGCATCAGCTTCGGCCTGGCCGAGGCCGACGACGACCGCCACGGCGTGCAGGAGGTGGTCTGCCGATTGCGACGTCGGACTGGCCGGGAGGTCATCACGATCGGCCGCACCACGATCGTCGTGGACGGCGATCGGATGATCTGGAAGTTCCGCTAGCCGCCCTGTCCCTCGTACCGCACGACCAGCAGCGACACATCGTCGCCGGCCGGGCGTCCGTCGCGGAAGTTCACCGAGGCCTCGAGCAGGGCCTGCGCCATCTCGGTCGGCGTGCGTCCGGCGACGGTGGCGAGGATCGCCGCGACGCCTGTCGAGCCGAAGTCGTCACCGGTGTAGGAGGTGGATTCGCTGACGCCGTCGCTGTAGATCACGAGGGCGTCGCCAGGCTCGAGGTGCAGCGTCTCGACGTCCCATGAGCCGAACGGCAGCAGACCCAGCACCGGCCCGCCCGAGTCGATCATGGTCACCTGGCCGGAGCGGCGGACGAGCGCCGGCGGACAGTGGCCGGCGTTGGCCAATTCGAGGCGGCCGTCCGGATACAGCA
Organism: Luteitalea sp.; assembly: GCA_046593715.1. GTDB lineage: Bacteria > Acidobacteriota > Vicinamibacteria > Vicinamibacterales > Vicinamibacteraceae > Luteitalea. The sequence continues at coordinate 47,535 of JBKJQW010000034.1, forward strand.
CGGTGGCACCGAGCGTGAGGTACTTGTTGCCGGGACTGTAGTTGAGCAGCTGGTTGTGCAGCGTCGGCAGGATCTCCGAGAGCGGCTGCCCGAGGTCGTGCAGCAGGCGCAACATCCCGGTGGCCAGCGCCATGATCAGGGAGGCGCCGACGCCCTTGCCCGAGACGTCGCCGAGGGTCAGCGCGAGGCTGCCGTCGGGGCGGGTCACTCCCTGATACAGGTCGCCGCCGACCGAGGCGGCCGACTCGGTCTGCGCGAACGTCG
>JBKJQW010000120.1:0-18583 GCA_046593715.1 Luteitalea sp.
GCACTCGAGTCGACGACGGTCTTCTCCGACTACCGGAAGTTCAACGTCACGACGAGCGAGGGAGTCGCGGACAAGCCATTCTGAATTCTGAATTCTGAATTCTGAATTCTGATAGTCACGTCGTCTACGTGCGGTGCGGATCGGCGCGCCACGTACCGACGGCGCGCTTGATCGCGTCGGGGCGCATCCCTTCGGTGACGGCGCGCTCGAAGAGGGCCGGCAGTTCGGCGTCACCGGCAAACCTCAGGGCGGCGATCTGCTTCGCGCTCAGTTGTCCCCACCGCGCCATCTGCGACGGGCTCAGCAGCGTGCTGGCACGCAGCCGCTCCTCCAGCATGATGATCCGGTCCTGCAGCTTGGTCGTGTACAGCCGACCCATGGCCAGCAGCACGAACAGGCAGAGCAGGACACCAGCCCACGCCAGGGTCGGTCCCCATGCATAGCCGAGGCTCGTGGCCACGACGCCAGCCAGCGCCGCCGCCCAGAGTGCGGTGCCCAGCAGGGTCGGAAGGGGCCGGTGCGCGTGGTTGGCGTAGTCCTGCTCGTTCATGAGTTCTCTGGCATCGAGGAATTGTGGAGGACGACGGGCTCCGGGCTCTTGCGGCGCAGCCGCATGTTCAGCAGCTCGATACCCAGGGAGAAGGCCATGGCGAAGTAGATGTAGCCCTTGTCCACATGCTGCCCGAACGCCTCGGCCACCAGCATGACCCCGATCAGGATGAGGAACGCCAGGGCCAGCATCTTCATCGTCGGATGCTTCTGGACGAAGTTGCTGATCGGGCCGGCAAAGATCAGCATCACCCCGGCGGCCAGGACCACGGCCACCATCATGATCGGGACGTGCGGGGTCATCCCGACCGCGGTGATCACCGAGTCCAGCGAGAAGACGATGTCGATCAGCATGATCTGGGTGATCACCCCGGCCATCGTGGCTCCGGCCTTGCCAAGCCCACCGGCATGCGCGTCCTCGTCTCCCTCGAGCTTGTCGTGAATCTCGAACGTGGCCTTGCCGATGAGGAACAGTCCGCCGAGCAGGAGAATGAGCTGCTTGCCCGAGATGTCCTGGCCGAACAGGCCGAACAGCGGCTGTGTCAGCCCCATCACCCACGAGATGCCGAGCAGGAGCGCGAGCCGCGAGATCACGGCCATCGCGATGCCCAGCTTGCGCGCCTTGTCTTGCTGCGCGGCCGGCAGGCGCCCCGACAGGATGGCGATGAAGATGACGTTGTCGATGCCGAGAACGATTTCCAACGCCGCCAGGGTGGCCAACGAAATCAGGCTGGCCACACTCCACAGCGGCGCGGCGGCTATCAGGCCTGCCGAGGGGGTGGCATCGCTCAGGGCGAGCAGGCCAGGCCACACGGCGGTCATCGACTCGATCACGGACAGGTCCTTTCAGGCGCGCCACGCGGCGGCACGCGAGGAGGCATTGTAAGTGATGGCGGGGCCTCGGCCCGGCCCGGCCTGGCCCGCTCTGGCCCGCCCTAGGCGCTGGCGCGCTTGCGCGGCTTCTTCTCGGCGGCGTCGGCCTTGGTCGAGCTGAGCGTCGCCTTGGCCGTCGTCTTCTTGCCGGAACTGACCGTCTCGAGGCTCCGGCGTAACGCCTCCATGAGGTCCACCACCTTGGCCGGCGCCTCCTGCTCGGTCTCGACAATCTCCTCGCCGGACACCTTGGCGTCGATCAGGGTACGCAAAGCCTCCTGGTAGGTATCGTGGAAGCTCTTGATGTCCAGGGCGCTCTCGAAGGTGCCAATCACCTGTTGTGCGAGCTTGACTTCTTCCGGCTTCAACTTGACCGGCACGCCGTCGAGTTCCTCAATCTGCGACATGCTGCGGACCTCGTCGGCCGACCGCAGCGTGTACATCACCAGCCCGTTCTCGCGTGGTTGCACGGCAACGATGTACTCGCGGCCGTACAGCGCGAGCTTGCCGATGCCGGCCTTGCCCTGCATGCCCTCGCGGATCACCGCAAAGGCCTCAGCGGCCACCTTGCCGTCAGGCGCCAGGTAATACGGGCGCTCGAAGTAGATCGGGTCGATCTGGTCTACGGTGGTGAACTGCGTGAGGTTGATGAGCCGCGTGGACTCGGGCCGCACGTTGGCCAGATCCTCCTCGGTCACGGTCACGAAGCGGCCCTTGGAGAACTCGTAGCCCTTCACGATCTCGGTGTTGGCGACCTCGCGCTCGCAATGCGGGCACCACTTTTTCTGCTGGATGCGGGTCTGGCAGACTTCGTGGAGCTGGTTGAAGCTGATCGTCGCGTGTGCATCGGTTGCCGGGAACACCCGGATCGGGATGGTCACCAGACTCAGCTTGAGATGTCCCTTCCACGTCGCTCGTGCTGCCATGACTCGTCCCTCTCGCAAACTGGTGGCCCACCGCCGGTGCCCGGATCCTTGCTATCGGTCGGTCCGCCCCCGATGATTACGCTTCATGGCCCGCCCGGTCCAGCTCTGGCACGACCAGGCGCCCCCGGCGCCGATGTTGGCCACGCCTTGTGAGTTGTCCGGTCTGCAACTGGACAACGCGTCGATGCTCTACGAACAGAAGCTGGATGGCATACGCGCCATCGTCATCGTCGAGCCAGGGCATCCGACCGCGCGCGTGCGCCTGCTCTCGCGCAACGGCAACGACAAGGCGGCGCAGTTTCCCGAGATCGTGCGAGCGCTTCGCGAGCTGGCCGCCGACGTGTCCACCACCGTGATTCTCGACGGCGAGATTGTGGCGCTGGACCGACGCAGCCAGCCCGCCTCGTTCACGGCCCTGCAATCGCGCATGCATCTGAAGGGGGCGAGCGACATCGCGGCCAGAACAGCCACCGTGCCCACCGCTCTCGTGGTGTTCGACCTGTTGCGGGAGGGGCGCGAAGACCTCCGGCCGCTGCCATTGGCGGCACGGCGGGCCCGCCTGGAGCACCTGCTGCACGTGCGCACCAGCGAGCGGCTCCGCGAGGGCCTGTACACGGCAGGCGACGGGCGCAGCGTGCTGGCGCAGGCCGAACGTGAGGACTGGGAAGGGCTCATCGTCAAGGACGCCGACGCGCCCTACCTCTCGGGCGTGCGCTCGCGGACCTGGCGCAAGGTCAAGCTGCACAAGCGGGCCACCCTCGTCGTCGGCGGCTGGACGGACCCCAAGGGCACGCGCGCCGGATTCGGGGCCCTGATGGTCGGCGGTGTCACTGACGTCCGCGGCAGGCCGGCGCGGCCGGCTCCTGGTTCCGATGCCACGCTGTGCTACGCGGGAAACGTCGGCGGAGGCTTCAGTGATGCGGCGATCACCGATGTCCTCGCGCGCCTGCGGCCCCTGGCCCGCCCCACGTCGCCATTCGTGGACGCGCCGCGCCTGCGCGGCCAGCACTGGGTGGAACCGCGGCTGCTGTGCGAGGTGCGCTTCAGTGAGTGGACGCCGGAAGGGCGCTTGCGGCATCCAGTGTTCCTCGGGTTGCGAGACGATGTCGGCATGGACGCGGCAGACCGGGTCGGCAACGTCGGGGGGCGACCGAGGAGCGCCGATGGCAAGGCCGGCGGTCGCGACCCGGAGAGCGACGCCCTGCCGGTCACCCGCGTCGTCGAGCAACTCCAGTCGCTCGAGGACGCCGGACGCGACGGGACTCTGACGTGTCTGGAAGGAACACTGGAGGTCACCAACCTGCGCAAGATCTTCTGGCCAGCGTCCGGACTCACCAAGGGCGACCTGCTGCGGTACTACGCGCGCATCGCGCCCTGGCTGTTACCGGTCATCAGCGATCGACCGCTGGTGATGAAGCGCTACCCGAATGGCGTGCTCGGCAAGTCGTTCTACCAGCAGCGCGCGCCCGACGCGCCGCCGCCCGGCGTGGACGTGCAAACGGTGGACGGCGACCAGGACGACAACGGACCGATACCGCGCCTGGTGGGAGGATCCCTGCTGACGTTGCTCTACGTCGCGCAGCTGGGCGCCATCTCGCTCGACCCGTGGTTCTCGCGGGCCGCGTCGCCGGCCACGGCTGATTTTGCCGCCATCGACCTGGACCCCATGCCGGGCGTGCCCTTCACGCAGGTGCGCGACGTGGCGCGGTGGGTCCACGAGGCGCTGGTGATGCTCGACGTGCCGGCAGCACTCAAGACGTCGGGCTCCTCCGGACTGCACATCCACATCCCGCTTGCGGCAGGGACGTCGTACCAATCCGGGCAGTTGCTCTGCCAGGTCGTCGCCACCGCCGTGGCCTCGCAGCACCCCAACGTCGCGACGGTGGAGCGCGCCGTCGCCAGACGGGGGCGCACCGTCTACGTCGATTACCTGCAGAACATCGAGGGCAAGACGCTGGCGTGTGCCTACAGTGCCAGAGCCAGCCAGTTCGCCGGGGTGTCCACGCCCCTGCAGTGGAGTGAACTGGACGAGGATGTCCGCCCGGAGGACTTCACGCTCGAGAACGCCATCGCGCGCTTCGTGTCGGTCGGTGACCTATGGAACCCGGTCCTGCAGGGGCCGCCGGCCGACCTTCACGCGGTGCTCGACCGACTCGGAGGATGACGCGGAGGCGGCGTGTCGCGCTACGGCCTCGTCGTGCCGCGGACCCGCACCCGCCTGAACTCCGCCGTGTCGTCGAACGAACCGACCCCGGCGCGGCCCCACCCGAGCGTCGAGTCGGTGGCCACCATGATCGGCGCCTCGCGACCGTCCACGAAGACCTCGATGCCGCCGCTGGCCGGTCTCCGCTCGACGCGGGCGCGGTGCCAGGCCTGGTCCACGAGGGGCGTGACGTCGGAACGCGAGTCGATGCGCCGGCGGTCGACGTCGTTGACCACGAAGATGCCGTTGTGCACGTCGTCGCGGGCGGCCGAGAGGTGCACGTAGTAGAACCGGCTCGGCGACTGGTACCCCACGACCAGCAGCGCGTCGCGGCGGGGGGTGGTGGGCGGCAGCGCCGCCGTCGAGCGCAGTTCGACCTCCAGCGTGGCGTCGGTCAGGTCCGGCCCGGTGACGACGGCCAGGGCCGACGGTCGGCGGATGGGACCGCCAGGCGTACCGGCCCGCAGCAGGGCGAGCACGCCGTCGCGCACGTCCCAGGCGCCCGAGCCGTCGAGGGTCCACTCGGTGGCGAGTGAGCCAGGGGCAAGGGTCGGCGAGATGTCGATACGATCGGCCGCCAGCAGCGTTACACAGAGCCCAAGCCCGACCGTAGCGATTTGCACGCCGCACCGCCTCGCCAGCACCAGTCGTGGCATGGCGGCATTATGCTGGATCGGTCCGTGCATTAGACCAGGCAGAGATTGGGTCCCGGGCAGCACGTCGCTGCCGGTTGACACGTGCTGGAGGATTGCACCATGGGTATTCTTGGTTGGATCATTTTCGGGTTGGTGATCGGCGCTTTGGCCAAGCTGGTGATGCCGGGTCGCGACCCCGGGGGCATCATCGTGACGATGGTGATTGGCATCGTTGGTTCGATTCTCGGCGGATTCATTGGCCAGGCCATGGGTCTGTACGGTGCCAATGACCCGGTCGGCTTCGTGATGGCGCTGCTTGGCGCGATCCTGCTGCTCGTGATTTACCGCATGGCCACGGGCCGCGGGCGCGTCACGACCTAAATTACTGCAGGGCTGCATCAACACCTGACACCGGCCGGAATCGCTGCCTCCCTGGTCTCACGACCCGGAGGGCCAGCGGCTCCGGCCGTATCTATTTTGAACAGCGTTGGCGAGGGCTCCACGCCAGCCCACGACCAGCGGGCGCACGCCATCGCGGTGCCCTCAGTCGGCCAGGCCGAGCATCCGCAGCAGCTGGAGCGCATTGCCGGACTGCGCCGGCCCGGGCCGCAGGCGATAGTCAAACGTCATCCCGATCCCGGGGCCGCTGCCAACCAGGGTCTCCTGCAGGTGGACGCTGTCGGCCTGCGAGCTGAAGCCCGGGTCTCGAGCCAACTCGAGATCATGCGTGGTCACGGCGCCAATCGCCGCGCAGCCGAGCAGATGATCGACCACGGTCTTGACGGCAATCTGGCGCTCGGCGCTGTTGGTGCCTTGCAGGACTTCGTCCAGCAGGAAGCACACGCGCCGCTCCGTCGTCGCGCTTCGTGCGGCTGCCACGATCTGCTGCAGTCGCACCAGCGACGCCATGAACAGCGAGAGTCCCAGCTCCAGCGAGTCGGACACCCGCATGCTCGTGTGCAGCGCCAGCCGAGGCGACGTGAACGCGGTGGCGCAGGTCGGCCCCCCTGCCTGCGTGAGCACGACGTTGAGGCCGATGGCGCGCAGCAACGTGCTCTTGCCCGACATGTTCGAGCCGGTGATCAGCAGGAAGTGACCGGGCGGCCCGAGACGCACGTCGTTGCCCACACGTACCCGGTCGGCCAGCAGCGGATGACCGACGTCGACGCCGTCGATCACCGCAGACGTCTCGTCGAGGACCGGGAAGGCCCACGATGGCTGGTCGTAGGCGAGCGAGGCCAGGCCACCGGCCGCATCGACGCGGCCGACGGCGTCCAGCCAGCCTCGCACCTCTGCCCCGTAACGGGCCCGCCACCGCTCGATCCCCCACCAGAGGTGCAGGTCCCACAGCGTCAGCGTGTGCAGCGGGACGAACAACCAGGCCGAGTGGCGGACGTCCGAGACGGCCACCAACTGCTCGAGCGCCCGCAACGCCGCAGGCGCCGCGTCCACGTCGCGCCGCGCCGCGGCCAGCAGGGGGGAGTCGAATCGCGCCTGGTGCACGTGGTCGATGGCCGCGCTCCACGGCCGCAGTCCCTGTTGGCCCGACGCCCCACCGACAGTGCGCTCGAGCGGCTCTCGCACCCACCACCGCAGCACCCAGCCAAGCGTGCCGGTCAACAGGAACCACGACCCGGTGAGGACGCCAGTCAACGCACCGACCGCGCCCGCAAGCGTCACCACCGCCAGCCCCACGGCGGCCAGCGGCACCCAGTGACGGCCGGCCAGTCCACTGGGCGCCTCTGCCCAATGCACGGCGGGCGGCAATTCGCGCTCGTCCGCGGTACCGGACTCCTCCGGCAGCAGCCGCGCCAGGGCGGACAGGTGCTGTCGGAAATCGAGCTGTGGCACCAGCTCTCGCACCGCCTGCTGCCGTTGCTGCACGTCACCGACGGAGGACGCGCCGCCTTGCAGCAGCCAGTCCGCCAGCGCGCGGCGACCGGTGGGCGTGCGCACCGGGCCGAGGATTTGCGCCAGCGAGGCACGTCCGAACACGTCCAGGTCGGCCGCGAAGGGGTGGTCATCGGCCAGCGCCGGCTGCCAGGGTGGCGGCAGCTCGTGCCAGACCCGCGCACGACGCGCCAGCGCCTGCCGGTTCAACGTGGCCATGGCGAGGGCGGCGTCGCGTCGCAGCTCGATGCGATCGTGTCGTACGACGAGCCACAGGAAGATGGCGACCCCGAAGCCGAGCACGACACTGGCCGACACGGCCAGCGATCGGAAGACGGTGATGAGCGCCACCAGGCTCACGGCGGCCGCCAGCAGGCGGGCCCGTGAGTACATCCGCGATCGGTGGTCCTCCCGGCGCGCCGCGGCGTCGTAGGCCGCCACGCGCGCCGCGTAGGTGTCTTCTGGTGGCGAGGGGAGCGACGCGTCGGCGATGGCCACGCCACAACTCTATCGAGTTTGCGCGGGCGGCGGCGCCGTTCCCGCGGCGTTTCGGCCACCGATGTCGCGGCCCGGCGGCGTTTCGGTACACTGACCCGCATTTGCAGAGGAGATCATGTCGATGCTCGGATTGAAGTCCGTGAAGGGCTCACGGCGGGGAATGGCAGTCGGCGGCGCTACCTGGGCCCTCGTGGTTGCCGCGGCAGTTACACAGGTGTCAGGCGCGGCGCAGGCCCCCCGCGAGTGGCGCGACTACGCAGGTGGGCCCGACAGCTCCCGGTTCGTGGCCGCCACCCGGATCACCAAGGCCAACGTCGGCCAGTTGCAGGTGGCCTGGACCTATCCCGACGGCGACACCGACTTCAACCCGCTGATGGTCCGGGGCGTCATCTACACGCGGGCGCGAGGTAACGCCCTGGTCGCGCTCGATGCCGCCACCGGCAAGCAGCTCTGGGCGTCGAGCGAGATCAAGGCGTTCTCGATCCGCGGGGTCAACTACTGGGAGAGCGCCGACGGGCGCGATCAGCGCCTGCTGTTCAGCACCCTGAACATGCTGCGCGCCATCGATGCCCGGACCGGCACGCCAGTGACCACCTTCGGCAAGAACGGCATCGTCGATCTGCGCGAGGGACTGGATCGCGATCCCGCAACGGTCGAGCAGCAGAGCCGACTGCCTGGCCGCGTGTTTGCCAATCTGCTGATCCTCGGCTCGGCTACCAACCGCGAGTACACCTCGGCGCCTGGCGACATCCGTGCCTACGACGTACGCACCGGCGCGCTGGTGTGGTCGTTCCGGACGGTGCCGCGCACCGGAGAGGACGGTGCCGAGACCTGGCCAGCCAACGCACGCGCGACGGTCGGCGGCGCCAACAACTGGGCCGAGTCGTCGGTGGACGTGCAGCGCGGCATCGTCTACGTGCCGACCGGCAGCGCCAAGTACAACTTCTATGGCGGCTACCGTCATGGCGACAACCTGTACTCGGACAGCCTGATTGCCCTCGACGCGCGGACGGGCCGTCGCCTCTGGCATTTCCAGACCGTCCACCACGACATCTGGGACGTGGACAACAACTCCGCACCGCAGTTGACGACGGTGCGCCACGACGGACGCCGCATCGACGTGGTCGCGCAGGCCAGCAAGACCGGCTACCTGTATGTGTTCAATCGAGCCACGGGCGCGCCGATCTGGCCCATCGAAGAACGAAAGGTGCCGCAGGGCTCGACGGTGCCCGGGGAGAAGTTGTCGCCGACGCAGCCCTTCCCCACCAAGCCTGAGCCGTTCGCGCGACAGTCCTTCACAGCCGACGATCTCAACCCGCACATCCTCACGGCGGAGGAACGCCAGCAGTTCCGGCAGCGGATCGCCAAGGCCCGCAACGAGGGCCCGTTCACGCCGATCGGCTTCGAGGACGTGGTCCACATGCCCGGCAACCAGGGTGGATCCAACTGGGGCAGCACCGCCGCTCACCCGACCGATGGCCGCGTCTACGTGATCGGCTTCAACGTGCCGACGATCATCCGGCTGCTCAAGCCTGGCGAGAAGCGGCCGGCGCGCGCCGGCGCACCCGAGGAGGTCGTCAAGGAGGGATACCCGGTCACCGACGGGTTCGGGCTCTACCCGACGATCATCAAGCCGCCTTACACCACGCTCACGGCGTACGACCTCAACACCGGCGCCATCGCGTGGCAGAAGGGCCTGGGCGACGACCTCCGGCTGCTGCCGCTCGGGATTACCGGCACGGGTTCGGCCTCCACCGTGAAGGGCGGCCTGATCGTCACCGGGACCGGGCTGGTGTTTGCCACCGCGGCCGATCGCAAGGTGCACGTGTACGACAGCGGCGACGGCCGGGAGCTTGCGACCTATCCGCTCGGCGGACCGACAAGCGGAGGGCCGGCCATGTACGAGCACGCTGGGAGGCAGTACCTGCTCGTGACCGCGTCGGCCACCGACCCCACCGGACCGGGCGCCGTGAAGACCCCACATCAGGGCCCCACCGGGCTGGTCGCGTACGCGCTGCCCAAGTAGGCGCCGGACTCGCGCGGCCGCCCCCGGGCGGCTGCGCGAGGTCAGCGCAGGTGTGGCAGGCCGAGCACCACCGACGCGATGATGGCCAGGGCAGAGGCGATCAGGCAGGCGAAGGCGACCAGCAGGTGGTCCAGGCGTTCGGGGCGCAGCGGGTCCATGATCCTGCCCGCCAGATACCCGCCCACGAATCCGCCGGCATGCCCGTAGTTGTCGATACCCGGCATGATCAGCCCGAACACGCCGAGCATGATCGCGTAGCCGACGGCCTGGCTGCGGATGGCGCTGCTGCCGCTGCGGCGCCCGTAGTACACGAGCGCACCGAGCAGGCCGAAGATCGGCGCCGAAGCCCCGACGGTGAACTGCGCGCCGCGCAACATCGGCAGAGGCATCCACCCCATGAAGGCGCCGGCCAGGGAACTGAGCGCAAAGCCGCACACGCCGGCAATGGTGTAGAGGATGACCGTGCGCCCCGGACCGTAGAGTTCGGCAGTCGCCGGCGCGAGCTGGCGCACCCACAGCATGTTGAAGACGACGTGCAGCAGGCCGCCGTGCAGCCACCCTGCGCTGAGCACGGTCCACCAGCGGCCATAGCCGAAGACCGGGACCGCGCCGCTCGAGCCGAGCAGGAAGAGGCTGGCCATATCCGGGCCGAGCATCGACGTCAGCCCGCGTCCCTGGCTCGGGCCGCCGCCCATCAGCAGCGACACCACATAGAGCACGCCACAACTCACGGTCACCAGCGGCACGAACCCGAGGTCCTGCCCGAGTTTGCGTACCAGCGGCGCGAACCCCCACAACCCAGGATTCCTGCGTCCGCAGGTCAAGCACTGGTCATCACGCACACCGACAAGCGACCCGCAACCCGTGCAGATCACCGCGCCTGCTGTCTGTCGTCTGAACATTGGTTGGCTGCCGTGGCGCGCAGAAGACGCGCCCGACCGACACCGTATCACCGCTCGGCCTCCACCCGGAGACGCCCGTCGCGGGAGACCGGCAATGGGGACACAATGAGCCGTGCGCCGCGTCCCCCCCCGTGTCAGCTGATGGTGAGCATCATGAACCTCACTCGCGCGTCCGCCCTCGTGGCGCTGCTGGCTGTCGCTGCGCCGCTCGCGCCGATGCTGCAGGCCCAGCCGCTGACGACGGCACCGGTGCACCTCGGAGTGGCCGGTCGGCCCGAGTGGGAGGCGTTCCGACGCCAGCGGCCGGACGCAGAGTCGCTCGTGCTGACCTTCGAGGCCGAGCCCAACACCGGTGAACACACTCTCGTGATTCGCCAGGCCGACGTGAAGCAGGAGTGGCGCGTGGAGTTGAACGGCGCGCTCCTCGGAACGCTGGTGCGCATGGAGGCCGACCTGGTGCACACCCTCCCGGTGGCTGCCGGGACGCTGCGCTCCGGCGCCAACACCCTTCGCATCACCTCGAAGACTCCCGAGGACGACGTCGTCGTGCACGCGATCCGGCTGGAACCGACGCCGATGGCCACCCTCCTCGGCACGAGCACGCTGCAGGTGCATGTCACCGGGACCGATGGCCAGCCACTGCCCGCACGTGTCACCGTCGTGGACCGCGACGGCGCGTTGGCCGCGTTGCGCGCCCTCCCGGGTGTGGCGCAGGCCGTGCGGCCTGGCGTGGCGTACGCCGCCGCCGGTCCTGTGACCGTCGGGCTCCTGCCGGGTACCTACCGTGTGCGAGCAACGCGCGGCCCCGAGTACGGCATGCACGAGTCCATGGTCTCGGTGCGGCCTGGCGAGACGCGCGCGGTCGCACTGCAACTGGTGCGCGAGGTACCGACCGAAGGCTGGGTGGCGGCCGACACGCACATCCACACCCTCGAGCTCAGTGGCCACGGCGACGCCAGCGTCGCCGAGCGCGCGCTCACGTTGGCCGGAGAGGGGGTCGAACTGGCCATCGCCACCGAGCATAACCGCAAGGCCGACTACGGCCCGGCGTTGGCGGCCATGGGCGTGGACCGCCACCTCACCCCGGTCAGCGGCAGCGAGGTGACGACCGCCACCGGCCACTTCAACGTGTTTCCCGCATCAGGGGCCGTCGCCATCCTGAACCACCCTCACGACGCGCACAGCGCTTTCACGCCGTTCGCGCGCGCCCACTTCAACGCCGCGACTGGCGCCAGCCGTGGCACCGCGCGCACGTTCACCGCAATGGAAGTGCTCAACTCCGGCGCGATGCGTTCGGACTGGATGGAGCCGATCCGCAGCTGGTTCGCCCTGCTCAACCGAGGCCTCAGCATCACGCCGGTCGGAGCCAGCGATTCGCACGACGTGAGCCGCTTCATCGTCGGCCAGGGGAGGACCTACATCCGCGTGGCCGATCAGGACCCCTCGCGGATCGCCGTGGCCGACGCGGTGCACGCCGTCGCCGCCGGACGTGTCGTGGTCAGCCTCGGGCTGTTCGCACAGGCGAACGTGGGCGCCGCGGGGCCCGGCGATCTCGTCACGAACCCGAGGCCTGCCACCATTGCGGCCACGCTGTGGGGGCCGACGTGGATGAAGGCTGATCGCCTGGCGTTGTATGTCAACGGCACCGAGACGGCGCACGTCGCCATCGAGGCAGGCACCTCGGACCGCGTCGAGAAGGCATCGGTCGCCTGGCCACTGCCGGCACGCCGCCACGACTACCACGTGGTGGTGATCGGCAGCGGCCCTGGCGTCACCGATGCGTCGTGGGCCATTCCGCGTCCGTACCAGCCCACCTCGCCGGCGTGGGATCCGATTGTGTTCGCGCTGACGGCGCCAGTTTACGTCGACGCGGACGGCGACGGCGCCTTCACGTCGGCTCGCGCCTACGCGACACGCCTGGTGGACACCCACGCCGATGTCGGGGACCTCTGCAGGGCGCTTGCCGAGCACGACCCTGTCGTGTCGTCACACGCGGCAGAATTGCTCGAATCACGCGGTGTGAACCTGGACGGTGCGGCAGTCCGGATCGCGGTGGCGGCGGCGGCGCGCCCGGTGCAGGACGGCTGGGCCGCTTACCACGCCGCTCGGTAGACGAGGGTCGGTCAGGAGAAGAAACGTGCCGGCGACTTCTGCAGGCCGGCGATCGACGCCAGGCCCGACTGGGCGCGCCTGGCGATGTCTGCGGTCGGCTGCTGGCTCAGAGCCGCCATGAAGTGCTGGTAGGCCGTCGTCGGTTGCCCCAGATGCTGCAGCAGCGCCATGCCGGCGCCGACGTGCGCTTCGGCCACGCGCTCCCCGCGCGGATGCTGCTGGATGTACCGCTGGTACACCGACAGTCCCGCCTCGCCGTGGCCGTGATCGGCCAGCCATGCCGCAAGCGTCATCGCCTGGTCCGGGTCGAGCGCGTCGCGGGCTGCCGAGGCCGGCAGCGCGAAGTACGCACGCGCGGCAGTGGCCATGTCGCCGCGACGCAGCGCGCTGGCGGCGCCGTCAGCGGGGGCGCCCACGGCAGGTGCCGTCTCCGCGAAGCCCTGTGGCGTGGCCGAGACCTGCCGTCGCGCGATCACGAACGCCGCGGCCACGCCTGCCACGAAGCCGCCGATGTGCGCGCCGTGTGCAACCCCGCCACCACCTCCCCCGCCTGTGAACAACCAGGGCAGCACGTTGTCGATGAAGAGATAGATGCCGAGGACGATGCGCGCCGGAATTTCCACCACGCGCACCAGGATTGGAAACAACAGCAGCAGGACCCGGACGACATTGCGCGGGAACCACCAGAAGTAGAAGCCGAGCACGCCCGAGATGGCGCCCGAGGCGCCCACCATCGGCACCAGTGAGTCGGAGTCCAGCAGCGCGAAGAACATCGTGGCAGCGATGCCGGTGGCCAGGTACCAGAACAGGTACCCGACGCGCCCCAACCGGTGCTCGACGTTGTCGCCGTAGATCCACAGGAACAGCATGTTGCCGAACAGGTGCATGAAGCCGCCGTGCAGGAACATCGCCACCAGCATGTCGGCCCATTGCGGCGCGCCCGGCTTGTAGCCGTGCTCGAAGACCAACAGGTCGTACTCGGTCACCGACCCGACCACGTCGCGCAGCGGCACGTCGGGCGGCAGCGACTCGCGCAGGGCGCTGACGTAGGCCTCGATGCGCGGATCGCCGGGCGTTGGTGCCTGCCCGCTCAACGGCAGCGTGAACAGCACGAACACCAGCACGTTCAGGGCGATCAGCAGGTAGGTGACGACCGGCGTGCCAGTGGGGTTGGGCGCGTCACTCAGCGGCAGCATGGCGGTCTCATCAGGGAACTCCCCGCACGAAAGGCGGCCCGGCGACGCCGGACGGCGTCAGGCGACGACCGGGGCCGCGAAGGTGGGACTGGTGACCAGCGCCGCCGCGCCACGCAGGCGCGGTTGTTCGGCCAGCGGCACCACCACGATCTCCGTGTCGGCATCCTCTGCCACGAGGGCGAGCTCACGCAGCACCCGGCGCACCGAGGGCAGGACGATGTCCCAGGCGTCGGTGATCTCACCGCTCATGTAGATCCGCGAGGGCTGCACCGCCTTGATCACCATCGAGAGACCACGCCCGATATACGCGCCGGTCTGCTCGAGCACCTCGAGAGCGTGCGGCTCGCCGGCGTGGGCGCGCACCGCGATCTCAGGCACGGTGATGTCGGGCGGGTTGGTGTCGGGCCACGAGGCGCTGCGGCCAAGGTAGCGCGCCACCGTGGCGCCCACCGAGGCGTAGGTCTCCCAGCAGCCGCGCAGCCCGCAGCCGCAGAGCGGACCATCCATGTCGAGGGGGATGTGTCCGAATTCGCCCGCGCCGTTGCGCGCACCGCGCACCAGTTGCCCGTCGAGGGCAATGCCGACGCCGATGCCGTCAGACACGTTGACAAAGACCACCGGGCCTTCGGCAGCCGTGCTGCGTACGGCCCACAGCTGCGCGAGCACCGACGCCTTGACGTTGTTCTCGACGACGACCGGCAGTCCTGTCGCTTCCTGCAGCGGATCGCGCAGGGGGACATCGACCCAGCCGAGCGTGGGGGCCCGCAGGAGCCGACCCGCCTCCGTGTCCACGAGGCCGGCAATCGACACGCCGATGCCGAGGCACTCGCCCACCATGTCTTTGTTGGCAAGCGCAGCGGTGATGCACGTGACCAGCAGCGGAACGACCTCGCTGGCGTCGACCGGCGTCGGTAACTGCGCCAGCGGCAGGAGAGGATGCCCCAGCAGGTCGGAGAGTTGCATCAGCGTCTGGCTGGCACTGATGTCCACGGCGACAACGCAGCGCTGGCGGGTCTCGAGAAACAGGTACTGCGGCTTGCGTCCGCGCTTGGTCTCGCCTTTCGCGCCCTCGAAGATCTGGCCGGCGTCGAGCAGGTCCTGCACAAGGCGACTGATGGCGCCACGGCGCACTCCCATCAGCCGCGCCAGTTCGGCGCGCGAAATCGGCTGCCGCGTGCGCACGAGATTCAAGGCAATCTGCCGGTTGATCTCGCGAGACGTGCCGCGATGAGCGATGCGGAACTCTGTCGGATTGATACGACGCATCGAGGTTGGACCGTGGCGATTATGGTCCAGAATGAGCGCACTGTGTGTTGGCCGACTCTTGCGCTGGCGCTCCCGCTCTTCGCACCGAGGAGCCGCGGGCGACGATGCGTGGCTGCCGCCAGCCTGGTGCTGACGGTGCTGGCCAGCGTGCCGATCTCCGCACGCCAACCGGCCATCTCGACGCCACAGGCAGGCGACGCGCGGGCCCGCCTCGATGGGTGGCGTCGCCGTGCCGAGGAGCACTTCGCGAGCGCCACGACGGCGTCGATCGCGGTGGACGCGCAGGCCGCGGCGTGGCGCGCCCTGGTGTCAGTGCTCGAGACCCTGGCCGACGACGCGGCGCCCTCGGGCCTGTTGCGCGATGACCTGCGCACCGACCTGCGGCGGGTCACGGCGGTACTGCGCGCCGCGCCTCAGAGCCCGTCGACAGCCGATGTCGCCAACGTCAGGGCCGTCCTCGATCGATTACGGCTGGCCATCGCTGGCGAGGTGGCACTCGGCCTCACCTTTCAGGGCAGCTACAGCCAAACACAGGCGAAGGAGCCGGTATATGGCGGACACGCATCGGCCATGGGACCGGCGCCGGCTGCGACGCCGCCAGCCGACGCGGCTGGCGCAACGACCGTGGCGTCGTTCCACGAACGCGCGATGCTGCCAACCCGCACCTGGAACGGCGGTCCGACCAAGGACCACATCCTCGAGTCGCCGGGTAACGGCGTGGCCCTGGTGGACGTCGATGGCGACGGCTGGCTCGATATCTATCTGGTGACGGCGCCGCGGCTCGACGACTCTCGCAGCCGCATCGCTCATCGCAACGCGCTCTATCGCAATCTCGGCAACTGGCAGTTCGAGGACGTCTCGGCGGCCTCGGGTGCCGACGCCGCCGCGTGGGGCAATGGCGTCTGTGCGGGCGATGCCGACGGCGACGGCCACGTCGACCTGTACGTGACCAACTGGGGCCCGAACTTCCTCTTCCGCAACCGCGGTGATGGACGCTTCGTCGAGGCGGCGGCGGCGATGGGCGTGGCCGCCGGTGGCTGGAGCACCGGCTGCGCCTTCCTCGACGCCGACGGCGATGGCGACCTCGACCTGTACGTCGCGCGTTATGTCGACGCCAGCGAAGACGACCTGCGGCGGGCGCGGCGCACGCTGCGGTGGCGCGACGGGCCGGCAATCATGGTTGGCCCGGCCGGCCTGCCGGGCCAGGCCGACCTGTTCTTCGAGAACCTGGGCGATGGGCGCTTCCGGGAGGCTGCCCAGTCGCATGGCTTGCTGGATGCGGCGCGTGCTTATGGCTTCGGCGTGGTCGCCACCGACATCGACGACGATGGCGCCGTGGACCTGTTCGTGGCCAACGACTCGCAGCCCAACTTCCTCTATCGCAACCGCGGCGACGGGCGTTTCGAGAGCGTGGGCCTGATCGCCGGCGTGGCGGTCAATGCCGAGGCGCGGGCGCAAGCCGGCATGGGCGTCGATGCCGGCGATGCCGACGGCGACGGACGGATGGACCTGGCGCTGACCGCCTTCGCGCATGATCGCAACACGCTCTATCGCAATCTCGGCAACGTGACGTTCGAGGACGCGTCACTGCAGGTCGGTCTCGCCGCGCCGACCTTCCAACGCATGGGCTGGGGCGTGGCATTCCTCGACGCCGATCTCGACGGGAAGCCGGACCTGTTCGTGGCCAACGGCCACATCTTTGCCGACGTCGGCGACTACCCGGCACTCGGCGAGCAGTACGCCCAGAAGAACCAGTTGCTGATCAACACCGGCTCGACGTTCCTCGACGTCTCGGCCGCAGCCGGTCCGGGCCTGCAGGTGGCGAAGGTCAGCCGCGGTCTGGCCGTCGGCGACCTGGATAACGATGGCGATCCCGACGTCGTGATCAGCAACATGGACGAGACGCCGACGCTGCTCGAGAACCGCCAGGCCTCCGGCCGCCACTGGTTCACCGTGCGTCTGGCGGCGCCCTCGGGCAATCGCCTGGCAATCGGCGCCCGGGTCACCGTCACTGCCGAAGGTGTACGACAGGTACGCGAGGTCCGCTCGGGTGGCAGCTTCATGTCCCAGGGCGACCTGCGGGTGCAGGTGGGGCTCGGGGCTCATGCCGGCCCTGTCGATGTCGAAGTCCGCCTGCCGGGCGGTGCGCACTGGCGCTGGCGAGGGTTGCCGGTGGACCGGCTACACGATCTGGCACTGACTCCCGAGTCGGCAGTGACGCCAGCCGGGCCGCCAGCCGGGGTGCCGCGATGACCTGCCGATCAGACATCCGCGGCGTCGTTTTCGCGGGCCTCGGGCTGATGGCGCTGGCCGTGTCGCCGGTGGCTACTCAGGAACAGCCTCCGGTGTTTGCGCCGCGGCTCGTGACATCGGAGGGGCTGGCTCCCTTTTTCGCGCATGTCGAGCCGGGCTCGGACGCGTTCGTCAGCGAGCGTGACGCCGAGGCCATCGAGGCCCGCCTCGGCGCACTGGGCGCCTGGCTGCGTGGCAGCGGCACGCAACCCGCATTGCCGCAGGGCCTGTTTGCCGTCGGATTCAAGGGCGCCCGACTGTGGGACGAGAGCCGGCGCGGCGCGCCCGCTGCCGCGCTCGAGATCCGGAGGCACGACGCCAACGCCACGGCGACCATGGACGCAGGCGCGACGATCGCGCACCTGCGGCGCCTGGCCGCGCACGTGGGCACGCCGACGGTGACCGAGTTCCTCGTCACCACGCTGGCATCCCCCACGTCATCGGATGCGGCGCCGCAGGAGCCCGCAGGCAATCGCGACCTGCGCACCGAGGTGCGCGCCGAAATCGTCGGTAGCGCGCCAGCCGGGGCCAGGTCGGCGCATGTCGGCACGTGGCACATGACGTGGCGACGGGGCGACGCGGGGTGGCAGATCCTCGACTGGACGGCAGGCCCGGCCGTTACCAGCCGTGCGCCCGCGCCGCTGTTCCGGGAGATCACCGAGCAGGTGGTCGAGCCCGCAAGCGCTGCCGGGCGGCAGTTCGCGCGCCCCCTCGACGACTGGATGGCACGGATCGACTCCGTGCTGACGCGCGACTCCAACGGCCACCACGGCGTCTCGGCAGGCGACGCCGATGGCGATGGCCTCGACGACCTGTACATCGCGCAGCCCTCGGGACTCCCCAATCGGTTGCTGCGCGGCCGCCGCGACGGCACCTTCGAGGACGTCACCGAGACCTCCGGCGCCGGGTTGCTCGACGACACGGCGCAGTCGCTGTTTGCCGACGTGGACAACGACGGCGATCAGGACCTGGTGCTCGCGACGAGCCTGCAGCCGCTGCTGATGATCAACGACGGTCGCGGCCACTTTGCCATCGCCGACAACGCCTTCACGTTTGCCGCCCCGCTGCAGGGCATCCTCACCGGGGTGACAATGGCCGATTTCGATCGGGACGGCCTGCTCGATGCCTATCTCTGCGTGTACTCGTACTTCTTGGGTGCCGGTGAGGATCAGGCCGGCTCGCCCATCACGTACCACGACGCGCGCAATGGTCCAC
>JBKJQW010000023.1:0-91571 GCA_046593715.1 Luteitalea sp.
GTGCCCATGCCGAACATGATGATCTGGATGAGCGGCACGATGAGGCCCGTCAGCTTGTAGCCGCCGACCGTCAGGAACAGGCCGGGATGGAACAGGGCTGCGGCGACGCAGGTGAGAACGACCGACGTGAAGGTGAGGCCGGAGAAGCGCGCCGACCGGCTCACCCAGAACGACAGGGCGGCCAGCGCCCCCAGGGTCAGGATGCTCATCGAGGGAGAGTGTAGCGTCGGACCGGGAGCCTCGGACGGGGAGGGCGGGAAAAACGAGGACGGAGGCAGGTCCCGTCCTCGTCACGACCTAGAAGTCGAACTTCAGCGCGAACTGCATGCTGCGGTTGTCGACCACGGTGGACGTGATACGACCGACCGTTGGCGAGCCAATCGCGGCGTTCGGGAAGCCGAACCCGGGGTTGTTGAACAGGTTGAACGCCTCGACGCGCACCTGGGCGTTGACACGGCCGTTGAACATGAAGACGCGCTTGACCAGCGACAGGTCCATGTTGGTGTGTCCCGGCGAGTAGAGGATGCCGCGACCGACGTCGCCGTAGGTGTTGGGGGATGGGGCCACGAAATCGGCCGGATTGAACCACCGATTGACGGTCGGTTCGTCGAGTTGGCCGGAGCCGATCCGGTTGGGCCAGCTCGGGGCGCCATTGTTGACCCCGGCGGCCAGGCTCACGTTGAACGGCCGCCCGGTCGTGACCGTCAGGATCGAGCTCGCCTGCCACCCGCCGACGATCGCGCTGAGCAGTCCGCCCTGGTTCAACCACGCACGGTTGGCGCCCCACGGCAGTTCGTAGACCGAGCTGAGCACGGCACGGTGGCGGACATCGAAGCCCGAGGGCCCCCTGCCGGCGTTCAGGTTGGTGACCGTCTGCGGACCGCCCGTCTGGCCGCCGCCGCTGGCTGCCGACCCGCCGTAGTCGAGCGACTTGCCCCACGTGTAGCTGAAGAGCATCTGCAGGCCGTTGGTGAAGCGCTGGTTCAGACGGGCCTGCAGGCCATGGAACGTGGAGCGGTTCCGCGGGTCGCACTGAATCAGGGCGTTCATGTTCGACAACGGCTGGATCAGCCGACGTGAGGCCTGCGAGCCGGGGCCCGGCTGGACCTCGTTGGGGTTGTAGCAGAACAGCAGGTGCTTGCCGGTGCTGCCGATGTACCCGAGCTCGGCGACCACCGGTCCGAACAGCTGTCGCTCCACCCCAAGGTGCCACTGCTGCGCGTAGGGCGTCTCGTTCTCGAACGAGTGGCCGAGCACGCGCGGGTTGGCGGCGTTGAGCTCCGCGGTTGTCAGCGGCTTGAGCTGCTGGATGGCCGGGAACGGGTTGTCGATGGTTCGGACGGCGGCGAAGTTGGTCGGGTTGACCTCGGGATTGACGTTCTGCGAGACGGTGTAGGGCACTTGCTGCCCGAGCAGGTTGGAGGCCGAGGGCGACATCGGGAAGTACGAGATCCCGAAGCCGGTGCGGAGGATCGTGCTGCCATCGGCGGAGAGCAGGTAGGTCAGACCGAGACGGGGGGCGAAGTTGCCTTTCTGGGTCTTCAGGTTCACGGTCTCGCTGGCCCCGCTCTCGCCGGCGTAGATCAACCGCAGGTTGGTCGGGTCGAAGTTCACGAGCCGGTTCCGCTCCTCGGTCGGAGCCGTGAACACTTCATACCGCAGGCCCGCGTTCACGGTCAGCCGGTTGCCCAGTTTCATGTCGTCCTGCACGAACAGTCCGTGCTCCTGCGTCCGCATGTCGTACGGCTCGAGCAGGAACCCGCGTGAGGCACCGGTCATGTAGCCGGTGAGCAGCGTGGCCAGCCCGGTGCCGCCGGTGTTGGTGACCGGGTTGTTGGTGAAGTTGCGGTTGAAGGTCAGCGAGCCGCGCGTGTCGGTGTTGGTGAACGGGGAGACGAAGCGGTCGACGAGCCGGTAGCCGAACTTCAGCGAGTGCCGGCCCGTCAGCCACGCCAGACTGTTCTCCACCTGGTAGTGGGTCTGCTTCGGGTTGACCGGCAGGAACGCCGGGCCACCGCTCAGGCCGGTGAAGTCCTGCACGTTGAGGTTGGGCAGGCCGGTGGTGAACTCGGTGATGTTGATGCCCTGGATGCCGAGCGAGGTCGCGGCCTGTGTGCCGAAGTCGGACTGGAACGTGAAGGGCGACGTGCGGGCGAAGCCGAGGCGCAGTTCGTTGACGAGTGCGTTGGTGATGACGCGGGTGTAGGTGCCCCCGGCCCCCTGGGTCTTGAGCCGCGTGTTCTGGATGCCGGCGACGTAGGGCCCCAGGTCGAAGCGGGCGGCGGCCTCCGAAGGCGTCGCGAGGCAGCAGGCAGCCTGCCCCTGCGGCGCATCGAGCGTGAAGTTGCCCCAGTTGTAGCGGACGAAGATCGAGTCGCGATCGCCGAACCGATGATCGACGCGCACCGAGATGTTGTCGTCTTCGGAGGCACGGTTGGCGGTGGTCACGTAGTTGTTGAAGTTACCCGGCTGGTTGGGCAGCGGGTAGATGCTCGCGACGTTGCGACCGACCGGGTTGATGCGGCTGGCCGGGATGACGTTGCCCGGGAACTGGTCGCGCAGGAACTGCGGATTGGCGGCGTTGACCGGCCGCGCCGGGTCGTAGGCGGGATTGAGCCGGGTGGTCAGCGGGTCGAAGATCGGAATCAGGTTGCCCTGCAGGTCGCGGTAGTTCGAGAAGTCGCCCACCCGGCTCTCGGCTGTCGGCACCGTGTTGACGAAGGCCAGGCCACGGGTCTCGCGCAGGCCGGCGTAATCGAAGAAGAAGAAGGTGCGGTTGCGCAGGACCGGGCCACCGATCGCCCCGCCGAACTGGTTGCGATCGAGGGGTGGCTTGGCCGCAGGAGCCTTGGCCGCGAAGTAGTTGCGCGCGTCGAACTTCTCGTCGCGGTAGAACTCGAAGGCGGTGCCGTGGAAGGCGTTGCTGCCCGACTTGGTGGACACCGACACCACCCCGGCGCCGCGGCCGAACTCCGCCGAGAAGACCCCGGTCAACACCTTGAACTCGCGTACCGACTCGATCGACGGCGTGATGATCACGGTGTTGAAGGTGTACTCGTTGTTGTCGATGCCGTCGATCAGCCAGCCGTTGGTGTTGGCCTGGTGGCCGAGGGCGTTGAAGTTCGAGGCACCGCGGGGATTGAAGGTGCTGGCGCCGGAGAGGTTTTCACCAGCCTGGCCGGGCGTCACCCCCGGCACGAGGTACACCAGCGCGGCGAAATTGCGCGAGTTGAGTGGCAGCTCGCGAATGGCCTTCTCCTCGATGGCCGCGCCGACCTCGGACGACTCCGACCGCAGCAGCGGCGCGCTGGCCACCACCGTCGTCGTCTCTTCGAGCGTGCCGACTTCGAGCAGCGCGTCGACGCGCGCCCGCTGATTCACCTCGAGGACGATGTCGCTGCGGATCCACTTCTTGAAGCCCGCCATCTCCACCTCCACCGCGTACGTCCCGGGCACCAGGAAGGGAGCGGTGTAGCTGCCGGAACCGTCGGTGGTGAACGTGGTGGTGGTGTTGCGATTGACGTTGCGTAACGTGACGATGGCTCCAGGCACGACGCCGCCACTGTCGGTGACGGTGCCGAGGATCGTGCCGGTGGTCACCTGCGCGGCAGCAGGCGCACCGGAGACGAGGGCCATGAGCATGGCGATGGGGGCGAGCAGGCGTACGACACGCATGAGGAACTCCTCCGGCCGAAACAAGCCACGACAGAGCGCGCCAGCAGCGACTGCACCGAGCAGTGCCGGCGACGCGTTCGAATGTCCCGGCGCTCGTGCCGCCGGAGTCCTTCGATCCAGGATGGCCAGAGAATGCGTCGGGACACGCCGACCTGTCAACGCAGGTCGATGCGGACCCCGGCGCTGATGAGCACGTTGGCGAATGGCGTGCCCTCGCCCATCGGCTGCAGGTGCGGCTCGAAGCCCTCGTCATGCAGGAGGGCGCGCCACGCTGATTGCGTGCGGAACGAGAATCGCTGCCGCCACCGACCGGTGACGACGGCCTTGAACCTGTTGCCGAAGCGCACCATGCCGAAGCGCCACCCGGCGGCGGCGTCGGCTTCGCGCACCAGCAGCCGCCCGGTCGGCGGCATCGCGCCGCGAATGGCTCGCAGCAACTCGCGCTGATCGGCGTCCGGCATCATGTGCAGCACGTCGAAGAGCAGGACCACGTCGGCGTGCGGCAGGCCGGTGCTGCGGGCATCGCCGCTGAGCACCTCGGCCTCGTGCTCGAGCGCCCGCACCGCGATACGGGCGACGTGTGGTCGCAGCTCGACACCTACCAGCCGAGAGAACTGCGGCGGGTCTGGGCGGGTGGTGTCCCACGCCCCCTGCGCGGCCGTGTGCTGGGCCTCGGCCACCAGCGCCAGCGTCACCCCCTGCCCGCAGCCGATGTCCAGCAGGGTGCCGGTGGCCGCCGGAAGGTCGGTCGAGAGCGTCGCGGCGTACACCGGGTCGCCCGACAGCTTGCCGCGCGCGAACTCCCACGCCGTGATCCCGGAGTCGAGAAAGCGATCACTGGCACGGCGAACGAGCAGTTGGAAGAAGGGGTCGCGGGCCGGGCGGCGCGCCACGTACGTGATCAACCCGCCGATCGCGCCCACAATCACGCCCACGACCACGCTGCCGACCATCAGGTCGGCGCCGAACGACCAGATGCGGCTCGGCTCGAGCATCTCCCACGACAACGTCAGGAACCGACCCTGCCGGATCAACGCGCCGGCCTGCACCTCGGCGTAGAACAACGGCGGCACGACCAGCGGGTTGATGACGTTGGCGGCCAGGTACATCTTCAGCCGGTTCAGGTGACAGACCCGGCCGACCAGCCAGCACAACCCGATGTGCACACCCCACAACGGCGTGCAGCCAATCAGCAGGCCAAGACCGACCGCCATCGACTCGCGACCGCGCGTGTCGCCTTCGGTCCGCAGGGCGTGTATGGCCCGCTGCAAACGCGAGGCGCGCGACAGCGCACGAGCGCTGCCCGCCAACGGAACCGTGGTCATCTTCAGGTATTATGACTGCTCGTCCCGCATGCCCGGATGCGGGGTCGCCGTGCAGTGATGCCCAAGACCACGGCTACGACGCCGCTCACGCTCGCGCCACTCGATCCACTGCCGCCGTGCTGGGTCGATACCCTCGTCGATCGCTCTGCCGCGATCACCCGGACCGATGCGCTCGACGGCACCATCGAGGTGCGCACGGGGGGCTCGTTCACGCACGTCGCCATCACCATCCCGAACGCGCACGCGCTGGCGCCCGACCGCCTCCACGACCACGTCCGCGACGCCTATCTTTCGGTAGCGGCCACGCTCAACGCCCAACAGCGACACCCGGTGCGCTTCTGGAACTTCGTGCCGTACGTCCACACCCCCTCCGGGCCGGGTCTGGACCGCTACATGGTCTTCAACGGCGGGCGGTTCGCCGCCTGCGAGCGCTGGCACGGCTCACCCAACGACTTCGACCACACGTTGGCGGCGGCCTCGGGCGTCGGCGTGCTTGGCAGCGCGCTCGCCATCCATTGCCTGGCTGCCGACGATGCCGGTGAGCCGGTCGAAAATCCGCGTCAGGTGCCGGCCTACAAGTACTCGCGGCGCTACGGGCCGCGGCCCCCGTGCTTTGCTCGGGCCACCCGGTTGGCCGCGCCCGTCAACGGCGCGTGGTGGCTGCTGGTGGCAGGCACGGCCAGTATCCGGGGCGAGCTCACCGTGCATGCAGGCGACATCGACGCGCAGACCATCGAGACGCTCGACAACCTCGATGCGCTACTCGCAGCGGCCGAGGCCCAGCGCGGCACCAGCCAGGCCAGCGCGCGCTTCACCAGTCTCCGCGTCTACATCGTTCGTCCCGAGGACCTCGCGGTCGTGCGCGACCTGATTGAGGCCCGCTACGGCTGCATCCCCGACATCGAGTTCGCGCAAGCCGAGCTGTGCCGCGCCGATCTGCTGGTCGAGATCGAAGGCATCGCCCAGCTCTAGGCGCGCCACGGCGGCTACCGTGGCACAGCGGCCAGCGTCACGCTGCCGCGCGCCACGAGCGTGCCGTCGGCCGTCACGGTGCCTTCGATCTTGAACAGAGCCCCCATCCGGCCGACGACCCGCGCCGTCGCCTCGAGCAGCACGCCCGCCCCGCAGCCCGCAGGAAAACGGAAGCCATCGACCGCGGCCACCCGCAGGGCCCTCGGCACGTCCGGCTCGCCAGCCCGCGGCGTGCCGGCTGCCAACCCGCCGGTCTGCGCCAACAGCTCGATCAGCACCACGGCGGGAACTACCGGGTGGTCCGGGAAATGACCCTGGAAGTAGAAGTCGTCGAGGTGTGTGCGGCGACGGCAGGTCGCCTGACGCCCCGGATCGACGGAGACGACCTCCTCGACGAGGCGCATCGGAGGGGCGTGCGGCAGCAGCGCGAGATACTCCACGGCTTATCATCGCCCAGCCGCGCATGACCTCCCCCTCGCCGCTTGCCGAGGCCTTCCGGGCCGTATTGCTCGACCGCCGCCACGACACCCTCGTGATGGCGCCGGGCGAAGCGCGCACGCTGACCGCCGAGGACATCGACCAGCAGGCACTCCATCTGGCCAGCGCGCTGGCGCGCCTGCATCTGATCACGGGCCATCTCGTCGTGGCCTGCCTCGGCAACGTCTCGCCGATGCCGGCCCTGGTGCTGGCCTGCCTGCGCGGACGGCTGCCGTTCATGCCGGTCGATCGCAGCACGCCGCCAGCGGCACTGGTCGCGCTCGCGGGCCGCTGGGACGCGGCGGCGGTGGTCGTGCCCGACACCCTCGACCTGCGCGCCATGACCGATGGCAGCCCGCTGCCGTCGTCCTATCGTCAGGAACCGATAGGGCTCGGCCTGGCCGCATGGGTCGCCACTACGCCTGCGGCTCCGGGGCGGCATAGACCGGCGGCCGTACTCAAGCTCACCTCCGGCAGCACCGGTGAGCCGCGCGCCACGTGCACGGAGGAGCGGCACCTGGTGGCCGATGTGGTGCAGATCGCGGCTGCGATGGACATCGGGCCCGTGACCAGACAGCTCGGCGTCATTCCGCTCTCGCATTCCTACGGCTTCAGTAACCTGCTGCTGCCACTGCTGTGGCAGGGCACGCCGCTGCTCCTGCGGCCACAGTTCGTGCCTACGCAGGTCGGGCCGGACATCGACGCCG
Source organism: Luteitalea sp. (assembly GCA_046593715.1). Taxonomy (GTDB): domain Bacteria; phylum Acidobacteriota; class Vicinamibacteria; order Vicinamibacterales; family Vicinamibacteraceae; genus Luteitalea. The sequence continues at coordinate 7,157 of JBKJQW010000023.1, forward strand.
CCCGTCTCGAGACCTTCGCAGGCGTGCCGTTCATGTTCGAGCACCTGGCACGCCATCAATCCCTGCCGGTGCTGCGCTCGCTGCGCCTGGCCGTCTCGGCGGGTGCGCGACTGACCTACGACACGGTCGCGGCGCTGCATGCCGCCACCGGCCTCAAGGTGCGGTCCTTCTACGGATCGAGTGAAACCGGTGGCATCTGCTTCGACGGCAATCCGCTGCTCGACGAGCGGGTGCCTGTCGGCACGCCGATGGGCAGCACACACGTCGAACTGGTCGCCGACCCGGATGCGCCGGAGGGCTCGGGGCGCGTGCGGGTGTCGGGGCCCACCGTCGTCGATGGCTATGCCGGCGAGGTGGGGGCACGCCTGGACGGTGTGTTCCTGAGCGGCGATTACGCCGCGATGGACGCGGCGGGCACCTATGTGCTGACCGGGCGCGTGCCGGCGTTGGTCAATGTCGCCGGCCGGAAAGTGCACCCGCAGGAGGTGGAGGCGGCACTGCGTGCGCTGCCGGGCGTGTCCGATGCGGTGGCGATGGGCGTGGACGACACGGTGCGGGGCCAGGCGCTCGGGGCGTGCCTGGTCAGCGCAGAGCCCTGGGATGCGCGCACCGTCCGCCAGGCGCTTTCGACGCAACTGGCCGCCTACAAGCTGCCGCGCGTGGTGGTGGTGATGCGTGCGCTGCCGCTGACCGATCGCGGCAAGGTCGACCGCGCCGCCCTCGCCAGGCTACTCGGCCAGTCGTGACTGCATCGCCACGCCGGGCCGCAGCAGCTTGGCCACCGGACAGGCCTCCGCGATCTCGAGCATCCGCGCCTGCTGGGTGGCATCGAGCCCGCCACGCATGGTGATGTGCTTGACCATGGTCGGCGTCGGCGTGGCCGTGTAGTCCACCCGCACCTCGACGTCGTCGAGCGGCCACGCCTTGCGCCGCGCGTACATGCGCAGCGTGATCGCCGTGCAGGCCGCCACGCTGCCGAGCAGCAGCTCGACCGGTGAGGGCGCCGTGTCGGTGCCGCCGACCTCGGTGGGCTCGTCGGCGGTAAAGGCATGGGTGCGGGCCGTCAGCGCCGTCCGGTAGCCGTCGCCGAGTTTGGCGTGCAGGGTGGTCGAGCTCATCGCTCCACTCTATCAGGCGACCCTCTTGCGCAGGATGGCGATCTGCCCGCCGATACGGCGTCCTAGCGCTGCACGGCGACTGCCGCGTGCGACCGCCTGGGCTCGGTACCGGCCTCGATGCGGCCCGCCGCGTGGTCAAACTGCAGGACCGCCGCGTAGCCGTAGCGGTACTCGCCCTTGCGGCCAATCTTCTGGAACTGATGCCCGCGCCCGGCGAGGTCGTCGAGCAGGGCGGCAGGGAAGCGGTCTTCGATCTGCACCCGCGGCGTGAGTCCGGCAGGATCGGCCGGATCGCGCCCCACCAGCAGCCTGGGGGCCTCGATCGCCGCCTGCGCCCCCAAGGCCCCGTCGACATGGCCGAGGATGATCCCGTAGACCGAGGCGGCGATCCACGCATTGCCGGCCGCACCCACGGCCAGCCGGGGCTTCAATATGCCGTTGACCTCTTCGCACACGAGCGTCGGCGCACTCGTCGATGAGGATCGCATCAGGGGCAGCAACTGACCATACGCGCCGCGCACGGTGCGATAGCCGCGCAGATGGTTGTTGTACAAAAATCCGAGCCCCTTGGACACGTAGAAGTTGCCTCCCCATGTCGACAGGGTCTGCGTGACGACGATCACGTTGCCGGCGCCGTCGCCGACCGCGAAGGCGGTGGTGCCGCGGCCGATGCGCTCGCCCTGCCCCTGCCCTGCCGCCTCGGCATCCTCGCCAAAGGGGAGGGCGCGCGCCGGGTCGATGCGCCCGAAGAGTGCCGCCGCATGCGCAGGGTCGAGATGCGGCGCCACTTCCACCGGCCAGAGCGCCGGGTCGGCGATGCGTGGCAGCGGATCGCGCACCTTCCAGGCCTCGATCACATGGTGCAGGTAGTCGGCGGACCGCTGCGGCCCGCCACCGCGCGGCGCGTCGTAGCCATTCAGGATCTGGAGGGTCTCGATGAGCGCCGTCCCGGTCGAGACCGGCGGCGGTGCGCCGAAGATCTGCAGACCGCGATAGCGACCGGTCACCGCCGCGCGCTCGATGACCTGGTACTGGGCGAGATCCTCGAGGCCGATGATGCCGCCGTTGGCCTCCATGTCGGCGGCGATCCGCTTGGCGATGCTGCCGCGGTAGAAGGCGTCCGCGCCTTCGGCGGCCATGGCCCGCAGGGTGGCCGCGTAGTCGGTGTTGACGAAGCGGTCCCCGGCCCGCGGCACGCGGGCATAGGGCAGGTACACACGCGCCGCCTCCGGATATCGTTCCAGCAGCGCCCGACCCTCGCGCAGCGTCGACGGCAACGCCTCGTCCAGCTCGTAGCCGTCGGTGGCCAGCATGATCGCCGGCGCCAACAGCTGCGCCCACGTGAATCGTCCCGAACCGAACCGTCTATGCAGATGGTCCATCCCCGCGACGACACCTGGGATGTTTGCCGCGGCCGGGCCATCACCGACCAGGCGGCCATCGCGGAAGATCGCCGCGTTGGCCAGTGTGGCGTGCATCGGCGACTGGTCCTTGTAGTCGATGACCACGGGCTCGCGCATCCCGTTCAGCAACAGCATCGCCATGCCGTCGCCGCCGATGCCTGAGGCATCCGGCTCCACCACGCCGAGGGCGAACGAGACCGCGATGGCCGCGTCGACGACGTTGCCGCCCTGGGCGAGCACACGGGCACCCGCCTCAGTGGCCAGGCGGTGTCCCGACACGACCATCGCGTCCTGCGAGATCACGGGCTCGCGCACCAGCGGCTGCCGCGCGACCAGCTCGTCGACGACCCGTTCGAGGTCGTGACCGGAGCGGGCCGCGGCTGCGTTCGGGCGCAGCTGATCGCGGAGCGCCTGCCATCGGTCTGCCGACGGCCCGGCCTGGTAATAGAGGTCGCGCAGCAGCTGCCACGTGCGGTCGAAGGCAAGGGCCCACCGCGCTGCGCCGGGCGTCACGGTGCTGGTCACCGCACGCGCGCCGGCGTCGGGGGGCAAGGGCGCGGGGATGGTCCTCAGCGTGAACCCCGCACCACGGTCGAACAAGGCCGGCGGGTCACCGGGCGCGCGGGAGGGGTTGCCGTTGTAGACCGGCCACTCGGGAGGCAGGTCGGCCAGCAACAACAGGCGGCCATCTGGCGACCATGCCGGCTGCGACCGCCGTCGCGACACCAGGATCGACGCGCCGTCGTTGCCGGAGCGGGCGCCAGGCGGTTCAGCGACGGCCGCTGAGGCCGGCACGGTGGATACCCACACCGCGCCGTCGCCGTCGCTGCTGGTGGCATACGCCAGGCGCGTCCCGGCCGGGTCCCATGCCGGATGCGACTCGCGGCCGCGCGTGGACGTGATGCGCCACGGCTGGTCGTCGCCCTGCCGCGAGGCGCGCGTACGGTCGCGGCCGTCGCGACTGGACGCCGGCCCTTCCAACACCCGCATCCACACGTCGTCGCCGCCGCGATCATCTGGCTGGCTGACGACATAGGCCAGGCGAGTGCCGTCGGGCGACACCGCGGGGTACTGCTCGTCTGCGGGTGAGTCGACCACCACGTCGACCGGGGGCGGCACGCCAGGCGCACTGCCATCGACGTTGATGACCATCAGGCCCCATTGCTCGCGGGCGCGATGCGCGAAGACGATCCGGCCGTCAGGCGTCCACGCTGGCTGGCGGTCGTCGCCAGCCGCGATCGTCAGCCGGCGGGGCGCCATCCCTTCCTCGGCCACATAGAGGTCGAAGCCGGTGCCGAGGTCGGCGGCAAAGACGATGCGGCGGCCGTCGCGCGCCCAGGCCGGGTCGCGCTCGACAGGCGCAGCCGTCCCTTCGGGCCACGCCGCGAACGCCCGCGGATGGCGACCATCGGGCGTCATTGTCCAGATCTGGTCGAGCAGGGAGACGGCGATGCGATCGCCATCAGGGGCCCACGCGACGTCGCGTACGGCCGTCAGCAGCGTCGCGTCCTGCGCGCGCGCGGCCAGGTGCAGGCCACCCGCCCCGAGGGCGGCCAGCGCCAGGAGTCGGCCAAGGCGAGAGCCCGCAAGCATGCCGAGCGGCCGTCCGCGCCGTGCGTCAGCGAGCGCTGACGAGTGCGCGGATGGTGTCCGCGAGCGCCCGGGCCGACAGGCCGTTGATGTCCATCAGCTCTTCGGGTGTGCCGCTGCGCGGCACGCCGGGCACCGCCACGCGGACGACCCGGATGCCATCGGGCGACACGGCCTCGCAGACGGCGTCACCGATACCGCCCTCCGCGTAGTGATCTTCGACCGTCACCAGGAGCCCGGTCTCACGACCGGCGGCAAGCAACGTCGGTGCGTCGACCGGCTTCACCGAGTAGAGGTCGATGACGCGCACCTGCAGGCCTTCGGCCGCCACCGTCTCGGCGGCGCTCAGCGCCTCGAACACCGTCACCCCCGCAGTGACGATGGTCAGCACGTCGTGCGCGGAGGCGCGAAGTACCTTGCAGCCACCCACCGAGAAGCTGTCGGTCGGGTCGTAGATGACCGGCGTCTTCGGGCGGCTCGTCCGCACATAGGCCATGCCCGGGTGCGCTGCCGCTTCCGCCATCAGCTTCTCGGTGCTGACGGCGTCGCACGGATAGAGCACCGCGCAGCCTGGCACGCCACGGAACAGCGACAGGTCCTCGAGTGCCATCTGCGATGGTCCGTCCTCGCCGATCGACACACCGCAGTGGCTGCCGGCGAATTTGACGTTCAGCTGGCTGACGCCAGCCATGCGCACGAAATCGGCCGCCCGCGTCAGGAACGCCGCAAACGTCGCGGCAAACGGGATGGCGCCACGGGCGGCCAGGCCCATCGCCATGCCGACCATCACCTGCTCCGCGATGAAGGCCTGGTAGAAGCGCTCAGGGAACACCTGTTCGAAGCGGTCGCTGAACGTCGAGTTCTTGACGTCGGCGTCGAGCGCGACCACGCGGGCGTCGGCAGCGCCAAGCTTGGCCAGCCCCGTGCCGAACGCTTCGCGCGTGGCGACCAGTTCGCCCTTGGCGTAGGCGGGTGCGGCCATCACCCCGGACATCTTCGGGTCGGGGCGTGCAACCTCGCCCGACGGCCGGGGAATCTGCACGGGCGCCGCGCCACCTTCGGGCACCAGTTGGGCCTCCAGCTCGGCCACCGCGGCATCGGCCTGCTCGGCGGTGAGCGCCTTGCCGTGCCAGCCGGGCTTGCCCTCCATGATCGAGATGCCCTTGCCCTTGAGCGTGCGCGCCACCAGCACCGACGGCTTGCCCTTGGTATTGCGGGCGTCGGCAAAGGCGGCCTGCACCGCGTCCATGTCGTGGCCATCGACGTCGATGGCATGCCAGCCGAAGGCGGCCCAGCGCGCCACCACGGTGGCGGCATCGTGACCGAACTGGGTCGCGCGGCTCTGCCCGAGCCCGTTCAGGTCGATGATCGCGCAGAGTGAGTCGACGGCGTGAAACTGCCCGCTCTGGGCCGCTTCCCACACCGACCCCTCGGCCATCTCACCGTCGCCGAGCATCACGTAGGTGCGATAGTCGCTGCCGATACGACGCGCGTTGAGCGCTGCACCGACGCCGGCCGCCAGTCCCTGACCGAGAGAGCCGGTCGCGAGGTCGACCCACGGCAGCCGCGGCGTCGGATGCCCTTCGAGATCGCTGGTGAGTTCGCGAAGCGTCAGCGTCGCCGCACGCGAGACGATCCCGACCTCGGCCCAGGCGGCATAGAGCAGCGGCGCCGCATGCCCCTTCGAGAGGATGAAGCGGTCGTTGTCGGGGCGCCCGGCATCGTCGGGGTCGTAGCGCATCTCGCCGCAGAACAACGCGGCAACGATGTCGGCGGCCGAGCAACACGTGCTCGGATGGCCGCTGCCGGCCTCGGTGGTGCTGCGCACGGAGTTGATCCGCAGACGGGTGGCGACGTTACGCAGGGCGGCTGAGACAGGGGCAACTGACGGTGACACAAGGACCTCCGGGTCGAGCAGTCTACCACGCAGGGGTGCCCGCCCGGCGTCGTCGCGACGCTGTGCTCGAAGGACCGCGGCCGCGCGACACGACACCGGTCGGTGGGGGCGCGGTTCTATAATGGCGGGCAGATGGCTCATCGGATCACGCTCATCCCCGGAGACGGCATCGGGCCAGAGGTCAGCGCGGCCGTCCTGCGCATCATCGAAGCGGCGGGCGTTGTCGTCCAGTGGGACGTGCACCACGCTGGCGTCACCGCGCTCGAGCAGTCTGGCAGCACGCTGCCGCAGGCGCTGCTGGATTCGGTGACGAGCAACCGCGTCGCCTTGAAGGGCCCGGTCACCACGCCGGTCGGCGAGGGCTTCACGAGCGTCAATGTCGGCTTGCGCAAGGCGCTCGACCTGTATGCCAACCTGCGGCCGGTCAGCAACCTGCCAGGCGTGCCGTCACGGTTCCAGGACGTGGACATCGTCATCGTCCGCGAGAACACCGAGGACCTGTATGCCGGCCTCGAGAACGAGATCGTGCCTGGGGTGGTGGCCGGACTGAAGGTGATCACCGCCACCGCCAGCGAGCGCATCGCCCGGTTTGCGTTCCGACACGCGACCGAGAACGGGCGGCGGAAAGTGACCGCGATTCACAAGGCCAACATCATGAAGCAGGCCGATGGCCTGTTCCTGCGCATGGCGCGCAAGGTGGCCAAGGAATTCCCGGACCTGACCTACGACGAGAAGATCGTCGACAACGCCTGCATGCAGCTGGTGATGCGGCCCGAGCAGTTCGACGTGCTGCTGCTGCCCAACCTGTACGGCGACATCGTCTCGGATCTGGGCGCCGGTCTGGTGGGAGGACTCGGCGTCGTACCGGGCGCAAATCTGGGCGAGCACGCGGCGGTCTTCGAGGCGGTGCACGGCAGCGCCCCTGATATCGCCGGACAGGATCTCGCCAACCCGACGGCGCTGTTGCTGTCGGCCCTGATGATGCTGCGGCACATCGGCGAGCGCGCGGCTGCCGATGTCATCTTCGGAGCGGTCATCCGGGTCATGGCCGCAGGAACGACGTTGACGCGCGACCTGAGCGGCACGGCGACGACGACGCAGTACACCGATGCCGTCGTGCGCGATATCGAGGCGCACCGCTAGACGGCTGACGGGCGCGGGAGGGCGCGGCTGCTGCTACACTCATCAGCCGTGATTGGCGACGATCTTCGGCAGGCGGTGCTGGCCCGTGCCGACGTGCGGCGCCTGTACGAGCCGCCCGAGGGCGACAGCGCCGCTCTGGCGCGCATCGAGGGCTACCTCGAGGAGCTGCGCGCCACCCAGCGGCACTCCATCTACCGCGCCCTGAAGCATCCGCTGTACCCCATCCTGCGCAAGGTGGAGCGCGTCCCCGAGGGCCTGGTGCATCTGCGGCATGCCCTGGACACGGGGCGCGTGGTCTACGTCTCCAACCACAAGAGTCACCTCGATTACCTCATCGAGCTGCTGATCATCGAGGATCACCAGCTGCGGCCGCCAATCATCGCGGCCGGCATCAACCTGTTCGGCGGGGCCCTCGGACTGCTGCACAAGCACGTGACGGGCGCCATTCCCATTCGGCGGGGGGCGCGCGATGCTGCGTATCTGGTCACGCTCAAGGCGTTCGTCGCAGAACTGCTCGAGACGCACGACCTGTTCTTCTACCCGGAGGGCGGCCGCAGTTACAGCGGCGCGCTCAACAACGCCAAGACCGGCCTGTTCAACGCCGTCGTGCTTGCCGAGGTGCCGGTCCTGCACATCGTGCCGGTGGCCATCGCCTACGACCTGGTGCTCGAGGACCGCATCCTCGCGCCGCAGGTGACAAAGGGTCGGCAGCGCCCGTTCTCCCGCGAGCTGGCCGAGATGGTCGGAACCGCCGTCGGCTACCAGTCGCGCGCCTTTGTCACGTTCGGCACTCCGGTGACCCTGGCCGGTGGCCAAGCCTGGTCGCGCCGAGACGTGATCGACCTCGCCAACACGGTGCTGACCGCGATCGGCCGGCTTCACAAGGTCCTGCCAACTGCGCTGGTCGCCTCGGTGATGCGCCCCTCGATGCCGCGCGGCGAGTTGGTGACGGCCGTCCAGGCACTGATCGACCGCCTTGCCGCCACTGGCGCGAACCTGGCGACGACCGACGGCGCACAGGCCGTGGAGCAGGCGCTGCCCCTGCTCGAGGAACGCGGTGTGCTGCAGCCGGAAGCGGACGTGGTCCGCGTCCGCGATCGCTTCGTGTTGCGGTACTACGCTCGCCAGTTGAAGCACCTGCTCGACCCGAAGCGTCCCGTCTCCGGATGATCGACGCCCTCTCGAAAGCGATGTTCGGCGCGCTGGCCAACAGCGCCGGACTGAAACGGCTGGCCAGCCAATACGGGATGCGAGGGACGCGCGGGTTCGCCCGCCGCTTCGTCGCTGGCGAGAGCGTCGAAGAGGCGATTACCGCCGCCGTCGCACTCGAAACGCAGGGTCTCTCGCAGACGCTCGACCTGCTCGGCGAGAGCGTCGCGAGCGAGCGCGAGGCCGACGCAGCGACCGCCGCCTATCTGGCGATGCTGCCGCGCATCGCGGCGGCCGGCATCGGGCGCAACATCTCGATCAAGTTGACGCAGCTCGGACTGGATCTCTCACCCTCCATCGCCGCGCAGCACCTTCGTACCATCCTGGTCAGCGCCCGCGACCAGCAGTTCTTCGTGCGCATCGACATGGAGAACTCGCCCTACGTCGAGCCGACACTGACGCTGGTGGAAGCGGCCTGCCGTGACGGTCTCGACAACGTCGGGGTGGTGCTGCAGTCGGCCCTCAAACGCAGCGACGCCGATCTCGAGCGGGTCATGGCGCTCGGCCTCCGCGTGCGCCTGGTCAAGGGTGCCTACCAGGAGCCGGCTGCCGTGGCCTGGCAGACAAAGGCCGAGGTGGACGCGGCGTACCTGCGGCTGATGACGCCACTGCTCGCGCGCGGCCGGTTCCCGGCCATCGCGACCCACGACCCGCAGATGATTGCCGAGGCCCGCCGACTGGCCGCCCTGCACAGCCTGCCTGCCGACGGCTTCGAGTTCCAGATGCTGTATGGCGTGCGCCGCGACCTGCAGGCCTCGCTGGTCGGTGAGGGCTACGGCGTCCGTGTCTACATTCCGTACGGACGCGAATGGTTCCCATACTTCATGCGTCGTCTCGGTGAGCGCCCCGCCAATGTCGCGTTCGTGCTGAAGAGTATCCTGCGCGAAGGCTGACTTCCCTCCTCCACCTTACCCCGCAGCTGGTCTGGTTTTCGAACCTTCACATCGCTTTCGGGACGGTGTCGGACTGGCACGGTCTTCGCTTCGATGACAGCTGTTCGCTCGTCTCCTTTGGCAGCGTTGAATCGGACGAGGGCACGCGTCGGCATCCCCAGCGCCACTCGGGTCCCGAGGTCACGAAGGGAAGGCACGCATGGCCAGTGCTCAGGCCACTCCGTTCACCACCACGTTCCCGGCACTCCGGTCGCGTGGCCGCTCGTTTTCGGACCAGACCGCGCGCGCCGGCGCGTGGCTTCGGCAGGCGGTGTGCGGCCTGCAAGGCCACGATCGCTATCTGCACGTGGAAGGGTCGCGGGTCACGCTGCGCTGCGTAGGATGCCTGCACGACTCCCCGGGGTGGGAGACCGGCGGCCGCGCGTACCAGCGCACCTACAGTGGCGATCCCGAACGGCACCGCCTGCGCTGACCAACGCGGGGCGTACCCACGCGACGCCCCTCATCTCATCCCACGAACTGCCGCGCCAGCGCGGCAAGGGTGTAGGCACATTCGTCCACGCTGGCCAGCTCCACGTATTCGATGGGCCCGTGCAGGCCGCCGCCGCGGGGCCCGAAGACGACCGTGGGAATGCCAGCGGCGCCGAAGATCGCGGCATCAGTCCAATAGCTCATGCCAGTGATCCTGGCTTCAAGGCCGCGCGCCCGACCGGCGACCACGAGTTGCTGTGGCAGCATCGCGGAGGGATCGAGATCGTAGGCGGGCCGCTCCACCACGAGCCGCACGTCGGCGCGAAACTCGGGGTCGTTCTTGCGGAGCACGACCAGCATCTGCTCGACCTCGTGCAGCGCCCTGGCGCCATCCTCGCCAGGTAAGGTGCGGCGCTCCATGAACAGCCGGCAGTGCGCAGGATAGATACTGGCTTCGGTGCCCCCGACAATGGTCGAGGCATGCAGTGAGCCGCTGCCGAGCAGCGGGTGGGTGGGCCGCGCGCGCAGTTCCTGGTCGAATCGGTCCAGCACGCCAAGCACGCGCCCCATGGCGAGAATCGCGTCCCGGCCTTCATCGGGACGGCTGCCGTGCGCGGCCTTGCCGTATGTCTGCAGCTCGAGCCACACGAAGCCCTTGTGGGCGACGGCGACGCTGAGATCGGTCGGCTCGGTGATCACGGCGCCATCGGCCCGCCAGTCGCGCACCAAGGCCTCTGCGCCCAGACTGCCGTATTCCTCGTCAGCCACGCCGGCGACGATGACGCGGCCACGGGACAGACCTTCGGCGGCCAGCATCCGGACGGCGCCGACGCATGCCGCGACACCAGACTTCATGTCCTGCGTCCCGCGCCCGTACAGCCGCCCCTCGCGCTCGATCGGCGTGAACGGGTCGTCCATGCCCTGCACCCCGACCGTATCGAGGTGACCGCACAGCAGCAGGGTAGGTCCAGGCTGGGCGCCCTCGAGCACACCCACGACATTGGGCCGCCCTGGCGCCACCTCGGACTCGGTGACGGCCAGGCCCGACTCCCGCAGGCACGCGGCCAGGCAGGCGGCCGCGGCGGCCTCGCCAGGTGCACCGGATACCAGCGACGGGTTCACCGAGTTGATGGCGACCAGGTCACGCAGCAGTTGGCGCGCGCGCTCCACGTCAGCCCTTCCAGCGCGCAGTGAAGATGTTGGTGTCTCCCCTGGCCTTCTGCTGGCGATTGGACGCAAAGACAAGCGTCGCGCCATCAGGAGAGAACATCGGGAACCCGTCGAAATCGGGGTGATGGGTCACCTGCTCCACATCCGAACCGTCGGCGTCGATCAGGAACAGGTCGAAGTTGCGGCCCTTCACGTTGTGCAGATTGGAGGAGAAGATCACCCGCGTGCCGTCGGGGGTCCAGAACGGCGCGAAGTTGGCCGCGCCGTTGTCGGTGATCTGTCGCAGCCTCGAGCCGTCCGCGTTCATGATGTACAACTCGGTCGAGGTCGGCCGCCACAGGCCCTCCCTGAGCAGCGTGAAGTACTCGGTGAACTCTGCCGAGGCCGCCTGCGGATGCCGGCCCCGAAACACAATCTGGGTGCCGTCGGGCGAGTAGAACGCGCCTCCATCGGGACCAGGCAGATTGGTCAGCCGTGTGACGTCGGATCCGTCGCCGGCCATGGAGTAGATCTCCAGGTCGCCGTCACGCACGCTCGTGAAGACGATCCGACCGTCGGGACCGACCGTTGCCTCGGCGTCGTAGCCCGGCGTCGTGGTGAGCGCCACGGGTGCCGAGCCATCGGCATTGGCGGTGTAGATGTCGTAGCTGTCGAAGATGGGCCACACGTACCCTCGCGCCATCGACGGCCGCTCCGGGCAGGCCGCCGCCTTGCCGTGCGTCGAGGCATAGAGAATCCTGGTGGCGTCCCGCGAGAAGAAGCCGCAGGTCGTGCGACCTTGGCCATTGCTGACGCGGCGCACGTCGGTCCCGTCGGCCTTCATGACGTACATCTGGTCGCACGACAGCGGGTCGGGCGACGACTGGAAGATCAGATGACTGCCGTCGGGCGAGAAGTAGGCCTCGGCGTTTTCGCCCTTGTCGGTGAGCATCCTGATGTCGCCGAGATGGACCTCGGGGGCGGTACGGCTGGCAGGCGCTGACGCCGTGGCCGGCGCCTGCGCGGTCAACGGCGACCCGGCATGCAGCCACCCGACCGCCACGAGGGCGATCGTCGCGGCCGCGAGGGTCAGGCGAGCGTTCATAGGGCCGAGGATAGCATCCGCAGGCTGCTACGATCGCGCTCATGAGCGACCGCCGGACCGCGGTGATCACAGGTGCCTCCTCGGGCATCGGCGAGGCCTGCGCGCTCGCCTTTGCGCGTGAGGGGCTGCATGTGGTGCTGGCCGCCAGGCGCACCGTCGAACTGGACCGCGTGCACGCCGCGATCGCTGCGGCCGGGGGGACGGCCACGGCGGTCACCTGCGACGTCACCGATGCGGCACAAGTCGAGGCGCTCGCGGCCGCCGCGATCGAGGCCACCGGACGCCTCGACGTGATGGTCTGTAACGCCGGCCTCGGCTACAACGGGCGCCTCGACGAAACCGATGCCGAGACGATGCGTCGCCTGATGGAGGTCAACTTCTTCGGCACCTTCCACGCGGCCCGTACCGCGGTGCGGCACTTCCGGTCGGTCGGCAGCGGGCACCTGTTCATCATGTCGTCGATCGTGGGGCGCAAAGGGGTTCCTCGCATGAGTGCCTACGCCGCCACCAAGTTCGCGCAGGTGGGGCTCGGCGAATCGGTCCGCGCGGAACTGGTCGGCACGGCCATCCACGTCACGCTCGTCTATCCGATCAGCACCGAGACCGGCTTCCGCGCCTCGATGGTCCGTGAGTGGGGCCAGGACGTCGCAGGGCGCGGGCCGCGGCAATCGGCCGAGCATGTCGCGGCCACCATGGTGCGCGCGTTGCGACGACCACGCGCCGACATCTACCCGTCGTCACTGACGCGCCTCATTCCAGCAGCCGGCGCCCTGCTGCCGGGGCTGGCCGACTGGGTGTCGACGCGCTTTGGCCGGACGCCGCGGCCCTGATGACTCGCGACGCCGATCCGCTCGTGCCGGGCCGCGCGATTGCCCAGCAGGTGCGCGCTGCCGGCGGCAGGGCGCTCGTCGTTGGCGGCTTCGTGCGCGACGCGCTGCTCGGACGCCCATCCAAGGACCTCGACCTCGAGGTCTCGGGCCTCCCGGTCGACGACCTCCGCGCACTGCTCGGGCAGTGGGGCCCGGTCAACACGGTCGGCGAGAGCTTCACGGTGTTCAAGGTGCAGGGTCTGGACGTGTCGCTGCCCCGCCGCGAGTCCAAGACCGGGCGGGGCCACCGCGGCTTCGCGGTGCACGGCGATCCATGGCTGCCCTTTGACGAGGCAGCGCGGCGCCGCGACTTCACCATCAACGCCATCGGCTGGGACCCGCTCACCGATGAATACCTCGACCCGCACGGAGGACGCCGCGACCTCGACCAGCGAGTGCTGCGGATGGTGGATGCGCACACCTTCGGCCAGGACAGCCTGCGGGTGCTGCGGGCGCTGCAGTTCGCGGCCCGCTTTGAATGCCACATCGAGCCGGATACGGCACGCGTCTGCCGCGCCACTCCCCTCGACGACCTTCCGGCCGAGCGTGTCTGGGGCGAGGTCGAGAAGCTGCTCATGCAGGCCGATCGCCCGTCGGTCGGCCTGCACCTGGCCCGCGACCTCGACGTCGTCGCGCGTCTGTGGCCCACGCTGGAGGCACTGTCCACCTGTCCTCAAGACGCGGAATGGCATCCCGAAGGCAACGTCTGGACGCACACCTGCATGGTCGTCGACCAAGCCGTCTCCCGTAAGAGCCACGTGTCGTATCCAGAGCAGGTGAGCCTGATGCTGGGCGCATTGCTGCATGACATCGGCAAGCCGCGCGTGACCGCCGTCATCGATGGCCGGGTCAGGTCACCGGGGCACGAGAGCGAGGGCCTGCCGCTGGCCACCGCCATGCTCGACGCATGGCAGGTACACACGCTCGATGGCTACCCCGTCCGCACGCAGGTGCTCGGGCTGGTGGCCTGGCACATGCTGCCGGGCGCGTGGTGGAAGGCAGCAGCACCAGTCTCGGACGGCGCCTTCCGGCGGCTTGCGCGCAAAGTCGACATGGTGCTGCTGGCACGGCTGTCGGAAGCCGATTGCAACGGACGCGGCGGCACCTTCGACTGCTCGTTCGGTCGCTGGTTCCTCGAGCGCGTGCAGGCACTCGGCGTCGAACACGCTCCGCCGCCGCCACTGCTGCTGGGCAGGCACCTCATGGCACTCGGCGTGGCGCCGGGACCAGCCATGGGTGAGATGCTGCGCGCGATCTACGAGCAGCAGCTCGATGGGGCAGTGACCACCGTGGAGGAGGCCGACGCCGCCGCGCGGGCGCTACTGGCGGCCACGTAGGACAGGCTTTCGGTCGGCGCGACGACGCCTGGGCTCCGACGCACCGGCGCATACTGGTCGCGAGGAGTATGTGATGCACCTGCGATCGAGAGTCGGGTTGACGGTCATCGCCCTGGCGGTTCTGACGGTGGCGTGCCAGAACACGCGCGACGGCGTGGAGAAGGACGTCAAGGCGAACGCACCCAAGGTCGAGCGCGCCGCCGAGCAGACGGCGGCGGTGACGCGCGAAGCGGCACGCGAAGTGACTCAGGCGGCTGCGCCGGCCGTCGAGGCCATCCGGGAAGGGACGGCAGCAGCGGCAGCGGTGGCCCGGCAAGGCATCGGCGCCGCCGCCCGTGCAGCCAACGCTGCTCAGCAGACCGCGCAGATCAAGGCGGCACTGATGGCAGATGCGAGCGTGGACTCGACCACCATCGACATCGACACGCGGGCGGACACGCAGACGGTAGTGTTGAAGGGGCACGTGCGGTCGGCGGCAGAAAAGGCACGCGCGGAACGGATTGCCTCGGCCAAGGCCCCGGGCTTCATGGTCGACAACCAGCTCAGCGTGCGCAAGTAACAGCCGCCTGCGCCGACCGCGTGCGGCGGACCGTCGGACTCACTGGTCGTGCTGACCGGCCGATGGGCTCAACAACGCCGCGAGGGCAGCGAGGCCGATGTTGCCACCGCTGAGGACCGCGACGACGGGCCCGTCCTTCACCCAGTCGACAAGGCGTGGAAGGGCGCCGGCCACTGCGGTGGCGCCGCTCGGCTCGATGGCGATGCGCGCCGTCTCCCATAGCACGCGAGCCGCCTCGATGATGTCATGATCGGAGACGGTGACCACCTCGTCGACAAACGCCTGGACGTGCAGGAAGTTGAGCGCCCCCGGTCGCACCGCCATCAGGCCATCGGCGATGCTGCTGACCGAGGACAGCGTCACGGGCATGCCTGCAGCCAGCGAGCGCGACATCTTCGCTGCCCCTTGGGGCTCTACCCCGATGACGCGAATCGAGGGGTCGAGGAGCTTGATGGCCGCCGCGACGCCTGAGATGAGACCGCCGCCCCCGACCGGCGCCACGACCGTCCGTACGCCCTCCACCTGCTGAGCGATCTCGAGGCCGGCGGTGCCTTGGCCCTCGACGATCGGCAGGCTGTCGAAGGGCGGCACCACCACCAGTCCGCGCTCGCTCGCCAGTGCCTCGGCGCGGGCCTGCCGGTGCACCGTGGTGGTCCCGGCAAAGATCACCTCGGCACCCCAGCGCCGGGCGCCGTCCACCTTCACGGCCGGCGCCGTCTCCGGCATCACCACCACGGCCGGGACGCCGAAACGCTGCGCGGCAAAGGCCACCGCCTGGCCGTGATTACCCGACGAGTACGTGACCACCCCGCAGGCGCGTTGGGACTCGGTCAGGAGCGCGAGGTAGTTGTACGCCCCGCGGATCTTGAATGCCCCAACCGGCTGCATGTGCTCGCACTTGACCTGCAGAGGCAGCAACGGGGCGAGGTCGAGGACCGGCGTGCGTCGCGCAACCGCTGCGATCCGTACAGCCGCGGCTCGGATGCCGTCCAGCGTCGCCAGCACGGCTACGGTACTCCCGGCATCGCGTGCCGCATCTCCGGCGCTGCCACGGTCACCAGGCCGAGGCGCGTGCAGGTCACATGGGCCATGCGCCCATTGTACGGCCGTGAAGTGAGGCCCGCCCGCCGACGACCTCGGCAATCGGCGGGCGGCGCCGTTCGACGTCGTGCGTTCGAACCCCTATACTGCCCGCGATGCATCTCGTCCCGCGCCTCGTCCTTGCCGTGAGCGTTTGCTTACTGGTGTGTGCGGCACGCGCGTTCGCGCAACCGGTCGAGCCACCAGGGCCATTCGTCATCGACGCCCGCGGCGCGTTCAGCAGCGTCGGCCGCTCCGAGGCATTGGCGTCGCCGCGCGGCCTCGCGACCGGAGAACTGCCCAAGTCGGTACGCGGCTTCGACATCGGGGCGCACGTCTACCCTGTGCGCGGAAAGGTCACCGTCGGGATCGGTGCCTCGCTGCTGATGATGGGGGGCACGCAGACGCCGGGCGAACCCGATGGCACGGTGGGCGCACCGCTCACGCCCGGCCAGTTCCGCGTGCGGGGCATCGTGCCGCAGCTGTCGCTGAACTTCGGAACGAGCCGCGGATGGAGTTACCTCGGCGCCGGGCTGGGGTTCTCGCAACTCAAGGCCGGCCGCACCGACTCCGACATCGCGTACAGCCCGCAGCTGCTCACCCTGAACATCGGCGGTGGCGCTCGATGGTTCGTCAGCGAACGCGTCGCTTTCACGCTGGACGGCCGCTACTATCGCATCTCGGCACAGCCGCTCGAAGCCGACTACGTCGGCAATCCACTGGTCACGATGTTCGTGCTCAGTGCCGGGCTTGGCTTCAAGTAGCGCCGGAACCGCGGCCCGTCGTCCGGGCTGCCGCCCGACCCCCTCCGCAGCACCCGCACGACCAGCAGCTAGAGGTGCTTCTTGAAGAAGGCCAGCATCGTGGGCCAGGCTGCTTCCGTGGCTTTGAGGTTGGCCCCGTCCTGGCCGGACTGGGCACGCAGGAATCCGTGACCGGCGCCGGGATAGATGTGCGGTTCGAACACCTTGTTCAACTTCGCCATCTCGGCTTTCGCGCCATCGATCGTCGCGTTGACCCTCGCGTCGTTTTCGCCGTAGAGACCGAGCACTGGTGCCTTGATGGCTGACAGGGTGCCTGGCGCGGACGGCGATGTCCCGTAGAAGACGACGGCGGCGTTCAGGCCGGGCTGTCTCGTGGCATAGGTGAAGCTGGTGGACCCGCCCCAGCAGTAGCCGACGGTGGCCGTCTTGCCATTGGCCGCCGGCAGCTTCAGGCCGTAGTCGCGCACCGCGTTCAGCCTGGTGACGACGTCGTCCTCGGCCAGGCCGCGCACACCAGCCACCACGTCATCGCGCGAGGCGAACGCGTCGGTGCCACCGCCGTTGGGGCCCTTGCCGGAGAGCAAATCCGGTGCGATGGCGATGTAGCCATCGGCGGCCAGCTGGTCGGCTACTCCCCGGACCCAGTCAGACAGGCCGAAGATCTCGTGGATGACGATGACGACCGGCGCTTTGTCCTTGCGCTCGGGGTAGGACACCCACGTCCGGAGCGTGCCGCCGCCGGCCAGCGCGATATCGGCGTACTCGCCATGCCTGGGCGACGCGTTCAGCCGCGCCTTGGCCTGCTCCTCGCCCGGGGGCAGATGTGCGGCAGCACGCTGGGTGGCGCCCCTGGCGCCCTGCGGTGCCGCGTCGATGGCATGGGCGGCGTGCGGGTCGGTGTTGACGGCGGGCTGGGCGAGGGCCGGGGTCGCGGGGGCCAGCCACGCGGCGGTGAGGAGCGCTACGAGGGTGATGGGCTTCATGTGGCGATGGCTCCCTATGAGTCCTGGTGTTCCTGCTCCTGCCGCGCGGCACGGCCACGGCGCAGTTCCTCGAACAGCCGCGGGATGTTGCCCGCCACCGACCGCAGCGACGGCGACCATCCGAGCGCGTGCGACCGCGGGCTGCGGACACGCTGGTCCAACGCCAGCACGTCCGCGTAGGGGCTCTTGGTCCGAGCCTCTGCCAGTGGCACGAAGCGGATATCGGGCGGGTGCGGACGGTGCGCGGCGATCGCGGCCGCGATGGTGCGGACCTGTTCATCGGCCTCGTCGTTGGCGTGGAACACTCCGCGCCCGCTTTCGCTGGCCAACACCCGCACGTAGAGGTCGGCCAGGTCGCGGTCGTACACCAGCGGCCAGTGATTCTCGCCCGACCCGACGATGCGCATCAGGCCATTTTCAGCCGAGGCCAGGAGGTCGGCGATGATGCCGCGCGAACCGCCGTAGACGATCCCGGGCCGGATGACCGCGGCGCGTAGTCCAGGGGAGGCGGCGTCCAGGACCAACTGCTCGTGGGCGGGCCGCCAGGCGACCAGGTCGAGCGGGGCGACGACAGCCGATTCGTCCACCGGTTCCGGGGCGGCTCCGAGGACCCAGATGCCCGACGTGTAGATGAGCGAGGCGGGCCCGCGCTCGCCGGCCTGACGCGCCACCTCGAGCAGCGTATCAAGG
This sequence comes from Luteitalea sp., assembly GCA_046593715.1. GTDB lineage: Bacteria > Acidobacteriota > Vicinamibacteria > Vicinamibacterales > Vicinamibacteraceae > Luteitalea. The sequence goes on from JBKJQW010000023.1 coordinate 25,417, forward strand.
GCGATGCGCTCGATCTCGACGCCTTTGGCCGAGGGCTCGAACGCGGCGTGGATGAAGCCGTCACAACTGGAGGCCTGCTGGCGCCACGTATTCGGGTTGCCGAGGGTCCCCACGGCGGCATCGACACCGCGGGTGGCAAGGCGACGCGCCTTTTCCTGGTGCCGCACCAGTGCCACCACCTCATGCGATGCACGCTGGAGTGCATCCACCACCGCTGACCCGATGTAGCCGGTGGCTCCGGTTACGAACACTCGCATACGAGCTGTCGCCTTCCTGTACCAACCCGGCGCGGACGGGCGGTGTGCACCTCTCCCGCCGGGGACGTCATTCTAGCCCGCTTCTCGACGCCGGCGGGACGGCCAACCGTCGGCCAGCCCTTTAGAGCCGCGGTCGGCGGTCAGATGTCCCAGAGGCGTGAATCGTCGTAGCAGGTGATCATCCCGTCGGTGCTCACCTTGAGGACGGCGCCGAACCGGCCCGCGGCCTGCGCCGCAGTGGTGCGCGCCCCTTCCGAGACCCAGGCATCACTGCCCTCACTCTGGGGTGGGTGCATCAGGATGGCCCCCGCGGCGATGAGCCGGCCATCGGTGTCCACGACCGTGGCGCCATCCAGGCTGGCCAGCGCCATCAGCACCGAATCGTCGATGTCCTGCAGCGTGCGGCCCCGCAGCAGGTAGTGGAGTGGCCGGCGGAGCCCCTCGCTGTCGCCGCGCGCGGCGGCAGGACGGTCGAGCCGGTCGATGGGCGCCACCAGCGAGCCCGCCGCGTGCGCGTCATGCAGCACGACCAGCAGCGCGCCCTGCCGGGCGTCGGCCATGTCGAGGGCGCACTGGAACAACTTCTCCGCAATCGCCCGCAACCCGACGGCCTGCAGCCACTGCACGTACTTGGCCTCGACGTCGAGCAGATGCCAGTCCGCGTTGCGAAACGTGAAGACCAAGGCGCCTTCGGCAAAGACCTTGATCTCGTGCGAGGGGCTGAGCACGATGCAGGTATCGCGGGTCCCGAGCGTCGCTGCGGCGTGCTGCCGGTAGGCCGACGGGCACGGCGAGGTAATCGCCATCATCGGATGGATCTCGCGGGCACGCCGGGTGATGTCGACGATGTCGAGCAGCAGACCGTCTTCGCCGACCAGGAACACCGTGCGGATGCCGTCACAGAGGCGGTAGAAACTCTTGACGGCGGTCAGCGGCTGGCCGTAGAGGCGGGCCGCCTGATGGCGCTCGTGCGGCGCATCGTCGCCGAGCATGAAGATGCCGGACGAGATGGCGCGGCTCTCGTAACTGGAGAGCGCGGCCACCCGCAGCACCTCGATACAGCTCGCGATGCGATCGGCGCGATTGCGCTCGGCGCCTGCCGAATACGGCCGCCGCTCCAGAAAGGCCGCCACGTAGCGGTCCTCGATCAGCCCCTGGAAGAGGTCGGCCCGCGTGGCCAGCACCGAGGGATCGAGGATGGCCTGGTACCGTGCCGACAGCACCTCGCCGATCGCGCGCGCCACACGCAATTCGTGCGCGGTGAATGGCTGGGCGCGCGGCACGTGCAGGATGTGGCGGGTGCCGAACCAGCGGAGCACGACCTCGCAGGGATCGTCTGTGGGTTCGATCGACAGGGTGAGGATTGAGGAATCGCCAGGCGAGGCCTCGACTTCGAGCGTCGCGCGCGCGAGGAAGCGCTTCAAGGCGCTCTGCAGCAGGCTGTCGTACAGCGCGCTCGCGGCGAAGGCCGGCGGAAGTCCCATGGGAACCACTATCATATGCGGCCAATGGCCACCGCCGTACCGGCCCGCGACACCCTGATCGACTTCATTCGCGACGCGGCGCGGCGCTCGGGCACGTTCCTGGTGTACGACGACGGGTATCGCACGTGGTCGTTCCGCTACGACGAGATCGGCGAGGCGGCCGAACACCTGGCGTCGCGCCTGCACGCCGCGGGCCTGGTCAAGGGCGATGCCGTGCTGTTGTGGGGCGAGAACCGGCCCGAGTGGATCGTCGCCTTCTGGGCCTGTCTCCTCCGCGGCATCGTCGTGGTGCCGATCGATTACCGCTCGGCACCGGCATTGGTGGATCGTATCGGCGCCGTGGTCACGGCGCGGTTACTCCTGGTTGGCGACGACGTCGACGGTGCGGCCGTCGCGCTCGATGTGCCGCGATGGCCGCTGACCGCGCTGCTGCGCGCCGACATCCGCGCCGCCGGCGAGGCCGTCCCGGCTGCGCCGCCGATCGCGATCACCGCTGCCGACACCGCCGAGATCATCTTCACCTCCGGAGCGACGGCCGACCCCAAGGGCGTGATCATCACGCACCGCAACGTGCTCGCCAACATCGTGCCGATCGAGCGCGAGATGGCCAAGTACCGACGCTACATCGGGCCGGTCTCGCCCATCCGCTTCCTGAACCTGCTGCCGTTGAGCCACATGTTCGGGCAGGCGATGGCCACCTTCGTGCCGCCGATGCTCGGCGGCACGGTGGTCTTCATGCGCAGTCTCGCGCCGGCCGACATCGTCGCGCAGATCGCCGCGCGGCGGATCTCGGTGCTGGTGTCGGTGCCGAAGATCCTCGACGTGCTCGGCGAATACGTGCGGCATCGCTTTCCCGCGACGCAGGCGCTGCAACCTGCGCCTGGTGCGGCGGTCGCGCCGCTGCCCAAGGAGACCTGGTACCGACGATGGTGGCGATTCCGGCGTGTCCACCGCGCATTCGGGCTCAAGTTCTGGAGCGCCGTGGTGGGCGCGGCACCGCTCGACCCAGCACTCGAGGAGTTCTGGGGAGGCCTCGGCTTCCTGGTGGTGCAGGGCTACGGGCTTACGGAAACGGCCCCCATCGTCACGCTGAATCACCCCTTGCATGCGCGCAAGGGCTCGGTCGGCAAGCCCATTCACGGGGTCGAGGTGCGAATCGCCGACGACGGCGAGGTGCTGGTGCGAGGCGACAACGTGTCGCAGGGCTACATCGGCGGCGGCACCAACGCCACCCGCACGCTCGAGGATGGCTGGCTGCACACCGGCGACGTGGGCAGCCTCGACCCGCAGGGACGGCTGTCCATCCTTGGTCGCAAGAAGGAGATGATCGTCACGCCGGAGGGACTGAACGTTTTTCCGGAAGACGTCGAGCGGGCGCTGCTCGGCCAGCCTGGCGTGCGCGATGCGGCGGTCGTCGGCCGTCAGTGGGGCGGCGAGGAGCGGGTCCACGCGGTGCTCGTCCTGGACGCCCCGGAAACCCTGACGCACGTCGTGCAGGACGCCAACGCGCAACTCGACGATCACCAGAAGATCCGCAGCGCCTCGATCTGGTCCGAGGGCGACCTGCCGCGCACCGATGGCACTCGCAAGTTGAAGCGCACGGCGTTACGAGCGTGGGTCGAGGCTGGCGAGCAGGCGGCGGCGCGCCCGGTCACCGGTCAGGATCCCATGGTCGTGGTCCTGGCCAGGTTCACCAAGGACCCTGGCCAGATCGCCGACGAGACGGCGCTCGAGACGTTGGCGCTGAGTTCTCTCGAACGGGTAGAGCTGCTGATGGCCCTCGAGCAGCAGTTCCAGACGATCGTGGACGAAGGGGCGTTCGCTGCGGCGCGCACGGTGGGTGACGTCCGGGCGCTGGTCGAGGGCCGCGGGTTGCGGAGCGCGCACCACGACGCGCCCGAGACCCCGGGCAGGCCAGGTGTCACGGCCGGCACGGCGGGGAGCGGACTCGGGGCCGACCCCGGACCCGGGCAGGCCCGGACTGCGCTGCCCGACCTGGACGACTTCCCGCGATGGAACCGATCGCGACCCGCCTACTGGGCACGGCGGTTGAGCCTTGCCACCTGGATCCTGCCGATCGGTCGCACATTGGCATGGACCGAGGTCGAAGGACTCGAGCACCTCGCTGGCCTCGAAGGCCCCGTGGTGTTTGCGGCCAATCACCAGAGCCATATGGACACGCCAGTCATCCTGATGGCGCTGCCCCGCCGCTGGCGCTACCGCACGTCGGTCGCGATGGCCAAGGAGTTCTTCACCGCCCATTTCCACCCGGCCGGACGGTCGCTGGGCAGCCGGCTCACCAATGGCCTGAACTACTACCTGGCGTCCCTCTTCTTCAACGCCTTCCCGATTCCGCAGCGCGAGGCCGGCACGCGGCACACCCTGCGCTATATCGGACAGCTCTTCGCGGAGGGCCAGTCGCTGCTCCTCTTTCCAGAAGGCAAGCGGACAACGGCCGGGGAGATCAACCCGTTCAGGGCGGGAATCGGGATGATTGGTGCCAGGCTGGGCGTGCCGGTGGTGCCGGTACACCTGGCTGGCGCCGACCGGCTGTTACACCAGACAGCGTGGGTGCCGACCCCCGGGAGAGTCCGCGTCCGGTTCGGCCCTCCACTCGTCCTGCAAGGGGAGGACTACGCCGCGCTGGCCGGGCAGGTCGAGGCGGCGGTGCGGGCGCTGGGCGAGGGTCGCGGGTGAGCGACCGCAACCCTGCCCCAGCACGAATGTGGCAGGAACGGGCGCGGCAACCGGTCGTGCCGTGACGGGCCGCTAACCTGTCGAGCCCGCCCTGTGGGACAATGCAGTGTTGGAGACCAACTGATTGAGTAAAGACGATCTTATTGACGTACAGGGAACCGTCACTGCCGTGCACAGCGGCGGCCTGTACCGCGTGCAGTGCGATTCGGGCCAGGAAGTCCTGGCACAGCTCAGCGGCCGCATGCGCCGCTTCCGCATCAAGGTGGTGCCTGGCGACCGCGTGACCGTCGGGGTGTCCCCGTACGACCCGGTCCGCGGCATCATCACCTTCCGAGTGCGCTGAGCATGCAGCGCGCACCGTTTCACAGGTAACGCGGGGCGTGCCGGGCCATTCTGCCTGGCCGGCCGACCCATCGCGAGCGCCGCACTGACGTCTCGCGGCCCGAGCCCGCCTTCATTCCCCGAATTCCCGCGCCAGGGCGATCCATTCGCCGTCCGGCGCCAGCCGCTGGTATCGCTGCCAGAGCGGTCGGGCCTCCTGCGACCGGCCCAGCTTCTCGTACGCCACCGCGAGGTAGAAACACGCGTCCGCGGAGTCGCTACCGAGCGCAAGCGCCTGCGTGTAGCACTTGACCGCCTCGCCAAAGCGCCCGGCGTCGTGGTGCGTATGGCCGAGATTGAACCACCCCTCGAAAGTCTCGGGCGCGAGCGTAATCGCCTGCGCGTACAGCGCCGCCGCCTCGGGCAGATGGCCATCGGCGTAATGCAGGTTGCCGAGGTTGATGAGGGCCGGGACCAGCATCGGGTCCAGGGCCAGCGCGTCGCGATAGGCCTGCATCGTCACGCTGCGCGACTGTCCCGCGAGTCCGTCGATGGCCGTGGCCCGCTCGAAGGCCTCCGCGGCGCGCGCGCTGTCGACCGGCGACCCCGTCGGAGACACCTCGGCGCGCGTGGCGCGTGAGGCCAGCGTCACCACCCGGGCGCGACTGCCCTCGACGGGGGCCGGGGCGGCCCCGTCAAACAAGGTCAGCTGACCCTGCCGGGCGGCCAGCTGCTGGCGTACGACGGCCTTGAGGGGAGCGCCCGACTGCAGGGCGTCGTGCACCTCGCGCAGCGTGGCGAGGTCGGCAAACGAGTACATCGTCTCGCCCTGTTCGCGGGTCGGCTGCACCAGTCGCCACTGCGCCAGCGACCGCAGGTGATCATCGCGAAGCGCCGGGAATTTCGTGCGGACCACACGCGCTGGCACCCGGGCGTCGGTCATCGCCGCAGCGTAGCACTGCTTCGAGAGTGCAAATCCCTCCTCCACCATCGAGCGTGAAGGCCGGCCCCACACACTGGGCGCGTCGTTCGGGTATCCTGCGCCCATGTTGCTGGCTGGCGACCTCGGGGGCACCAAGACGCAACTCGGCGTGTTCCGACCCACGGGCGGACGCCCGGAGCTGCTCGACATTCGCCAGTACCAGACGCTCGACTACCCGAGCCTGTCGGCCATGATCGATACCTTCCTGGGCGCCACCGGTGTGCGCCCTCCCCAAGTGCAGATGGCCTGCGTGGGTGTGGCGGGCCCCCTGATCAAGCAGGTCGCGCGGCTCACCAACGTCCCCTGGGCCATCGACAGCCGCGAGCTGATGGCGGGCACCGGCATCCGGCGGGTGTGGATTCTGAACGACGTTGAAGCCATGGCGTACGGCGTGCCTGCGCTGCGCGCCGATGAGGTACGGGTGCTGCAGGGCGGTGAGTTCAACGCCGAGGGCAACGCCTGCCTGATGGCGGCTGGCACCGGCCTCGGGCAGGCCATTCTCGTCCGCCAGCAGGGTCGCCTGGTGCCGTCGCCCTCTGAAGGCGGGCATGCCGACTTCGGGCCGCGCGGGCCTCGCGAGATCGGGCTGCTCGAGTTCCTGGCGTCGCGGTACGGTCGGGCCACGTACGAGCACGTGATCTCTGGCAAAGGCTTCGTCAACCTGCTCCGGTTCACGAGCGACAATCGATCGCCGTTGCTCACCGACGTGGACGAGGACGAGTTGCCGGCCACGATCAGCCGGCTCGGCCTGGAAGGCACCGACCCGCACTGCGTGGAGGCGCTGCACCTGTTCCTGTCGATTTACGGCAGCGCGGCAGCCAACCTGGCGCTGCAGTGTGTGGCCACCGGCGGCGTCTTCCTTGGCGGCGGTATTCCTTCGAAGATCCTGGGGGCCTTCGATCTGCCGTACTTCATGGATGCCTTCCGCGCCAAGCCACCAATGACGCGTCTGGTGGAGCGGATGCCCGTCTCCATCGTCCTGAACCGCGAGACAGGCCTGCTTGGCGCCGCGGTGTACGCGGCGACGTTGGTGTCACAGGAATTCGGAATTGGCAATTCAGAGTGAGCGTGGCAGTGCCGACGTGGACGTGCCGGCTGCAACACGCCGGCCGGCGGTTGATCGTCGTCCTCGCCGTCGCTAGCATGCTGGCTTGCGTGCGGTGACGCCGTGTGCTCCGGCAAGGGGCAGTCGGCTCCGTTCTTCGCTCCGGGGGGAGTGTTGCTTATGGTGATCAAGCGCTGGATGGCCTCCATGCTGGTCGTGCTCTCGTGTCTGACGCCTGCCATCGCGCGGGCGGCCGACACCGGCTCGATCTCTGGCGTCGTGTTCGATCAAGGGGGACAACTGGTCGAGGGGGCGACCATCCAGCTGACCGGCGATCCGCTGCCCGGTGCACGCGTCGCCACGGCCGACGTCAACGGCGCCTATCGCTTTCCGCTGCTGCTTCCGGGCTCGTACAGGCTCGAGGTCAGCAAGCAGGGATCGGGCTCGGCCAAGCGCGCCGTGACCGTGCAGGTCGACGTCGACACGCAGGTCGACATCGTGCTCGGCCTGAACCTGGACGAGACAATCCAAGTCAGCGCGGCGGCACCGGTCGTCGACCTCCGGAGCACCGAGGTCAACTTCAACTACGACGCGCAGCTGATCAAGGAGCTGCCGTTGCAGCGCACGTATGCGGGGCTGTTCCAGTTGATTCCCGGCGTCGCCGAGAACAACGCCGGCACGGCGGGTCTGGTCAGCGGTGGCGCCAGCCGCCAGGACAACACCTACCTGATCGACGGCGTCAACATCACCAACCCCGGCTTCGGCTACCTGAGCACGGAGGTCAACGAGTTCGACATCGCCGAGTTCAACGTCAAGCGCGGGGCGATCTCGGCCGAGTTCGGACGGTCGTCAGGCTTTGTCACCAATGCCGTGACCCGCTCGGGCACCAACGAGTTGCGTGGGGGCGTGCGCTTCGAGGTCATCCCGAAATCCCTGATCGACAAGGCCGAGAGGCCGCTGGCCCTCGAGAACACCGACCGCTACGTCCCGGCCTATGCCCTGGGTGGGCCGGTCCTGAAGAACAAGCTGTTCTTCTACACATCAGGCCAGTTGATCAAGTCGACCACGTCCGGCCGCGTGAACAACGTCGGGCCGGTCCCCGACAGCGAGAGCACCACGACCGAGTTCTTCGGCAAGCTGACATTCGCGCCGGTGCAGTCGCAGTTCTTCAACGTCGGCTACCGGGTCCGTCCCGGCGAGACCAAGTTTGCCAGCGTCGGCATCAACGACGCGCCTGAAGTCGCCACCGACAACAAGGGCACCAACCGCATCGCCACGGCCAACTGGAACCTGTTCCTCGGCCAGCGCCACTTCATCGAGGCCAAGTACCTGCGCCTCGACGAGGAAAGCGACTCGGTGGCGAGGACCGACCTCGGCTACCGACCGACCTTCGACATCACCAACCTGCGGCAGTTGGGCTACTTCGTCGATCCGTCCACGGGCTTCCGCTACGGCGGCGCGCCGCTGCGGCTGAATCGGCAGAACTACGCGCGCAACGAGTTCCGCGTCAATACCGGCACCTTCGTCAACCTTGGCAGGACGTCGCACGACATCCGTGGCGGCTTCATGTACGAAGACACGCTCGAGGACCTGACCCGTGTGGCCAATGGCTGGGGCACGATCACCCTGGTCGAGGCCGGGCGCCGGTACCAGGGCAGCTACTACCCCACACAGAATCCGCAGTTGTCCAAGTCGCGCACCTACAGCTTCTTCGTGCAGGACAACATCCAGGTCGGCAGCCGTCTGGTGGTCAACGCCGGTCTGTTGCTGAACAAGGACGAATTCGCGCAACAGATCGGCGACGCGCGCAACACCTTTCTCACCTTCGATTACGGCGACCAGGTGCAGCCACGCGTGGGCTTCAACTTCAACACCCGCAAGGGCAAGGGCGACAAGATCTACGCCAACTACGGCCGCTATTACGGCAGCGACCAGAAAAGCAGCGCACGCGCCCATGCGCCGCTGCGGCTGGTGCAGAACACGCCGTTTTTCGACGCCGTCACGGGCGCGCTGATCAGCGACACGACCAGTCCCAACACGACAGGTCGGGTCATCCTGCCGGGCCTGCAGCCGACCTACACCGACGAGTGGCTGGTCGGGTATGCCACACCGCTCGGCGGCAGCTGGGGCCTCGACGCCTTCTACCTGGATCGCACGGCCAAGAACTTCATCGAAGACCAGCCCAGCGTGCTGCCCGCCTCCACGTTCGTGGTCAACAACCTGGCCAACGCGCAGCGCGACTATCGCGCCTTCACGGTTGAACTCAATCGGCGGATGGCCGACCGCTGGAGCACGACCATCAGCTATGCCTGGAGCGAGCTGAAAGGCAACTTCGACCTCGATTACGCGGCCGGCGCCGTGTTCAACACCTCGTCGATCCTGCAGGATGGTCCGGGCGTGTTCGTCGAGGACGACTTCCGCTACGGCAAGCTCGGCGAGGACCGGCCGCACGTGCTGAAGGTGTTCGGCACCTACATGATCTCCGATGCCTTCTCGCTCGGCGGCTACGTACGCGCCCAGAGCGGTGCGCCCTGGGAACGACGCGTGCAGGACTGGTACTCGGGCTACCGTCTGCTGCTCGAACCCCTCGGCACCAACCGCAACGACTTCTGGACCAATGTCGACCTGCTGGCGGCCTACAACCTGCGCCTCGGCGGACGCGTGGTCACCAGGATCGAGGCGCGCGCACTGAATCTCTTCAACAAGCAGACGGCACTCAGCCGGGACAACCGCGCGTTCCTCGACCCGCGCACACGACAGTTCAACGGCACCCAGGTGGCCGGTGACCCGGCCAGCTACACGCGCGCCCTGATCATCAACACCAACCAGCCCAATGCGCTGCTCGGTCAACCCACCAGCTACGCGCCCCCGCGGCGCCTCCTGTTGATGGCGCGAGTGGACTTCTAGTCTCGACGCCACCCAGCGGGCCCGACCAACGAGGCCAGGGCCCGGCGGGAGTCATCCCGACGGGCCCTGGCTGTTGCACGACCACTGCGTCCCTGCATTCTGAATTCTGAATTCTGAATTCCCCGCTAGTCTGTCCCCATGGAACTGGGCATCACCACGTTCGGCGATCGCTTCGCCGATCCTCTCACCGGTCATCTGGTCAGCGAGCTGCAGCGGATGCAGGATCTGCTCGAGGAAATCGTCCTCGCCGATCAGGTCGGCCTCGATGTCCACGCCGTCGGCGAACACCACCGGCGCGACTTCGTGGTTTCGGCCCCGGCGGTCGTCCTGGCCGCGGCGGCAGCGCGCACCTCGCGCATCCGGCTGGCCAGCGCCGTCACCGTTCTCAGTTCCGACGACCCGGTGCGGGTCTACCAGCAGTTTGCCACCGTCGACCTGATCTCGCGTGGACGCGCCGAGATCATCGCCGGACGCGGCTCGTTCATCGAGTCGTATCCTCTTTTTGGACAAGACCTCGCCGACTACGATGCGCTGTTTGCCGAGAAACTCGACCTGCTGCTGCGGATCCGCGCCCAGGAACACGTCACCTGGCAGGGCCGCCATCGTCCGCCCATCGACGAGCGAGGCGTCTACCCACGCGCCGTCCAGGAGCCCCTGCCGGTCTGGGTGGGCGTCGGTGGGACGGCGGCGTCGGCCGAGCGCGCGGGACGGCTCGGCCTGCCGATGACACTGGCCATCATCGGCGGCATGCCGGCCCGCTTCCGGACCTTCGTGGACTTGCATCAGGAGGCCGCGCAGCGCGCCGGCCACACCCGGCCGCGCCTGGCCATCAACGTGCACGGCTACGTGGCTGACGACGCACGGCTGGCGGCCCAGCAGTTTTTTCCGCCCTACGAAGTCGCGATGTCGGGCATCGGTCGCGAGCGCGGCTGGCCGCCGATGACGCGCCAGGCGTTCGCGGCGATGCGCGAGCCGCACGGCGCGCTCTTTGTCGGCAGCGTCGCGCAAGTGACCGACAAGATCCTGCAGCAACGCGAGATCCTCGGTTTCGACCGATTCCTCATGCACATCAGTGTCGGCACCATGCCGCACTCGCAGGTGATGCGAGCGATCGAGTTGTTCGGCACGGAGGTGGCCCCCGCGGTACGGCGCGCACTCGGCTCCTGACCACGACTGAGGTGGCTGCAGACCCTCAACGCCGGAGCTGGGGACCGTCGAGCAGCTCCCTGAGGGCCCCCGCGGCGTGTGCGTAGCTCGGATCGATCCGCAATGCCCCGCGCAGCAACTCGATGGCCTCCTCGCGTCGTCCCTGCCGCACGCGGGCGATTGCCAGGTTGAAGCGGGCAGTGGCGCGCGCGCCATCGAGGCCGACGGCCTCCTCCAGCAGCCTGGTCGCCGCCTGCTCGTCGCCCTGCCGCGCCGTCGCCAAGCCAAGCGTCTCGGCGACCTCTGCGTCGCCGGGCATGTATCGCCGGTACTCGCCAAGCAGCCACACGGCGAGGTCGATGCGCCGGGCGTTGGCCGCCGCCAGCGCGCGAGCGCGCAGCAGCGGCAGGGCCTCGACCGGCAGGCGCGGCACCAGCATCGTCTGGGCGGCCGGTTGGTCGCCGGCCTGCCACAACGCGAGTGCCAGGTCGAGGCGGGTCCGGTCTGGCCGCAGCCCCGCGCGCAGGGTCTGCGCCAGCAACGGCACAGCCTCGGCACCACGGCCCTGGGTCAGGAGCAACTCGCCCAGAGCGAAGGCCACGGCCTCCTGGTCAGGATCGAGCCGGCGCGCCTCGCGCAAGGCCGATTCGGCCTGCGGCATCTGGCCGCGCGCCTGCCACGCGAGGCCCGCACGCAGCCAGGCGAGGCCCGGCGCCGGGTGGCGCGCCACGGCGCGCGTGAGCCACCGGCGCGCCTGCTCGTCGTCACCACTGTCGATCTCGTGCAGGGCCATGCGCGTGTCGGCCTCCGCCTCGCCGAGTTGGAAGGGCAACGCCACCAGGTTGGCGCCGCACAGCGTCAGGACGAGTGCGGCAGCGAGCAGCCCCCGCCACCGGCCAGGCCACGGGCCAGGGTCGGGGTGCACCGGCGCGGCATCCCACGTACGCTGCGCCAGCCCCCCGGCCAGGATGCCCACGTGAATGGCGCAGAGCACCAACGCCGGCGCGCGGTAGCGATCGACGACGAAGACCAGCGCCACGCTCGTGAGGTATGCCGGCAGGCACCATCGGTAGCCTCGCCAGGCCCGTCGGTGCACGTCGGGCACCCACGCCGCCCCGGCCACGCTCACGGCGAGGCCCAGTGGAATCAGCAGCCACGCCCCGCCGGGCAACAATCTGAGCAGCCAGATCTGCTCGCGAAACCACGCGTAGCTGACGTTGACCGGCAACTCCCACGCGTGCGTCGTCAGCCAGGCCTTGAAGGCAAGCAACCGCAGCGCCGCCGCGGGTGCCTCGCCCCACCACGCCAGAGCTGCGCGCATGAAGTACCTCGAGACCTGCGCATCGGACAGCGATTGCCCGGCTGCGCGCTCGGCGACCTGGCGCATGTCCTCCCGTTGTCCAGCCATCGACGGCCGAATGCCGTCTGCGATGGTGTACGTGCCCGTGGCAACGGCATGGTTGCCGATGTACACATTGAGGCCGCCATGCGACGGCAGCACCTCCCAGGCACCGGTGGCGACTCCCGTGCGCAGGACCACGGGTGCGAGTACGACCGCGAGCCCGAACATCCAGGCGCCCGCCATGGGTACGCGCCGCCACGGCCTCGTCATGCCGTTGCCTGGAGCCATGACCAGCGCAGCCAGACATGGCAGCGCCAACAACCAGGCGTTGGGCCGATTCATCGCCAGCAGGGCCAGCGCGCCGCCGCAGACGGCCCACCGGCCTGGCGCGTCCGTGTGCAACGCCCTGGTCGTTGCGGCCGCGAATCCCGCCATCAGGATGGGGTCCAGTGCCGACTGCAGGATCAGCGCCTCCTGCAGCGCGATGATGCCGGTCAGGGCCAGCGACCCGCCGGCGGCGATGGCCGCCGCCAGCCGGGTCGACGCCGCGGGGTCTACCCACGCCGCGGCGGTGCGACCGACGAGCCACACGGCCGCGGTCCCTGCCACTGCCTGCAGCACCAGCACACCAGTGACGGTGCCACCGCCGATGATCAGCGCCAGCGCCAGCCAGTAGATGTACAGCGGCGAGACGTGAAGGGCCGTGCCGCTCAAGAGCACGTCGCCAGTGGCCACACGCTGAGCGAGACGCCAGTACTCCCCGGTGTCGAGGTCGTCGACCGGTTGCAGCAGGGGATGGCTGGCCAGCGTGACCGCCATCACCAGCTTGACGGCCAGGACCACCGCCAGCAGGCCGATGAGCAGCCACCACGAGCGCGCGCGACCGCCCGCGGAGGCCGGCACCGTCCGGACGTCGGGGGTCAGCGGACGCCGCGATCGTCTGCCATCACCGGGACGACCCGGAAGCGGCGGCGGCGACCGGTGCGGTCGGGCACTATCGCTCACGGCAACATCAACGCCAGCGCACGCGCGTCGGCGGGACGCTCCGAGGGCACTGGCGACAATGTCGTCCCGATGGCGTCGCTGAAGGCCTGCGGAATATCGTGGCGAATGGCCACCAGCGGCTGTGGACGCGTCCGCAGCATGGCACCCAGCAATTGCGGGAGAGTGGGCTCGAGGAACGGCGGCGACCCGGTGGCCATCATGTAGGTCAACGCGCCGACGGTGAACAGATCGCCCGCCACGGACGGCGCTTCGCCCATCAGGACCTCCGGCGCCACGAAGGGCAACTCCGATACGCCCAGTTCCGAACCGCGCAGGGCGCCGATGCTCACCGTGCCGAGCAGGTCCTGGATCTGGCTGACCCCACCCGACGAGACCAGCAGGCGTTGCTCGCCATCCTCCGAGGTCAGGCGGGTCGTCAGGGGCGTGATCCCGCAGATGAACGCCCCGCGTCGATGCAGCGCCGACACCGCGTCGACCAGCTGTGATGCCAGCCGCTCGAGCAGGGGCCACGGCAACGGCCCCTCGTCGGCCAGGCGCTGCGCCAGGCTCTCGCCAGGGACGAGGTCGGTGACCACGTACACGTACTCGTGCCCTTCGCCGAAGTCACGCACATGCAGCACGCTGGGGTGGTTCACCTGCATCGCCCTGGCCTCGCGGATGAACCGCTCGCGGGCCGCGTCCCAGTTGCTGACGTCGGCGCGCCGCAGCACCCGGATGGCCACCGACGCGCCGAGGGCCTTGTGCATGCCGAGATAGATCTGGCTCCCGAGCCGTCCCTTGCCGAGCGGCGCGCCAACCTCGTAGCCGTGCACGGCCGGCGCCGTCGGCTCGGTGGGGGCGGCGGGCGACGCGCCGGTCGGTACCGGCTGCCGCAGCGCCCGCGCCAGTGCGTCCATCGAGGTGGGGCGGTCGCCGGGATCCTTGGCGAGCCCCTGCAGGATCACGGCCTCGATCGCCGGCGGGACCGCCGGCGCCAGCGCGCGCAACGGTGCCGGCTCGCGCATGAGGTGCTTGGTGATCACCACGAACGGATCGTCGTGCTCGAACGGCGGATGCCCGGTGAGCAGTTCGTACAGCATCGCGCAGAAACTGTAGATGTCGGACCGCGCGTCCACCGGCTCACCGCGCAGCTGCTCGGGAGAGGCATACGCCACGGTGCCGAGGAACTGCCGGTCCAGCGTCAGCTTCAGCGCGCCGGCAATCTCGCGCACGTTGACCAGTCCGAAGTCGACCACCTTGTAGACATGGCGGCCGGGCATGTACTCGTGACTGACGACGTTGGCGGGCTTGAGGTCGCGGTGGACGACGCCGGCGTCATGGGCCAGCTGCAACGCGCCACACAGCGACGCAGCGATGTCGAGCACCTCGTCCACTGGCAGCTGCCGGTCCAGGGCGACACGCTGCAGCAGGCTTGGTCCGTTGAGGTACTCCATGACCAGGAAAGGATGACCGTGCGCGTCTACGTCGTAGTCGAGCACGCCGACGATGTGCGGGTGGCGGAGCTGAGCGGCAGCGCGGCTTTCGCGAAGGAAACGCTCGCGCAGCGACGCGTCGTCGGGAGTACTGAGGACCTTCACGGCGACGTCATCGCCGAGCAGGATGCGGCGGGCTCGATAGACTGCGCCCATACCGCCTCGGGCGAGCAGCTCGAGGATTTCGTAACGGCCGTCGAGTACCTCGCCTGCCGTGAGCACGCGGTCGGAATCTCCTATGATTTCAGGGGTGGACTCTCCACTCCGGGCAGCGGCGGCTCATGGTACCAGAGCCTGCCGTGCCGTCCCGCAACGCAGCCGAGTGCGGCACCCCGCTTCCTCATGACCGCTGATCCCGTACACACCCATGCCCTCAGCCACCTGCGCGCGAGTGCGGCAGAGACCATCACCTACACCGTGCGACTGCCCCAGGCCGCCCGACATCTCATCGACGTCGAAGCAAGCTATCCCGCCGAGGGCCGGCCCCACCTCGATCTGATGATGGCGGTGTGGACCCCGGGGTCCTACCTCGTGCGCGAGTACGCACGGCACGTGGAGGGCCTCGAAGTCGCGGCCTCCACCGCCGATACCCCGCCGGTCAAGGTCAGCAAGAACCGCTGGCGGATTGCCACCGGGGGCGCCGCACGCGTCACCGTCCGCTATCGCGTCTACGGTCGCGAGATGAGCGTGCGGACCAACTGGGTCGAGTCACGGTTCGCCCTCCTGCAAGGTGCCGCCACCTACCTGACGGTGGCCGACCGACTCCACCACCGTCATCGGGTGACCATCGAACTGCCGGACGGCTGGGCCGGCGCGGTAGCCGCGCTGCCGGCGCTGCCCGGAGCGCCCAACTGCTTCGAGGCGTGCGACTACGACACGCTGGTCGACAGCCCGCTTGTCGCTGGTGACCTGACTGTCCACGCGTTCGACGTCGATGGCACACCGCACGCGCTCGTCGACGTCGAGCACGGCGGCACGTGGGACGGGGCGCGCGCCGCGTCGGACCTCGAGGCCGTCGTGGCCGAGCACCAGCGCCTGTGGGGCGCCCTGCCCTACGACAGATTCGTGTTCATCAACCTGCTGACCGAGGCAGCAGGCGGGCTGGAGCACCGCAACTGCGCCGTGCTGATGACGTCGCGCTGGGCGATGGGCACGCGTCAATCCTACCTGGGCTGGCTGCGCCTGGCCAGTCACGAGTTCTTCCACGTGTGGAACGGCAAGCGACTGCGGCCAGCGGCCCTCGGGCCGTTCGACTACGAGCACGAGAACTACACGGCCAGCCTGTGGGCGGTCGAGGGCGTCACCTCGTACTACGGCGACCTGCTGGTGCGGCGTGCGGGTCTCGCGAGCGACGAGGAGTACCTGCAGAAACTGTCTGCCGACATCCACAGCCTGGAGACGACTCCCGGTCGCTTCCTGCAGACGCTCACCCAGTCGTCGCACGACGCGTGGATCAAGTTGTACCGTCCGGACGAGAACAGCGCCGACACGTCGGTCAGCTACTACCTCAAGGGCGAGATCACGGCGGCGTTGCTCGACGCGAGCATCCGTCTCGCCACGCACGGCGAGAGATCACTGGACGACGTGCTGCGTGTGGCCTTCGACCGATATGCCGGCCGTCAGGGATTCAGCGAGACCCAGTTGCGCGAGGTGATCGTCGAGGTCGGCGGCGCCACGCTCGGGCCGCTGCTGGTCCACGCGCTCGACACGACCGGGCCGCTCGACTACCAGCCCTTGCTCGATGCCTACGGCCTGGAGTTCCAACCCGCCGACAGCCCGGCCACGCGTGGCTGGCTTGGGCTGACCACGCGCGAGGACGGCGGTCGGCTGGTGGTGACCCACGTCCGGCGTGACGGGCCGGGGGCGACGGCCGGCATCACCGTGGACGACGAGATCCTCGCCATCGGCGAGTACCGCGTCCGGGCCGATCACTGGGACCGCCGTCTCGAACAGTACCCGCCCGGGACCGCTTCGACGCTGCTGGTGGCGCGGCGAGACCGGTTGATACGGCTCGAGGTGGCCTTTGGTCAGCAGCCCGGAGACGGCTGGCGGCTGGTCTCGCGGGCAGCGCCGAGCGCCACGCAACTGGCCATGCGCACGGCGTGGCTGACCGGTTCGCCGCCCGAGGGGACTGCGCAGCGCCTCAGGCGGGGTCAGGCCGGACGTTGAGCCACAGCGACAGGGCGAAGTAGTAGATGGGAAAGACCAGGCTGCTCCAGAGGAGCCAGGCCGGTACCGCTGGCAGCCACCAGATGATCGCGATCATCTGGACGCCCCAGATGCCGCCGAGCGCCAGCGTGGGGATCATGAACGTTGCCGTGCGCGAGGGGTACACGTACTTCAACGGCACGAAGACCAGGGCGGCAAGCGCCAGCAGCAGGATCGTGGTTGTCGCCTGTGAGAGTGGCCAGGCGAGACAGTAGACGGCCACCAGGTTCCAGTACGACGGCCACCCCGTGAAGAAGTGATCGAGCGTCTTGGCGTGCAGGTTGGAGAAGCCGAGGGCGCTGGCAATCAGCACGGCGCCTACGGTGATCAGGCCCGTCACCCCGCCGAGGAGCTGTTGCTCCCAGAGGATGGCGAGCGGCACGAAGACGTAGGTCAGGAAGTCGACGATGTCGTCGAGCCGCGCGCCGTCAATCCACGCGGCATGAAGCCGCACGTTTGCCGCGCGCGCAGCGAAGCCGTCGGTGGCATCCACGAACACGGCGACGCATAGCCAGAGCAGCGCCGTCCGCGGGTCGTGGTCCCACGCGCTTCGCAGGGCGAGCCAGGCGAGGAGCGCCCCACTGGCCGTGTAGCCGTGAACCGCGATGGCGGCGGCGTTGCGAACCAGGGACATGGCCCCGGTGCTAGACGGCGGCCATCCGCCGGTCGAGTTCCGCCACGGCCGCCTCGATCTGCGTCCTACGGATCGGGTGTGTGGTGTTCTCGAGCTGGCGGGTCAGCTCTGTGCGGGCGAGGCGCAGCGACTCGCGGGCGCGCAGTTTTTCGGGGTCAACGCCGGCGGCCAGGCCGCGGCGCCGCTTTTCGTGCTCGCGCGCGTCGAGCTGTTCTTGCAGTCGGGCTTCGGCGTCTACGAGCCCTTCACCAGCGTCACTCATTCAGATCAGTCCTCCCTGCCCGGCCTCATGGCCGGTGGTCAACGTGAGAGGATATCGAAAAAACCGGGGAAAAGGGCGAAACGTGCGAAAAGGGCCAAAACAAGAGCGTGGATCGGCCGCCCGGGCAGGCGCGACCAACGAGCAGGCGTCGATCCTGGAGCTGTTCCATCCGGTAGTGGCTCGATGGTTCGAGACGTCGTTCGACGCGCCGACGGCACCGCAGGCCAAGGGCTGGCCGACCATCGCCGCTGGCGCCAGCACCCTTCTTCTGGCGCCTACCGGCAGCGGCAAGACCCTGACCGGCTTCCTGTGGTGCATCAACCGCCTGATGTTCGAGCCACCGCCCGACACCAAGGCGCGGTGCCGAGTGCTCTACATCTCGCCGTTGAAGGCGCTGGCGGTCGACGTCGAGCGCAACCTCCGCGCCCCGCTGGCCGGGATCAGCCGCCTCGCACGCGAAGGCGATATCGCCCATCACCTGCCGGAGGTGGCCATCCGCACCGGCGACACACCCGCAGCCGAGCGTGCGCGCTTCGCGCGGCGCCCCGCCGACATCCTGATCACCACGCCGGAGTCGCTCTACCTGCTGCTGACGTCGAACGCGCGAGAGGTGCTGCGCTCGATTCACACGGTGATCCTCGACGAAATCCATGCCATGGTGGCGACCAAGCGAGGCGCCCACCTCTCGCTCTCGCTGGAACGGCTCGAGGCGATCGCGCACGCGCCCATCCAGCGGATCGGCCTCTCGGCCACGCAGCGGCCGCTCGACGAGGTCGCACGTTTCCTCGGCGGCGCCGAACCTGCAACCACGCGTCACCGGCAGGCTGCCGGCGACGGCGCGCCCGAGCACGAGATCCACGACCAGTTCGCTGCCACGTCCGACGAACCGTCCTATCGTCCCGTCGCCATCGTCGATGCCGGGCGCACGCGTCAGCTGTCGCTGCGCATCGAGGTGCCGGTCGAGGACATGGCCCGGCTGACCCAGGTCGAGGCCATCACCAGCGGTCCCGCGGCCGCCGGACCACAGGCGCCGTCGATCTGGGCCGCCATCCATCCGCGGCTGCTCGAGGTGATCCTCGCGCATACCTCGACGCTGCTCTTTGTCAACAGTCGGCGACTGGCCGAGCGCCTGGCGGCCGCCATCAACGAGCTGGCCGGCGAGACGCTGGTGCGGGCCCACCACGGGTCGCTGGCGCGCGAGCAACGCGTCGAGATCGAGGATGCCCTGAAGGCGGGCCGCCTGCGCGGCCTGGCGTGCACCTCGTCGCTCGAACTCGGCATCGACATGGGCGCCGTCGATCTCGTGGTGCAGATCGAGGCGCCGCCATCGGTGGCCAGCGGACTGCAACGGATCGGTCGAGCCGGACACCGGGTCGATGCGACGAGCACCGGGCTGATCTTTCCCAAGTACCGCGGCGACCTGCTGGCCTGCGCGGCGGCCGTGCGGGCCATGCGGGAAGGGCGCGTCGAATCGACGCACATGCCCCGCAACCCACTCGATGTGCTGGCGCAGCAGATCGTGGCGATGGTCGCGATGGACGACTGGGCGGTCGACGACCTGTTCGCGCGCATCCGCCAGGCCGCGCCGTTTGCCACCCTGGCCCGTTCAATCTTCGATGGCGTCCTGGACATGCTCTCGGGGCGCTACCCCTCGGACGAGTTCGCCGAACTGCGCCCGCGCCTCACCTGGGATCGCGTCGCTCACCGCGTCACCACCCGGGCGGGCGCCAAGGGGGTTGCCGTGGCCAACGCCGGGACCATCCCCGACCGCGGCTTGTACGGCGTGTTCCTGGCCGGCGCGTCCAGCGGAACGGCGCGGGTCGGCGAGCTCGACGAGGAGATGGTGTTTGAGAGCCGGGTCGGCGAGACCTTCCTGCTCGGCGCCTCCTCGTGGCGCATCGAGGACATCTCGCACGACCGCGTGACCGTGTCACCGGCGCCTGGACAACCCGGGAAGATGCCGTTCTGGAAGGGCGACGGTCCCGGCCGTCCGCTCGAGTTCGGCCGCGAGATCGGCGTCCTCGTGCGACAACTGCAAGGCGAGTCGCCCGATGAGGCACGCGCGCGGCTCGAGAAGCACCACGACCTGGACGCCCTGGCCGCGGTCAACCTGATGCAGTACCTGGCCGAGCAGCACGAGGCCACCGGCGCCATCCCGGACGACCGCACGATCGTCATCGAGCGCGTCCGGGACGAGCTCGGCGACTGGCGCCTCTGCCTGCTCTCGCCCCTCGGCGCCCAGGTGCTGGCTCCCTGGGCGATGGCCGTGTCGTCGCGCTTGCGCGAGCAGTTCGGTCTCGAGGTCGAGACGATGTGGGCCGACGACGGGTTCGTCGTGCGGTTTCCCGACACCGACGAGCCGCCGGACCCGCAGTGGCTGCTCCCCGAGGCCGAGGAGATGGAGTCGCTGGTGATCCGCCAGCTCGGGGCGACGTCGCTGTTCGCGGCGCGCTTCCGCGAGTGCGCCGGCCGCGCCCTGCTGCTCCCGCGACGCAGACCCGGGCGCCGAGCGCCGCTCTGGCAGCAGCGCAAGCGCGCGCAGGATCTGCTGGGCGTGGCCGCCAAGTACGGCTCCTTCCCGATCCTGCTCGAGACGTACCGCGAGTGTCTCCGCGACGTGTTCGACATCCCGGCGCTCGCCGAGACGCTGCGTGCCATCGCGTCGCGGCAGGTCCGCGTGGTCCAGGTCGACACGCCGACGCCCTCGCCGTTTGCCGCGTCGCTGCTCTTCGGGTACGTGGCCAATTACCTGTACGACGGCGACGCGCCGCTGGCCGAGCGGCGCGCGCAGGCCCTGACGATCGATCAGGCGCAGTTGCATGCCCTGCTGGGGTCGGTGGAACTGCGCGACCTGCTCGACGCCGATGCGCTGGCGACACTCGAGGCGCAGCTGCAGGCGTTGCCCGCCGACTACCGCGCCCGGACGCTCGACGGCGTGCACGACCTGTTGCTGCGCATCGGTGACCTCTCGGTTGCGCAACTGCGTGAGCGCACGGCTGCCGACGTGCCCGCCGACGCCGGCGATCAGCTGGTCCGGGCGCGACGCGCCGTATGGCTCGGGGTCGGCGGAGAGCCTCGCCTGGTGGCCATCGAGGACGCGGCGCGCTATCGGGACGCCCTGGGCGTGCCGCTCCCCCAGGGCCTGCCGGATGCGCTGCTGGCCGCGCAGCCACAGGCGCTGCGGGACCTGGTGTCTCGCTACGCGCGCACGCACGGGCCGTTCACGACCGAAGACGTCGCGGTCCGCTTCGGGCTCGGCCGATCGACGGCCGACCTGGCCTTGAAAGCGCTGCACGCCGAGGGACGGCTGCTCGAGGGCGAGTTCCGGCCGGGCGGGCAACAGCGGGAGTGGTGTGACAGCTCCGTCCTGACGTCGATTCGCCGTCGCTCGCTGGCCAAGCTGCGCCACGAAGTCGAGCCGGTGGACCTGCCCGTGCTCGGTCGTCTGCTGACGCAGTGGCAGGGGGTGACACGGCCGCGCCGCGGGCTCGATGCCCTGCTCGATGTCGTCGAGACGTTGCAGGGCGTTCCCCTGGCGGCGTCGATTCTCGAGCGTGAGATTCTGCCCGCTCGCCTCGAGCACTATCAGCCCTCCGACCTGGACGCCTTGATCTCGGCCGGCGAGGTGGTGTGGGCTGGCGTCGAAGCCCTCGGCGAGCGGGATGGCCGCATCACGCTGTTTCTCACCGACCATGTGGCGGCGCTGTGGCGCGGTGTCATCCAGCCGCCGTCGCTCGAGGACCTGTCGGAGCGGGAGCTGGCCATCTTGGACGCCCTCGATGCGCGCGGTGCCCTGTTCTTTGCCGCGCTGCTCGAGGCCGCTGGCGGCGGCTTCCCGCAGGACACCGTGGACGCCATGTGGAACCTGGTGTGGCGTGGGCTGATCACCAACGACACCCTGCAGCCACTCCGTGCCCACGTCGGCAGCGCCGGGCGCGAGAAACGCGGCCGCGCCGCGGGCCGGCCGTTCCGGTCCCGCCGCGTGGCGCCTCCTGCCGCCGAGGGACGCTGGACCCGCCTGAGCCCCCGCACCGCCGTCACCGCCACCGCCTGGAG
Source organism: Luteitalea sp. (assembly GCA_046593715.1). Classification (GTDB taxonomy): domain Bacteria; phylum Acidobacteriota; class Vicinamibacteria; order Vicinamibacterales; family Vicinamibacteraceae; genus Luteitalea. Next base: position 47,235 of record JBKJQW010000023.1, read on the forward strand.
CGCAGCTATGGGTCAGCAGTTGCTGACGCGGTACGGAGTGGTGACGCGTGAGGTGGCTGGCGCCGAAGGGCTCCCGGGTGGGTTCACCGCGATTCACGACGTCTTCCGGACCCTGGAAGAAAGCGGCCGCATCCGCCGCGGCTACTTCGTGAGCGGCGTCGGCGCGATGCAATTCGCGGCCCCGGCGGCCGTGGACCTGCTGCGGGCCCTTCGGACGCCCGCCGAAGCTGCCGAGGTGGCGGTGCTGGCCGCCACCGACCCGGCCAATCCATATGGGGCCCTGGTGAAGTGGCCGGAGTCGCCCGATGGCGCGCCCGGGCGTGGTCCGACGCGCAGCGTCGGGGCACGGGTGGTGCTGGTCGATGGCCACCTGACCGCCTGGATTGCCCGCGGCATGCGCTCGCTGCTGGTCTGGCTGCCCGAGCACGACCCCGAGCGCAGCCGCCACGCCGAGGCACTGGCACGCACGCTGCCGATGACCGGCACCGATCGCGATCGCCGCGCCGCCTCCATCCTGCTCACCGAGGTCAATGGCGTGCCGGCGCTCGATGCGCCGATTCGTCCTTTCCTCGAAGCCGCGGGCTTTGTCGCGACGACGCAGGGCCTGCAGATGCGCGATGCTGCCAGTGGCGGGGCGCCGATGCCACGGCAGCGCCGACCCGGTCACTGGGACGTGGCCACGCCCGCGGGCGACGGGACCGACGCCAGCAAGGGGGAACTCGCGCCAATCAGCTGGCCCGGCCGCGCCAGATGAGCGTGCGACCAGGCGGGGCTGCAGAACGCGGCAGCTCGCCTGTGGTCTCCCAGTTTCGTAAGCGATAGACAACACGATGCCTGAAGGCGACACGATATTCCGGGCGGCCCGGACGCTGCAGCGAGCCCTGGCTGGAGCGGTGGTGACCCGCTTCGACACCCAGTACGCGCACGTGGCGAGGGTCCATGACGACGCCCCGATCACGGGCCGAATGGTCGAACGCGTCGCCGCGCGTGGCAAGCATCTGCTGATCTACTTTTCAGAGCTCCGCGGTCAGCCCTCAGGAGGCGACGAGGCTGCAGCGCCCAGCGGATCCCGGGCGCTGGCCACGTTGCAGGGTCCGCTCGTGCTGCGGACGCACATGCTGATGTCGGGCTCGTGGCACATCTACCGCAGCGGCGAGCCGTGGCAGCGCAGTGCCTCGTCGGCCCGCATCGTGGTGGCGACGGCGGCCTTTGTCGCCGTCGCGTTCTCGGTGCCGATCGCCGAGTTCGTGCCGGCTGGCGAGTTGGAAAGCGACCAGGCCATCAGCAGGCTGGGCCCCGACGTCCTGTCGCTGGACTTCGACGCCGCCGGAGCCGTCGTCAGGCTGGCCGGCAGCACCAGACCGACCGCGGCCGAGGCCCTGCTCGAGCAGCAAGCGGTGGCCGGAATCGGCAACGTCTTCAAGAGCGAGTTGCTGTTCCTGGCCGGTCAATGGCCCTTTCAGCCTCCCGCGCTGGTCAGCGACGCGCAGTGGACGCGGCTGGTGCGTGACGCGCGCACGCTGCTGCAGGCCAACGTCATCGACCCGAGCGATGGCGGCGTGGTCACCTGGCGCGGTATGAGGCGCACCACGGGACGCGCCAACCCGGCGCAGCGCCTGTACGTGTACGGCCGACACGGGCGGCCGTGCCGGCAATGCGGCGCCAGCATCCTGATGCGACACCACGGCGAGCACAACCGCTCGACGTACTGGTGCCCGCGCTGTCAGCCGCCGCCCGCCGACGCCTGACTGCGGTCCAGTTGGTGCGATAGGCTTGCCGGCACATGGCCCTCCACCGTCCTTGTCACTCCCTCCGCGCCCTCGCCGGAATTGCAGCCGCCGCACTGGCGCTGGCTGTCGCGGCGCCGGCCCGAGGCCAGGACCGCCGCGCTTCGCTCGCGCACTACCGGTACGACCCCTCCATTCCCACGCTGGCCCAAGTGGTCGGTCATGACCACGGCGAGGAGGTCAGCTCCCCCGAAGAGATCGTGATCTACCTGCGCGCGCTCGCCAGCGCCGCGCCACACAGCGCGCGGCTGGTCGAATACGGGCGGACGTTCGAGAACCGGCCTCTGGTGCTGTTGGCCATCGGCGCGCCAGAGCGCATCGCCGCGCTGAACGACGTGAAGCAGGACCTGCGACGCCTGGCCGATCCCCGCCTTCTCGAGGGTGCCGACGTCGACGCGGTGATCGCGCGAGCGCCGATCGTGGTGGCGCTCCTGCACAGCGTGCACGGCAACGAAATCTCCCCGGCCGGCGCCGCCATGCTCGAGGCCTACCATTTGCTGGCCGCGCAAAACGACTCGCGGACCACCGCCATCCTGCGCGAGACGATCGTGTTGATCGACCCGTTACAGAATCCCGACGGCCGCGGGCGCTTCGTGCAGGCCACGCGGGCCGGACGGGCCAGCGTGCCCGACCCCCTGGCACTGGCCGCCGAACACGACGAGCCGTGGCCCGGCGGACGAGCCAACCACTACCTGTTCGATCTCAACCGCGACTGGTTTGCGCAGACGCAGCCTGAAAGTCGCGGCCGTGTCGCCGCCATGCTCGACTGGCGGCCGCACGTCGTGGTCGATCTGCACGAGATGGGCAGCGACAGCACGTACTACTTCCCCCCCTCGGCGGAGCCGGGCAACGTGCACACCACCCCGACCCAGGTGGCCGCGCTGGAGATGTTTGGCAGGGCGATCGGCAGTGCCTTCGACGAGCGCGGCTTTCCGTACTTCACGCGCGAAGTGTTCGACGCGTTCTATCCGGGCTACGGCGTGTCCTGGCCGATGGCCCAGGGCGCCATCGGCATGACGTTCGAGAAGTCCTCGGCACGCGGTCTCGTCGTCCGACGCAGCGATGGCAGCCTGCTGACGTACATGGACGGCATCGTCGAGCACTTCACGGCCGCGATGACCACCGCGCACACCGCCGCGCTGCATCGCCAACAGTTGCTGCGGGAGTACGTGGCCTTCCGGCGGACGGCGATTGAGGAAGGCGCGCGCAGCCCCACCGTGCGGCAGTATCTGTTGCTCGACAACGGCGACCGCGGCCGAACACGTCATCTCGCCACGCTGCTCTACCGCAATGGCATCGAGATTCAACAGACCGCTGCGGCCACGATGTGGCGTGGACGCGCGATCCCGGCGGGCACGCTGGTGGTGCCACACGGCCAACCCGCTGGCCGGCTGGTGCGGAACCTGCTGGACGAGCGCACCGAGATGCCCGACGCGTTTGTCAAAGCTCAGGCCGCGCGCCGGTTGCGGCGCCTGCCCGATCAGATCTACGACGTGACGGCATGGAGCCTGCCCCTGCTGCACGACGTCGAGACGTTGCGACTGGTGCAGCCGCTGGGCGTCGCGACCACGACCTGGACGCCGACGGCAGCGACCACGGCGACCGTGACGCCCGCACGCGTGGCCTGGCTGTTGCCGTGGAATGCCGGCAGCGCGACGACCGTGGCGGCGGCGCTGAGGCGTGGTTTGAAGGTGGCCGTCGCGGGCGAGCGATTCGCGCTCGCGGGGCGGAGCTATCCGATTGGTACGGCCATCATTCGCGTCGCTGGTAATCCGGCCGACACCTCCGTGCAGTTGGGCGCCGTCGTCCAGGCCACCGGCGCGGACGTCGTTGCTGTGGACAGCGGCTTTGCCGACGCGGGAATCTCGATCGGCTCCAACCAGGTGCGCCCCATGAAGACGCCTCGCGTGCTGCTGGCGTGGGACGCGCCGACGCAGAGCCTGTCGGCCGGGTGGGCCCGCTATGTCCTGGAGCGGAGGTTCGGTCTCGTGCCCAGCGCCGTGCGGGTCGCGGCGCTCCCGCGCGTCGACCTTGCGGAGTTCGACGTCGTCGTGCTGCCCTCGGGCGCGTACGGGTCGGCAATCGGTGCCCAGGTGGTGCGCCTGCTCAAGGGCTGGGTCAACGCAGGCGGCACGCTCGTGACCATCGGCGAGGCGACGACGTGGGCTCTTGGCGAGTCAGTCGGACTGCTGTCCACAACGGCCGAGTGGAACGACGGCTCGCCGATCAAGGAAGGCCCGGCGCCACCACGCGCCCCGGCCGTGTCCAACGCGGCGCCGATCGACCTCGCAAAGGCGGTCGAGCCGATCCGCGAGTTGCCCACGCTCGTCCCTGGCGCCATCCTGAACACGGTGGTCGACACCGATCACTGGCTGTCGAGTGGACTGGACACCGCCGTGGCCGTCAGCGTGCAGGGCCAGCGGGCGGTCTCGCCGATCACCCTGGACAAGGGCCGCAACGTCGTGGTGTTCGCGCCGCCGGACCGCGTCGTGGCCAGCGGCGTGGTCTGGGAGCCATCGCAGCGGCTGCTGCCGGGCAAGCCGTATCTTCTGCATCAGCCCACCGGCCGCGGGCACGTCATCGCCTTTACCGACGACCCCAACAACCGCGCCTTTGCCGAGGCGACGCAGTTGATGTTCGTCAACGCGGTTCTGCTCGGCCCGGCGATGTGAGCGGCAGCGTCACGCAGGATCGCCGGCCGCAGCGTCGCCCCTGATGATCGTCCGAGCCGCGAGGTACATCAGCAAGCCGACGGGACCGACCAGCAGCGTCACCACGAGCACGGGCGACACCCACCAGGGCGAGTAGCGGCGGTCACGGCTGTCGCCGTAGATCCACCGGCCGACGAACAGGTCGAAGGCCACAAAGTGCGTCCACGCCAGCGTCGTCCCGGTTGGCGTGCCGAGCAGCGACATGATGCGCGCCTGGACGGGCTGAATCAGCTCGGGCAGCACCAGCCCCGCCACCGGCAGCAGCGTGACCAGGTAGAGCACGCAGGGCGGCGCGACGATCCAGGGCGACGCGATGACGCGCCTGGTGACGCTCCACGTCGGCGCCAGCACCATCAGGAGCCAGAACGGGAGGATCAGCAGGTTGGCTAGCCCGAACACGGTCATGCGCTTGCGCCTCGTGAAACCGGATAGTGTCGTTGGGAAGGGCTTAGTATCCTCCGATTCATGGCCACGACGGCGCCTCCCCACTCCACCCCCGGCGAGGATGCGGCCTGGACCGCGATAGCGGCCCGGGATGCCTCACTGGCGGGCCGCTTCCTGTTTGGTGTCACCACCACGGGCATCTATTGCCGACCCGGGTGCCCGTCACCGCGGCCGCGCCGGGCACACGTGCGGTTGTTCGCGACCGCCGCAGGGGCGCGCGCGGCTGGTTTCCGACCGTGCCTCCGATGCCATCCCGACGACCTGATGAAAGCCGAGAGGGTCACGGGCACGGTGCAGCAGGCCGGGCCCGACCGCCTGACGCATGCCGACCTCCGCACGCTCGTGGGCCACATCGACTTGGCCCTGGCTGGTGACGGGCGACCGTCGGTGGCATCACTGGCCGCCGCCCTCGGTCTTGCACCTGTCGTCCTGCGCCAGCGGCTCGAGATCACGTTGGGCATCGGCCCGCGGGCGCTGCTGACGGGGCGGCAGCTGGCGCGCCTGCGCGAGCGACTGCTCGCGGGAGATGAGGTGACCGACGCACTCTACACGGCGGGATACGGCTCATCCTCGCGCCTGTACGAGCGCGCGCACGCGGCACTCGGCATGACCCCTGGCGCCTATCGGCGCGGTGGCGCCGGCGTGGCCATCGGGTGGACGACAGCGGAAACTCCGCTTGGGCTGGTGTTGGTGGCCACGACGGCCGAAGGCGTGTGCGCGGTGTACCTGGGCGAGAGCGACGCGATCCTGCGCGGCCCTCCCCACGCCGAGTTTCCGCGAGCCACCCTGACGCCGGGCGTGCATCGCGTGGAGTGGGCCACCGCCGCCGTCGCTGTGGCCAGTGGACAGGCCGGCGAGGACGTCCCGCTCGACCTGCAGGGCACGGCGTTCCAGCAGCGCGTCTGGCTGGCCCTGAAGACCATCCCGCGTGGCCAGACCCGCACCTATGCCGAGCTCGCGATGATGATCGGGCAGCCCACTGCCGTGCGGGCCGCCGCCCGCGCGTGCGCCACCAACAAGGTCTCCCTGCTGGTCCCCTGCCACCGCGTGGTGGGCAGCGACGCGTCGTTGACGGGGTACCGATGGGGCGTCGCACGGAAGCAGCGGCTGCTGGAGATGGAAGCCGGTGGTGCCTGAGAGCCGGGTCCGGCTCGCTTACTCGATGCGGGCCAGCGCCTCGGCATCGGCCGACGCCCACAGCGCGCGTGCCTGTGCCAGCGTCTCCTCCGCCTCGCGGGCGTGGCCGAGACGACGATACGCCGCGGCCAGGCCGATGCGTCCCTGCACGCGGGAGGGCCATTGCATGAGCAGGTCGCGGTACCGCTGACCGGCTGCGGCATAGCGGTCGGTCAGCATAAGCAGGTCGGCCTCGAGTTCGCGGGCCAGCACGACCGGCACCCGCAGCTCATCCCCTGACAGCAGCCGCACCTCGAGGTCGTGCGCAGCCTCGAGCAGCAGCTCCATCTCGTCGCGCTCGTACTGTGCCCCGGCCAGCGCCGCCTGGACGAGCAACCGGGCCCGCTCGGCCTCGCTGAGGGGACCGTCGGCGGCCGAGAGCCGTTGCAGCTGGTCGGCCTCGACGCGGCCACGCGCATGAAGGTCGGCGTCCTGCCTGCCCCAGGAGCTGCGCGCTGACGCCACTCCGCGAACCAGCGGGCCGACCCACGGCAGCGCGTCCTCTTCAGCAAGCACGACGCCGACCAGCGCCGACCACGGACCGACGTCCACCCGACGAGCCGCATCGAGCCTGACCACCAATGCCACCCAGGGCCTCCGCTCTGCGCCCGGCAGCATGAGGATCGCCCGACGGGCGCTGCTCAGACGCACCTCGGCGTCGGTCCAGCGCCCCTGGTCGAGGTCGCGCTGGACGCAGCGGGCGAGGGTCAGCCGAGCCCCGGGCAGCGCCGCTGGGGGTGTGACCTGGAGCCTGGCCGACGATGGGGAGCATGCATCGGGGGCCCAGCGCGGCTGGTCGCCTGCGGCCGCCGACACGGAGACGCCGGCGGCAAGGGCGAGCGCACGGCAGCGCCGGCTCATCGACCCGCAGCAGCCCTCTGGCCCGGCACCTTCGTGCCTGGCGGCCGGCGCGTGCGCATGGGCGCAAAGTCGTCCATTCCGCCGATTATGGCCCGGCAGGATGGTAAGGTGTGGCCATGACCTTACCAGCGGGGCTTTACGCCCACTTCACCACCAGTGAGGGTGCCTTCGTCGCTCGGCTGTTCGAAGACGAGGCGCCCAAGACGGTGGCCAACTTTGCCGGCCTCGCAGACGGCAGTATCGAGTGGCAGGACCCGGTCACGCGTCAGCCGCTCAGTCGTCCGTTCTACAACGGGTTGATCTTCCACCGCGTCCTCGATGGCTTCGTCATCCAGGGCGGCTGCCCGATGGGCAATGGCATGGGCGGCCCGGGCTTCAAGTTCGAGGACGAGTTCCATCCCTCCAGGCGCCACACCAAGGCCGGGATCCTGTCGATGGCCAACGCCGGTCCGGGCACCAACGGCAGCCAGTTCTTCGTCACCCTGGCAGCCACGCCGCACCTGGACGACCGCCATTCCGTGTTCGGCGAGGTGATTTCGGGCATGGACGTCGTCTCGCGGATCGGCCACGTCCCCACCGGCCGTGGCGATCGCCCGGTCAAGGACGTCGTCATCGAGTCGATCAAGATTGAACGCGTGCCGGCCACGACCTAGCCGCAGCGCCGGACTGCGATGCCGGGCGGCGCAGCGGCCGCCCGGCATCGCCGCATTCTGAATTCTGAATTCTGAATTCCTATCCGAGTACGTCGTTTACGCGAGCGACCAGCCGGTCCGGGGCGAAGGGTTTCTGCAGGAACGGTCGCCCGGCGTCAACGATATCGCGCTGCACTACGGCGTGATCGGCATACCCCGACATGAAGAGGACGCGCAGTGATGGCCGTTGGGCCAGCACGCGCTGCGCCAGTTCCAGGCCGTTCAGGCCCGGCATCACCACATCGGACAGCAGCAGGTCGATCACCCCGCCGTGCTGCGAGCTGAGCAACAGCGCCTCCTCGGCGTCCTGTGCCGAGAGCACCACCATGCCCTCGGCCTCGAGGACCCGGCGCACCAGCCTCAGCACCGACGCTTCGTCTTCCACGACGAGCACTACGGCGGGACCGGTCCGCGCGGTGGCAAGGGCGGTGACCGGGACGAGCGACAACGGCACGTCACCAGAGCCGTCGCTGTAGCGCGGCAGCACAATCTCGACTCGCGTGCCGCCGCCCGGCGTGCTCTCCAGCGTCACCGCCCCGCCGGTCTGGCGGACGATGCCGTACACGGTCGGGAGACCGAGACCCTGCGCGAGCGGCTTGGTGGTGAAGAACGGCTCGAACGCGCTGGCGCGAGTGGTGTCGTCCATCCCGCTGCCGGTGTCCCACACGGTCATCCACACCACCGGGCCGCTGCGCATGTCGAGCTCGCCCGCGCGGGACTCGTCGAGCTGCCCGCGCCTCACGTCCACGCCGAGCGTTCCGCCATCGGGCATCGCATCGCGCGCGTTGGCGGCCAGGCTGAAGATCGCCTGCTCGATCTGCCCCGGGTCGGCAAAGATCTCGAGCGGGTCGTCTGGCACGGTGATCGCCACCTTGACCTGCTCGCCCATCAGCCGCGACAGCATCTTCGGCATCTCGCCAAGCATCAGGCCGATGTCCACCACATCGGGCTGCATGATCTGGCGGCGGCTGAAGGCCAGCAGCTGTCGCGTCAACGACGAGGCCCGGATCGCCGCGTTGCGGATCTCGTGCAGATCGAAGCGGCGGACATCGCCGTTGTCAAACTGCGTGTCCAGCAGGTCGCAGTAGCCAACCACCGCCGTGAGCAGGTTGTTGAAGTCGTGGGCGATCCCGCCCGCCAGGCGGCCGACGGTGTTGAGGCGCTGCGCCTGTCGCACCGATTCCTCCAGCTTGCGCTGGTGGGTCGCGTCGTGGAACCGCCAGAGATGCCCCACCACGGTGTCGCCCACGGCGATGGGCGAATGGTCCCACTCGAGCGTGCGGCCGTCGGTGGTGGCCAGCGTCTCGTGGAAACTCGCCACCTTGGCGGTGCGCCGTTCGGCGATCCGCGCCGGCAACCCGGCCGCGGCCTCGAACGCGGCCAGCGCTGGCGCCCAGGCCGCCGCGCCCGGCCGCTCCTGCAGTGGCGAGAGGCGCCGCCCGGCGTCAAACAGGGTCAACCACGCGGCGTTGACGACGGCGATGGCGCCATCGGCCGATTCCAGGCACGCCGCTTCCTGCAGATGCTCGATGACGGGGACAAACGGCGCGAGCGACGAGGACGGAAGGCCGGTCCACATGGATTTCAGCTCGGGCACGCCCAGTGTCGCGACTGGCGCGACACACGGGCGAGCAGGGTTTCGTGCAGCAGCACGTTGATGACGACCAGGGCCCCGACGCCGAGGAATGTCCGGCTGGCCGTGGCGTAGAGATAGGGACGCCAGAAGGGGATCGTCGTGATGATCACCATCGTCGGCAGCATCAGCGACAGCAGCGCCAGCGAGCGGGTCCCCTGACGGGTCGGCTGCGAGAACGGCAGCGACGGATTGATCAACAGGTCGGCGGTCAGCAGCGCGTGCGACAGCAGGCCGATGACCAGTCCGTGGATCAGCAGTTCGAGCGGCGGCCGTGGGTACAGCCACCCGAGCAGCAGCATCACGAGCAGCAGGTACGGCACGAGAAAACGTGAGACGACGGTGTTCTTGAGGGCGACGACGATCTCGTCAAACGGCATCGGCGCGACGTGGAAGATCCAGGCCGCACGCCACGCTTCGCTGTAGACGAGGAACTGCCGCAACATCACCGGGAAGAACAGCACGGCGTAGTACACGAGCAGGGGTTCGCGGCGCAGGATCTCGGGGCCGTCGGTGTCGCTGAAGCCGGCCAGCAAGTAGATCACCGTCAGCGGCATGATGCCCAGCACACCCAGGCGGAACTTCTGGTCGGTGCGGAACTGCGCCCCGGCGAGCAGTCCGACCGCATGGTGGGCCGGACCGAAGATCAGGTGCGGCACGGGCCGCTGCCCGGACGTCCGCGCCGGCCGATCCACGAACGTCGTGGACAGTCGCTCGGCGTAGGCCAGTGACAGGCGGCTGCGGACCAGCAGGCCGGCGACCACGAGCAGCGCCAGGGGAGCGGCGGCGGCGGCCCAGTCTGCGGATGTGGCGCGCCGCTCGGCGATCTCGATCCATGCCGCGAACCACGCCGCCGGATTGACATAGATCAGGGCGGTCTTCTCGAGACTCACGGCGTCGAGCGCCCGGGTGGTGCGCGAGAGCAGGAAGAAGGCCCCGACAAAGACAAACGACAGCGCAAACTGCACGTAGCCGAGTGCCCGATGCAGCCGGCCGGCCGGTATGACCTGCACGAGTGCCAGGAAGATCAGAATCACCAGCAGCGGCACGAGGACGGCGCACATCGCCGCGGCGGCGACGCTGGCCACCGCCGCCGCCAACGAGCCGCCGGCGTCGCGCAGCAGATAGGCCACCGCGGGCAGCAGCGCAAACGGTGCCGTCAGCGTCAACGAGAAGCCGATGACCGAGGTCAGCCGGGCGACCAGGAACGTGCGGCTGTCGATCGGCCGGGGGGCCAATTGCACGTGGTCGTCAGGCGACAGCACGACCCCGGTGAAATCGACCAGCAGCGCCAGACCCAGGGTCGCCAACAGCAGCGTGTAGTAGATCGTGCTCGAGGCGAAGACGTTGGGCAGCACGGTGATGAGCGCGGCGCAGAATGCACCGTAGACCAGCTGCGACAGCAGCGCGCCGGCCAGACTGCCGGCGGCGGCCCGCGCCAGGCCGATGCCCGTGCCTTTCATCTGGCGGATGTCGGTGATGAACGAGACCCAGACCAGGGCACGCCACTGCACCGGGTCGACCCCCAGCACTCGCGCCAGCGCGTGGGTCACGCGCGCCACTCCAACGACGACAGCACACCGGCCGTGGCGGCCTCGACACTGCGCGCGCCGGTCAGCATGGCGAAGGACTCCTCGAGCGTCGAACGCCCGGTCTGCAGTGCGATGGCGTCGGGCGTACCCTCGGCAATCGCACGTCCCTTGTCGACGATCACGATCCGCGGGCAGAGGCGTTCGACGATGTCGAGCAGGTGCGAGCAGAAGAGGAGGGTGCGACCCTGCGCCGCGAGGCCTCGCAGCAGTTGCTTGAAGACCAGCATCGCGTTGGCATCGAGGCCGTTGAGCGGCTCGTCGAAGATGACCACGTCAGGCGAGTGCAGCAGCGACGCCGCGATCAGGACCTTCTGCCGCATGCCCTTCGAGAACGTCACCATGCGCGCACTGCGCACGGCGTCGAGCTCGAACATGCCGAGCAGCTCCTCGATCCGCGGCTGCACGACATGCGGCTCGAGGCGATAGAGCATCGAGATGAATCGGAAGTACTCGTCCGGTGTCAGCGCGTCATAGAGGGCGCCGGTCTCTGGCACGTATCCGACCCGGCGCTTGACCTCGATGGGATAGGTGGCGATGTCGTACCCGGCCACTTCGACCAGGCCGCGTTGCAACGGCAAGAGCCCGGTGAGGACCTTGACCGTGGTCGACTTGCCTGCGCCATTCGGGCCGAGCAGGCCGAGGACCTCGCCTGCGCCGGCCTCGAAGGTGAGGCCCTGTACCGCCGGGGTCGCGCCGTACGCATGGTGGAGGTCGACGACGCGGATCACGTCCAGAGTGTACCGGTACCGGTACCCTCGCGGGGAAGCGCCCGGGCCCGGGCGGGGGCGTGAGCCCGGCGCCGCGCCGGGGTCAGGCATCAGGCCTCAGGCCCGCTACGCCGGTCTGCTGACGGGCGCCACCGGCGGTGTCAGAAATCGCGTGTCGACGGCCAGACGCTTGAGCATCGATTCGAAGCCGGTCTTGTCGACGGCCTTGACGTACGCTTCCTCGGGCGCCACCAGCTTGTTCTTGACCAGTTCGGCAAGCGCGTCGTTGAGGGTCTGCATGCCGATGGCCTTGCCGACCTGCATCATCGACGGGATCTGGAAGGTCTTGCCCTCGCGGATCAGATTGCTGATCGCGGTGTTGACGATCAGCACCTCGAGGGCCGCGATGCGGCCGCCACCCACTTTGCGGCAAAGGGTCTGGGCAATCACGCCCTTGAGCGACTCGCTCAGCATCACGCGGATCTGGCTCTGTCGGTCGGCCGGAAACTGATCGATGATGCGGTCCACGGTCGAGGCGGCCGTACTCGTGTGCAGTGTGCCGAAGACCAGGTGCCCCGTCTCGGCGGTCTCGATGGCGATGGCCACTGTCTCGAGGTCGCGCATCTCGCCGACCAGCACGATGTCGGGGTCCTCGCGCAGCGCTGCACGCAACGCGTCCTTGAAGCCGTCGGTGTGGGTGTGCACCTCACGCTGGTTGATCAGGCACTGCTTGTTCTCGTGGACGAACTCGATGGGGTCCTCGATGGTGATCACGTGGTCGTGACGCACCCGGTTGATGTAGTCGACCATCGCGCACAGCGTCGTGGACTTGCCGGAGCCCGTAGGACCGGTGACCAGCACCAGGCCCTTGCTGAGATGGCAGAGCTGCAGCAGCTGGGGTGAGAGCCCCAGTTGCTCGGCTGTGAGGATCTGGCTCGGGATGACGCGGAAGACGGCGCCCATGCCCTTGCGGTCCATGAAGATGTTGGCCCGGAATCGCGCGAGCCCCCTGATCTCGTAGGCGAAGTCGGTATCGTGGCGGCGCTCGAACTCGCCGCGATTCTTCTCGGGGGTGATCGGTCCGAGCAGCCGGCGGATGTCTTCGGCGGTGAGCCGGGGCGCGGACTCCTCGATGGCCGCCATCCGCCCGTCCTTGCGCACCATCGGCGGGACGCTCACGCTCAGATGCAGGTCCGAGGCGCCGGTCTGCACCATCAGGTGGAAGAGGCGGTTGATGGGAGGGTCCTGGACCAGGAGCGTCGGCAATGCGGGTGAAGCCATGTCACCGACCCAATCGGCACGCTGGACGCCCGAGCGCAGTCGCGCCGGTCTACACTGGCCCGCATGCGCCTTCGAGCATTCTCCACCGCCGTCGTGGTGTCGCTCATCGTGGTCAGCGGCCGGTCCGGCACCATCGAGGCCCAGGCGCCGGCCCTGGTGCCGGGCGCGCGCGTGCTGCTCGATGCCCACAACGCCTATCCCTACGAAGGCCGCTTCGCCGACCGGGTGTCCCGAGCCCTGGCCACCGGCCTGCCGGTGGCCATCGAGCAGGACCTGATCTGGCGGGTCGGCGCAGATGGGGCCGGGGAGTCGGTGGTCGGGCACGACGTCGACAAGGTCGAACATGCGCCGACATTTCAGGCCTATTTCTTCGACGCCCTCGCCCCGGCGATGGAGCAGGCGCTGCGTGAGGATCGCCGCGGGCAGTGGCCGCTCGTCGTGCTCAACCTGGACTTCAAGACCAACGAGCCTGCCCATCACGCCCGGGTCCTGCAGGTATTGCGGCAGTACGAGCGCTGGCTCACGAGCGCGCCGCGGACGGCCACTCCCGACCAGCCGGCAGCGATGACCGCAGGCCCACTGCTGGTGCTGACCGGATCAGATCCGACGCAGCAGGCCCACTTCCACGACGAGGTTGCCGAGGGGGAACGCCTCTTTCTGTTCGGGGCCATCGCACAGCCCGAGCCGTCCGGCGAGACCTCGCGCGACAAGGCGCTGGCCCTGTATGCGATGACGCCGGCCACGGTGATCGCTGGCAAGGCCACCAACTATCGCCGCTGGGTGAACTTCCCCTGGCACGTGGTGGAGCGCGGTGGCCAGGCCCAGGCCGATGGGTGGACGCGAGCCGACCGCGCCCGCCTCGACGCGCTCGTCGGGCGCGCCCATGCCCAGGGCCTCTGGATCCGTTTCTACACCCTCAACGGCCATGCAGCCGCCGACGCCGACGCGCAGGGCTGGTCGAAGGGCTACAACTTCGGCAGCCTGGCCAACGCGACGCAGCGCTGGAAGGCCGTGCGCGAGGCCAAGGTGGACTTTGTCGCCACCGACCAGTACGAGGCCTTCGCGGCCACGCGCGCGCCGCAATTCTGAATTCCCGCGTCTGAATTTTCAGGGATACAGCCGCCGCGTCGTCCAGTGCTCGTCCAGCCGCTCGTACACTTCGCGGTCGTGCAGACGGAACTGGCCAGCCTTCCAGAACTCGATGCGCAGGGGCGTCAGCCGGTAACCGCCCCAGGTATCGGGTCGGGGAACATCGCCGCCCTCGAACCTGGCCTCGAATTCGCGCACCCGCTCGACCAGCGCGTCACGCGAGTCCAGCGGTTGGCTCTGCAGCGAGGCCCAGGCGCCGAGCTGGCTGCCGCGCGGACGCACGGCGAAATAGCCGTCCGACTCACGCGACGAGACTCTGGCCACCGACCCCTCGATGCGGATTTGTTCGTCGGTCCACGGCCAGTAGGCGCAGATCGCCGCCCACGGATTTCCCTCGAGTTCGGTGCCCTTGCGGCCGCCGTAGTTGGTATGGAACACCACGCCGCGCTGATCGACCTCATGGACCAGCACGATCCGGCAGGAAGGGCGACCGTCCGGCGTGCTGGTGGCCAGCGAGACGGCAATGGGGTCGAATGGCGCGTCCTGCGCCGCTCGCGCCATCGCGTCGCGGAGGCGTTCGATCGGGTCGAGCATGGACCGATCTTACTCACCCGCGTCGGGAGTGGCGAGATCGTGTCACCGGGCACCAGATACGACACGAGCGGACCCGGCTCGCGCCGGATCCGCCCGCTGTACTCCGACGGGCCGGGGAAGGGGAAGGGGCCCGTCGCGAGCATGCATGCGTTGGCGATTAGAAGCCGATACGCATTCCCATCTCGAGGCGGCGAGCGCCCATGGCTGCGGTCGGTACGCCGAACGATGGCGAGGTCAGCACCGACCCGTAGTTGATGAAGTTCACCTGATTGAAGACGTTGAAGGTCTGCAGATAGAGCTCCAGACGCACCGCGCGATCGCTGCCGCCCATCTGGCCGCCTCTGTCGCCGCCACCGCCGCCAGGCCCGCGACCGCCGCCACCGCCGCCACCCATCACCACGGGCCCGCCCCCCGGCCCGGTCGGTGTGCGCGACGGCCCGAAGCCGCGGCCCCAGCTCAGACGCAGGTCGGTATTGCTCTGCCAGGGCAGACGGCCGGCGTTGCGCCCCAGGCCCTCCGGACGCTCGTTGATCACGCCGTCCTGGTTGGAGTCCAACCCGGACGTGATGTTGTAGGGACGCCCTGACTGGGCGCGGAAGTTGACGCCCACTCGCAGACCCCACACCAGCTCCGTGTTGATGAAACTGAACAGGCGGTGGCGGATGTCGTCGGCGGCCGGACCGTACTCGGCCTGCAGGTTGTTGCTGTCCACCGGCAGCGTCAGGGCGCTGTCGCCGTAGTTCTTGCGCTCGCCGAGCGTGTAGCCGAAGACGCCGAACAGGCGACGCGGCTGGTAGTTGAAGTTGAAGTTCATGTCGAGACCCTGGCTCTCGGCCGACGCGCTGGTCTCGAGCAGCGAGATGTTGCCCAGGGTCGCGTCCGGACGCACGCCGTTGACCGGCTCGTTGATGTTGCGCGCACGGAACTGGTTCCAGCCGTACTGGTTGTAGTAGTTGGCTCGCAGTCGCAGCCAGGGCAGGACCTGCTGTTCGAGACCCATCGAGTACCGGCGCACCGTCGGCATGTGCAGATCGTCACCGACCCGCACGATGCTTGGATTGATGGGCACGATGACCACGCCGTCGCCCAGGTACGGATTGGGGTACCCGGGGTTGCGGACGATCGTGTCGAACTGACGCGTGCCGTCCTGCCGGAGGGCGTTCTCGTAGAGGCTGGTCTCGTACCACTCGTAGAAGATGCCGGCGCCGGCGCGCACCGTCGTCTTGTTGCTCTTGAAGGGCGACCAGGTCATGCCCGCGCGCGGCGCAATGTTCATCTTGTCGTCGATCAGCGTCTGCGCCTCATAGCGCGCGCCGAACGACAGCAGCAGGTTCTTCTTGAAGCGGTAGTCGTCCTGGATGAACAGGCCCGCCTCGGTGTTGCGGTACTCGACAAAGGGGTTGCCGGACCGGATCGTGTAGTTGTTCGGCCGGCCGTCGGTGAAGGCCGCCAGCGTCGGGAACGTGAACGTGCCGGCGAAATTGCGCAGCTCGTCGCCGATGTAGTTGCCGGTGTCCACCTCGAACCCGGTACGGATGCTGTGCTTCTTGCCGAGCGGGATGTCGAGGTTGTCGGCGACCTCGAGCTCCCAGAACCTGCGGCCACCCTGGATCTGGGCGCCGCCGTCGGTGAACTGGTCCTGGACGCGGATGGTGGTCGCATCACTGGTCGACAGCGACTCGGTCTCCTGCCATGAGTACTGCACCCGGATGTCGTTGAGATACTTCTTGGAAAAGGAGCCGACGTCGGAGAGCCGCACGCGATTGGTGAAGCCCTCGCGGCTGAAACCACGCGTCTCGAGATCCCAGTTGCCGATGCCGAGATTCTCCGCGCTGTTGGTGTCGCGATCGAACTGGAAGCGCATCGTGTGGGTCTTGGTGAGGACGTGCTCGATGTTGAAGTCCACGTTCAGACGGTCCGACGGCTGATTCACGAGGCCGTTGAACGCGCCGGTCGGCGTGGTGGCCACGATCGTCTGCACGTCGTACTCGTTGTTGCTGCGCACGTTCAGCGAGAAGCCGGTGCGTCCCTTGACGATCGGCCCATCGATCGACCAGCCGTAGCGATAGGTCTGGCCAACGCCCTTTGCCGGCGAGAAGTAATTGCGCGCGTCGAGCTGGTTGTCCCGGAAGCCGAACGTCATGTTGTTGCGGACGGGCCCGTTGCCCGGCCGCGTGATGATGTCCACGCGGGGGAAGCCGGCGTTGTGGTTCTCGGCCGCGAACGGGTCGAAGCGGAAGCGGATCTCGCGAATCTGCGACTTCGGCGGTAACTGTCCGCCCTCGAAGCCGTTGACCCGGATGCGCGCGCCCGGGCCGGCCAGCTGCTCGAGCTGCTGCTGCATCTCGTCGGGATCGTCGGCCAGCGCCTCGATCTGCGAAGCACTGAGCGCGGTGGAGAACGAATCGGTCACGGCGCGGTCCGAGGTGTCCTGTTCGACGTCGACCTGCTCGACGAAGCCCGCAATGTCGAGGGTGATGTCCTGCTTGGTGGTGCGACCGGCACGCACCTGCAGTTCGGCCGCCGCATTGGGCTCGAAGCCAGGGAACTCGGCCACGATCGCATACTTGCCGGGCAGCAGGGTCTGAAACGTCACGCTGCCCTTCTCATCTGCCAGCTGCGAGGTGATGGCCCCGTCAGGCGCGGTCAGGTTGACGCTGGTCGCGGCGATGGCCGCGCCCGTCGTGTCGTACACGGTGACCGTCAGGGAGCCAGGGCGCTCCTGCGCCGATGTGGCCGTCGTCAATCCGCCGGCCAGCAGCAGCAGCACCACGAAGGATCGGAGGGTCGTCATGTCAGTCACTGGCCTTCTTCTGGAACTGCTCGGCCTTGAGCGGCGCGTTCAGCTTGTACTTCTCGATGGTCCATTCCTCCTGCACTTTCCCCTCGACCTGGCGGGAGATCTTGTGCGGCAGCATGACCCCATCGACCTTCTTGTAATCGCTGTAGAAGACGTTGGCCTCGACCATGGGCGGCGGCGGCTCGGCCTCGAACTTCTTGCGCATCTCCTCGAAGTAGGCGCGCCGCTCCTCGTCGGTCTTGAACTGCGGCGGCGGGGTCATCTGGCGCACCCGCGGCTGGCGCATCATGTAGCTCAGCATGAGCGGGCGATGCGCGGCCTGATCCACGAAGAGACGGGCCCGAAAGCCGTCCGGTCCGGCCACGTCAATCACATCGGCCACGCCGTTGGGCGCCTCGGCCTCGGCGATGTGCGTGAACGTGAGGGCCGTAAGCAGCGGCGAACTCGGCATGATGCCGAGCAGCGTGCGGTACAGCTCGGCCTTGATGCCGATCGCCGGATCCTGCCGGGGCCCACCACCTGGCCCCCCCGCGCCCGGCGCGCCACCTGGACCACCTGGTCCGCCTGGCCCGCCCATGCGCATCATGAAGCCGCCGCCCCCGCCCATGCCCGTCATGTCCCGATAGGCGTCGGTGCCCTTGATGGTCTGGGAGACGCGCGGGCCGGCCATGCCGTCAGGACGCATCATCACCTGCACCACCTGGAACGAATCGGGCAACAAGCCGGCCAGCTCGATGCCACCGGTGATCTCGCGCTCGCCCATCATCCGCCGCGCTTCCCCCTCGGCGGTGAACGACTTGAGGCCGGTGAGTTTGTCGCCGCCCATCGCCGCCGTCATCGCGGTCAGAACCGCCTGCGCCTTGGCAGGGTCGCCCTTGGCCGGCGCGTCCTGCGCGGCGGCGGGCTCACTGCCGGCCGGCGCCTGCGCCAGCGCGGGGCTGGTCGCCACCACTGCCATCCATCCGGCCATCACGACGATTCTGAACATCTGCTGCTGCATATGAGTGCCCCTATCCCCTAGAGTGAACAGCCCCTTCCCGTGGGCTCAGACCATTGGACGATCCCGGCAGGCCCGCGGTGGTTAAGTGGCCGCTAAATGATTGTTAAGGATGAAAAAAGACGCGATTGCAGTCATCGGCGCGGGCGCGGCCGGCCTGATGGCCGCCATCATGGCGGCCCGCGCAGCAGCGGATGCCCGGGTCATCGCCCTGGATGGCGCGGCACGCATCGGCGCGAAGATCCTGATTGCCGGGGGCGGACGCTGCAACGTGACCCATCACGTCGTGACCGAACGTGATTTCCACGGCTCGACGCCTGCCGCCATCCGACGGGTCCTGAAGGCCTTTGACGTGGACGCCACGCGGGCCTTCTTCGAAGCCGAGGGCGTACCGTTGAAGCAGGAAGCCACCGGCAAGCTCTTTCCGGTGTCGGATCGCGCCCAGGACGTCCTTCAGGCACTGCTCGGCGCAGCCCGACGCGCCGGTGTGGAGTTGCTGCACCCGTCCCGGGTGACGGCAATCCGCGACGAGGGGGACGACGGCTTTGTCCTGGAGGTGGCCGGTGCGGAGCCTCGGCCCTCCTTGCGCGCCGGGGCCGTCATCCTGGCCACGGGCGGCAAGAGCGTCCCCAAGACCGGCTCGGACGGCTCGGGCTACGCGCTGGCCACGGGGCTGGGCTTGCCACTGACCCCGCGCCTCTTCCCCGCGCTGGTGCCGCTCCGGTTGCCGGACGGTGACCGGCTGCGCGCCCTGTCGGGCCTGGCGATAGATGTCCGTCTCACCGTCGTCTCTGCCACCGGACGGCACCTTGCGCAGGTCAGCGGGGCACTGCTGTGCACCCACCAGGGAGTGTCTGGCCCCGCGGTGCTCGACGTCAGCCGAGCCTGGCAAGCCGCCCGCAGCGAGGACCCTGACGCCGCCGTCCTCGTCAACTGGCTGCCCGCCCTTGAGCCCGATGCCCTCGACCTGCAGTTGCAGCAGCACGGTCGGCGGCCGATCCGGCGGGCCCTGGCGCCCCCGTTGCCTGACCGCCTCGCGGACACGCTGTGCGGTTTGGCCGACGTGGACCCCGATGCCTCCGCTGCCACGCTGGCCCGCGATGCCCGCAAGCGGCTGGTCGCGGCCTGCACGGCCTGGCGCCTGCCGCTTGTCGGCACGCGCGGTTTCGAGGTAGCCGAGGTGACGGCCGGGGGGGTGCCGCTGGCGGCCCTGAACGCGGGCCTCGAGGCCCGGACCCGACCGGGTCTCTTCGTCTGCGGCGAGCTCTGCGACGTGGATGGACGGATCGGCGGCTTTAACTTCCAGTGGGCCTGGGCCAGCGGCACGGTGGCCGGGCGCGCAGCGGCCGCGCGGGTACTGCGTGGGAGTCGCGCACCTGTGTCACGATGACGGGATTGATGGTGAGACGAGCAACGGCACGCGTGCTGCTGATGGCCGCCGTGACCCTGGTGGCCTTGCTCGGGAGCGCGACGCAGGCTCGCTCCCCGGTCGCGGCGCCATTGCTCTGGCAGGGACGACTTGGGGCGCACGAGGTGGCGCTGTTGGGCACCATCCACGTCCCGGACGCGCGGGTGCTCTCACTGGCGCCGCAGGTGCAGACCGCACTGGACCGGGCCGACCGGGTGGTCACCGAGATCCCACTGGACGCCGCGCAGCAGGCAGCCCTGGCGTCGGCACTGCTGCTCCCGGAGGGGCAGCACTTGCGGGCCCTCATCGGCGAGCCGTTGTTTGGCCGCCTCGAGCGTCGGGTCCGTGACGCCGTGGCGCCCACCGCCCCGCACGTGGCGCCGCTGGTTGGCGCCATGCTCGATCGGCTCAAGCCGTGGGCCGCCATGGCCCAGTTGGCCACGCTCGAGTACCTCCCCGACCTGCTCGCCGGCCGCACGTCGCTGGACGCGCAGCTGTATGCCGAGGCCACCGCGGCAGGCAAGAAGGTCGGCGGCCTGGAGACGGTGGCCGAACAGGCCGGCACCTTCGACGCCTTCAGCCTGCAGGAGCAGATCGCCCTGCTCGATGACGCGCTCGGAGAACTGGACGCGCCGCGCGGACCGAGCAGCGCGATGATCGTGCAGTGGTACCTGGAGGGCGACGTTGCGCAGTTGGCCGCGGCGCTCACCCAGGGAGTCACCGACGCGGCGCTGGCACGGAAGTTCACGTCTGAACTCCTGGTCAAGCGCAACCACCGGATGGCCGACCGCATCGAGGCCCTGCGGCGGAGCGAACCGGACGAGCGCCTGTTCGTGGCCGTCGGCGCCCTGCATCTGGTGGGTCCGGACAACCTCCCGCAGCTTCTGCAGGCGCGCGGGTACGAGATCAGTCGGGTGCGGCCCTGAGGCCCGCCGAAAAGAGAGAGACGCCGGCATGCGCTTCAGTTCGTTGTTGATGGCCATCGTGTTGGTCGGGGGCTGCTCGGCCACTCCCGCGTCGGAGGCACAGACTCCCCCGGCGACGGCCGCGCCCGCCGGCACGTCCCCGGTGCTGGCCATCGTCGACGGGGCGGCGATCACGGAAGATGACGTGCGCAAGGCGGCCGGGCTCGAGATTGCGCGCCTCGAGACACAGCTCTACCAGTTGCGCAAACAGCAGGTCGACGACCTCATCGCCACACGACTCCTGGCCGCCGAGGCCGCACGCCGCGGGCAGTCGGTGGCGGCACTCGAACAGGCTGAAGTCATGGCCAAGGCCGGCACCGTCACCGATGCCGAGATTGAGGCGTTTGTCGAGGCCAACCGCGCCCGCATCCGCGGCGACGTGGCGCAGCTGAGACCCCAGATCCGGGAGTTCCTCCAGCAGCAGAAGGCCGATGCGCGTCGCACGGCGTTTGTCGATGGCCTCCGTGCATCGGCCAAGGTCGACATGCGGCTCGAGGCGCCGCCGCCGTTCCGTGCCCAGGTCGACATCGCCACGGCACCGGTCCGCGGCACGGCCACCGCGCCGGTGACCATCGTCGAGTACTCCGACTTCCACTGCCCCTTCTGCCGGCGGGTGCAGCCGACCTTGACGGCGCTGCTCGAGAAATACCCGGGCAAGGTACGGCTCGTGTACAAGCACTTGCCGCTCGACGGCCTTCATCCACAGGCACGTCGCGTCTCCGAGGCCGCGTGGTGCGCCGGCAAGCAGGACAAGTTCTGGAGCTTCCACGACGCCGTCTACGCCGACAGCGGCAGTGACGCCAGCGACAGTACGCTCACCCGCTATGCGACAACGGCAGGTCTCGAGACGGCCGCATTCACGACGTGCCTGGCCGACCCCGAGACCAAGGCCGCCATCCAGCGGGACGTGGCAGAGGGAGAGGCTCTCGGCCTGAACAGCACGCCGGGGTTCTTCGTGAACGGTCGCGAGGTCCGCGGCGCGCAACCAATCGAGGCTTTCGAAGCGCTGATCGACGAGGAGCTTCGCAGCGTGCGCCCCTGAGACGTCGGTGACTGCCGCAGACCCCCCCGGCAACGAGCAGGCACGACTCGAGACGCTTCGCGCGTACGCGATTCTCGATACGGCGCCCGAGGACCATTTCGACAGGCTGACGCAGCTGGCCGCG
The DNA here is from genome assembly GCA_046593715.1 of Luteitalea sp. Lineage (GTDB taxonomy): Bacteria > Acidobacteriota > Vicinamibacteria > Vicinamibacterales > Vicinamibacteraceae > Luteitalea. The sequence goes on from JBKJQW010000023.1 coordinate 69,138, forward strand.
TCGGTCCTGGGCACGCCGATCGCGCTGATCTCGCTGGTCGACGAGTCGCGCCAATGGTTCAAGTCCGCCGTCGGCCTGGACATGCGGTCTACGCCGCGCGACCAGGCGTTCAGCGCGCACGCCATCCTCGGTGACGACCCGTTGGTCGTCCCGGACGCCACGGCCGACGCCCGCTTCCTCGACAACCCGCTCGTGACCGGCCCTCCCGGCATTCGCTTCTATGCCGGCGCACCACTGGCCGCGCCGGACGGCCAGCGGCTCGGCACCCTGTGCGTCATCGACACCACGGCGCGAGAGACAGGCCTCACCCCGGTGCAGTCGCAACAGCTGCGCGACCTTGCCGCGCTGGTCGTGGCACAACTGGAATGGCGGCGCCGCAGCGCCGAACTCGAGACGCAGCGCGAGGCGACCGGACGGCACCGGCAGTTCGAGGCCCTGAAGGAAAGCGAACAGCGCTATCGCTTGCTGTTCCAGCAGCATCCGCAGCCGATGTGGGTGTACGACCTCGACACCTTCGCGTTTCTCGACGTCAACCAGGCCAGCCAGACGCTGTACGGCTACTCGCGCGACGAGTTCCTGTCATCGGTGATCTTCGACATCCGCCCCTCGGAGGATGTCGAGTCGGTGCGGGAATCGGTGCGGCAAGCGCCTCCGGGCCTTTCCCGCAGTGGACCATGGCGCCATCTCCGCAAGGACGGCACGCCGGTGTTTGTCCGCATCCTGTCGTACCCGACCCTGTACGCCGGACGGCAGGCCCGGCTGGTGCTCGCCAGCGACATCAGCGAGGAGAAGCAGCTCGAAGCGCAGCTGGTGCAGGCCCAGAAGATGGAGGCGATTGGCCAGCTCGCCGGCGGGGTCGCGCATGACTTCAACAACCTGCTGACGGTGATCAACGGGTATGCGCAGCTGTTGCTCTCGCGGCTGCACGAAGCCGACCCGTTGCGTGCCGACGCCGAACAGGTCCTGCAGGCTGGCGAACGCGCGGCATCGTTGACGCAGCAGCTGCTCGCCTTCAGCCGGCGCCAGGTGCTGCAGCCGCGATCGGTCGACGTCGGCGTCCTGATCGAGCAGCTGCGACCAATGCTCGGGCGCCTGCTGCGTGACGATGTGGAGGTGCGCACCGCATCGCCGTCGGCGCTGCCGCCGGTCATGGTCGATCCCGTGCAACTCGAGCAGGTACTGCTGAACCTGGCGATGAATGGCGCCGACGCCATGCCCGGAGGCGGCTCGCTCTCGGTGACGGCTGACACGACACTCGTTGACGCTGACACCGCGCAACGACAGGGACTGGTCCAGGGCATGTACGTCACCGTGTCGGTGACTGACGGTGGCGGCGGCATGGACCACGCCACCCGTGCGCGGATCTTCGAGCCCTTCTTCACCACCAAGCGGAAGGGCGGCGGCTCCGGCCTGGGCCTGCCCGTGGCGTACGGCATCGTCCGCCAAAGCGGCGGCAACATCGTCGTGGCGAGCGCGCCGGGCCGCGGCTCCACGTTCACGGTGTACCTGCCCCTGGCCCAGGCGCCGGCCGAGAAGACGACCGCGACGCCTTCGGTCGGCCCGACGCCCGCTGGAGGACACGAGACGATCCTCGTGGTGGAAGATCACGACGCGGTGCGCCGCCTTGCCGCGGACGTGCTGCGTACGCGCGGTTATGACGTTCTGGTGGCGGACTCTGGCACGGCGGCCATCGCATTGGTGGAGAGCCGCGGTGGGGGCATCGACCTCCTGCTGACCGACGTCATCATGCCCCGGATGAGCGGCCGTGAGGTGGCCACCCGCCTGCAGCAACAGCTGCCCGATCTCGCGGTCCTGTTCACGAGCGGCTACACCCAGACCGCCATCGTCCAGAATGGCGCGCTCGAGTCGGGTCTGGACTTTCTCGCCAAGCCGTTCACGCCGACGCAATTGCTGACGCGCGTGCGAGAGGTCCTGGACGCACGACCTCCGGCCATCGGCGTGCCGGCAGTCGCCGGCGCCGTCACCTCGCCGTCTGCCACACGGCGCGCCGCCCGCTGCATCGTCGTGGCCGACGACGAGCCGGGGTTGCGGGCGATGCTCGCGGCCACGCTGGGCAACGCCGGCTATCAGGTCCTGCAAGCCGACAACGGGCGTGACGCCGTTCGTCTGTGCGAGCTCCACCGAGTCGACCTGCTCTTGACCGACCTGGTCATGCCCGGGCAGGAAGGTCTGGAGACCATCGGCCGGATGCGTCATCTGCTGCCCGACGTGCCGGTGGTCGCCATGTCGGGAGCCTTCGACGGCAACTTCCTCGACGTCGCGCGGGCCATGGGGGCGGCCGCCGCGATCCCGAAGCCGTTCACCCCCTCACAGGTGCTGCAGGTGGTGCGGCAGGTGCTCGACGAGCGGGTCTAGTCGCCGAGCAGCTCGCCGAGCACGTGCAGGTCGTCGATGCGGTCGGCGATCACCTTGATGGCCATCAGCAGGGGGACGCCGAGCACCACGCCCCAGCCTCCCCACAGCCAGCCCCAGAACAACAGGCCGATGAACATCGCGACAGGGTTCATCTTCGCGGAGCGACTCATCAGCGCCGGCGTGAGCAGGAACCCTTCCAGTGACGTGATGAGGATCTGCGAACCGCCGACCAGCAGTGCCTGGCCGATCGTGCCGAAGTGCGCAAAGGCCATCACCGACGCCGCACCCGCCACCAGCGTCGGCCCGACGTACGGGACGACGTTGGCCACCGCAGCCAGCAGTCCCCACACCGCAGCGTTTGGCATGCCGATGGCGCGATAGGTCAGCCATGTCGCGACGCCGACGATGGCGCTGACCAGGACCAGCGTCCGCAGGTAGACGCCGATCTGCTCCTTGATCTCGTCGATGATCTGCACGGTGATCTTCTTGCGCGACAGCGACGGCCCGGTGATCTTGACGAATTTGCGCTTGTAGAGATCGCCTGCCGAGAGCAGGAAGAAGACCAGAAACAGCACGAGCAGGAACTGGGCCGCCAGCCCGGTGCCGGTGACGACGTAGTCGCGCAACGCGGCCTGCGGGGCCACCACGCGTACCGGCTGCGCGCCACTGCGATCCCGCGGACCGGCTGCAGCCGCCGTCGTCAGTTCTTCGGCGGCCTCCTGCAGGTCTGCCATCGGACTCTCGCGCGCGACGGTGGTACGCACCAGGGCCTGACGTACACGACGTGCCACCCCTGGCAACTGATCGGCGAGATTGGCGGCCGGCGCAGAGAGCTGATAGGCGACGCCACCGAGACCGCCTACCAGCACCAGCAGGACGAGCCCGGCCCCGCCAGGGCGTGGGAGTCCTATCCGCCGCAGCCCTTCGACCAGCGGCGACAGCACGAGGCTGATGACGATGCCGATCAGGAGAGGGACAAACAGCGTCTGCCCCACGTAGAGCGCCCAGGCCACCGCAATGACCGTCAGCGTCGTGAGCGTCAGGCTCCTGATGCTGATCGGAAACGAAACGGTCGGCAGCGCCTCGTCGCGCACCAGGTCAGCGCTCCCGCTCGGGGCGACGGGGGCCTCGTGCGCCGTGTCGGATGGGACCGGAGGATCGGGCGGCAGGGGATTGTCCACAACTGACCCGTCAGCAAGATGTGAGCCAGGCTCGCCAGCTGACGGACGCCGCACCCGGGCTTTCACGACGCGGTCGGTACCCGGAGATGGCCGAGTGCACGGCGGGTAAGGAACCAGAGGCTCGCGGTCACCGCCGTCGCGCCGACCATCAGCATCTCGGCCCACGTCGCCTGCGACAACAGGGCGACGCAGAACACTGCGCCGGCAGCCAGCACGACAGTGGGAACGCGCACGGGCTCGACGACGACGGCCGTGACATCGCGGTGGACGTCGGCCCATTGCAGTCGGATGGCCGACGCACAGGCGAGCACATAGATCGAGACAATGCCCACGCTGGCAAACGCGGCGAGCGCGGCGAACGAGCCGGAGACGGCGACCGCGAAAAACACGAGGGTCTGCGCGACGATGGCCACCGCCGGCGTTCGGTACCGCGGGTGGACGCGGCCCAGTGCCTCTGGCAACAACCCACGCCGGGCGATCGCAAACACCAATCGTGGCGTGGTCATCACCGCCGCGCTGACGTAGCCGGCCATCGACACGACGGTGCCGACCAGCAACAGCATTCGGCCCTGGGGGCCCATCAGGTTACCGGCGGCGACGGCAAGCGTGCCGTCGGGTGTGCGCGCAAGGGCCGCGCCCAGTCCGACCACGGCCGCCATCTGCACGGAGATGTAGAGCACCGTCACCAGCATCAGGGCCAGGACGAGCGCCACCGGGATGGTGCGCGTCGGCCGCGACACCTCGCCCACCAGGGACATCGCCGTCTCGCTTCCCGAGAAGGCGAAGATCAGCACGAGGGTCGCCCGCCCGATCGACGACGCTTCCGGAAACGGCCCAAGGCTCCACGCGTCCGCACCGCCGACCATCGCCGCGACGCCCACCAGCACCAGCAAGGGCGCCAGCTTCGCGATGGTCAGGACTTCCACGACGCGCGTGGCATGACGTACGCCCCGAATGTTGACAGCCGCGTAAACCAGCAGCAGGGTCGCCAGAATGGCCGCTCTTGCGACTGGGGAGCCGAACATCGGCACGATGGCCGCGACAGCGGCGGTCAGCGCCGCCATCACCGCCCCCGCCGCCGCCGTTTCGCTCACCCATTGCAGTGCGCCGCCCACAAAACCGACATGCGGTCCGAAGGCCGCCTCGGCAAACGTCGCGGTGCCTCCCGCGTGTGGCACCCGGCTGCCCGCGACCGCGAAGGCCAGGACGATACAGAGCATGACCAGGGCGCACCCGAGGTACGCGTAGGCCGCCGACGCCCCGAGCATCTGCGCGACCAGTGCCGGCATCGCGAAGATGCCTCCCCCGACCGTGATGTTGAACAGGGACGCCGTGAGGCCTCGGACGCCGATGGATCGCGAGAGTTCGGACATGAGGAGCGCGGGACAGACGCGGCAACAGGGCGACGGAACAGGCAGACCGAGGATCGACGTGCGGTCAGATGCGGAGCAGGACCGCCTTGGCTGGCTTGCCGCTGGCCACAGAGAGGGCGCGGGCGTAGAGCGCCACCTGACGGCGATAGGCGTCCAGGCTGGCGTCCATGTCCGCGTCGGTCTTGAAGTCCACGACGGTCCAGCCCTCGTCATCCTCGAACGCCAGATCCAGCTGGCCCTCGAGCCAGCCGCCGTCGTCGAGACGCAGTGTCACGGGCGCTTCCCGTCGACATTGTCCGCGCGCGTGTGCCGCAGCTGCCGCCCTCAGCATGGGATGTTGCAGAGTATCCCGGATCGCGGCAATGACCGCTGGCAGGTCGACGCCGTCAGCGCCGAGGACACGTGCCTTGAATGCCGCCGCGGTCGCGATCTCGGCCTCGGTCGCGTTCAACCCGACGACCGCGAGCACCTCGTGCACCAGCGTCCCGAAGGTGCGGCCGCCGCGGCGCGGCATTGTCGCCGGCACCTGCAGCACGGCCACGCTGCTGGCTGCGGGATCGCCCTCAAGGGCCGCCGCGGTCACCCGCTGCACGCGCAGTGACGGGACCCGTCCGGTGGCGAGCCGGCTGGCGTGCAGCCGCGTCCACCGATCCACCTCCTCGTGGCCTTCGCGAACGCGGCTGTCGGGCGCATGCCTGTCCACCAGCGCCTTTTGTCGGGCGCCGAGCGACGGCTCGGCGTCGAGATGGAGCCGTGACGGGTCCCACCACGTCACCGCGAACGGCGCGTGCTCCTCGCCGAGCATGTACCGCCCCGGCCGGAGCGGCGTGACGTAGGCAGCCGCCTCCTCGTCGGGCCGCTCGAGCACGGTGTCGCGTCCGAAGTCGGGACACCCGACCGCGGGCTCCGGTGCTGGCCAGGGCCGCGCCGGGTAGAGCGCGCGATTCATCACATCGATCCACTTCTCGCCCTGCTTGACATGCGGATAGGGCTCGTCGCCGACCCCTGGCACCACCAGCAGGTCCCGAGCCCGCGTCGCAGCGACATAGGCCAGTCGATGCCCCTCGGCGCGATCGCGCGCCGCCTCTACGTCGCGCAGCTCCACCAGCTCGATCGGCGTGCAGCCGGCGATCGACTGGACACACAGGCCCCTGTCCGACACCAGAGCCCGCGAGGGTCGATCCGACGACAGACGGCACGTGATATCGGCCAGGATCACCACCGGGAACTCCAGCCCCTTGGCCTTGTGCACCGTCATCAGGCGGACGCCGTCGGTGCCCTCCTCGAGGATCGGACTCTCGCCGGCCTCCGAGTACGTCTCGTCGAGCAGCTGCTGCACGAAGCCGCGGAACGACGCGCCGTCGCCCAGCTCGTACTGGCGTGCCAGCTCCACCACGTGCAGGACGTTGGCCAGCGCCTGCTCGCCGCCCGGCCGCAACGCCAGCCCGGCGTGCGCACGTGTGGCCCGCAGCAGCGTCTGCACGGTGTCCTGCACCGGCACGCGGTTGCGCTCGCGATGCAGTGACTGGAGCAGTCGCAGCGCCACCGCGATTGCGTCGGTGTCCGTGCCCTCGCCCGCTGCCGGCACCGCACCGTCGCGCGACGCGCCGACCGGGTTGAGACGCCCCCCGTGCCCGGTGCGGTACTCGAGCAGCTGGTGATCGGCGAAGGCGAAGAAGCCACCACGCAAGGTCGCGTAGACCGAGAGCTCGTCGTCGGGCCACTCGATGGCGCAGAGGGCCACGCGCAGCGCGTCAACCTCCTCGCGGGCGTGAAAACTGCGACCGCCCACGAGCAGGTGCGGTATCTGCCGGGACTCCAGTGCGTCGACGTACGGACGGGTCACGTCGTCGCCCCAACTCGAGAAGCGGCGGAACAGGATCGCAACATGCCGGGCCTGCACCGGCACGGGCAGTTCGCCGCCGCCCGGCACGCGTTCCGACACCGTCCATCCGCTGTCCTGCACAAGCCATTCGACAAACGCGCCCACCGCGTCGGGGAGCGAGGCCTCGATCGCCTCGTAGCTGACGTACTTGCCCTTGTACGGCCGCGGCACCGGCAGCGCCACGAGGGCGGGCTGGGTGGTGCTGTCGGCGCGCACCGGCTCGAGGGCCACGTAATCGGCCTGCGCCGCGTCGGCATTGGCATCCATCACCGCCGCGAAGACGTAGTTGACCGCCCGCTGGAGCGCAGGCACGCCGCGGAAACAGGTACGCAGTTGACATGCCTCCGCCCCGGCCTGCAGCAACTGGCGTTTCACCTGCCAGTACGTCTCGACGTCGGCACGGCGGAAGCGGTAGATGGCCTGCTTCGGATCGCCGACGATGAAGAGTCTTCCCGGTGTGGGCCGCACGCGCGTCCAGTCGGCCTGATCCGGGTCGTCGGCGGCCAACAGCAACAGGATCTCTGCCTGGATGGGATCGGTGTCCTGGAACTCATCGACAAACAGTCGCTGATAGCGGCACTGGAAGTCGGCACGCACCGCGGCGTCCCGTCGCAGCAGGTCGCGAGCCCGCATCAGCAGGTCGGTGAAGTCCAGCGCCCCGCGTTCCTGCTTGGCGAAGGCGTAGCGCGTCAGACAGGGCTGCAGCTCCTGTTGCAGGCAGGCCGCGAGGTCGGCTTCGAGCGCCGCCATCGTCTCCTGCAACGTCGCTTTCAGCGCCGCGTGCTGGGCCTTGACATCGGCCCGCGGCACACCCGTGGCGTACGTGCTGCCGTAGCCGGTGCGGCAGCGGGTCACCGCCTTGTCACGCGACAGCGCCCCAAGCCACGCCTCGAGCGCATCGAGCGCGTCCTGGCCGGACGTCTCGGACGGGGGCGGCCCCGCGTGCAGGCGACTGAACCTCCGAATCGGCGCCGTATCGACGTAGAAGTTGTCGTTGGCGGCGCCCTTGCCGCTGACGGCGGCAAAATCGTCGACCGCGGCCATCGCCGTGCGGAGGAGCGAGGCCCGGTCCACGGGGTCGCGCCGCCATGGCGTGGCGAAGTCGCGCCACTCGGCGAGCGACCGCACGGCCTTGCGCAGCGCCGCCCGCGGCCCCGCCTCGCCATCATCGTCACGATAGGCGCGGCGCAGTATGCGGCGGACGCCCTCGGTAGGCGCCTCGAGCGTGTCCTGCAGCCACTGGTCGACGACGCCGTCGAGCAGTTGGTTGGCCACCGGCTCGAGCAGGACTTCGAAGCGCGGGTCCACGTCGGCTTCGACGGGGCGCTCCCGCAGCATGTCCGCGCAGAAGCCATGGATGGTGCTGACGTGCGCATCCTCCAGGTGCGCGAGGGCATCTTCGAGCCGCAGGCGGGCCGTTCCGGTGTGATGCTCGCGCGCCCGCTCGATCTCTTCGCGCAAGCGCAGCTTCAACTCACCCGCAGCCTTCTCGGTGAAGGTGACGGCGACGATCTCGCCGATGCGGGCGCGGCCGGCCGCAAGGGTGTTGACCATCCGCGCGATGAGCTCTGTGGTCTTTCCGGTGCCGGCCGCGGCTTCCACAACCAGCGTCGTGTCCAGATGGGTGCGGATGCGCGTGCGGTCGTCCTGATCGACGAGAACGGGCGTCACATCGGTCATCGCATCCTCCGCAACTGGGTCAACTCGGCGAGCGGGCGCGCGTCCTTGCGGCGCGGCAACGACTGCGCCGAGGGGCCACACACCGGTGTGAAGTCGCACCAGGTGCACGCCTGGTCGGCCGGAGCCGCCAGCAGCCGACCTTCCTCCACGGCGTGGTCGATGATCGCCAGCACTTCGAGTCCGGCCTGCCGCGACTCGGCGCCAGCGCTGCCGTCGATCGGCCACCGGTGGTCTTCGTAGCCGCCATCGTCGGTGCAGTAGGACAGCCGGGATGCCGTGACGCGGCCCGCGAAGACAGCCTCCACGGCCATCGCATACAGGGTGGGCTGCAACGTCCGGCCGCCGTTGACCACGACGTTGCCGGCAAGCCGGTACTTGCCGGTCTTGTAGTCGGTGATCCGCCACTCGTCGCCCTCGCCGCGCTCGAGCAGGTCGACCACGCCGTGCAGGCGTGTGCCGTCGGGCAGCACCGCGTCCTCCTTGTGGCTTGCCGCATCGAGCCCGAAGCCACCCTGAAAGCCGACGCCGATCTCGACCCCCACGGGCGTCCAGCGGACGCCGTCGTCAGGGAGGCGTCGCACCCACTCGTGGATGTCACGACGGATCGCCGCCACGGCGTCCTGCCAGACCCGCAGGATCGGAGGCGTCAGGCGGTCCTGATAGTCGGCGGCGATGCGCGTGACGATGGCCTCGGCCACGTCCTGGGCCGCTGCGAGCCGTGGCTCAGGCAGGGGCGCCCAGCCTTGCGCGATGAAGGCGCGCATGATCTCGGCGAGCATCTCGTGGACCATCGATCCACGCGTCAGCGGATCCAGCATGGTCAGTGGCGCCGCTTCCTCGCGAGGAGACAGCCGCAGGACCGTCGACAGGTAAAACTGATAGGGACAGGTGGCGAACCGCTGCAGGGCCGACGCCGAGTACGCGCGTGCCTGCAGCCGATGCCCGGACAGTGCCGCGGGGGGCGCGATGAGGCCGTCGTGTGGCGTCCAGGCACGCGTCAGGCGCAGGTGGCGCGCGACAAGGGCGCGCCGCAAGGCAGGATTGAGATCGAACAGGTAGCGCGCGCGGCCGACGATATCGGTCTCGGGGCCGCGCAGATACTTCTGCAGCACGCTCAGGTCATGCTCGGCGACATCAATCGACGAGACGGGATCCTGCGGCGCGGGCCATGCCAGCCTGGCGCCACTGCGCTGCTGCGCGGCGCGAACCAGCGCCTCGTAGCCGGGCACCCGGCCGGTCACCGCGCGATGCAGGTCGATGGCGTAGAACGACGGCACCCGCGCCCGCGCCTGGGCAGCTTCCATGGACGAGAACGACGCAACCAGCGCCTGCCCCGCGGCGCCCGCCGCCAGACGCAGCTGCAGGCGCTCGGCGGCCACGCGGTCCTCGTCGGCCGAGAGATCGGGCGAGAGCGCGCGGCGCTCGCGATCGAGCAGGAGCGGGTCCTGGCGGCTGCGCTGAGGGAAGACACGCTCTGACAGGCCCAGCACGCAGACGATGTCGAACGTCCGCCCACGCACCTGATCCGGGGTGCCGACCAGGACGCTGCCGTATCGATGCGCTGGCGGCGGCACGGAGAGGTGCGTGAGCCGGTCGCGCAGCACGTCACGCACCTCCGAGAGGGTCACGTTGGCCACGCCCGCCAGCGGCTGCAGTTCCGCCAGCGTGGCCAGCACCCGGTCGGGTCGCGCAAGCACGCGCGGCGCCAGCGCCGACAGCCTGGCGAGCCACCCGCCCCAATCGTCGGCCGCAGGCCAGGCAGCCATCTCAGCGACGACCTCACTGGCAAACGCGATGAGCTCGTCGGTCCACAGGACCTGTCGGGCGAGCGACTCGTGTCGCGGTGAGCTGGGGTCGTCGTGCCGTGCCGCGTCGGCACGGACCTGCACCTGCGCACGGTGTCCTTCCAGCCGCCGTGTCCAACGATCAGCACCGCCGATGACCTGCGCGTCGTTGAGGATGGCCTCCCAGCGCCACGGCGACCGACGCGCGGCCGTTTCCGCATCGGCCGGCGCCGGGTCCGCAGCGACCTCGGCACCCTCGCCCGCCTGGTCGCCGGTCAGAGGCCGCAGGCCCAGTACGTCGATGTCCTCGGGCAGAGCGGGCCCATCGCCCCCCGGCTCCCGGCTCCCGGCTCCGGCCAGCGCGGGCACCTGTCCCAGCGAGAGGTACTCCGAGAAGCGGCGCGCCGAGAACTGCTCGACGGCGCACGCCAGCAGGGCCAGCATCGCCCGCCCTGCCGGATCGGGGCGGCGCGTGCCCCGCCCAAAGTAGGCCGGGATGTCGGCGCGGCGCATGGCGGTCTCGAGATGGCTCGCGTACAGCTCTGGCGCTCGCATCACCACGGCGATGCGGTCAAACGGCGTACCGCGCTCCGCGTGCGCGAGCACCACGCGCACCACCTCCACGCATTCCCGACCCTCACCAGGTGCCGACAGACATTCCACCGAGGCGTCGCCGGCAGCGACGACGGCAGCACCGATGGTGGCGGCCTCGAACAGCCCCACCTGCACGTTCCGCAGCGCCTCCGGGGTCGTGGCGTGGTCGCGGCCACTGGCGGTGTCCTCGCGGCGCGGCAACAGCGCCAGCAGCCGCCCGGCCCAGGGGTCGCCGTCCGGCGCGGTCAACAGCGCGGCGGCGCTGCGCGTGAGCAGGGCGTGGGCGAGTGCGACGTCGCTTCGGCTGGCGAGCGGCGGATCGACCAGAGCGATCGGCAACGCCAACTCGGGCAGGTCGGCATCTGCCGCGGCAGCGGCGGCCAGCGCCAGGACCTCGGCACGGTCAGCATGGCGAAGGTCGGCCATGGCGGCATCGGCGGCGGCAAGCAGCCAGGCGAGATCGCGGCCCTTCGGGGTGCCGTCGTCGAGCCGATCGGCCGCCACGCCAGCCAGACGCACGTCGGCGAGCGTCCGTGCAAGCGAAGGGACAAAGCCCGGATGACGCGCCGCGTCGGCCAGGAACGCCAGGCGATGTTGGTCCCTGGCCCGGGCCACGACACGAGCGACGATGGCCTCGAACCCGAGACCCGACACTGGCGTGAGGTCCCTGGCGATCAGCGCGGGCGTCGCGAGGAGCACGCTGAACCGGACCCACCCGGCACGCTCGACGCCCAGTGACGCGGGGACGTCGGCCAGCGCCTCGCGGACGACATCCTGGGCCTGCCCGTGCGTCGCTGCCACCACGCGGATCCCGGAGCCGAGGCACTCGCGCACGTGTCTGGAGACGGCAGCCAGACGGACACGCGCGCTGCCGTGCACGGCCGTGCGCACCACGACACGGCGAGCGATGGCAGGCGGCACGCCGATCGCAGACGACGCAGGTGGGGACGGGTCGGGCCCGGAGACGGGGGGTTCTGCCGGGACATCGTCCCAGGGCAGACGTGGAGTGGACATCGCGCCTCGCATGCCCCGGGTCGCAGTGCCAGGGCTCTCTCGGGATCGGGACGTGGAACGTGGCGGCGGTCTGACAATAGTACCCTGTCGGGGTGCGTGCGCTGCCGCCCCTGATCGACGTCGCGCTCCTGCCAGGTGTAGAGGGTGAGCCGGACTGGGTGCCACTGGTGTTGGACCCCGAAGAGTTGTCGCGATGGGCGTCGCTGCACGCCACCGGCCGGCCGCTGTTCCTTGCGGCGCATCTCGGGGCCCGCATGATCGCGGCGCGCCGCCTGGCCTGGGCCACCGAGCCGCCCACGACCCCGGACGTGTCCGACTTCGCCTGGGCGACGCTGCCGTCAGGAAAGCCGATGCTGACCTTTCGCGATGGCCGCGCGCAACCACTGCACGTGAGCGTGGCGCATGGCGGCGGTCGTGCCGCGGCGGCCGTCTGCGACCACGGCCCGATCGGCGTCGACCTCGAACACGTGGACCCGCGGCGCAACCTGCTGGCCATCGCCCAGCGCTTCTACGCGCCGGAGGAGTTCGCGCAGCTGGCCGGGGCCGCTGCCGACGAGCGGACGGTCCTGTTCCACCAGTGGTGGACGCGCAAGGAGGCGGTGTTGAAAGCCACGGGCATCGGTCTGCGCGGCGGACTCACGGTCCGTGTCGACGGGCCCGGCGACCGCGATGGCTGGCGCCAGGTGCGACTGGACGGCCACGACGCCCCGCTCTTCGTACGCGACCTGCGCACGCCGGATCCGTGCGTCTTCGGCGCCGTGGCCATCGAAGGACAGCCCGGCGTGGTGCGGATGGTGCACACCACCACGTTTGAAGGCGGCGCGACGCCGGACGTCTCGGCCGCGACCTGACCTGCCGTCACTCGTCGGTCAACGCCACGTACAGCAGCACCGGCGTGGCCAGCAGCATCACGCCCACGCAGGTCAAGACAGCCGCACGCACAGCGGTCACGTCGCCGAGGGCACTGGCCGCCAGCACGGCGCCCGCCGCCTGCATCGACGCGGGCAGGGTCGGCCAGTCCTGCAGCCACCACGACAGCACCCCGGTCAACGATGCCAGCAGGCCGAGCACGCTGGCGGCCGCCAGGCCCGCAGCCACCGTGATGGGACGGGAGGCAATGGCGGCGGCCTCCTGGCGCGCCCGCAGTTCAGCGCGCCACCACGCCTGGCCAGCGGAGGGCACACGACCCTCAGCCAGTGCCGCGCCAGGGTCGCCATGCAGGGCCGACGCGATCATGAGCACGTCTCGGCAGCCAGCGCACGCCGCCAGGTGCGCCACGAGCTCGACCGACAGATCCTGGGTGGCGTCGAGAGCGACCGCGACCACGGCGTCCTCGTGAGGACAGTGCCGGGCGGTCACCGCGCGCCTCCACGTGAGGGCGTGCGCGGCAGCAGGGCCGCCAGGCGCTGCCGGGCGCGAAACAGCATCGTCTTGACGCTGCGCTGACGCAGCCCGAGCGACTCGGCAATCTCCTGGTGCGACGAGCCTTCCGCGTACGCCAGCCACAGCAACGCCTGGTCCCGGGTGCGCAGCTGCGTCAGGGCCCGCTGGACATCGGCACGGTCGCCCGTGGCATGCACCGCGTCGGTCGCACTGGCCAGCGTGGCGCCTACCGGCGCCTCGAGCGACACCATGGGCGGTTGTCGACGACGCCGGGCGTCGCGCACCAGATTGGTGGCGATCCGGTAGAGCGTGTTGCGTTCGTGCGCGGCGCCGTCGTAGGTCGCCGGCGATCGCAGGAAGCGGTAGTAGGTGTCCTGCAGCAGGTCGTCGGCCGCATCGGCGTCTCGGACGAGCCGGTACAGGTAGACCCACAGCGCCCGCGACGTGCGGTCGTAGAGCAGGCGGAATTCATCTTCGCGCAGCACGAACGTGTCGTCGCTGGGGGCGGCGGGAAGGGTGAGGACGTCGACGCGGGAGTCGGTCATGTCAGAGCGGCCGGGCCGCGTCGACGGTCGCGCGTTCGGGGGTGTGGATGAGGCCCAGACGCCTGGAGATGAGATAGGACAGCGCTGCCGAGACGAGGAAGCCGCCGCCGATGGCCGTGATCAGCACCCCGAGGACCCGCAGCGGCTGCGCCGCATCGTCGAGGACCCCGCGGCTGACCACCTGGAACGCGATCCCCAGCGCGAGCGACACCACGCCGACCTGTACTGACCAGAGAATCCGGTTCACGGGTGCTGCCAGTGGCGCGGACTTGCCGTCCAGCGCGATCGGCGCCGACTCCAGGAACTGTCGCCCGGCCGTCGAGTCCATGTAGGTTCGCAGGTCCTCGCTGCCGCTGATGCGATCGAGCAGCTTGCTGTGCGTGTCCACCTGGACCTTCGACACACGCTGCCAGCGGCGATGGTCGAGCGCGGTGCGCACCAGCCAGCCGAACCCGAGCGCCGCGCCGAGCAGCAGCCCCCCGACCGAGATCGACGTCATCAACTCGCGCCACATCCAGGTGGCCGGGTCGGCCTGTTCGAATCGGTGCGGCTCGCCAAGGAAGTACGCCGGCGAGCGGCCAATCTCGGGATGGGCCGCGACGTAGCCCGCCAGCCGTGGATAGGGCGCGAGGTAGTCGGCGTTGTCCAGCAGGGCCGGCTCGCGCTGCAGCACTTCGCGCACCGCCGGCGGGTGATCCTGGAGCAGACTGCTCAGCTCTTCACGAACCTGGTCGGCGCTCTGCGGCCGGCGATCGTCCAACGCGCTGGCCATCTGCGGAGAAGTGGCTGGCGCGCTGGCCGCGCTCGGCGTCGCAGCGGTGGTCCGCTGGGCGCACACCGGCGATGGCGCTGCCAGGCACAGCACACCCAGCATGGTGCGCGTGGTGAAGGACCGCAGCGACGCGGTGGGATCGGGCATCAGCATCATGCCCATGTATTACGAGCCGCGGCCGGCAAGGTTGACAGCGCGCCGTTCACGCCAGCGCGGCCCGCATGCGACGACGCATGTCGGCGTCGGGCAGCACGCCGGTGCCGGCCTCGGCGTTCTCCCGCATGTGGGTGGCGCGGCTCGTACCGGGGATGACGCAGGTGACGGCGGGGTGCGCAATCACGTACTTCAGCAGCATCTGCGCCCACGACCGGCAGCCGATCTCTCCAGCCCAGTCAGGCAACGGCCTGCCCCGCAGCCGTGTGAGCAGGCCGCCGCCGCCGAAGGGCAGATTGACCAGCACCGCCACCCCACGGTCGGCGGCCAGCGGCAACAGGCGTCCCTCGGCCGCGCGGTCGTCGATCGAGTAGTTCAGCTGAACCGCGTCGAGGGGCTCGGCGCGGATCACGGCTTCCAGTTGCTCGTGCGCATCGTCACGATAGTGGGTGATGCCGAGGTGGCCGATGCGCCCCTCGCGCTTCCAGTCCCGCAGCGTGGCGAGCTGGGTCCGCCAGTCGACCAGGTTGTGAATCTGCATCAGTTCGACGGGCGTGTGCTGCAGCTTGCGCATCGAGTCCTCCATCTGCGTGATGCCGGCCTGTCGTCCCTCGATCCACACTTTCGTTGCTACGAACACGCGGTCGTGCGCCGCCAGCGCGGTCAGCAAGGATCCGGCCACGTCCTCCGACGAGCCGTACATGGGCGAGCTGTCGATGACCCGACCGCCGGACTCGAGCAGCGCGCGGAGGACGTCGGCCAGCGACGCTCGCGCCGCCGTGTCGGCGCCGACATCGAAACCGCGCCAGGTCCCGAGGCCGATGACCGGAAGGGCGACCCCCGATGAGGGAATGGTTCTGGTGAGCATGGGCGGCTTGGGCTGAGTGAGCGCCCGGGCGCTGTGGGCGCCGATGGTGAGTGCGGCCGTCGCCGCGCGCAGAAATTCGGAGCGGGTCAACGTCATCGAGCGAGGCCATTATCGCTCCGCTCGGCGCGACCGGCGCGTGGACCTTATCGTGCCAGCCGGAAGGCGGCGTCGGGTTCTGCCTGGCCGAGCACCACGCGCGTCGCATACTCCCCGAGCGCTGGCCCCATCTTGAAGCCGTGCCCCGAGCCACCACCGACGAGCCAGACGTTGTCGGCGCCTGGATGGCTGTCGATCAGGAAGTGGGAGTCCGACGTGAGCTCGTATTGACAGACCTCGGAGCCCAGCAGCGGCGCGTCGGCAATGGCCGGGAACCGCAGGCGCAGAAAGGCCCGCGCCTCGGCCAGCAATTCCGGCGTGTGGGCGCGATCCCCGCTCGTCGGGTCAAACGTCGCGCCGTACGTGTCGTCGGCGACCTTGAAGCCGCGATGGGCGTTGCCGGGGATGCCGTAGATCATCTGCGCGCGGTGGTCCAGCCAGACGGGCATCTGCGGGGGCAGCCAGCGCGCGTCGCCGGCCGGCGTGGCGAAGTAGAACGACTCCTGACGGCTCGGGCGGATGCGGGGGCCGACGACGTCGGGACAGACGGTGCCGAGCCACGGACCGCAGGCCAGCACCACGAGATCCGCGGCCAGGGTCTGGCCGTCGGCCAGCGCCAGCGTCCGGAGCGGCCGACCGGCCGTGTGCACGGGTGCGACCTGGGCCACCACGTAGGTGCCGCCCTCGGCCACCAGCGTCTGGACGACGTGCTCGCAGGCACGGCGAGCCAGCGCATAGCCGGCCTCGGGTTCCCACAGCAGTTTCGAGACGCCGTCCAGGCAGATGAGCGGCCAGCGGGCGTGCGCGGCATCGGGGTCGAGCCACTGCGCGGGCAGGCCAGCGGCTGCCATCGGCGCCAGCGACGCCTCGCCAAAGGACTCGTCACCGCTGAACATCCACAGGGCGCCGGTGCGGTGAAAGAACGGCTGCGGCGCCCGGGCGTCGTGCTCGCGCCACAACTGCATGGCCCGGGCCGCCATCGCCGTGTAGATCGCCCGCGACCCATAGGTGCCGCGAACCACCCGGGTCTCGCCCCCGGAACTGGCGCGCGCGTGGCCCGGGCCCCAGGCGTCGACCAGCGTCACGTCGGCGCCGCTGCGGCGCAGCATCAGCGCCGTCCAGCCCCCGAAGGCTCCCGCCCCCACCACCACGACACGCACGTTGGGCTTGGGCATGCAGGAAGATTCAGTGTCCTCCGCCGTCGCCGCTGAGCCGCTTGGCGAGTTCGCCCATCACCGCCTTGGAGTCACCAAAGAGCATGAGCGTGTTGGGCGCGTAGTAGAGCTCGTTCTCGATGCCGGCAAAGCCCGGGTTCATGGAGCGCTTGTTGGCGAGCACGGTGCGGGCCTTGTCGGCGTCGATGATCGGCATGCCGTAAATCGGGCTGCCCTTGTCGTGTCGCGCGGCCGGGTTCACGACGTCATTGGCGCCGAGGATGATGCAGACATCGACCTGCGTCATCTCCGGGTTGATGTCGTCCATCTCGACAATCTGGTCGTACGGAATCTCGGCTTCGGCCAGCAGCACGTTCATGTGGCCCGGCATGCGCCCGGCCACCGGGTGCACGGCGAACTTCACATCGATGCCCTTCTTGGTCAACTGCTCGAAGACGTCACGCACGCGGTGCTGCGCCTGCGCCACGGCCATGCCGTAGCCGGGCACGATCACGACGCGATCGGCATTCTCGAGCAGCTGCGCGGCATCGTCGATGGTGGCCGACTTGGCGGTGCGCTGCTCGGCCTGGGTCGTGGTGGCGCTCACCTGGCCGAACGCGCCGAAGAGCACGTTGGTGAACGAGCGATTCATGGCCCGGCACATGATGATCGAGAGAATCAGGCCAGACGAACCGTCGAGTGCCCCGGCGACGATCAGGAGCTTGTTCTCGAGGACAAATCCCATCGCCACCGCTGCCAGGCCCGCGTACGAGTTGAGCAGCGAGATCACCGTCGGCATGTCGGCGCCGCCGATCGGCATCACCAGCATCACGCCAAAGGCGAGCGCCAGCACGATCAGCACGGGGAAAAGGAACGTCAGCGTCGGGTTGACGACAAGGGCGATGCCGATCAACACGGCTGCCCCGATCAGCCCGAAGTTGACGAAGTTCTGGCCCGGATAGGTGACCGGCCGCGTCGGCAGCACCTCCTGGAGCTTGCCGGCGGCCACCAGACTGCCGGTGCAGGTCATCAGCCCGAGGGCGACCTCGAAGACGATCGCCCCGGTCCGGAAGGCGGTGAGATCGCCATCGTGCAGGAAGAGGTAGTACTTGCCGATCCCGACCAGCCCGGCGGCCAGGCCACCGAACGCGTGCGACAACGCGGTCCGCTGCGGGACGGCGGTCAGCGGCACCCACGACAACGGCACGCCGACGATAGTGCCGAGGACGATGGCGATGAAGATCCAGGTGTAGCTGGCGATATCGGGCCGCAGCAGCGTGCCGATCACCGCCAGCGCCATGGCGGCGACACCGGCGAAGACGCCGTTGCGCGCCGTCTTCGGATCGCTCATCCACTTGAGCGAGAAGATGAAGAGCGCCGCAGAGACCAGGTAGACGAGGTCGATCGTCTGCGGACTCACTTGCCCGTCTCTTTTTTCTTGAACATCTTCAGCATGCGGTCGGTGATCAGGAAGCCGCTGATGATGTTGGTCGTCGAGGCGAACACCGCGATGGCGCCAAGGATGGTGCTGGTCCGGTCGTGCTGTGGTCCGGCCAGGATGATGGCCCCGACGATGGCGATCGCCGATATGGCGTTGGTCAGCGACATCAGCGGCGTATGCAGCAGGCGCGACACTCGCCTGATGACGTCCATGCCGATGAAGGTCGAGAGCATGAACACGAACAGCGCGGTGACCAGATCCATGGCTCAGGCCTTTCCGATGGCGTCCCGCAGGGTCGCGAGGTGACGCGGGATGGCCTCGTAGGGATCGGGGTCGGCCTCGTACTCGAGCACGACGTAGCCGCGATAGTCCGCGTCTCTCAGCATCTTGACAAAGCGCGGCACGTCGGTCGGCACCTTCGCCTTGGCCGGGCCGGTCTCCACCTTCAGCTGGACGTTGACCGCGTAGGGAACGATCTTCTGGAGCTGCGGGTACACATCGGCGTCGTCGACGTTGCCCGAGTCGAGGTTCACGCCGAACCACGGCGAGTCGATCTGCTTCAGCGCCGGCAGCATGCGATCGATCTTTGTCAGGTAGTCGTGGTTCTCGAGGCCGAGGATGACCCCGTGCTTCTCGGCAAAGACCAGGGCCTTCTTCAGGTTCTTGATGCCGTTGGCGATGCCTTGTTCCTCGGTCATCCCCTTGGGCGGCACGCCGCTGAACACGCGCACCACCGGGGCCCCGAGTACGGCGTAGTGCCCGAGCCAGGTGTCGGTGTGCGTGAGCCACGTCTGCAGCTGCGGATCCTCATCGGGCAAGGTGAAGTTGTTGCGGATGGCGCCACCGGAGATGTCGAGCCCATTGACGTGACAGCGCCTCTTTACCTCATTGAGATAGGCGCGGTCGAACGTCGCGGGGAAGAAGTACGACGTGAGCTCCACGGCGTCCACGCCAAGCGTCGCGGCCCAGTCCACGAACCCGAGCAGGTCCATGGCGCCCTTGGTCCCTGGCTTGGCCTGCAGGTACTGGCGCATCGAGTACGCGGCCAGCCCGATCCGCAACTGGCTCTTGCCAGCGCGAACCACCGGAGCGGCCGCGATGGCGGCCGGAGACAGGGTCGTGGCCACGGCTGCCGAGGCCGTCGCCGTGAGAAAGGCGCGTCGATTGAGGGACATGGTCATGGTTCGTGCAGAGTGTATACGGGCTCTGGACCCACATCTCAAGTCCCGACGCCTCACCGCGCGCCGAACCAGTACGACATCTTCACCAGCAGCACGTCGTCGGCGGGCGCGCCGAAGAGGCGCCCGGTATCTCCGGCGAGATCGAAGTTGCCGGTGCCATCGAGGTCGCGGCGCTGCTGCGTCCACACGAAGAAGAAGGCCGACCCCGGCCGGAACTCCCAGCGGAAGACGGTGTTGGCCCGCAGCGACCGGACATTGAAATCGGGCCGCGCGATGGCAAAGGGCGCCGCCGCGCCGGCGCCGTCGGGGTCGATCACGAGTCCCTTGCCACCCGGCCCGGCGGAGATGGTGCTGCCGGCGTCCTCGCCATACCGCACGAAGGCAAACGTCCGAGGTGCCGCCACCTCCTTGATCGCGCCGTAGTCGCCGGCCGAGACCAGCGGCTGCAGGAACATCTGCAGCGACATGCGCGGCGACAGCACCACGGACAGGCGGGTGACCATCGACACCTCGGTCTGCGCCAGTTCACCGAACACGTACCGCTGGCCATAGGTCGGCAGGGCCAACGGATCGGCCACCGTGGACAGGTACTGGGCGGCAACGATGTTGCGGCGGACGGCCGGACCGGCACTGACGGTGACGGCGGGCACCGGCCGCAGGGTCAGCGCGGTGCCTGCCGAGAGCGCGGACGCGCCGTACTGGCGGGACGTGTAGCCCAGGTCGGTGGAGAGCACCGCGATTTTGCGATTGTCCGTGGTCACCTGCAGTTGCGCGCCAAGACTGCCCGGCCGGATGACCGTCGGCCCGCCGCGCGTCAGCTTGTCGTCCCAGACCCGCCGCGCGTACGTACCGGTCAAGGTCGAGCGCCAGAAATTACGGAACTGGATGCTGCTGGCCGCCTGCCAGCCATCACCCTGCAGTTCGGCGCCGTAATTCCACGTCCACCACTTGGAGATCCACGCCGAGCGCTCGCGCGTCCAGCCATCGGGAACGAGCTTGCGGAACAACACCATCGCGTGTCCGCCCGCCCGGTCCGTCTGGGTCGAGAACCCGAGGTCGTTGACCTCGAGCCCGGGGCTCATGCCCCACACGCCCACGTTGGCCGTGACGTTGCCGCTCTGCTTGTTCAGGTTGGCCTGGCCGGTCCACCCGCGGAGATTCCGGGCCCCCGGGTCGAGGGCGACGTGCGGCGCATCCGGCCTCTGGTAGTACCGTTGCTCGGCCCGCTGCAGCCGGCCGATCGCGGCCTCACTGCCCTGCAGCCAACTGCCGGCAATACCACCGTGCAGCACCCACTGACGCGACGCGTCGAGAAACCAGTGCCCGTCCACGCCCAGCATGTGCGCGCGTGAGGCCAGCGCGCCCGCCAGCTGCGGCTCGCGCTGCTCGCGGATCACCGAGGTGCCCAGGACCCCGATGCCGGCACGCGACCCAAACTCCCGCTGGGCACGCAGCACCGCGTAGTTGGTCAGCGGCTCCACGTCGCGCCGACTCGAGACCAGCCCGTCCGACAGACGGGCCTGCTCTCGGCCGGTCACCGCATTGAGCGCACCGAGGGTCCAGCCCTGCCGGGTCCGACCCACCAGCTTGGCCGCCCCAAGGATGGTCGTGGTGGCCGGCGCGTCGGCGTAGGGACCGCCAACCCGACCCTGCGGCGCGCGGCCGATGCGTCGGCTGTAGAAGAGCGTCGGCTCCGGCCGAAAGAAGCCCCAGTACTCGCTCGCGCCGCTGCGCCCGAAATTGCCAAACACCTTGGCCCCTTCGGTGAAGAACGGGCGCCGCTCTTCGAAAAACACCTCGAACTGCGTCAGGTTGACCACCGCAGGGTCCACCTCGACCTGGCCGAAGTCGGGATTGAACGTGGCGTCGAGCGTGAGGCTGTTGGTCACGCCGTACTTGAGGTCCAGGCCGGCAGCCCCGACCGCTCTCGCGCCGTCGTTGAACGGATTGCCGGCGACGGGCGGGGTGATGAACTCCGCGCGTGAGGTGACATAGGGCATCAGCTCGAGCGTGCCAGGCGGCGTGATGCCTGCGATGTCCTCGAGGTGGGCCATGCGCGAGGCCAGCCCTGCCTCGTTCTTGCGCACCAGCTGCAGCCAGGCCGACTCGTTGTTGCGTTGAATCACCCGCTGGACGTTGATGCCCCAGGTGTAGTGGTCGGCAGCCGGGAACCGCAGTTGAGACAGCGGGATCCGCATCTCGACAGTCCAGCCCTCGGCGTCCACCTCGACGGCTGACGCCCAGACGGCATCCCACGTCACGTCGAGGAACTGGTCGTTGTAGATGAGGGCATCGCGCTGCACGCCGGCGGCTGAGACGCCAAACTGCGCCCCCGTCAGGTGGTCATGATGCGGGTCGAGGTAGACGATGAAGGCGTCGGCCTCGACGGCGACGTCACGTCGCGACAGCTGCCGGACGATGGCCTCCGGGTGGCGGTCGTAGAGCCGGGCCCCGATGTAGAGGGCCTGCTCGTCGTAAGCCAGACGCACCACGGTGTCTTCGGAGGCCGGCTCACCTTCCACCGGGTCGCGCTGCCGAAACCCGCTCGCCGGGGAGGCACTGTCCCAGATCGCCTCCTCGAGGCGGCCGTCGATCACGGGCGCTTCTGTAGCGCGGATGGCATGCAGCTGTCGAGGATCGAACGATTGTGCGGTGGCGAGGGTCGGCAGGCTCGACATCGCCGCGACCAGCAGGAGGTTCAGGGTGACGGCAGCACCAGACGGTGCGTAGATCGCGGTCACGGTCGGGGCGAAACGCGCACATCATCAACGTGGTACACGGCGGGCGGCACCGGTTCGTCCGGGCGTGCCAGGTCGCCTTCGACGGCGTACCGGTCATCCTCGCGGGTCGGCACGGCGCGAAGGTGGCCCGTTCGGAAGGAGATGCGCTCGACGAGCGGCGCTGCTTCGGCAAAGGGCACCTGGCGGGCCACGGTGGCGCCGTCGATCAGCAGA
>JBKJQW010000062.1:0-19748 GCA_046593715.1 Luteitalea sp.
GTGATCGTCGTCACGTCCAGCAGGTTGCCCGCGACCGCCGTTGCGCCTTCGGGCAACTGCGCCTTGGCCGGGTCGCGCGTCAACACGCGGACCTCGATGCCACGGCCAACCAGCTCCTTGACGACGTGGGACCCGACTGTACCGGTGCCACCAGTGACCAGCACGCGCATGGGACGACTCCTCTGGCGGCAGGACGCGCCGCATGACAGGACGGGACGCAGGACAACGAACGCCGATTCTCGCACGACCCTCAATCGGCGACGACAGGCCGGCCAGCCGCGACCGGCGTCGCGCGGCGGTTGACAGGCGTGCGCGTGCCGTCGACACTATCGCCCGGCGCGCCCAGTGACATCCGAACGCCGCGGGCATCGGCGATGGAACCGCATGACGATACCCACCGAACCTATCGGCAGTCTGCCCCGGCCGCCCGCCCTCATCGAGGCGGTTCGCGCGGGCGACTCGGACGACCCGCAGCTGGACGCGCTGTACGACGAGGCCATTCGCGACACCATCGCGCGCTTCGAAGCGACCGGCTCGCCCGTCATCACCGACGGCGAGCAGCGCAAGTACCACAACTTCTGGACCTATTCGGTGCATGGCCTGCCCAACACCGCGCCGGACGGCTTCCGGATTCCATTCGCCGCCGGGCACACGCGACGCATGCCCGTGCTCACCGCGGGGCCCTTCCGGTACAAGCGGTATGCGGACGCCTATCTGGACGTGGCGCAGCAGTATGCGACGCGTCCGCTGAAGCAGGCGATCATCTCGCCGTCCGCGCTCAGCCTGATGTATCCGCACGAGCCGATTGCCGGCTACTCGCGCGAACAATTCATCGACGATCTCCTGGCCGAGCACGAGACCGAAATCCGCCGCTGCTTCGAGCGGGGTGCCTACAAGGTGCAGATCGACTTCACCGAGGGTCGCCTCGCGATGAAGATCGACCCGTCGGGACAGTTGCTGCACAGTTTCATCGACCTGAACAACCTGGCGCTGTCGCGATTCTCGCCCGAGGAGCAACAGCGCATCGGCGTGCATACCTGCCCTGGCGGTGACATGGACTCGACGCACAGCGCCGACGTCGATTACGCCGACTTGCTGCCGGCCCTGTTCCGGTTGAAGGTGGGCAGCTTCTACGTCGCCCTCGCCGGTGAACGCAATCGCCCGCGCGTGCTCGAGCTCTTGCGGCGCCACGTCAAGCCGGAGCATCGCGTATTTGTCGGTGTCGTCGCGCCAATTGACCCACGAGTGGAGACGCCTGAGGAAGTCCGGGATCGTCTCCTGGAGGCCGCGCAATATATTCCTGTCGACCAGCTGGGGTCTACCGACGACTGCGGCTTCTCGCCATTCGCCGATGACACCTCGACGAGCCGCGACACCGCCTTTGCCAAGATCACGGCGCGCGTCACCGGGACCCGTCTGGCGTCAGAGGCGCTCGGAGCACGATAGTGGCCAGAGCCGACGACGAGGACGACCGTCTCCGGTCCGTCGCACTCCAGAATGCCACCAGCATCGTGCTGGCGCGCGAGCGCGCTGAGGCGGAACTGGTGCGCACCAGGGAAGCGCTGCGTCAGAGCCAGGAGCGGCTGACCGCCGCGTTGAGCGCCGCCGGCACGGGCACGTTTCGGTGGGACCTTCGCACCAACGCAGTGGAGTGGGACGCCAACCTCGACCAGTTGTTAGGGCTCAGCCCTGGTCCCAGGCAGTCGTTGGAGACGTTGGTCGCGGCCGCCCATCCCGACGATCGCGCCAGCGTGCGGGCCGGGTACGAGCGCTGCCTGCACCACGGCGCCGACCTGGACGTGGAGTTCCGCGTGCTGCGGCCTGACCACAGCAGCCGGTGGATCCACGCGAAGGCCAAGACCATGGTCGGCCACGACGGCCAGTCGCAGTACGTGACAGGGGCCTGCGCCGACGTCACCGAGCGGCGGGAGGCGGCCGATGCGCTGCGCCGGAGCGAAGAGCGCCTCCGCGCGATGTTTGCCCAGGCTGCGGTGGGGATTGCCGTCGCCGAGCTCGGCGGACGGTTCATCGACGTCAACCGCAAGTTCGCCGACATCCTCGGCTACTCTGCGAGCGAGCTGCAGCAGCTGACGTTTACTGACATCACGCATCCCGACGACCGCGCCGCCACGGAGAGTTTCGTCAGCCAGATGCTGGCCGGCACGATTCGGGAATACTCGCTGGAGAAGCGATACCTCCGAAAGGATCAGTCGTTGGTGTGGAGCCTGACGACTGTCACGCTGCTCCACGGCGCGGCCGGCGACCCGGAGCGCTTCCTGGGGGTCATCGAGGACGTCACCGCCCGCAAGCACGCCGAAGAGGCCTTGCGCGAGGAGACGCGAGTGCTGGAGTTGCTCAACACCACCGGCCAGACGGTGGCGGCCAAGCTGGAACTCAACGAGTTGCTGCAGGCCGTCACCGATGCGGCGACGGAGTTGAGCGGGGCCAAGTTCGGCGCGTTCTTCTACACCACGACCGACGACAACGGCGACGCCCTGCTCCTCTACACGCTCTCGGGCGCGTCCCGGGAGGCCTTCGACGGGTTCGGCAAGCCGCGCGCGACGGCGTTGTTCGGGCCGACCTTCCGCGGAGAAGCGCCGATCCGCATCGACGACGTCCTGACCGATGCGCGCTACGGCACCATGGCGCCGCATCACGGCATGCCGCGAGGCCACCTCCCGGTGCGCAGTTACCTCGCCGTGCCCGTCCGCTCCCGCTCCGGGGATGTGCTCGGAGGACTGTTCTTCGGCCATCCCTCGCCGGGTGTGTTCACGGACCGCACCGAGCGGTTGGTGCTCGGGGTGGCCGCACAGGCCGGCATCGCGATCGACAACGCGCGCCTGTTCGAAACCACCCAGTCCCTGCTCGACAGCGAACGGACGGCGCGCAGCACCGCCGAGCGTATGAGCAACATCAAGGACGAGTTCCTGGCGACGCTGTCGCATGAGCTGCGCACCCCGCTGAACGCGATTCTCGGGTGGTCCACGATTCTGCGCACGGCCGGCGGCGATCGGCCCGACCTGCAGAAGGGCCTGGACACCATCCAGCGCAATGCCCAGGCCCAGGCCCAGCTGATCGAGGACCTGCTGGACATGAGCCGCATCACCGCGGGAAAGGTGCGGTTGGACGTCCAGCCCATTTCCCCGGTCTCGGCCATCGAGGGCGCGCTCTCGAGCATCGAGCCGGCAGCCGACGCCAAGGGCATCCGGATCGAGAAAGTCCTCGACCCGCTGGCTGGGCCCATCTCCGGCGACGCCGGTCGGCTGCAGCAGATCATCTGGAACCTGCTCTCCAACGCCATCAAGTTCACACCCAGGGACGGCAAGGTGCAGGTCGTCCTGGAGCGGGTGAACTCGCATGTCGAGATCAGCGTCGCCGACACCGGGATCGGCATTCAGCCGGAGCTGATCCCGCAGCTGTTCGAGCGGTTCCGGCAGGGTGACGCCTCGACCACCCGTCAGCACGGCGGCCTTGGACTGGGCTTGTCGATCGTCAAGAGCCTCACCGAACTGCATGGCGGGACGGTGGCCGTCGAGAGCGCCGGGCCCGGGTGTGGGACAACCGTGTCGGTGAGCCTGCCCTTGAGCGTCGTGCATCGGGCTGCGGTGCCCCCCGATCGGCTGCACCCGCGCGCGACAGCACCGGCGTTGGCCGGCTTCGCCCAAGCCGAACTGTCCGGAGTCACCGTGCTGGTCGTGGACGACCACGCCGATGCCCTCGAGCTGATTCAACGCGTGCTCGAAGACTGTGCTGCCCGGGTGATTACGGCAGGCGCCGCAGCCCAGGCGCTGGAGCTGGTCGAGCACCACCGACCGGATGTGCTGCTCACCGACATCGGCATGCCGGGCATGGACGGCTACGAGTTGCTGAGGCGCGTGCGTGCGCTCGGCGCGCTCCGCGGCGGGAAGGTGCCGGCCATCGCGCTCACGGCCTTTGCGCGCAGCGAGGACCGGACACGGGCGTTACGCGCCGGCTTTGCCGTCCACATGGCCAAGCCGGTCGACCCGTCCGAGCTCGTCGCCACGGTGGCCAGTGTCGCGGGCCGGGTCGGTCAAGAGACGTAGCCAAGGGGACGCGCCGCACTCACCCCTCACAGTTTGCGTTGGCCGGATTGCCGCCCTCCGCTGAACTCGTGTTCCGACCGCGCGGGGAGATGGCCGAGAGGCTGAAGGCGCTCGCTTGGAAATCCACCTGGCCGTGCGCGATGGCGTGCTCTCGATTGCGATACGCGTTACAGGTTCCGACGTGTAGCGCGAAGCACACCACGAGCGTCGATTCCTGTAAACCACTGTAGATCTCGCTAAAACGATCGCGGAACGACCATCGGCCGGTAGGTCAGGTGTCGGAGCCGTTGCGCTGGATGGCGACCCAGGCGGCGATCTTTCGACCGACCTTGATTGGCACGACCCGCCAGACCATGATGAAAGGCGTGCCGTCCTTCTTGTAATTGATGGCTCTGCCCTCGAAGCGGCTGCCTGACTTCAAGGCACTCGCAAGGCGCTTGATCACGGCTTTGTCCGTCGCCGGCCCCTGAAGGATTCGCGGCGTCTGCCCGAGCACGTCTCCAGGGTCGTGCCCCGTCAGCTTCTTGAACGCCCTGTTGGCGTAGATGATTTTACCTGCTACCGACGCATCGGTGACGAGCATGGAGTCGAAACTGTGCTCTGCAACCGCCTGCAGGAGTGCCAAGCTGGCTTCTTTCCCGACCAGAAGCTCTTCGAACGACGTCGCCATTGAACCCACCTCGATCACGCACCGTGTGGCTGTGACCTGCGTGCTTGACTGCCTCGCGTGTGATTGTCGTCAGGACCCGAAAAGGTTTCAACCTTACCAGTGACAGCGGAGAGGCGCGCGCCCGTGCCGGCAGGCCGGCTGATGGTCACGGCGCTGGCGCTCAATCGGCCGGCAGCATGACCCAGACGGCAGGCCGGCCGATGTTGCAGTGTACTGCGCGCGACAAGCCGCCCAGTCCTGCCCAGCTGAGATAGAGCATCATCCTGGTCGCGTGCCACGCGCCAGTTCCTGGCGGCGTCGCCGTGTCGTGCAATGCCTGCAGGCGAGCGGTCGGAGATGTGCCGTCGACTCGCGCCCCTCGCCGACGACGCGATCGCCTTGCACGACGATCGCGCCCACCGTCACCTCACCCGCAGCCAGCGCCTCGCGCGCCAGCCACAGGCAGCGCCGCATGTAGTGCTCGTGACGCTCTCTCGTGGAGCCGTCGATCACCATCAGCCCGTACCTCGGTCAGCGTCGACGCCGCGAGCGGCAGGAGCTGCCCGACGTCATCCTGATGGACACGAACATGCCGGAACTGGACGGCTGGGAGGCGACGCGGCTCATCAAGGGCGAAGCATCCACTGCCGGCATCCCCGTCATCGCGCTGACGGCGCACGCGCTGGCCGGCGATCGCGGTCGGGCGCTCGAGTCCGGGTGCGTTGACTACCACACCAAGCCGGTCGACCCTGGCCAAACTCCTAGCACAGACCGAGGACATTCGGATCAAACAGCGCAGCGGGCCCGCCTGACCTGTCCTGCCGTCACGCGTGCCCACGCGTGTCCCATCGCCTGGCAACCTAGGCCAGCCGCGACCCGTGGTCGGAGGTGAGTCGGCCAGACGTCTCGAGCGAGCACAGCACGCGGTGCAGTTCTTCGGCGTCTACCGGCTTGACCAGGTGCGCAGAGAAGCCGGCCTCGGCGGATGCCCGCCGGTCGCGCGCCTGCCCGTAGCCGGTGAGGGCCACCAGGTGTATTGCCTGTAACTCGCGATGCTGTCGCATGCGTTGTGCCAGCTCAAACCCGTCCATGACCGGCAGGCCGATGTCGAGCAAGGCCACATGCGGCTTGAACGCGGCGGCGGCTTCCAGCGCGGCAGGTGCGTCGTATACGACTCGGGTCTCGTAGCCGAGTGTGGCAAGCAAGGCGCCGAGCAGCGTTGCCGCGTCTTCGTTGTCATCGACTACGAGCACGCGAGCACCGTCGGCCCGCGGAGCCAGATCGTGCCGCCTCTGGCTATCGACGACCGACGCGGGCGGCTCGGCCTGCTCGTCGAGCGGCAGACAGATTGTGAACTCCGCCCCGGCGCCCTTGCCCTCGCTGCGAGCCGAGACCGTGCCGCCGTGCAACTCCACCAGGTTGCGCACGATCGCCAGGCCCAGACCGAGGCCGCCCTGCGAACGGGCCAGTGACTGCCGCTCCTGCACGAAGAGGTCGAACACGCGTGGCAACGTGTCTGTGTCGATGCCGATGCCTGTATCGGTGACACGCAGGCGTGCGTTGTGTCCGTCACGGACGGCTTGCACCGTAACGATGCCGCCCGGTTCGGTGTACTTGGCTGCGTTGGTCAGGAGGTTGGTGACCACCTGCGCCAGCCGCACTGGGTCGGCACTCACCTGAAGACCTCGCGGCACGTCGATACGCAGCTCGTGACGTAGCTGTTCGAGCAGCGGGCTGGCGAGTTCGACCGCGCGCACCACGATGTCAACCAGTTCGACCGACTCCCTGTGCAGCTCGATGCGGCCGCGGGTGATGCGCGAGACGTCGAGCAGGTCGTCGACCAGCTTGACGACGTGCCGGACCTGGCGTTCGATGACGGCGCGTTCACGCTCTGCGGCATCGACGCCGCGTAGCTTGAGCAGCTGTAGCGCGGTCACGATGGGCGCCAGCGGATTGCGCAGTTCGTGGCCGAGCATCGCGAGGAACTCGTCCTTCGCGAGGCTGGCCGCCTCGGCCGACTCTCGCAGCCCCACCAACTCGCTCACGTCGATGGTGATGCCATCGAAGTGGACGGGCCGCCCGCCGTCGAAGCGCGCCCGCCCAATCGCCCTGATCCACCGCGTCCGACCGTCGAGGCCAACTGTCCGGTAGTGAGTGTCGTACGGCTGTTGTTCGGCGATCGAGGTCTCGATCGCCAGACGCGTCGGCTCACGGTCGTCCGGGTGCATGAGCTCATAAAAGGTGTCGATAGTGACCACCGCATCTGGCGGCAGACCGAAATGCTCCTTCACCTGGCTGTTCCACACCAGCGTGTCGAACGGCAAGTCGCAGTACCACAAGCCGACGTTGCCGGAGTTGACGGCCAGTTCCAGGCGCTCCTCGGCCAACTTGCGGTCGTGGATGTCGATGACCGAGCCCACATAGCCCTCGAACGCGCCGTCCTCGGCAAGGCGCGGCCGGCCGGCGTCAATCACCCAGCGGTAGTCCCCGTCGGCGCGGCGAAGGCGGTGTTCCAGGGCAAAAGAGGAACGCGTGGCGTTGGCCTCGATGAAGGCGCGCCCGGCGGCTTCGCGATCGCTCGGGTGCAGGGCCTCGAGCCACCCATAGCCGAGACCATCTTCTTCGGACTGCCCGGTGTAAGCCTGCCAGCCGCGGGAGAGATAGCTGCAGGTCCCGTCCAGTTCAGTCACCCACAACATCGCAGGCGCCGTATCAGCCAAGTGGCGGAAGCGCTGTTCGCTGACGCGCAGCGCGGCCTCGACCTGCTCGCGCTCGTCCTGTGCCGTGCGCTGTGCGGTGATGTCATTGAACGACAGAGCGACCAGCCGCTGCTCGGGTCGACCGATGCGAGCCGCGTGGACCTCGAACCACCGCCCCATCGCGGCCGAGCCCTGAACAAATCGCGTGGACTCGCCGGTCAGGGCCACGCGGCCGTACACGGCAATCCAGTGCGGCTCGAGGTCGGGCACCAACTCGAGGGCGGTTCTGCCGACGGGCGCGGTCGAGCCGGTCAGATGCTCGAACGTGCCGTTTACCTCGAGGAAGCGATAATCGCGCGGGGTGCCCCTCTCATCGAGCAGCACCTCGAACACACAGAATCCCTGGCCGAAGGCGTGAAAAACTTCGCGATACAGGCCCGAATCCAGTCGGGTCGTCGATATCGACGTGGCGGTGGTTTGATGCCTGGTTTCGATGGCAGACCTCTCACGATGTCAGGCGCTCGGAACGGCGATGGAGCGGCCATCTCCATCCTACGACGAAGCCTTGTGGACCCCGACGGGAACCGGGCACGCCGGCCCCCCATGCATGACGCTGCCGGAGCGCTGGGGGTTTCTGACGCACCGTCGCCAGAGAGACGGAGGTTCGGCCAGCCGTGCTAGGTTACGCGTGCAATGCCTGACACTGCGCCGTCGCCAGAGACGTTTTTCAAGGCCTTTGGCCTGCTTTCGCACCTCTATCTCACGCCAGTCCTCGCGGCACTCATCGAAGGTCGCGTTCCCGATCACCTCGATGCTGGTCCGCTCCCGGCCTCGGAGCTGGCGGCGAGAAGCGGGCTGCATGCGCTGACCGTGACCCGCTCGCTCCGCGCGCTGGCAGCGTTCGGCGCCTTTCAAGAGGTCTCGCCGGATGTGTTCGCCAACACGTCGGTGTCCGATTTTTTCCGTGACCGGCCGGGCGGGCTGCGTAACGCCGCACTCTTCTGGGGCGGTGCACACGTGCTGAAGTCTGCTGCCGAACTCGGCCACAGCGTGAGGACAGGGGCATCGAGCTTCGAGCACGTCTTCGGGGAGTCCTTCTGGGATCGCATGCGCCGGCTCCCGGACGAGTACGAGATGTTCAACCGCGCGCTGGCCGACTTGCGCAGCGACGAGCATCAGCGCATTGCGGCGGCCTACGACTGGTCTGGTGTGGGTGCGGTGGTGGATGTCGGCGGAGGCGCGGGGTCGCTGCTGGCAGCCATCCTCGAGACGCACCCGGGGATGCGGGGCGTGCTGGTCGACCAGCCGGAAGTGCTTCCCGATGCACACCAGCTGCTATCGGCACGCCGCGTCAGGGACCGGTGCGACTTCGTTGGCGGCAGCTTTTTCGATCCTATGGCGACTACCGGCGACGTGTGGGCCCTGTGCCAGGTCCTGCACGACTGGCCAGACGCGGAGTGTCGCGCCATCCTTTCCCGCTGCCGCGAGGCGATGCGCGAGACGGACCGACTGCTCGTCATCGAGATGCTGACGGTTCCCGGCCAACCCAATCCCGGGATCGCCGTGCTGGACATGATGATGCTGCTCTACTTCGGCGAGGCGCGCCAGCGCACGGTGGCCGAGTACGACGAACTGTTTCGCGCGACGGGCCTCGAGTATTCCCGTCTGGTGCCCACATCCAGCGCGTTCACCATCGTCGAAGCGCGACCCGTGTAAGGGTCGCGTCGGTCTGCCAGCGTTGGCGTCTCACTCGCGGCCGGCGGTCTCTGGGGCCTCGTCGGCGTGTGCCATGATTTTCTGCCGACCCCTCGTCCAAGGTTCGTTCTGCAGACGGAGAGATGGCCGAGAGGCTGAAGGCGCACGCTTGGAAGTTGATTCCGGTCGCACTCAGTGACGCCTATCGACACGCACCAACGCACGATCCATCAACGACTTCCGCTAACAACGATGTGCATCAGAGTGTCCCCGTAAATGACGGTGATCGGCGCAGCGACCTCTTCCACGACCGTGTCCAACAGGAACCGTTGGGCGTCCTTCGAGGAGGCGTATTGGCGCAAGGCAATGTCATGAAGTGCGCCGAGCCTGGTGCGAAACAGCGGCGCCGCCTTTCCAATCGCAAGCGGCTGACCGAGTGAAGAGCTGGCGACCGGCACAGCCACTAAGTGACCGTCGAGTGCAAGATAGAATAGTTCACGGCCGTCATCACTCCACTCTGGCTGCACACCGCCACCCAGGGAGACCCGCTGTCGTTCGCCGATCGGGAACGGCTGCACATAGACTTCAAATCGTCCCGAATCGTTGGACTGATAGGCGATCGATCTTCCGTCGGGAGAGAATCGCGCGTCACGCTCCGCGAACTTCGTTCTGACGACCGCAAATGGCGTGCGGTCGCCAGTCATGGGCATGGCCCAGATGTCCCAGCTGAATGCTGGATCAGAGCTTCGAAACAGCAGGAAGCGCCCGTCGCGCGACCAATCCGTGGTCGATTTCGTCTGATCGGCCCCGAGCAGCAGCTGGGCAGCCCCGCCGCCAACAGCCATTTCGTATAAGTCGAAGCGACGCCCGCCGCGCCGCGAACTGAAGACGATGCGGTCGCCCTGTGGGGACCAGTAAGGAGCGATGTCCGCTTGGGGGTCGGTCGTGAGACGAATTGGCGCGTTCCGATCGAGATCCAGCACGTAGATGTCGCTGTTGCTACTTCGGTGACGTGCCGTCGACCGCGATCACGCCCAAGGCCATTGCCGACTACCAGCGCCAGCACCATGACGCCGGCAAGGCCAACCGCACGGTCAACATGGACGTCGGCGTGCTGTCGCGCGTGCTCAAGTCGTGCGGCCGATGGCGCGCGCTGGCCGACCACGTCCGCAACCTGCCCGAGCGTCAGCGTCCGGTCGGTCGGGCGCTGGCGCCCGAGGAGCGCACCCGGCTCTTCGAGGCCGCCGCTGCCAATCCCGAGTGGGAACACGTCTTCTGTGCAGCCGTCGTCGCGGCCAACACCTCGATGCGGCCGGTGGAGGTAAATCGCACGGATGGTCGAACGCGCCGCCCTGCTCGGGCACGCCGAGCCGGAACACTACCTCTGGCCAGCCTGCCAAAGGAAGGCGGGCGGCCACCTGTCGCGACGGATGCTGGAGCACTACTCGCACATCCGCATCGACGCCAAGCGCCAGGCGCTCGACGCCCTTGACGCCGCGCGGCGCGGTGCCGATGGGCGGGCTGACGAGCGGGATCCGGGCGCCGGGGCCCTCGAGGGCGGCGGCAACAACGGCCAAGGGCCGAATGCACCCGAGACGGGCGAGGAGATCCCGCTGCTCCTGGCCCTCTCGGAGGGGCTCACGTCACAGTCACGTCACAGTTTGGCGTTGGCCGGATTGCCGCCCTCCGCTAAACTGGCCACTCCACCCGCGCGGAGAGATGGCCGAGAGGCTGAAGGCGCTCGCTTGGAAAGCGTGTGTAGGGGAAACCCTACCGTGGGTTCGAATCCCACTCTCTCCGCCAACTCCCGTCGACTGCCCGTCCCCTCTCACCGTGAGCGCATGTTGACAGCGCCAGCGGCGCGGGTGCCGCCGGCGTACAGCACCACCGTTCCCGCCAGCACCGCCAGCAGCGCGGCCAGATGGGCCACGGCGAGCCCGCCGAACACCGGTTCGTGCACCCGCACGAACTCGATGCCAAAGCGGATGGCGCCGGCAAGCATCAGATACCCCCCGACCACGACATGGTCGGGCCGCCCTTGCCGTCGCCACCGCAGCAGCAGCAGCGCGAGCGGTACAAGCGCCAGCGCCTCGTACAACTGCGTGGGGTGAACAGGGACCGTGGTCGGCGGGAGACCCTCCGGAAAGGCCACGCCCCACGGCAGGTCGGTGGCCCAGCCGTAGTCGTCGCCCACCAGGAAGCAGCCGACCCGGCCAATCGCGTGCCCGACCACCAGTGCCGGCGCCGCAGCCGAGACCACGGCCATGGCCGGGAGACGACGACGGCGGATCATCGCGATTCCCGCCAGCAGCCCGCCGGCAAGCCCACCGAACCAGCTCATGCCGCTGCGCGACCAGAGCAGGTCTGAGAGCGGGCCGCTCCCGGCATGCTCCATCACCCACAGCAGCTTGGCGCCCACCATGCCGCCGATCACACCCGCAAACCCGCAGTCGACGGCGTCGTCAGGCAGGCCGGAACGTCGGAGTTCCCTGCCGAAGATCCACATGCCGACCAGCGCCCCGATGGCTACCAACACGCCGAAGCTGGTGATCTCGAACTGCCCGATCCGAAAAAGCACGGGATACACGGTCTCTCCATTCTGGCCAACGCACCGACTCGCAGCCACGGCCGCTGGCACCTGCGACGCGGCACCCGCATCGGGGTGCGGCCGTATGCGCCGGTGTCAGCGACACCTCACCGCGGGCCTGATGCGCCCCGAGCAGCAGCGACGGCCTCGTCGAGCCGCGCCATGTACGCCCGGATGCGCCTGGCGTTGGTGCCGACGTCGCTGCCGCCGACGCGCGACACCGAGCGCATGTCTACCCGGCTGCCACCGGCCTGCTCGCGGACCCGAATCACCACGTCGTCCTTGAAGCCGAACCAACGTGTGGTGTCGGTGGCCTCGATCAGACCGGCTGGCGGGTCGACCGAGACAATCTCCCAGCCCATGGTCCTCGCAGCCGTCTCGGCCGCCTCGAACGCCGCGACGCGCGGCAGGCCGACAATGGCCGGCGCGAGATCGGGATAGCCGGCCTGCTGCGCCGCTGCCACCTTCGCGCCACCGTGGACCGCTGAATTGCGGGCCGTGGTTCGCAGCGGCAGCACCGCCACGAACACCGGGGGATCGTCGAGGTCTGTCGTGATGTCGTGAATCGGCGGCACCGCGCGCGCGGCCCGCCGCCACTGCCACGGCACGACCGACACCAGACCGCCGATGAGCACCCCGAACAGGCCGAGGACCACGGCCCGCCGGGCGTTGCCCCCAATCACCGCCGCGGCGAGCGAGACCGCCGCACCGGCCGCGCCGCCATAGGCCGCCCAGCGAAATATCGCGAATGCCGTCGCCAGCGTCCACCACTCCGCGCGGTAACCGACACCGGACACGCCGAGCGCGAGCGCACTGACGATCGCGACCGTGAGACCGATGAGCGCCACAAGGGTGGCGCGACGTCCGGCTGGTGCAGGAGGAGGCATCGCGTGAGCGTCTGACATGACACCCAGAGTCTCACAGCCTCCCCGTCTGCGGCCGATGAAGCGCAGGCTCTGAGCGGTGACTTCTGTAGAATCAGTGCTGTGCATGCCTGGTCCGTCGGGGACCACCTGACCCACCGCTTCAATTCCGAACTCGGCACCGGACGCGTCACGGCCATCGACGGGCGCGTGCTCGTGGCGCATTTTCCGCAACGCGATACCACGCTGCGGCTGGCCGCCACCAGCGATGCCCTCGTGCCCGCGGCAGCGCAGCCACGCGAGCGCACGCTGCTCGAGCGCCTGTCGGCCGGTGAGGTGGACGACAGCGAGGATTTCGTCATCCGCCTCGACACCCTCCATCTCCGCGCGACGCGCGAAGCCGACGGCCTGGGCTCGTTTCTCGGCGGGCGCGTGCGGGTGTTCCCGCACCAGCTCCACGTCGCCGAACGCGCCACCGACCGGATGCCGGTGCGCTGGCTGCTGGCCGACGAAGTGGGCCTCGGCAAGACCATCGAAGCGGCGCTGATCATGAACCGGCTGCTGCATACCCGGCGGATCGAACGCTGCCTGGTCGTCGCGCCCGAGGCACTGACGGTGCAGTGGCTGGGCGAGCTGTGGCGCAAGTATCACCAGGTGTTCACGCTGCTCGACTCGCCGCGCCTGGCCGACGTGGCACGCGACTTCGGCAGCGCCTTCAACCCGTTCGACGTCCATCGCCGCGCCGTGATTGCGCTGGAAACCCTCGTCCAGCGCCCCGAGCTGACCAGGCAGGCGGTGGCCGCCGGCGTGGACCTGCTGGTCGTCGACGAGGCGCAGCGCTTGCGGCGCCGGCCCGGACATCCCGGTGAGCCGTCCTATCGCGCCGTGGCGCCCATCGCCGCCCTCGGCCGGCACGTGCTGCTGCTCAGCGCCACGCCGCTCGAAGACGACGCGCACGGCTTCTTTCGGCTGCTGCAATTGCTACGGCCCGACGAGTTCCCCGAGGGCCTCGACGTCGAGGCCCGTCTGGCCTCGGGCCTGCCCTTGCCGCCGTGCACCAGCTCGACGCGGCGGGTGGACATCGGCGGCTTGCCACCGCGCGCCCCGGTGGCCATCGACCTGCCTGCCGCCGACCCCCACGCTCCCAGCCTCGACCAGCGCGTCCGCCTGACGTACGCCAACGGCCCGAGGCACGACGCACTCGCTACACGGCGGGCGGTGGATCGACTGCGCCGCGCACTGGCCTCCGGCGCTGCGTTGAAGGCGCTGCTCGCGCCCGACGAGGTCGAACTCCGTGCGGAGGCCGACACCGCCGACCGCACGGACCCACGCCTCGAGTGGCTCCTGTCTCAGGCCGTCGGCTGGAAGCAGGCCAATGAGAAGACCCTCGTGTTTGTGGCGCATCGCGAGTCGCTCGAGATGTTGCGTGACGCGCTGAGCGCGCGCGCCGAGCTCGCCAGCGGCGTCTTCCATGAGGACCTGTCGGCCGCGCGCCGCGATACCGAGGTGGCCCGATTCCGTGCCGACGAGGGTCCGAGCCTCCTGGTCTCGACCGAAGCGGGTGGTGAAGGCCGCAACTTCGAGTTCTGCCATCGACTGGTGCTGTACGACTTGCCGTGGAAGCCGTCCACGGTGGAGCAACGCATCGGCCGCCTCGATCGCATCGGCCGTCGCATTCCGGTCGAGATCGTCTACTTTCGTCCGGCCACTGGCATCGGCGCACACGTCGTCGGCCTGTTCGAACGACTCGGCCTGTTCCGTGAACCCATCGCCGGAATGGAGCCGCAACTGGCGCACGTCGAGGGTGCGCTGGAAGCGCTGGCCCTCGACCCTGACCCGCAGCTGGCCGATGGGCAGCTCGATGACCTCATCGGCGCGGCCACATCGGCGCGCACGCGGATCCACGACGCCGCGTACCACGAGCTGCACCGCGATCGGTATCGCTCCGCACTCGGCCCGGCGATTCTCGCCCGCATCCCACCCGGCCTCGACGCCTTGCTGGAGCGTGCCGTGGTCGAGGCCGCGGTGCGCCTGGGCTTCCGGGTCGAGCAGGTCAGGGGCCAGCGTGCCTACTCCATCGAGTTCGGCAACGAAGCGCTGATCGACAGCTTGCCGGGCGTGCCCGGAGGCTCGAGCTTCGTCGGCTCCTTCGACCGCGAGTACGCGGTCAAGGACGAGACCATCGACTTCTTCGCGTCGGGGCACCCGCTGGTCGAAGGCCTGCTTGCGCACTTCGAGGATGACCCCAAGGGCCGCGTGGCACGACTGGAACTCCGGATCCCCGGCCAGCGCGGCACCGGGATCATCGCCATCTGCACGCAGGGGCCTGTGGTGGAGGTGGTGGCCATCGACGCGGATGGGCAGCTGCGTCCGGAGTGGATCGACGGACTGCAGCGAGGCTGGAACGGCGCGCGAAAGATGGCGGCCGACGATGCGGCTGCTCACGACTGGGCAGGGCTGGTCGCACGCGTGACGCCGCTGCTCGAGACGCGCCACCTGCATGCGGTTGCCGCCGTGGTGGTGCGCGGCACTGCTCCCAGGTAAGCGCCGGCGCACACGTGCAGGGCGGTGGCGGGCCCACGGCCACCTGCGGCATCATCTCCGACATGGTCGAGACCTCACGCACCAGGCGCCCCGTCGTCGTGTCCGAGGCGGTCATCATCCTGAGGAGCACGCCCGGCGCGCTCGACGCGCTGCTCCGACGGCTGCCAGACCCGTGGCTCACCGCGCACGAAGGCGGTGAGACGTGGAGTGCCCACGACGTGCTCGGACACCTGATCCACGGCGAGCGCACCGATTGGCTGCCGCGGGCGCGGATCATCCTCGAACAGGACGAGGCGCAGACCTTCGCGCCGTTCGACCGTCTGGCGCAACTGGCCGAGGCCCCTCGCAGCCTTCCGGCGATGCTCGACGAGTTCGCGCACCTGCGCGCCGGCAGCCTGCGCGACCTCGAGGCACTGGCCCTCACCGACGCCGATCTCGACCGGCGAGGCCGCCATCCGGCATTCGGTGCGGTGACCCTGCGCGAGCTCCTGGCCACCTGGGTGGCGCACGACCTGGACCACGTGATCCAGATCGCGCGCGTGCTCGCCACCCAGTACAGCGATGCCGTCGGGCCGTGGCGGCGCTACCTCCGCGTGATCTCCGGGCAGCCGGGGTGACGAGCTCGGCTGCGGCCGCTGGCGGCACGGGTCCCTGCCGATAGAGAATCGCAATATGTCTGCGACCACAGTCGTGCCGCCGGTGGAACCGATGCTGGCCAAGGCGGCAACCGCCCTGCCGTCCGGCGAGGGCTGGTCCTACGAGCCGAAATGGGACGGCTTTCGGGCGATGGCCTTTCGTGAGGGCGGCACGGTGTTCATCCAGAGCCGCGACCTCAAGCCGCTCGACCGTTATTTCCCCGAGGTGCACGACGCGCTGATCGCGGGCCTGCCGGACGGCTGCGTGCTCGACGGCGAGATCGTCATCGCCACGCCCGACGGGCTCGATTTCGACGCGCTGCAGATGCGATTGCATCCCGCGGCCTCGCGCGTGCAGAAACTGGCACTCTCGACACCGGCCTCCTTTGTCGCATTCGATGCGCTTGCCGTCGATCACCAGGATCTGCGCCGACAGCCCCTCTCGGCGCGGCGGGCGCAGCTCGAAGCGCTGGCTGCCGGCTTTGCGCCGCCCCTGTACCTCACCCCGCGGACCCTGGACCATGCCGTGGCCACCGACTGGCTGGCGCGCTTCGAAGGCGCCGGTCTGGATGGCGTCGTCGCCAAGCAGTCGGCCAGCCTGTACGAGCCGGGACGCCGCGTGATGATCAAGGTCAAGCACGTCCGCACCGCCGATTGCGTGGTCGCCGGCTTCCGGTGGCACAAGGCCGGCCCGGGCACCCACGTCGGCTCCCTGCTGCTTGGCCTGTTCGATGACGACGGCGTGCTGCAGCACGTGGGCGTGACGTCGGCCTTCACCATGGCGGTGCGTCAGCAGTTGGTGACGGAACTGGCGCCGCTCCGCGAGGGCGCCGTGTCGCAGCACCCGTGGCGCGCCTGGGCTGAGGCTGGCGACGCGACGTCCCGCATGCCCGGTGGCCAGAGCCGCTGGAGCGCCGGCAAGGACCTGTCCTGGGAACCGGTGCGGATCGAGCGTGTGTGCGAGGTGACCTACGACCACTTGCAGGGCGATCGCTTCCGGCACGCCACCCTGTTCAAGCGCTGGCGCCCGGACAAGCCGGCGGCGGCGTGCCGCTACGACCAGCTCGAGGTCACCACGCCGTACGAGCTGGCCCGCGTCTTCGCGGCTGGCCAGCCGTCGTCTACGTAGCTGCCGGACCGGGTGTGCTCGGCGGCGCGTCGTCGGGATCGAGGGGCTCGGCGGCGGGCCGCATGGACTCCGGCACGTGCTGCAGGTTGATCCGGACCCGCGTCCAGGTGGCGAATCGACCGCGCATGGCGTCCACCAGCACGTCGGCCGGCTGCAGCAGCGCCGCCGCCTCAGGATGCCGGGCCTTCCATCGATCGACGCCCGCCAACGCGTCCTCCTTGCGGCGCGCACGCCCGATCTCGAGCAGCGGGTGCACCGGCACGCGGCGTCGTGAGGGCTGCGCGCGCACGGGCTCGCCGCGTTGCTTGCGGTAGTGCGGGGGCCACGGCGCGTCGCCAAGCCCGTCGCTGTCGTGCCTGGCCGAGAGTTCGAGCAGCGCCTCGAGCGACTGCGGCGCCTGGTCGATGCCTGCGTGCCGGTCGCCGATGGCCGCAAACCGAGCCGGCATCGTGGCCAGTGTGAAATCAGCGGGATCGCAGGTCACGACCTCATCCCAATCGAGTGGCGCGGAGACACGAGCATCGACCGTCGGGCGCACCGAGTAGGCGGCGGCTACCGTGCGGTCCTTCGCGTTCTGGTTGTAGTCGATGAAGACTCCGTGACGTTCTTCCTTCCACCACTTGCTGGTGGCCAGGGCCGGGGCCCGCTGCTCGACGTCGCGCGCCAGTGCCAGCGCGGCGCGCCTGACCTGGTCGAACGACCAGCGGCGCTCCAGCCTCACGTAGATGTGCATGCCCCGCGACCCGGACGTCTTCGGCCAACCGACCAGGCCTACCGCTGCCAGGGCGTGACGCACCACGAGCGCCACGTCGCGCACCTGTGACCACGGCACGCCCGGCACCGGGTCGAGGTCCACGCGCAGCTCATCCGGGTGCTCGACGTCGTCGGCGCGAACCGGATGGGGGTGCAGTTCCAGGCACCCCATGTTGGCCATCCACGCCAGATCGGCCGCTTCGCGCGGGACCACTTCTTCGGCCGTCCGACCCGAGGGGAATGAGAGCGTGACCACGTCGAGCCAGGCGGGTCGGGACGCGGGGGCACGCTTCTGATAGAAAAATTCGCCACCGACGCCGTCGGGGTAGCGCACCAGGACCGTCGGACGGCCACCGGTCCCGCGCAGGGCGCCATCGGCGACCGCGAGGTAGTAACGCGCCAGGTCGAGTTTGGTATGACCCGCATCCGGGAAGAGCACCTTGCCCGGATTGGAGATCGTCAGCTCGCGGCCGTCGACCTGCAGGATGACCGGAGCAGCGGAGCGGGAAGCGACGCGAGCCACGATAGGCACTCCGGTGTTGGCTGCGGGTCCCCGGGGCGGCCAGCCAGGCCAGGCCTCCGACGCCGGCCCCGAAGGGAACCGGCGTCGTGGGATGGACTACGCCTTGGGAATGGTCAGCACCTGCCCGACCTGAATCTTGTCGGGGTCGGAGAGCTTGTCCTTGTTGGCGTCAAAGATCTTCATGTAGGCGTTGGCATCGCCGAGGTGCGTCTTGGCAATCTTGCTCAGGGTGTCGCCCGCCTCCACGGTGTAGGTCGTCGAGGCCGGGGCCACGACGTCAATCTGGGCGTTGAGCTCTTCCTTCCACGACGGCACGCTCTTCAGGGCGTCCCAGATCTTGTTCTTCTCATCCTCGGATCCCACGGTGCCCTTGAACTGCAGCCGGCCATTGGCTTCCTCGGCCCCGCCTTGCATCCCGACCGACTTGGCCACGTGAATGGCGGCAGCATACTTTTCTCGCAAGCTCATGAAAAACTCCCTCGTCAAAAGACGACCGTTGTGGCTCCCACCAGTGGACGGCCAGAAGGGCCGATCTGCCGGGAGAGTGGCGACGCTCGAGACCGCGGCTGGTCTGGGTACATGCAACTCCAGCGCGGGTCCGGACGTCAACTGGGTTCCCTTACGGGGTACCTCGGGCTACCCCGCTGGTCCCACGGGCCCTGCCCTCCTGCTGGGCTTTCCAGGCGCGGGCGGCCAAGGCCCCCAGCCGCTTGCGCTGGCCCGGTACTTTTTCTCCCGGCGCTTTGCCATGAGGTGACGCGTGCTCGATCTCCGCGTTCATCTCGGCGCCGACCAGGATGGCCAGGCTCGACACGTAGAACCACAACAGCAGCACCATCACGCCGCCGACGGCGCCGTAGGTCGCGTTGTAATCGGAGAACCGCGAGACGTAGAGACGGAATCCCAACGAAGCCAGCAGCCACAGCACCGTCGCCACGACGGCGCCCGGCGTGATCCAGACCCAGTCCTGCTCGGCATCTGGCGCGAAGTAGTAGACCAGCCCGAGCGCCGTCGACACCATCCCGAAGGCCAGCGGCCACTGCAGGATCTTCCACGACCACTCGACGACCGGGCCCATCCGCAGCGTGGTGCCGAGGTACTCGGCGATCTCGGGTCCGGCCAGCACCAACGAGAAGGAGAGCAGCAGAAACACCGCCAGCGCGAGCGTCAGGCCGATGGCCACCAGCCGCACCTTCCACCACGGGCGGCCTTCTTCGATGTCGTACGCGGTGTTCAGGGCGCTGGTCAGCGCCACCACGGCGGCCGAGCTGCTCCAGAGTGCCGCCAGCACGCCGAACGTCAGCAGCCCGCCGTTCTCGGCTTCGGAGATGCGGCGGATCTGATCGGCGACCAGCTCGACGACCGACGCCGACGCGACGGGCTGCAGGACCCGCACCAGGTCGCCGGCGAGGTCGTGCAGCGGGAAGAAGCTGCCCACCGCGAGCAGGAACAGAATGGCCGGGAACAGCGCCAAGAAGAGAAAAT
This sequence comes from Luteitalea sp., assembly GCA_046593715.1. Taxonomy (GTDB): domain Bacteria; phylum Acidobacteriota; class Vicinamibacteria; order Vicinamibacterales; family Vicinamibacteraceae; genus Luteitalea. The sequence continues at coordinate 19,627 of JBKJQW010000062.1, forward strand.
AGGAGAGCTGCGCCGCGAGTCCGAGGCAGTCGTCAGCGACCATCTCCCTGGCGGTGCGCTTAGAGATCTCGGTCCAGCTGATCGGGAGGTCGAACATCGCCATCCCCCTCCACCTTGCAAGC
>JBKJQW010000129.1:0-48471 GCA_046593715.1 Luteitalea sp.
GAGGCGCAGGAAGCGGCGGCCGCGCGCATGGCGCGCGGGGACGTCACGATTCCCAGCTCGGTGCTGGTTGACGGCAAGCCCCTGCCAGCCGGGACCTACCGCCTGGAGCGGCGTGACGAGGGACCGCCGAGCGCGGGCATGAGGCCGGGCCGCTGGATCGAGTTCGTCCGCAATGGCAAAGTCGCGGGCCGCGCCCTCGCCGTCGTCGTCCCCGATGCCGACATCGGCGAGATCGCGGCCACGCCTGGGCCGCGAAACGCGGTACGCGTCGATCACTTGAAGGGCGGCGAGTACACGCGCATCTGGCTCAACAAGCAGGGCGTGAACTATCTGATCCACATGCCGAAGTCGTAGCGCCGGATCGCACGATCCACAAGACCCTAGCTGACGGCCTGCCGACCCGCCGGGTCCGCGCGTGACTGCGCGACCCGGCGCCGCCGCCAGTCGCCGTACCAACCGCGGACGATGTCGTTGGCGGGCGCCTCGAACCACCGTGAGAGCACGTAGGACACCGTCAGCACGATGGCGATATACACCAACCCTGCCTGTACTCGTGGCAGCTCCGCATGAAGATCCGATCGCTGGTACCACCAGAGGATCGGCACGTGCAGGATGTAGAGGGCATAGCTGGCACGGCCTCCGGCCAGCATGAATGGTGACGACAACGTCCGCACGAGCAGTCCGCCGCCGCAGGCGAGGCCGAAGACCAGAATCGCGCTCGTCAGCCGAATCCCAGCGTCGAATACGAAAAACGAGTCGATACCGTCGCGAAACAGCACGAGCCCCAGGCCGCCTATGAGCGCCGGGGCGGTCAGCCAGGGGCCGAGCCGCCGCAGCGGCACCTGCCGCAGGTGCAGTCGATCGTAGACGCCCGCGGCTGCGACACCGACCAGGAAGTCGCCAAAGTACAGCAGCGCCTTCGGCATCGGATCGGCGGTCAGCAGCCGCATGATGACCGGCAGCGCAAAGGCCAGGACCGTTGTCGCACACAGGCGGGGCCACGAGCCGACCCGCACGAGCAGCATGATCAGAGGGAAACACGCGTAGAAGAACAGCTCGCACGAGAGCGACCACGCCGGCGTGTTCCACTCGACGACAGGCCGCTGCCACCCCTGCAGCAGCAGCACGTAGTTGAGCACGATGCCGGCCCGATTGAGCAGGCTGCCGAGATCGCCGCGGCCCAGCGCCTCCTTGATGATCGGAAGGAGGATCAGCAGGCTGACCAGATACAGCGGGTACACACGTCCGACGCGTGCAATTGCGTAACGCGCAAGCACCGGCCTGGTCCATGTCGTGTTCGTGTAACGCCGCGTGAGCACGAAACCGGAGATGGCGAAGAACGCGGTGAGCGCCACCCATGCCGAACCGACGATGACGTGCACGGCGGGACTCGAGGTGATGACCGGGTCGAGCATGCGTCCCGGTCCGCTCAGGTGGTGACTCACCACCCACAGCGCCATCGGAAACCGTACGCCCGTGAGCGCGGGCATCATGTCTGCAGGCTCGCTCGCGACCGACGGACGGCGCACGGGGGCGTCGGGACCGAGGGGCGGAGGCCCGATAGCGATTGGCATCAGGATGCAACCATGCAAGACGAGGGCCGACCCGCGGGTCTCCTCACCCGCCCGCCGTACACTGCTCAACGTGAAGCTTGCTGCCGTTCTGCTGTGTCTTTCTCTCCCTGCGACGGCGTCATCGGTCACGGCCGGTCTTCGCGAGCGCACGCCAGCCCGGCGGACGCAGGCACGCGGCATGTTGTGCCGATAACGACCAACGCCCCCCGGTCCGGTTTCAGCCCTCCGCGATGTATGCTCGTGGCCTCAGAGTCGGACCGGTACGTTCCACGAGGCTGCGGACCGCCTCCCCCCAGCCAGGAGCGTGCATGAGAAGCTTCACGGCAGCCGTCGCCATCGCGGTCATGATGGCCACCGGTTGCACACGCGCCGTCCAGGTGCAGCCGGTCGTCATCGAAGATGCTCGCCTCGGCGCCCGGGTCAAGACGGCCCTGGTCAACGATGCCGAGTTGGGTCCGCGCATCATCGAAGTGCGGGCCAACGGCGGCATCGTCACACTGTCCGGGCTGGTGGGCTCGGCAGCGGAGGCCGAGCGGGCCATCAGCCTCGCGCGAACCGTCGCCGGCGTGTCGGAGGTGCGGTCGCAGCTGGTCGTCGGCCGGTCGTCCGCGTTGCGCGAGGCGGCCGACGGCGCCGCACCTGCGCCGCTGCCACGCAGCGTGCCCGAATCCAGCGCCACTCGCAACCGTCGCGTCGCGGTCGGCGCCTCGCTCGCCTCGCTGCATCCTTCCAACAGCAGACTCGGCTCGAGCATGAGGGTCGGCCCCATGGCCCGTCTCGGCGTCGGCCGCGGACTGGCCATCGACCTGGGTCTCAATTGGTTCAGCAGTGACCTGTCGGCCGAGACTGCCGAGACGCTCGGACGCCTGACGGTTCGTCCCATGATGGCCGGCCTCAGCTACACGCTGAACGACCAGGCACACTGGGCGCTCAGCGTGTCGATGGTGGCGGGCCTTGCCCTGAACAACTTCACGCTCCAGGAATCGACGGTCCGTGATGGTCTCGCGCTCGACGTGGACAACAGCTTCGCGATGCGTCCCGGCGTGTCGCTCTGGTACGACATCAACAGCCGCGCCGCGGTCAACGTCTTCAGCGGCTACGTCATCACGCGCCCGGGCATGACGTTTCTCGAGAACGGCCAGTTCACGCGGCGATCGGTGCGCGCCGATGCGGCGGTGTTGAGCGTCGGCCTCGCGTACAAGCTGTTCTGAGCAAGGACTCCAGGCTGCGATGGCTTCACTGCTCCTGCCTCTGCTCGTGACCGCCGGCGAGACCGCACGCTTCGCCGGGCGGGCCATCATCGAGAGCGTTCGTCCGCCCTTCGAGTTGCGGGAAACGCTCCGTCAGTTATTCGAGCTGGGCTGTCGTTCAGTGCCCTTGATCGCGGTCAGCGGCTTTGCCATCGGCGTGGTGTTGTCGATGCACACGCGATCGTCGCTGGCGCGCTTCGGCGCCGAAGCCCTCATTCCCGCCGGCCTGGCGATCGCGCTGGTGCGCGAGACCGGGCCGCTCACTGCAGGCCTGCTGCTCGCCGGCCGGATCGGCGCCGGGATTGGCGCGGAGCTCGGCGCGATGAAGGTGACCGAGCAGATCGACGCGCTCGAGGCGTCGGCCGTGGACTCGTTCAAGTTCCTCGTCGTCACGCGGGTGGTGGCGTGCGTGATCGCGCTGCCACTGTTGACGTCGGTGATGAACTTCACCGGCATGCTCGGCGGATTCGCAGCCGAGACCTCCATCACCGGCATTCCGTTGATGGCCTACATGCGCCAGGCGTTCTCGCTGATCGAGTTCTCCGACCTCATCCCCTCGACCGTCAAGACCGCTGTCTACGGGTTCATCATCGCGGTCGTCGCGGCATACCTCGGCATCAACACATCGAGCGGCACCGAGGGCGTCGGGCGCGCGTCCACGCGTGCGGTCGTCACGTCGTCGATCATGCTGATCGTCGCCAACGTCGTCCTTGTCCGGCTCATCTTCTTCTTCTATCCGTCGTAGGCCATGACCGACCAGACCGTCCCGGCCATCGAACTGCGCGGAGTCCACAAGGCCTTCGGGGCACTGCGCGTGCTGGATGACGTCAGCCTGTCGATTCCTGCCGGGCGCGGGTTCTGCATCCTCGGCCGCAGTGGCACGGGCAAGAGCGTGATGCTGAAACACATCATCGGGCTGATGGAACCCGACGCCGGCCAGGTGCTCGTCGAGGGCCGCGACATCACCGGCCTGTCGAGCCGGGCGCTGTCACCGGTTCGCCAGCGCATCGGTTTCCTCTTCCAGAACGCGGCGCTGTTTGACTCGATCACGGTCGGCGAGAACGTCGCGTTTCCGATGCGCCGTCACACCAGACAATCGGACGAGGAGATTCGTGCGCGCGCCAGTTCACTCCTCGAGCAGGTGGGACTCGGACGGGACTTCGACAAGATGCCCGCGGACCTCTCAGGTGGCATGCGTAAACGCGCCGGGCTGGCCCGGGCCATGGCACTCGAACCCGCCATTTTGCTGGCCGACGAGCCAAGTGCCGGCCTCGACCCGGTCACCGCGGGCGAGATCGACCAACTGCTGGTGACCCTCAAGCACGGCGCACAGACGACGCTGGTGGTCGTCACGCACAACATTCCGAGCGCGCGCGCCATCGGCGACGAGCTGCTCTTCCTGCACCAGGGCCGTGTGCTCGCGCGAGGCACGGCTGCGGAGCTGGACGAGAGCGAGCACGCGATGGTCCGCGAGTTCATGGGATCGACCGGCTCGGGCTAGCCTGGTCGACGGAGACAGCCACTATGCGCGCACGTACCCGCACCGCCATCGTCGGCGCCTTCGTTCTCGGTGGGCTGATGCTGTTTGCCGCCGGGCTGTTCATGATCGGCGATCGTCGTCTGCTGTTTGGCGAGCACTTCGAGGTGAGAACCACCTTCACCAAGGTGTCGGGACTCGAGGTAGGCACGCAGGTGCGGGTCGCGGGACTCCCGGCCGGCGAGGTGCTGGAGATCGCGCTGCCGGCGCGGCCGTCCGAGCCATTCATCGTGCGCATGCGGCTGCGCGACGATATCCGCCACCTCGTGCGGACCGACTCGGTGTGCGCGGTCCAGTCGGATGGCTTGGTCGGCAGCGCGTTCATCCAGCTCAGCCCTGGCACCGACGCGGCCCCGGTCGTGACCGGGGGACAGACCATCAGGGGCATCGACATGATCGAGATCGGCGACCTGATTCACGAGGGCCGCGAGACCTTCCGGACGGTGACGACCGAAGTAATGGCCCTGAAAGGCGATGTCTCGCATGCCGTGACAGCGGCCACCGACGCGGTGCGCACGGTAGACAAGGTGATCGACAACGTCGGCACTGAGCTCGAAACCATGGTCAAGTCTGGAAAGCGGGCCGTCGACCAGGTGCAGAAGGTGCTCGTGGACGCCGAGCAGGTGCTCGCCAAGGTCAAGGCCGGCGAGGGGACCATCGGAAAACTCGTGACAGACGACGCGCTGTATCAGCGGGCGGCAGGCATCGCAGCCGAAACCGAGAAGACCATGGCCAATCTGCAGGCGGTGACAGCTCGCGCGCGGACGACCTTCGACAGCATCACGGCGCGCGACAGCACGGCGCAGCAGGCGCTGCGCTCGATTCAGGGCACGCTCACTGAGGCACAGGAGGTGATGTCGGACCTGTCGGAGGGCACCGAGGCGCTCAAGCGCAACATCCTGTTCCGCGGCTTCTTCCGCAAGCGCGGCTTCTTCGATCTCGACGCGATTACCCGCGACGCGTACGTGGCGGGAGCGCTGGAGGGCGACTCGCGCGTGGCGCTGCGGGTGTGGATTGACGCGGACGGCCTGTTTGGACGCGACGCGGATGGCGTCGAGCAGTTGAGCGAGCCCGGACGTCGGCGCATCGACTCGTCGATGGCCGACCTGGTACGGTATCCGCGCGACAGCGCGCTGGTGGTCGAGGGCTATGCACACGTCACCGAGGGCGGCGCGGCGCACCTGATTTCGGCCGAGCGCGCCTCGCTGGTGCGTGATTACCTGTTGAGCCGCTTCCGGCGGCGGGCGACGCTGACAGGGGCGATGCCGATGGGGAGCCAGGCCCCCGGCAGTCCGAGCGGGGACGAGCGGTGGTCTGGCGTGGCGCTGACGCTGTTTGTGGAGGGAACCGCCCTTCGGTAGAGGTCACACGGGCACGGTGGCGGTGATCCTCGCCGCATGCTGGACGCGTGTACCATCCCGTCATGAGCTGGCGTCTGGCACATGTGATGGCGGCGATGACCGTGGCGGTTCTGATCGGCACCGTCCCGGCAATGGCCGGGCCCCTGCAGGACGACCTCGCGGCGCGGCGCGCGCGCCTGATGGAGCAACTGGGACCGGACGCCGTCGCGATCGTGTGGAGCGCGCCGAGCAAGGTCTACTCCCTCGACGTGGACTACGAGTTCCGTCAGGACAGTCATCTCCTGTACCTCACCGGCATCGCCCAGGAAGACTCGACGCTGGTCCTCATCCCGGGCGCGGCGAGCGTGCGCGAGGTCCTGTTCGTGCGGCAGCCCGACCCGCGCCGCGAGCACCGCAACGGCCACATCCTCACGAGGGAGGAGGTGACCGCGCAGAGCGGCGTGAAGACCGTCTACTTCGTGAACGAGTTCGAGCCGTTCGTGACGGCGCTGTTCAACCGGCAGGTCTACGCAGCGCGGCGCAATGAGGTCTCACCGGAATTCAACACGTTCTTCGCAGCCGTCGAGGGCGGCCGCGCCAGGCTGGCCCTGCCGTTCGGACCGCGCCCGGCGCCGTCGGCGCCCTTGACCGCCCCCTACGAATTCGCCGCGAAGGCGCGCGATCGTTTCCTGGGCGTGTCGTTGGTCGATACCTTTCCGCTCATCGCCGGCCTGCGGCAGGTGAAGTCGCCGCATGAGCAGGCGATCATGACCAGGAGCGGCGACATCTCGAGCAACGCGCACAGGGCCGGCATGGCGGCTGCCAGGCCCGGGCGTTACGAGTACGAGGTCGAGGCGGCCATCGAGCAGGTCTACCTGACCAACGGCGCCATGAACCCCGGCTACCCGTCCATCGTCGGCAGCGGGCCGAATGCGACCATCCTGCACTACGGGGCGTCGAGCCGGCAGATGCAGGCGGGCGAGTTGCTGCTCGTGGACGCCGCCGCCAGCTACGACGGCTACACCGTGGACATCACCCGCAGCTATCCAGTGACCGGGACGTACAGCGAGCCACAGAAAGACATCTACCGGCTGGTCCTCGAGGCGCAGGAGGCCGGGATGCGTGCCGCCCGCGCCGGCAACAGGACCGCCGACGTGGAGAGGGCAGCCGAGGAAGTGGTCAAGACCGGTCTCCTGAAGCTCGGCCTGATCACCGACGCCACGGGCGACCAGTTCCGGACCTGGTACACGCACGGCATCTGCCACTGGATTGGCATGGACGTGCACGACGTGGGTGACTACCAGCGTCCGCTTGCCCCGGGCATGACATTTGTGGTCGAGCCCGGGATCTACATCCGCCCGCAGGCGCTCGACGAGTTGCCCGACACGCCGGCCAATCAGGCGTTCAAGACCGCCGTCCTGCCGGCCGTCCAGAAGTACGCGCTGATCGGCATCCGGGTCGAGGACTCGTTCCTGCTCACCGAGACCGGCCTCACCAGTCTCTCGGCAACGGTGCCGCGCACCATCGAGGACATCGAGTCGTTCATGCAACGCAAGTAGGCGGCTGCGTTGTCACCGTCTCCTACCGGCCCGACAGCCCAGCCAGCTGACCACGGCCGCACCGACCGCGGCCAGCACGAGCATCGGTAACAAGGGCAGCCGTCCCATCCCGGCAAACGCGGCCTGCCAGGCTGGGGTCAACGCCACCGTTTCAAAGAGGACCGCCTGGGCGAGCATCACGCTGCCGGCCACCAGAAATGGTCGCCCGAAGCGGGGTGCTGACATGTACAGCCAGGCCGCACAGGCCACCGCGACGCCACTGGCCAGTCGCATGCTCCACGCGAAGCGGTGGAAGTCCTCGGGGCCGCTGATCACGAGGGCGGGGAAGATCGCGTCGGCGAGCCGCGAGACGATCGGCATCACGAGCAACAGCGGCGTCGCCAGCATGTAGCGGGCGTGGAGCTGCACCCGCCGTCGCTCGGCCAGCGCGTGGTAGTACAGCCAGCCGAGGATCAGCGGCGAGGTCGCGTCCATGATCCCTAGGCGTGCGCCGTAGACCAGATAGAACGGGTTGGTCGGCGTGGCTCTTGCCATGCTGAGCACGACGGCGACGTTCCCGGCAATGAAGAACGAGAAGAGGGCCAGGCTGCCGACGCCGACGCTCCGATGCCAGCGGCGTTGCCCGGCGTGGATCGACCAGCTCTGAAAGGCCAGCAGGAGCATCCATGACGTCGCCGTGATGCCGTGGAAGTGAAACCCCCACGGTGCCGCCCCGAGCTTGGAAAAATAGCCGGGCCAGAACGCCACGATCGTGATCCCGATCATGGCAATGATGTAGAACGCGGCAAATCGGAACGGCAACGCTGTTACTCCTCGGCCCGGGCGTCATGCCCTGATTGGGGCGTCATCCGGCCCACGATGTCTTCTGGACCATGCCCGCATCGGCGTGCCCTTCCTCGACAGGCGTCTCGCTGTTGTCCACAACCTCGAGCTGAACCCGATTCTTCCCGGCCGCCTTGGCCATGTACATGCGCGCATCGGCCCGATGCACCATCTCCTCCACACTGCCAGGTGCCGTGACAAACGCCACCCCGCCAATGCTTGCACTCACCGTGGTCTGGTCCGACCCGAGGGCGCCCGCCAGTACCGACCGCAGTCGCTCCAGAATCACGGCGGCGTCGTCAGCGCCGACTTCTGGAAGCAGCACGGCGAACTCGTCGCCTCCGAGTCGCGCCGATACATCGCTCGGTCGGACCGACGCACGCAGCAGCGCGGCGACTCGACACAGCAGATCATCGCCCGCCTGGTGGCCCTGCCTGTCGTTGACGGTCTTGAAGTTGTCCAGGTCGATGTAGGCCATGCTGATGGGGCGACCCTTGCGTCGGCAGAGTGCGAGCAGGCGGTCCCCCTCCTCATAGAAGGCGCGTCCGTTCAGCAGCGACGTCAACGGGTCGGTGCGGCTGAGACCCTTTTCGCGCACCAACGAGGCTCTGAGCGTGGCGATGAGCAGCCCTGTAATCGCAAACGACGCGCCCTGCATGAGCGTATTCACTACCCAGATGACTGGGTTGGAGAAACGCAACCCTGCAAGGAAGTTGGAACCCACCCACGCCACGGCGCACAACGCCGCCACGGTCAGGGCGGCCGAGCGACCGATGGACCACGCCGCCAGGCTGATTGGGGCGTAGTACAGCGGAAACACTCGCAGCTCGGATCCGCTGAAGTAGTCCACCGCAGCAATGACGGCAACCCACAGCACCGACGCCAGCCACACCGATGGCGCGCCTCTCAGCGTCCCCGACGTCGGACTGGAAGCCTCCACGTAGTGTCGATGCATGTGTGAAGGTGGCTGGCTCTGGTGGCGGGGATGCCGCTGCGGCGGCTCAGGATGCCACCAACTGCCGTCGGTGGCAAGGCGTGGACGGGCGGCGTCACCCTGCACAGGGCGGGGGTCACGACCTCACTGGGACCGGGTCACCTGCGCGACGCGCAGGCTAGCCGTCCGACGACACCGCGACCATCGCCGGGCGCAGCACGTCGTCACCAATCAGGTAGCCGGGGGCCGCCACACCGGCGACGACACCCTCGCCGTAGGTGTCGGTGACCGGCACGGTCGTGACCGCCTCGTGCAACGCCGGGTCGAACGGCTCACCAAGCGGTTCGACCCGGCGAATCCCGTATCCGGCCAGCTTGTGCAGGAACTGCTGGCGCACCAGGTCCACGCCTGCGATGAGCTGATCGGCGCTGCCGCCAGGGCGCGCGGCCGCCAGGGCCCGATCGAGGTTGTCGATCACCTCGAGCAGGTCGGCAAAGACCGACCGGCGCGACAACTCCGCGTCGCGCGAGGCGTCCTTGCGGACACGGGCGCGCATGGCGTCGAACTCGCGCTGCGCTTCGTGCACCAGCGTCACGTACTCCTGCAACTGCGCGTCCTTCTCGGCGAGCTTCTGTTCCAGTTCCTGCACAAACGACGGCTTGTCGAAGAGGATCGGTTCGCTGTCGCTCGCCGGCGTGTCCTCACCGCGTGCCCACCACCGCCTGTCCACCACTTTCACTGGCTCTTGTTCGCTCATCTCGGTGTCTCGTGCCGCACTACGCGTCAACCGTGTCCCGGCTGGCCGGTGCCGGCGTGCTGACGATGTCGAACGTCAGGGCGCCGTCCTGCAGGCCGATCTTCACCGTGCCACCGTGCTCGAGACGGCCGAAGAGGATTTCGTCGGTGAGCGGATCGCGCACCTCCGACTGGATGACCCGCGCCAGCGGCCGCGCGCCAAAAATCGGGTCGTAGCCTTTTGCCGCCAGCCAGGCGCGGGCCTCCGGTTCGAGGGAGATGGCCACACGCCGCTCGGCCAGCTGCACCTCGAGCTGCAGCACGAACTTCTCGACGATGGTCTCCACCGTCTGCGGCGACAGCACCCCAAAGGTGACCGTGGCGTCGAGACGGTTGCGGAACTCAGGGCTGAAGATCCGCTCGAGCGCCTGCTTGGCGCGCCCGGCCGCGCCCTTGCTGCTCATCGGTCCGCCGAAGCCGACCAGGGCCTGGCTCATCTCGCGCGAGCCCGCGTTGGAGGTCATGATCAGGATCACCTGACGGAAATCGGCCTTGCGGCCCGTGTTGTCGGTCAGCGTGGCGTGGTCCATCACCTGCAACAGGATGTTGAAGATGTCGGGATGGGCCTTCTCGATCTCGTCGAGCAGCAGCACCGCATAGGGGTCCTTGCGGATGGCGTCGACGAGCAGGCCGCCCTGCTCGAAGCCAACGTAGCCGGGAGGGGCGCCGATCAGGCGCGCCACCGCGTGCTTCTCCATGTACTCGGACATGTCGAAGCGCACGAACTGGTTGCCCAGGTGAATGGCGAGCTGCTTGGCCAGCTCGGTCTTGCCGACGCCGGTCGGGCCGGTGAACAGGAAGGCGCCGGCCGGCTTGTCGGGCTGTCCCAGGCCGGCCCGGGCTCGCTTGATCGCCCGCGTCACCGCCTTGACCGCGTCGTCCTGGCCGAACACCACCCGCACCAGCTGTTCCTCGAGCGTCCGCAGCCGTTCCTTGTCCGAGGCGTGCGCCTGCTTGTCAGGAATGCGCGCCATGCGGGCAATCACGCGCTCGATTTCGGCGACGTCCACCGTCTGCCGCGGCGGCGTGTCGGCGGCCGCAGGGGCACCCGTGTCGCCCGTCGTGGACCCGTCAACTGCGGTCTCGCCCACCGGTGGCGTCGCCGCCGGCGAGGCCTGCAGCCGCATCACCGCCCCCGCTTCGTCGAGCACATCGATGGCGCTGTCGGGCAGCCGGTAGTCGCGCAGGTGGCGCCCCGCCAGCTTGGCGGCCGTCTCTACCGCTGCGTCGGTGTACGTGACGTTGTGGTGGTCTTCATAGCGGCTGCGCAGGCCCTTGAGGATGGTGACCGTCTCCTCGACTGACGGTTCCTCGATGACCACCTTCTGCAGCCGGCGCGCCAGCGCCCGATCCTTCTCGACCTGCTTGAACTCCTCGAAGGTCGTCGCGCCGATGACGCGGATGTCTCCTGCGCTCAGGACCGGCTTGATCAGCGTTGCCAGGTCCATCGTCCCGCCGGTCGTCGCCCCCGCGCCGACGGTGCTGTGCATCTCGTCGATGAAGAGGATCGGTTTCGGGCGCTTGGACAGGGCATTGACCACCGCCTTGAAGCGCTCCTCGAAGTCGCCGCGGAAGCGCGTGCCGGCCAGCAGCGCGGTGGCGTCGAGCGAGAAGACCTCAGCGTCCTTGAGCACGTCCGGGACGTCGTCCTGGAGGAGGCGCTGGGCGAGTCCCTCGGCCAGCGCGGTCTTGCCCACGCCGGGTTCGCCGACAAACATCGGGTTGTTCTTGCGGCGTCGGCACAGAATCTCCATCGTCCGCTGCACCTCGGCGGCGCGGCCGACCAGCGGGTCGAGGACGCCGTTGCGCGCCTTCTGCGTGAGGTTCACGGCATAGGCATCGAGCGGGGTGCGCGAGGTGGACGAGCCTTCTTCGCCCCCGCCGGCCGCGGCTGGCCTGTCTTCGCCGCCCGGTTCCTCGGCCGGCACCTTCGAGATGCCGTGGCTGACGTAATTGAGCACGTCGAGCCGGGTCACGCCCTGGCCTTCGAGCAACTGCGCGGCGTAGGAGCGGTTCTGCTGCAGCAGGGCCGCCAGCAGGTCGCCAGCCTGCACCTCGCTCTTGCCGGCGCTCTGGACGTGCAGCACGGCGGTTTGCAGCGCCCGGCGGAAAGCGAGCGTCTGCTCGGGCTCCTTCTGGGCGCCTCGCGGGAACTGCTCGATGTTCTGCTGCAGGAACTTGTCGAGTTCGGAGCGCAGCCGTGGCAGATCGGCACCGCAGGCGGCCAGGATCCGTTCGGCTTCGGTGTCGTGCGCCAGGACGTAGAGGAGATGCTCGAGCGTCAGGTGTGTGTGGCGACGTGACGTGGCCTCCCGGTAGGCCACCCCCAGTAGCAGCTCGACAGATGCACTGAACATGCTGACTTACTCCTCTTCCAGGCTCGCCCGCAGCGGGAAGCCGTTCTGCCGAGCGAGATCGTGCACGGCCTCGACCTTGGTCTCGGCCACTTCGAAGGTGTACACGCCGCACAAGCCTTTGCCCTGCGTGTGCACCTGCATCATGATGCGGAAGGCCTCAGCGGGTGTTCGATGGAACACCGTCTCGAGGACCTCCACCACGAAGTCCATGGTGGTGTAGTCGTCGTTGATCAGCAGGACCTTGAAGCGCGCGGGCTCCTTGGTCTGCTTTTCGGTGCGATCGAGTACCAGATCGCCCGTTTTCTGTGTCGTGTCGGTCATCGACGTGCTGACCTGCCCGCGGGCGCGATTCTGGCCCGTTGCGCGGCCTGCTGATCTCCTGCCCCCAGTATACGGACGCTGTGACACCCGCGTCTGGCGTCCCGCTCGTTTGGACGGGCGCCAGCGGAGACTCGTTCAGGATTTTGAATTCCGAATGAACGCTGCATCCAGAGCGTGGCCATAATGCGGAGATGCAGGTTCTGGCGCATCAGCTTCGCTACGCCGACGGTCACTTTCGCGGGATGCCTGGCGTGATTGCCACAGGCGTGCTCGAAGGGGTGTCGGGTTTTGCGCTCATCGACCCCGGTCCGACCAGCGATCTGGGAGCGCTCGAAGCCGACCTGGCGTCGGGCGGCCTGTCGCTGGACGACCTCGAAGCGCTGCTGCTCACCCATATCCACCTGGACCACGCGGGCGCGGCTGGCACCATTGTCCGGCGCCGGCCCAGCTGCCGCGTCTTCGTCCATGAGCGGGGAGCGCGGCACCTGGCGTCACCGGAGAAGCTGCTGGCCAGCGCGACCCAGATCTACGGCGACCGAATGGACGCCCTGTGGGGCGAGTTCGCGGCCGTCCCTGCGGCCAACCTCACCATCCTGCGTGGCGGTGAGCAGCTCCGGGTTGTCGGTCACGACCTGGACGTGGCCTACACCCCCGGTCACGCCCAACATCACGTCAGCTACTTCCACCGGGCGTCGCGCACGGCCTTTGTCGGCGACACCGGCGGCTGCCGAACCGCCGCGATGCACACGGTGATGCCCCCCACGCCGCCGCCTGACATCGACGTCGCCCTTTGGCACGACAGCGTGGCCAGAATCCTCGATTGGCAACCGGACACGCTGTTTCTGACGCACTTCGGGCCGGTCAACGGCGTGGCGGCGCATCTCGGCGAGCTGATGGATCGGTTGGAGGTGATGCAGCAGCTGGTGCGTCAGCTGCTGGCCGACGAGACGCTCTCCGAAGGTGAGCGCGAGACACGCTTCGTCGACCAGCTGCGCCAGACCTTCCGCCGGCAGCTGTCTGAGGTCGAATTGCAGCGCCTCGAACTCGGGGTGCCGTTTGCCATGTGCTGGAGCGGGCTGGCCCGCGCGATGCGGAAATAGACAGGGGACGTATGCCCATGTCTCACCTCGTCGCGCGCATAGCCGCCTGCGCGGTGGCCTGCCTGGCGCCCGTCCTCGCGGCGCACGCCCAACCGCCAACCCAACCAACAGCCCAGCCTCCCCCCCTGTCGCCAGCTCCGTTGCCCGCCCCGCCGCCAGCCCAGCGCGGCGCCCAGGTGTTTGCCGAACGCTGTGCGCCGTGTCATGGCAGCGACGGCCGTGGCGCAGAGCGGGGCCCCGACGTGGTCACGACGCCAGCCGCACTCCGCCGGTCCATCGGCGACATCGCCCGCGTCGTTCGCGAGGGTGTCCCTGGAGGCGGCATGCCGGCCCTGGCGCTGCTACCGGGCCAGGACGCTCTGGTTGCCGCGCACGTGCGCAGTCTTGCCGATGGGGCGCGGACGCCGCCATCCTGGGCCCGTGTTCGCGCCGTGCTTGCCGATGGCGCCCGCATCGAAGGACTGGTCGTGGCCGAGGGCGCCGACGATCTGCATCTGCTGAGCGACCAGGGCGCGCTCATCACCGTGGTCCGTGCCACTGCCCGTTCTGTGGAGTCGCTCGGGCGGGGTCCCATGCCTACTCTGGTCCCCCGCGAATCGGGTGCCGCCGTCGGCCCGGGCGACTGGGCCACTTACAACGGCGACCCGGCCGGCAATCGGCATTCGTCTCTCGCGCAGATCAGCCCGGGCAACGTCGCCCAGCTCCGGCCGGCCTGGACGTTCGCCGTCCCTGGGGCGCGCAACCTGCGCACCACCCCCCTCGTGGTCGGAGGCGTCATGTACGTGACCGCGCCCAACGAGGTCTACGCCCTCGACGCCTCCAGTGGTCGCCAACTCTGGCAGGTCCGCGAGCCGCGGACGCCCGGCGTGATCGGCGACGCGGGTGCAGGCGTCAACCGCGGCGTGGCCATAGCCGGCGATCGCGTGTTCATGGTCACCGACGACGCGCGGCTGGTGGCACTGCATCGGGCCAACGGCCAGCCGCTCTGGCAGTCGCGCATGGCCGACTACCGCGCGCATTACGGCGCCACGTCGGCACCCCTGGTCGTCGGCGACCTCGTCATCTCCGGCGTGTCGGGCGGTGATGAAGGGGTCCGCGGCTTCGTGGCTGCCTACGAGGTGGCCACCGGGCGCGAGGCGTGGCGATTCTGGACCGTGCCCGCCCGGGGCGAGCCAGGGTCGGAGACCTGGAAGGGGAGCGCCATCGACCATCCCTGTGCGGCCACCTGGCTCACCGGCTCCTACGACGCCGATCTCGACCAGGTGCTGTGGACCACGGGCAACCCGTGTCCCGACTACAACGGCGACCAGCGCCAGGGCGACAACCTCTGGTCCAACTCGGTGCTGGCCCTGGACCCGCGGACCGGCCGACTGCGCTGGCATTTCCAGTTCACGCCGCACGACCTCAACGACTGGGATGCCGTCCAGACGGTGATTGCCGTGGACGCGCCGTTCGGCGGTCGTCCGCGCAAGCTGCTGTTGCAGGCCAATCGCAACGGCTACTTCTACGTGCTCGACCGGCAGACCGGCACGCCCCTCCTTGCCGAGCCCTTCATCCGCAACCTCAACTGGGCCACCGGCATCGACGCGCACGGCCGGCCCCAGCGGGTGGCCGGCATGACGCCCTCGCTGAGAGGCACCGTGGTGTGCCCGTCGGTGGAGGGCGCTACCAACTGGATGTCGCCGGCGTACAGCCCCGAGCACGGTCTCTTCTACGTGCAGGCGCTCGAGCGTTGCAGCGTGTTCCAGAAGTCATCGCGCGGCTTCGAGCCCGGCGAGTCGTTTTACGGCGGCAGCACCCGGCGCGTGGCGGGCGAGTCGGGCGGCAAAGTCCTGCGAGCCATCGATGTGGCGACCGGCAGCATCGTCTGGGAGGTGCCGCAAGTCGGCCAGGGCGATTCCTGGGCCGGAGTGCTGGCCACGGTCACAGGCCTGGTGTTCACCGGGGAGGACGACGGATCGTTTTCGGCGTTTGATGGCCGCACGGGACATCGGTTGTGGCAGTTTGCGGCCAACGCCAACTGGCGCGCCTCGCCCATGACCTACACCGCGCGCGACCGTCAGCACATCGCAATCGCGGGTGGGGGCGTCATCTACGCCTTCGCGCTGATGACACGATAGCGCTCGCACGCCGGCCGGCCCCCAGCGCGGCGGGCCTCGACGCGATCGGCCGCCGGTCGGTCGTCGCGATATAGTCTGCCGCCATGCGCAGAGCAGCGGTCCTCGCGGTTCTCGGTCTCCTGACGTCGCCGGTCGCGGCACAGGGGCCGCCGGCCTACGATTTCCTGATCAAGGGCGGTCGCGTGGTCGATCCGCGCAACTCGCTCGACGCGGTGCGCGACGTGGCGATCAAGGACGGCAGGATTGCTGCGGTCTCGACCGACATCCCGGCCAGCCGGGCGATGAAGGCTGTGGACGCGCGTGGGCTGATCGTCACACCTGGGCTCATCGACCTGCATGTGCACGTCTATCCGGGCGAGAAGCTGCGCGACTACGCCGGGGGTGACTGGAGCGTCTTCCCCGACGGGTTCACGCTGCGCAGCTGCGTCACCACCGTCAACGACGCGGGCACGTCGGGGTGGCGCAACTTCCCCGACTTCAAGCGGCGCATCATCGACCAGTCGAAGACGCGCGTCACCGCCTTCCTCAACATCGTCGGCAACGGGATGGGGTCGGGGCCAATCGAGCAGAACGCCGATGACATGGACGGCTCGGCAACGGCGGCCATGGCGCTGCAGCACAAGGGCGTCGTCGTCGGCATCAAGAGCGCGCACTACAACGGGGGCGACTGGAAGCCCTACGAGCAGGCCGTGATTGCCGGCACCAAGGCCGACATCCCGGTGATGATCGACTTTGGCGGCAACGTCAAGGCGGGGCGTACGCTGATGGACCTGTTCACGAAGTACCTGCGTCCCGGCGACATCTTCACGCACATGTACGGCGGAGTGCGTGGCGAGCAGGACCCGACCAGCAAGGGCCCGAGCGCGGCGATGATCGCGGGTCGCAAGCGGGGGATCGTCTTCGACGTCGGTCACGGCGGCACGAGCCTGCGCTATTCGGCGGCCCTCCCGATGCTCAAAGCCGGCTTCGCTCCCGACTCCATCTCGACCGACCTGCACACGAGCAGCATGAACTCGGCGATGAAGGACATGCTGAACGTGATGGGCAAGTTCATGGCGGCAGGGGTGCCCCTGGTCGACGTCATCGGCCAGTCCACCTGGAACCCGGCCCGGCAGATCAAGCTCGAGTCGCTCGGCCACCTCTCTGTCGGCGCCGCGGCCGACGTCGCGGTGCTGCGAGTGGAGCAGGGACGCTTCGGCTTCGTCGACTTCACCGGCGGGCGCCTCGAGGGCACAGCGCGTCTGCAGTGCGAACTCACCGTGCGCGACGGCAAGGTGGTCTACGACCTGAACGGCATGATTGCCGACCCCTGGGACACGCTTCCCGCCAACGCCAAGGGCGGCGACGAGAAGTGGGACCGGACGCGCGGCCATTGACGGCGGGCGCTGCTCCCTGACGCCTGCCTCCGCATTTCGATAGACTCGCCCGATGTCCGACTTCACCGTCGCGAGTCTTGCGGCACGCCGGCGCGTGCCTGCCGTCGTCAACGAGCCGATTCGCAGCTACGCGCCCGGCGCACCCGAACGGGCGTCTTTGAAGCAGCGATTGGCCAGCATGGCCGGCGAGCACGCGGACATTCCCGTCATCGTCAACGGGCGGGAGCACCGCACCGGCGACACCGCGTCGGTCGTGATGCCGCATGCGCATGGCCACGTCCTCGGCACGTGGCACAAGGCGACGCCGGAACTGGTGCAGGCGGCGATCGCGGCGACCGCCGCGGCGCGCGTGGAGTGGAGCCGTTGGCCCTGGGAGGATCGGGCTGCCGTCTTCCTGCGCGCCGCCGAGCTGCTCTCGACCACCTGGCGCGACACGATCAACGCCGCCACGATGCTCGGGCAGAGCAAAACCGCCTTCCAGTCCGAGATCGATGCGGCCTGCGAGTTGATCGATTTTTTCCGCTTCAATTGCGCGTACGCCGAGGATCTGTACGGCGAACAGCCGATCAGCGAGAAGGGCGTCTGGAACCAGACCGACTACCGGCCCCTCGAGGGCTTCGTCTATGCGGTCAGCCCGTTCAACTTCACCGCCATCGGCGGCAACCTGTCGGGGGCGCCGGCCCTGATGGGCAACACCGTGGTCTGGAAGCCGGCGCAGACCGCCATGCTGAGCGGCTACTACGTGATGAAGCTGATGGAAGCAGCCGGGCTGCCGCCTGGCGTCATCAACTTCGTCCCTGGAGACCCGGTGCCGATCTCGGACGCGCTGTTGTCGCATGCCGATCTCGGCGGCGTCCACTTCACCGGCAGCACCGGCGTCTTCAACAGCATGTGGAAGACCATCGGCAGCCGCATGGGCACCTACCGCTCCTATCCCCGCATCGTCGGCGAGACCGGCGGCAAGGACTTCATCATGGCGCACGCCTCCGCCGATGCCGAGGCGCTGGCGGTGGCGATCGTGCGGGGCGCGTTCGAGTATCAGGGTCAGAAGTGCTCGGCCTGCAGCCGCGTGTACATCCCGCAGTCGCTGTGGCCCGAGGTGCGCGACCGGATGGTGGCGCTGATGGCCGATATCCAGATGGGTGACGTCCGCGATTTCCGCAATTTCATGGGCGCGGTCATCGACGAGAAGTCGTTCACGAAGATCAGCGGCTATCTCGACGAGGCGCGCGCGACCGGCACGATCCTCAGCGGCGGCACGGCCAGCAAGGACGTCGGCTACTTCGTCGCGCCGACGCTGGTGCAGGTCCAGGACCCGGCCGCGCGACTGATGTGCGAAGAAATCTTCGGACCGCTGGTGACGGCCTACGTCTATCCCGACGACAAGTACCTGGAGACGATGCAAATCGTCGACCGCACGTCGCCCTACGCATTGACGGGCGCCATTTTTGCCGACGATCGGCAGGCCGTGCGTCTGGCCCACACCCATCTGCGCAACGCCGCCGGCAACTTCTACATCAACGACAAGTGCACCGGCGCGGTAGTCGGTCAGCAGCCCTTCGGGGGTGCCCGCGGATCAGGGACCAACGACAAGGCTGGCAGCAAGTTGAACCTGCTGCGCTGGGTCAGCCCACGCTCGATCAAGGAGACCTTCTCGCCGCCGACCGACTACCGGTACCCGTTCATGGCGGAGGAGTGATTCAGAATTGAGAACCCACATGATGTCGATGCGATTGCTGTTGGTGGGGCTGGTCGTGGTCCTCTGCGCGCCGCTGGTGGCTGCGCAGCAGACCCGCCCCAACATCGTCCTGATCTACATGGACGACCTCGGGTACGGCGACATGTCTGCCTACGGCGCCGCCACGATCCGCACGCCGCAGATGGACCGGATCGCGCGCGAGGGCGTCCGGTTCACGAGCGGGTACGCGACGTCGGCCACCTGCACGCCGTCGCGCTTCTCGCTGCTCACGGGCAAGTACGCCTGGCGCCAGCAGGGCACCGGGGTGCTGCCGGGCAACGCCTCGCTGATCATCGACCCGGCGCGCGTGACGCTGCCCTCGATGCTTCGCGCCGCCGGCTACCAGACCGGTATCGTCGGCAAGTGGCATCTCGGTCTCGGTGGTCCGGGGGGACCGGACTGGAACAGGGCCATCTCACCGGGCCCGAACCAGATCGGCTTCGATTACAGCTTCATCATGGCTGCCACCGGCGACCGGGTGCCGACTGTGTACGTCGAGAACGGTCGTGTCGTCGGCCTCGACCCCGGGGATCCCATCCGCGTCGACTACGAGAAGCCGATTGGCGACTGGCCCACGGGCAAGGCCAACCCCGATCGGCTCACGACCCAGCGCCCCAGCCACGGTCACGATCAGACCATCGTCAACGGCGTGAGTCGGATCGGTTACATGACCGGAGGGACGGCGGCGCTGTGGCGCGATCAGGACATGGCCGACACCTTCACGCGCAAGGCCATCTCCTACATCGAGCAGCACCAGCGCGAACCCTTCTTCCTGATGTTTGCCACGCACGACCCGCATGTGCCGCGGGTCCCCCACGAACGGTTCGTCGGAACCTCCGGCATGGGGCCGCGCGGCGATGCCATCCTGCAGTCGGACTGGTCGATCGGGCAGGTGCTCGACACGCTCGATCGCCTGAAACTGGCCGCCAACACGCTCGTGATCTTCACCAGCGACAACGGTCCCGTCGTCGATGACGGGTACGTCGACCAGGCGGTGGAGAAGCTGGGCGCGCACCGGCCGGCCGGCCCTCTGCGCGGCGGCAAGTACAGCCGGTTCGAAGCCGGCACGCGCGTGCCGTTCGCGGTGCGCTGGCCGGCCCGAGTGACACCCGCGGTCAGTGACGCCCTTGTGTCTCAGGTGGATCTGCTGGCATCGCTGGCCTCGCTTGCCGGGCAGACGCTGCCGTCGGGTGAGGGCCCGGACAGCCGGAATCATCTGCCCGCGCTGCTTGGCGAGGATCGCCAGGGCCGCGACCACATCGTGGAGCACGCTGGCCGCCTGGCGCTGCGGCAAGGCCGTTGGAAGTACATCGAGCCGTCGCCGGGCCCGCGTCGCAACGAGCAAACCAACACCGAACTGGCCAACGACCACATGCCACAGCTCTACGACCTGGATGCCGACATCGGCGAGGCCAGCAACCTTGCCGCGCAACACCCCGAGCGGGTCAAGGCGATGGCCGACCTGCTGGCGACGATCAGGCGGTAGGGACGCCTCCCCGAGGCGTCGGTCACCAGCGCGCCGGCCAGCCCGGCCACTCGAGGCACGCCGCTACCCTGACGGGCGGGGCACCAGGAGATCCGGACATGACATGTGTGCGTTCATCATTGACGCGACCGTCCCGCCGCGTCGCGGCCGGCGTCGTCCTCCTGGGCGTGGCCCTGTACGCGACGGGGCATGCGCAATCGCCGCATCCATTCGGCACGCCCACCGCCGACGTGCCGCAGCCGGGGAGCACCGTCAACGCCGTGCCCGGCGCCCGGGCGCAGGGGTGGTTGGCGCAGGGGCGGTCCGAGGTCCTCGCGCGGCACGGCATCGTCGCCACCAGCGATCCGCTCGCCGCGCAGGCGGGGGTCGAGATCCTTCGCCAGGGCGGCAATGCCATCGACGCGGCCGTCGCGGCCGCCGCGGTCCTCGACGTCACGTCACAGAACGACACGGGCATCGGCGGCGATCTGTTCGCCCTGGTGTACGTGGCGCGGGAGCGAAAGCTCTACGCGCTCAACTCGGCGGGCTGGGCACCGGCAGGCTGGACGCCGCAGTTCTTCACGGGCACGCTGGGGCTGAAGGCCGTGCCCGCCAGCGGGGTCAACGCGGCCACCGTGCCCGGCGCCATCTCCGGCTACGCGGCGCTCCTGGAGCGCTTCGGCACGCAGACATTCGCCGAGACCTTCGAACGCGCGGCCCGGCTTGCCGAGGAAGGATGGGGGCAGGCCGAGCGCCGGCATGCGGATCTGTTGCGGTTCGTGCCGCAGCTGGCGGCCGATCCCGATTCGGGCACCACGTTTCTCCAGGACGGCCGCGCGCCTGACCTCTACCGCATCATCGGCAACCCCGGTCTGGCGCGGGCATTGCGCCTGATCCAGACGCAGGGCCGCGACGCCTTCTATCGCGGCGACATCGCCTCGGCGATCGTGGCCAAGGTCCGCGCCGGCGGCGGGGTCATGAGCGCCAGCGATTTGGCCGAGTACCGATCGGAGTGGATCGAGCCAATCTCGACGGCCTACCACGGCTACGACGTGTTCCAGTTACCGCCGCCTGGCCAGGGATTTGCCGCACTCGCGATGCTGAACATCCTCGAGGTCTGCGCGCCGAAGCTCGGGCTGAACCTGGCCCAAGTCGGGCCGTCCAACCCGACGTACTGGCACGTGATGGTCGAGGCCAAGAAGCTGGCCTACGCGGACTTGTACGCGCACAACGCCGACCCCGCCTTCTCGGACGTGCCGGTATCTCGCCTGATCTCCAAGGCGCATGCCGCCGACCTGTGCGGCCGTATCGACCTCAATCGCGCCTCCACGGTCGGCACCCGGCCGGGAGTGGATGGCGGCACGATCTACCTGTCAGCCGCCGATCGCTGGGGCAACATGGTGTCGCTGGTCCACAGCGTGTTCAGCGTCTACGGAAGCCGGGCGACCGTCGCGCCTTATGGATTCGTCCTGCAGAATCGCGGCGCGGCCTTCTCCCTCGACCCGAAGAGCCCCAACGTCGTCGCGCCGCGCAAGCGCCCGTTCCACACGATCATCGCGGGCTTTGTCATGAAGGACGGCCATCCGCTGATGGCATTCGGCAACATGGGCGGGAGCGTGCAGCCGGAAACGCACGCCCAGCACATGGTCAATCTGATCGACCACGGCATGAACGTGCAGATGACGACCGACGCGGCGCGTTTCACCCATGACCAGGCCTCGAACGTTCTGAGCCTCGAGCCGAGCCTGTTCGATCTGGTCGGCGCCGAGTTGCAGCGCAAGGGACATGCGGTCGAGCGCGCGACCGGTGTCGCGGTCGGCGGCTATCAGGGCATCCTCTTCACGCGCGACCCGGCGCTGCCGGTGCCGACCCTCGACCCGCGGTCGGACCGCCCCGTCAACGGCGTCTACCGCGCGGGATCGGATCACCGCAAGGATGGACAGGCGGTCGGCTGGTGAGCCCGCGAACCCTCTCAGCAACAGAAATGGAGCGGCATCACTTCGCCCTTGATGCCAGCCAGGCGTCTCGCAATGCGAGCTGCTCGGGCGTCGGGTTCGGCGTCGGCACGACCTCGAGGCGCTCGCTCCGACCGACCGTGAGCTGCGCGGTCTTGCTCTCGCCGCGTGACTCGAAGACCAGCGTCGTGACGCTGCCCGGCGTCAGCGTGGCCACCACCCGTTCCCAGTCGCCTGGCTTTGCGATGGAAGTCCCGTTGAGGGCGATCACCGCGTCTCCGCGCCCGAGCCCCGCCCTGTAGGCGGCACTGGTCGACACGGTGTTGGCGGCGACGATCATCCGGCCCTCCTGCGCGCGCAACCGCACCGCGCCGAGCGTCGGCTCGGTCTCACGTGCGCGCATCGTGTACCCGGCACCGGCCAACAGCCGACGGTACGGCAGTGGCTCGGTGCCACGGACATGGCGACCGAAGAAGTCCCTGGCAAACGCCGCGTCGCCGCTGACGACAGCCAATGCCACCTGCAAGTCGGCCAGCGTATACGGGCGAGCCACGTACCCGGGGGCCCTGCCGCCCGGCGCGCCGTGGGTCTTCCACAACTGCCGCATGTAGTCGTCCAGCGTCACCGATCCGTCACTCCTCTCGCGGAGCATCAGGTCCAGGCCCAGTCCGAGCGCCGCGCCGTACGTGTAATACGACACGTACGTGTTTTCCCAGTTGGTCCGATCGACGGCTGCGGCCGCGTCCACGTAGGGCGCGAGCCGACTCATGTCCACGGCTGACCGGAACTGCGTGCCCGGCGCCTGCAGCACGCCGGCGGCAAACATCGCCAGCTGCGCGGCTCCCTGGTCCTCGGCGACCAGCCCGGCGCGAATCATCGCCAGCACGCCGTAGTAACTGGTGAAGCCCTCGGCCAGCCACAACTCGCCCGAGATGTTGGCCTGCGTGAAGTCGAACGGCTCCAGGCTCGCCGGTCGGATGCGTTCGACGTTCCATGAGTGGAAGAACTCGTGCGATGCGGTGCTGGCGACACGCGACATGCCGTCGGCCAGGCTGCTTGACGAGGTACACACCGTGCTGTTGCGGTGCTCCATGCCGTCGCCGTCGGCCCACGGCAGGTAGTCCATCAGGAACGTGTAGGTGCCGCCATCAAACGGCGCGAGGTCGCCGAAGATCGCCGCCTGCTCGCGGACGATCTTCTCGATCATCGTGGTGTAGGCGTCGACCTGCGCGTCGGTGCCGAGGTGATGGACCGCCAGCCTGATCCGCGCCGGTGCGCCGCCGCCAGGCCGTGCCACGGCGAACTCCCGGACCGCATGCGCGCTGAACTCCACCGGCGAATCGAGCAGGTACTGCAGATTCGGCGCCGTGAACGCCAGCGGATCGTCGGTCGGGAACAGCTGCGTGGAGACACGCCAGCTGCGGTCCGGCGGTTGCGTGAACCGCACCTGGATCGGGTGATCGGCCAAAGCCGCTGCCCACAGGAAGGTGGCCGGCGCGTTCAGGTGGGCGTGCGTGCCGTCAACGGCTGCGTACGTGCCGTCCACGTGATCGGCAAAAAGCCGGTAGCTGACGTGCACGACCTGGCCCCCAGGCGCGATGCGCCACTGCGCAGGGCCGACGGTCTCGACAGGCAGGGTGGCACCGTCCGCGCCGCGCGCCTCGAGCATGTACACGTTCTTGCCGAACTCGTGCGTCGCGTAGCGGCCGGGTGAGGACCTCGCCATGCGGACGTCGAACGGCCGTCCGGGCCGCGAGGGAAACGTCACATCCACCTGGAGCCACCGCTGCTCCGGGGCCGGCACCGACACGGTGTACTCGATGGCTGCGGGCGCCGCCGGCGCGCGGCGGGGAGATTGCGCCGACGCGGCCGCCGCCATCATCAGCAGCGGGCATGCGAGGACGAACAGGTGCAGGGGAAGACGCCGTGCGGGCATGCGGCCTAGAGTACCCCCGCCCCTACTTCGCGCTGATCCAGCGAGCCATCTCGCGATAGCTGGCGGTCTTGCCCTGCATCAGCAGTCCAACGCGCAGGATTCGTCCGGCCGCATGGACCATCGCCACGGTGGTGACGATGCTGCCGAGAACTGCGACGATTACCTGCCAGGCCGGTGGTCCCGGCGGGATCGCGATCCGCAGCAGCATCAGATACGGAGCCGAGAAGGGGAACAGGGAGAAGCCGACCGACATCGCGCTGTCGGGATTCTGGGCGACCTGCAGCCACACGAAGACGGGAAACATCGCCAGGACCAGCGCCGGCATCATCATGCCCTGGGCGTCCTTGACCTCGCTGCAGGCTGCGCCGATGGCGATGAACATGGCGCCGTACAGGAAGACGGCAATCACCAGGAACAGCCCGAACCACGGAATGAGGCTCCAGCGGATCAGGCCGAAGTAATCGGCCTGTGCCGCCAGCAGCAGGCCGCCGCCGATATACACCACGCCGAGCACGATGGTCACGGCGACGCTGCCCAGCAGCTTGCCAAGCATGAGGTGAAAGGCGCTGACCGACCCCAGCAGCACTTCGCTGATCCGGCTGGTCTTCTCCTCGATGACGCTGTTGAGCAGTTGCGGTGCGGAGCTCATCACCAGGGCGAACAGCATGAACATCGCGATGGCCGGCATGGCGAACGCGCGGATGGCGTCCACCTTCTCGGCTTCTGACACGGTGCCATCGGCCGCCAGTGCCACCAGGCCCTTACGGTCCAGCGGCACAGGCTCGAGCAGGCGTCTGGTCTCGGCAGGATCGGCGCCGAGCGCCGAGAGACGACGGTCGGCAACGGCGCGGCTCACCTCTCGCCGCAGCCAGTCAGGCAGGGGCTGATAGGTCGGATACTCCGTGTAGTACTGCAGGCGCGGCTCGGTGCCGCGCGAGGTCAGCACCTCGGCCGGGATTTCGACGAACGCAAACAGCTGCTCTTGCCTGACCCGATCCGACAGCGCGAGCCGTGTCGCGTCCGTGGCCTGACCCTCGACCAGTTCCGGCAGGAAGACAGGACCCGTGCGTCGCCCGGATGGTGAGGTCTCCTCGGCGTTGTGCAGCCGTGCCGCTTCGACAATCGCCGGGCCCAGCACGCCCGTGCGGTCGACGATGGCGAAGTGGCGCTCGGAGGTGTCGCGCCGGGCGGTGAGGGCCTGCACGCCGAACGCCAGCGCCATCAGCAGCGGCAGGCCGAGCAGGCCGATCAGGAACGCGCGGCTGCGCACCGCCTGTTCGAACTCCGCGGCGGCGATGATCAGGACCTTGGACATGGCTGGTGTGGCGCCTCAGGCGGTGGGCAGAACATCGTCGGTCGGGGCGGGGCGCGCGATCTCGACGAAGATGTCATGAAGGGACGGGCGGGTGATCTCGAAGCGTTGCACCTCGGTGCGCGCCGTGAGGGCGCCCAGGAACGCCTGCGGTGTCACGTCCAGCCGCACCTCCTGCACGTTGCCGTGGTCGATCACCGATGTCACGCCTTCCACGGTCCGCAGCAGCGCCGCCCCGCCCACGGCACGCACGAGCACGGCGTCATGGCCGTAGGTGGCTTGAATCTCGTCGAGCGACCCGTCGAGGACCTTGCGGCCCTTGAAGATCATGAAGATGCGGTCGCACATCAACTCGGCCATCGACATGTCGTGGGTGCTGAAGACAATCGTCGTGCCGCGGCGCTTGAGCTCCAGCACCGCGTCGCGCAGGACGTCGCGGTTGACCGGATCAAGGCCTGAGAACGGCTCGTCGAGAATCACCAGGTCGGGGCGCGCAACGACGGTGGCGATAAATTGCACCTTCTGCGACATGCCCTTGGAGAGCGCCTGGATCTTCTTGTCGGCCACGTCCGACAGGCCGAGCCGCGTCAGCCACCAGCGGGCTTCGCGCTCCACGTCGGCACGCTTGCCGCCCTTCAACTCCCCGTAATAGGTCAGGAGCCGCTGCACCGGCATCTGCTTGTAGAGGCCACGCTCCTCGGGCAGGTACCCGACGCGGTCGCGCGCCGCCGCCGTGCTCCTGTCGCCCAGCACCTCCACGCTGCCGCTGTCTGGCAGCAGGATGTTCATGATCATCCGGAGCGTCGTCGTCTTGCCCGAACCGTTGGGTCCGATGAAGCCGTAGACGGCGCCTTCGGGTACCTGGAGCGACACCGCGTCCACCGCCGTCATCTGGCCAAAGCGCTTGGTGACCGTGTCGAGCGTGATGGCGGCGGGCATGCGCCACAACTTTACCTGACCCGGATGTTCCCGATGACGAGCCGGTCGCGGGCCGGCACCAGCGTGATCACCAGGCCGCGGCGTCTGCTGTCCTCGCCGGGTAGCTGTGTGAGCAGGCGTGCGGTGACCATGAACTGGTCGGTGGCGCGCACGATGGAGACGTTTTCAAAGACGCAGACGAGCGCGCCGGTGGTCGCAAACGCGTCGCGAAACTCGCCGACCCAGGTGGGGTCCATTGTCGGCCAGAGGCGCCGGAGCGCGCCGAGGTCGCGTGCGAGGTAGGCCGACTGGAATCCCTCGACGACTACGCGTGCTTCTTCGGTGGACCAGGTCCCGGTATCGACGGCCGCCGCGGCTGGGGCCGGCTGGACTGGCGCCGCCGCGATATCAGGCAGCGGGGGCGCGGCGACGACGGCGGCCGGCGCCGCCGTGCCGCTGTCGTTGAAGGCCTGCAGGAAGTGGCCCCGCGCCGCCATGAAACCGGCGACGCCCGACTTCAGCCGGCCCGCTTTCAGGTCGCGGTCGGCCTGCGCCTGTCGGGACGTGCCAAGGACGTACTGGGCACTCCTGGTGAGCCGCAGGTCCTCGGCCCCGCGGCGCGCCGCCAGCGTGTAGCGCCGCGCATTCTCGACGACGCGGTCGCGCTCGGCCTGCAGCTGTGCTGCCGGCACGCCTGTCACCTGGTCGATGGCCAGCAACGCGCGGTCGTACCGGCCCGCCGCGGCCAGCTGACGGGCGCCGCTCCAGGGATCGCCCCGCGTCACGGCAATGGGGGCCGCTTCGACCGGCTCGGTTGGCGCCCCCGGCGGTGGGGATGGCGGCGTGACCGACGATGAGACCGTGCCCGGCTGCCCGGCGTGGTCGGCCGGGGCTGCGGTGTCCACCCGCTCGACGGGAGCGCTGGAGTGGTCAGCCGGCGAGACCTCGTTGCGGGCGCGCCCGAACATGAAGTAGCCGGCGGCACCGAGGAGTGCCAGCAGCGCCAGCACCGCGACCACCGGGATCAGCCGCGGCCCGTGTGCCGGCGTGTCCTCGGCGGCGGGGCGGATGGGCGTCGGTGCAGGTTCGGCGTGTGGGTGGGCGGGCGTGGGCTGACGAAGGAGCAGTCCGTCGGCGAGCGTTGGCGCCGCCGCCGTTGGGCGGCGGCGCTCCGCCTGGGCTGGGGCCTGGGCTCCGGCTGGTGCCGGGGCCGGTGCGACGCGCGGGGGCACGGTGGTGGGTGGCGGCGGAGCCGTCGCCACTGGAGCCATCGCGGGCACCGCCACGACCACTGGCACCACCGCAGGCCGGGTGACGTGACCATCGTCAGTGTCTGCGGTGAGTGCGGCGAGCCGTGCCCGCAGCCGGGCCACATCACGGTGCGCCGCGTCGATCCGCGCCAGCGCCTCGATTGCCCTGCGTGCGGCGTGCTGGTCGTCCTGATCGAGTGCGCGGCTGGCCTGTGCGACCAGCCGCGCGATCCGTTGCGCCCTGGTCCGATCGGCCAGCTTCTGCTGCACCGCCAACGCATCCGGCGCATCTGGTGACAGGGCCAGCGCCTCGGCCAGCAGCGACTCGGCTTCCTCCAGGCGGTCCTGCTGCAGCGCCTGTCGCGCCTTCGAGGTGAGCGCCGCCAGCTGCCGCTCGTCGATCCGTTCCTGGTGGGCCCGTCGCAGGCGCTTGAGATCCTGGTGACGTGGCGAGAGGTCGGCAAGTGCGTTGATTGCTGCTTCCGCCTCGTCGAGCGACCCGGTCTGCGTCGCCTCGTCGGCGCGCGATACCGCATCCTGCACCCGCACTTCGAGCTTTCGACTCTGTAGTTTCTGTCGCAACTGCTGCACGTCGGCGTTGGTAGACGTGCCGGACTCCAGTTTCTGCAGCAGCCCTGACGCCGTCGTCAGCTCGCCCTGCGCGATGGCCTCAGCGGCCTCGCGCAGCAGTTGTTGACGCGACGTGGTGACGTCTCTGGCCGGCGCCGCCACCGTGGTCTCGCCGGGCACCACCATCAGCGTGTGTTCGGGATCGAGCCGGCGCGCCAGGGCCAGGAACTCGCGCTCGAGCACCTTGGCGCTGTCGGCGCGAGTGGCCGGGTCCTTGTGGAGGCACCTGGCGATGGTTTTCACCAGCGCGTTGGGCACGTCGGGAACAAAGCTCTCGATCGGCCGCGGCTGGTCACTGACGATCTGCCGCGAGATGTGATAGAGGTTCTCGCCTCCGAACGCCTGCCGGCCCGTCAACAGCTCGTAAGCGACGGCGCCCACCGAGAAGATGTCACTCCGCGCATCCGCCGGCTGGCCGGTGATCTGCTCGGGCGACATGTACTGCGGCGTGCCGACGATCATGCCGACCATCGTCATGCTCGACGCCTCGTTGCCGTGGGCGATGCCGAAGTCGAGCAGTCTGAGGGTGCCGGTGCTCTCGGCGATCAGCAGGTTTGACGGCTTCACGTCGCGATGGACGATGCCGCTGGCGTGCGCGTGGGCCAGGCCGGCGCACAGCTCCGACAGCCAGTGCACCTTGCGGGCCAGCGGCAGCTCTTCGCCGCCGCGAATCACCTGCGACAGCGTCCGTCCGGCAATGAACTCCATGGCCAGGTACGGGTTGCCCTGGTGCTCGCCGACCGCGTAGATGCTGACGATGTTGGGGTGGTGGACCTTTGCCGCGAGCCGTGCTTCGCGCATGAAGCGCCGGCGGGTTTCTTCGTCAGGGACCTTGAGGACCTTGATGGCGACCGGCCGGTCGAGCATCGGGTCGAAGCCCAGATACACGACCCCCATGCCGCCGTGTCCGAGGCGGTCCCGGACTTCATAGGGGCCGATATGTGCGGGAAGCTCTTCCACGTTGGCGACTGCCGTACTTTAATCGATCGATCCCGCTCGAAACATGAGCCGGCACCGCCACAACGGCGCAGAATGGCGCACAACAGCTCAGGACGGGTGCCGGCGCGAGCAGGCGGGCTGTTCAGCCGCCATCCACGCAGCGTTACCCCCTAGGTACATTCATGGGTCAGCTTCCTACCTCCATCGGGCGTTACGAAGTCGAGCGACTCCTCGGGGAGGGCGGGATGGGGGTGCTGTACCTGGCCCGCGACCCCGTGCTCGACCGGCACGTGGCGCTCAAGCTGTTGCGCGTGAACGGGGAAGACCTGCGTCGGCGGTTCATGCGCGAGGCGCAGTCTGCCGGTCGCCTCCAGCACCCCAACATCGTCACCGTCTACGACGTCGGCGACCACCAGGGGGAGTTGTACATCGCCATGGAGTACATCGATGGCGACACGCTGGCCACGCTGATCCGGGACGACCTGCCGTTTTCGCCGATCCGCAAGTTGGACATCATCGACGAGGTCGCCGACGGGCTGGGGTTTGCCCACCAGCGCGGCATCATCCACCGCGACATCAAGCCGGCCAACCTGATGATCTCGCGGGCGGGGCTGGTGAAGGTGCTCGACTTCGGGATCGCTCGCGTCTCTCATCGAGACTCGGTCGAGATTGATGCACCGACCCTCATCGGCACACCGGCCTACATGGCCCCGGAGCAGCTTGAAGGGGCGGAGGTCGACGCTCGCAGCGACATCTACGCCGTCGGTCTCGTGATGTACGAGCTGTTCTCGGGCCGCCGCGCGTTTGCAGGTGCCACCACCGCCGACGTCCTGCAACAGGTGCTGACGGCGCATGTCATGCCGATCGAGCGGCTCGTGCCCGACATCGATCCGGACCTGGCCCGCGTCATCGGCTGCGCCATGGCGCGTCAGCCCGGGGACCGCTACGGGGACCTGCAGGCGATGCGGAAAGACCTCGCACGGGCGCGCCGGCGGGTGATGCAGGCCAGTGGCGACGACGCCACCGTGGTCGTCGGCGTGATGGGCGCGGGGGGGCGGACTGTCGCCGCGCCGCCGCCTCCCGCCGCTCAGGCCACGGTCGTCCCGCCGCCGCCCGCGGCGTCGTCGTCGTCCAGCGACACGATCTACGCACCGGCGGCGACGCCGGGGCCAGCAACGGGGCCCGTGACAGCGCCAGCGATAGCGCCACCGCCCCCGCTGCCGGGCGCCCCGACTGCACCGCCTGCGGCGGGTTGGACGACGCCTCCCGACGACGGCCCGCTGCCGGTGCCGTTGCCGTCGGTGCCGTCCCGCGGGGTGTTGGCGCCGGCCAACGCCGGACGATCCACGGTCGACGGGTCGGTGCTGGGAGCCGCCCGCGACCTGGCGGTGCCGGCCACCGTGGCCGTTGACCCGCCCGCGCGGGTGCCCGCGTCGGCGGCGCCGCCTCCTGTCGCTCCCCGTGGAGCGATCCACAGCACCGGCGCGCTGGAGAGCCCGCTGCCGACCGCACGTCGCGGTGTGTCGGCCGCCCTCGTCGTCGGCGGTCTGCTGGCGATGCTGACGGTGAGTTTCCTGGTGGCGTTCATGGCGGCCCGTTCGTTCGGGCTGCTCGGCGGCGCGCCCCCCGCGGCGGCGTCTCGGCCCGTCGCTACCGAGCCGACGTTGCCAGGCGAGGCCAGCGTGCCGCGCGCGCCGGAGCTTGCGGTACCTCCAGCCACGACGACGCTGCCAGGAGAGGAGCCAGGCGCCGCGGTGGCCGACCTCGCTGAGGTGACGGCGCCGTCAACGCCGTCAACGCCGTCAACGCCGGTGCAGGGACCCGTCGCCGTGGCCCCTGCTGCGACGCCCGGACGTCAGAGCCGCCCGCCGCGATCGACGCCCGCCGCTCCGCCCGCGGTTGGCCTGTCGCGTCGGTTGCCGTCGGCCGTCGATCCGCCGCCGGCGCCGGCAAGCGAGACGCCCGTGCGTCCACTGGTGGTTGCCGACGCGCCACCGCGCCCGATCGAACGTCGTGAGCCCGACCCACTGCCCGCCGTGGCTCCGCAGGCCGAGGGGATCGCGCTGGTGCGCGCCTACGTCGCTGCGCGCAACACCGCGCACGCGTCAGGGATCCGGCGGGTGTGGCCGGGCGTGGACGACAACCATCTGCGGCGGGTCACCACCTCATTCTCCGCGCCGCTGTCGCTGGCCGATTGTCAGGTGGAGTCGAGCGACGGGGCCCGGGCCACCGCGACGTGCCGTCTGACGCAACCGGGCACCACCGACGGCTACGCGCCTGGCCAGGGCCTGACGATCCGTCGCACCTTCGTGTTCGAACTGGCCCGCGAGGGTCGCGGATGGGTAATCGCGGGGCTTCGGGAATGACGTGCGGCATGCCGACTAACCGACGTTGGGCTGGACAAGCTGCGACAACCGCATATGATCCGCGGCACGCACATCGGGATGACCACGTGAACGACAGGACACCGACGGGGCCGGGCCGGCCGGGGCGGAGTGGGCAGGTGGCCGTGGAGTGGCTGATGGTGGCCGGCATCCTCACGGCCGTGGCCATCCTGCTGACCGGCATGTTGCAGCCGGTGCTGGTGGGGGTCGTGCGGATGGTCGCGCGGAGCGTGCGGACGGTGGGGCTGTGACGTCCTGGCGCGGCACGCGTGGGCAGGCGGCCAACGAGTACCTGATGATTGCGGGCCTGATGACGGCGATGCTGATCGTGCTCACGTCGATCATCGTGCCGACGATGAAGACGGTTGGCGTCAAGGTGGTGGAGCACATGGTGCTGCACCTGTCGAGCCCGCTGCGTGACGAAGAAGCACCGCCGCCACCGTGTCCGGAGTTCGTTGAGCCCGAAGACGGCGTTGAGTGTGAGTAACGGCCCTCGCGGCCTCAAGGAGAGCGCATGGAAACGACGACCAGCAGCAGCGGCATGATCCGGACGATTCGACGCAACGTCAGTGCTCGGCGCTTGCGCCGCGAGGACGGGCAGACACCAACCGAGTACCTGATGATCGTCGGCATCATGGCGGCTGTCATCCTGATCGCGTTCATCCTGTTCTTCTGGGACAAGGTCAAGCCGGCGGCCGAGAACTGGTCCAACAAGGCCAGCGACGCGGTCGGAGCCTCGAAGGACAAGAAGTCCACCGTCGACGAGTAGCGCGGATTCGAGCCCGGTCGCACGTGCGCACTCCCCGCCGGCCGGCCGCGCGCGCTTCGGCGCGTCGCGGCCAGGCCACCCTCGAGACGATGATCATGATGGGCTTTTTGCTCCTCCTGATCTTCGGCCTGATGCATCTCGTGATGTTCGCCGTCACGCGATACATGGTGACCTACGCTGCCTACGCGGCCTCGCGCGCGGCCGTGGTCGGCAACAGCCCGGAGGCTGCGGCCAAGGCCGTCATGTCCAACATCAACTGGTGGGCCGACGAGGATGGTGAGCCGCCGGTGGAGGTGTCCTACACCGTCAAAGGCACGGCGGCCGGCTACGAGGTGACGACTCGCGTCCCGTTCGGCGGGCCGATCTACGAGTGGCTCGACGATGGCTTCGAGATCGTCGCCTTCGCACCAGCCAACGCGCAGCGGGATGCCCCGAGTGGCGGCGACAATGAGTGACCAGCGCGGGCAGTCCACGCCGTTCTTCCTGGTGTTCCTGGTGCTGATGACGGTGATGGTCGGCACCATGGTCAACGTCGGGCAGGCGATCAACCGGCGCATGGCGCTGCAGATCGTGGCCGACGCCGGCGCGTGGACCGGCGCCACCAACATGGCGATTGGCCTGAACGGACTCGCGAAGGTCAACGACTGGCGTCACGACCTCGAGCCAGTGGCGGGCATCGGCGTGCCGGTCGCCGGCTTTGTGGGGCTCGACAGCGTGATGCAGACGATCTTCGAGGTCGGCACCACGATCATCAACTTCGTCGACATGGGCATCCAGCTCGGGTACGCCAAGATTCCCTACGACGAGGCCGCGCGCGTGACCTTCTACAACGCGCACGACCTGTTCCCGGGCGAGCAACTGGAGTGGTTCGAGGGCTTTCGCCCCGGCATCTTCTCCGACGGCAGCGACTCGGTCAGCAACGAAGTGCCCTTTGCCAAGTCCAGGCCGACCGTCTGCCGGGATCAGCCGTTCCTGGACGAGACGTTTTTCGTGCTTCCCTGCCTGGTGGACGAGGAGCCGATCAAGAACACCGTGTTCTACGTCGTGCCGTGCTTCCCGTTCGGCTATTGCCCGGCCTCGTACACCTACGTCAAGTGGTATGAGAAGACCGACGAGACCATCTCGTTCGTGTGGGTGGTGCGAGCCCCCGAGGCCAAGGCCATCTTCAACCCCTTCGACGTATTTGGTGATGACACCATCCCGGCGATGACCGCGGCGGCGCATGCCAAGCCGCTGGGCGGCACGATCGAGGATGGCACCGACGAGTACCGCGTGGTGATGGAGCCGCTCACCTCATCGGCGATGTACCTGGCGCCTGAGGCAGTCTTCAGGGGCGGCAACTACGACGAGATCTTCGAGAAGTGGCGGCACATTGCCTACTGACGCGCTGATCCGTCGTGCCGCACGCGGGCGGTCTGGGCAGGCCACCATCGAGACGATGCTGATTGCGTTTCTCGGTGTGGTGTTCCTGTCGATTGCGTTCCAGTTCTATCTGGTCAACCGCAGCGTCTCACGCACCCTCACGGAGGTGCACGGCAGCCTCCTGAGCGGCATGTACGAGTACAACAACGCGGAGACCAAGTACGATGCCGAGACCGTGAAGGTTATCTGGACTGCGGAGCACGGCGTGCCCTCGGCCAGCTCCGTGCCCCGTGTGGGCCTGCTCCAGGACGACCTCCCGGCAGACCTTCGCATCTACAGCGACTGGGTCGAGCAGCATGGCGACCCCGATGAGGACTGCGAGCCCTCGAGTCCGCCGTGCAAGCGCACGAAGGCGGGCGGCGGTCTCGACGCCGGCGACCCGTGGGACCTGGCGTTCGCGGGCTTCGAGGAAGTCGGATCGGGCGATTATTTCGGCTGGATCTTCTTCAACGGCGAGGCGGCAGCGCTCGACCTCACCGGCTTGCGCGGAACGCTGGCCGATGCCGCCGGAGCCGTCAGGACGCTCGGCAAGATCCGGGAGTGCATGGACGACTTCGTCGGTTGCGCGACGTCGTGCGTGTTTGGTGACTGTCCCTGGGACGAATGACCGGATCTGCCGATTCGTTCGCTCGAGGCCCCTCAACCTGTTACTGATAGACACCCTATGTCCGGTCGCGCGAAACTCCTCCTGTCCCTCGTCCTCGGTCTTCTGGCCGTGTTCCTCGTCTACGTCTACGTGCGCGGCCTCGAACGCCAGCTCTACGAAGAAGTGGACATGCAGAACGTCATCGTCACGCGGACGGCCATCGCGTCCGGGACCGCAATCGACCAGAGTGCGATCCAGCGGATTGCGGTGCCGCGCAAGTATCGCCAGCCTCAGACGTTTCCCGCCGTCGAGGAGGTGGCCGGGCGAGTCGCCGTCGTTCCCATCGCGGCGGGCACGCAGGTGAGCGGCAGCATGCTGGCCGATGCCGGCGCCGAGGCGCTGTCGTTCGAGGTGCCACGCGGCCGTCGCGCCGTCGCGATCACGGTCAGCGACGACACTGGCGTAGGCGGGCTGATTCGCCCCGGTAATTTCGTGGACATCGTGGGCACCTTTGAATTCGGCCGGCCGGTAGGCACGCAGAACGGCCGCGTCACCTATGCCGACGAACGCACCGAGGTGCGGACGATGATGCAAAACGTCTTTGTGGTGGCCGTCAACAAGGAGTTGCGCCGCGAGCGTGTCCAGTCCGAGACCGCCGGATCGGGGGCCACCGCGCCGCCGGCCTCCCGCGACCGCACGCTGCGGACCGTGACGCTGCTGGTCGAGCCGAAGATGGTGCAGGAGCTGATCCTGGCGCAGAACGTCGGCGACCTGACGCTCTCGTTGCGGTCCTCCCTGGACGACACGGCCGTGCAGTTGCCGTTTCTCGACCCCATGGGCCTGCTGAACGTCCAGATTCCGGTCAAGCCGAAGGCCCGCCCGATGCAGACGTTCCGCGACGTCGGTCGCGGGCTGTTCTAAGGCGGAGGCGTCATGTTCTTCCCTCTCGGACCCGTCATCGTGTCGCTCTCGCTCGTGGCCCTGGGCCTGATCGGATCAGCCGCGCCTGCCGCGGCGCAGCCGACGCGAGAGGAACTGACCATCTTTGTCAACGAGGTCACGACCTGGACCCCTGGCTACTCGATGGGCGACATCGTCCTCGGGTCGCCGACCACCGCCGGCTACGAGCCGGTGACCGGGCGCAAGCAGTTGATGTTGCGCGGCAAGAAGCCCGGGCGCACCACCCTCAACGTGTGGGACCAGAAGAAGGTGCTGCGTCACGAGATGACGCTGATCGTCACGACGCGCGAGTCCGAGACGGTCGAGGGCGAGCTGCGCACCCTGCTCGGGGCGTATCCCAATGTGGCGATTGCCAAGCTCGGTGGGCAGATGCTGCTCACGGGCACGGTCGCCAGCGCAGATGAACTGACGGCGGTCACCAGCATCGCGCGCGTGGCAAAGGTCCAGTCGACGGTTCGCGTCAACGCTCCGCCGCGTCCGGTGACGCCTGGTCTTGCGCCTCACACGGCCGACGCTCCAGGCACCAGCACTGCGCCCGCCACGCCAGCCGGCACTGTGGCCCCGGTGGCAGCCAGGCCCGTGCCTACGGCCGTTGAATACGAGCTCGAGCTGTTTGAAGCGAGCGCGCAGTTCAAGACCGGCGAGTACGGCCGGGGCGTGGAGCCCTCGGGCCGAAGCCTGTACAAGGGCCGGGTGCTGGCATCGGTCGGCGGTGAAGGCGAGGTCTTCATCGGCGGGCCGGCCGTGGACCCGAAGAAGAAGGACGACAAGAGCCTGAAGGAGACCGGCATCCGCCTGACGCTCAGGCCGCGGCGGGGGGCGAAAGGCCTGATCACGGCCGTCGAGGTCGAGACCAACGTGCCGCTCGAGTACAAGCTCTACGATCCTGAGGTCTGGCGTCGATCGCGGTACTCGTTCTCGACGTCCGAAGGGGTGCCGTTCGCGGTCTCTGGCAATGATCTGCTGGCCGCGCCCGCCATTGCCGGGGGCATGAGCGCCATGGGCAAGGCCACCAAGGGCGCCTCGGCTGCCAGCCGCGTGCCTGGCGCCAGCAGCTCCGGACTGCAGTTTGTCCCGGTGTTCGGCAGTCTGTTCGGCTCCAACAACTACAAGGCGAAGAAGACCCAGCTCCTCGTCGTTTTCCGGCCCGCGCTCACCACCGCGGCGCAGCCCTGACACGATGGCCCGTCTCAAGGTCATCGCGGTCACGTCGGGGTCCGGTGGTGCGGGCAAGACGTTTGTCGCGACCAATCTCGCGGTCGGCATCCTGCACCAGGTCCGTGGCGGCGTCCTCTTTCTCGACGCCTCGTCGCCGTGCCCCGGTGATGGCTGCCAGAAGATGGGTCTGCCGCGGACCAAGAGCATCAGCGACCTGCTGCCCCTGCTGGAACGCCTGACGCCCGAGTTCCTGGCCTCGTACCTGATGTCGTCGCCGTCCGGCGTGCCGTGCCTGTCGCTGATCAACGACGTGGTCCAGGCCAATGCGCTGAACCGGAAAGTCCTCGAGCAGGTCTTCCACGTGATGGACCAGGCCTTTGATTACCTGGTCATGGACCTGTCGCTGCTGACCGGCGACGTCGGCGCCTTCCTGCTCGATCGCACCGACCAGATGTGCGTGGTCGTGGACCCCACGCCGCAGGGCATCGCCAGGACCGGTCATCTGCTCGCCCTGATGCGCGGCGCGCAGGTACCGCCCTCGGCCATCGGACTCTGCGTCAATCGCGCCACCGACACGCACACCGGGGCCGGCGCGTCCCAGCTCGGTCCTGAGGTGCTGGCGTACCTGGGTGATCAGCCGCAGACCGTGTCGTGGGTCGAGTCCAAGGGGCGCACATTGATGGAGCTGCGACCTGACGACGAGCTGGCGGCCGGCTTTGCCGACCTGTCGCGCACCTTCATCCAGCGCGCGTTTCGCCACCGCACCGAGGGCGCCAAGGACGGCGGTGCCGACATCCCGTCCGACGTGCGGCGCGACCTCAAGCTGCGCATCCTGCGACGCCTGATCGAGGAGATCGACCTGCGCAAGGGTGACCTCGGCTACCTGCACGACCCCGTCAAGCGGCAGGAGATGCACGTGCGCGTCGAGGGCAAGCTGGTGGCGCTGGTGCAGGAAGAAGCCACCGAGGTCACGCGACAGGACCGGCGACAGCTGGTCAAGGAACTGATGGACGAGGCGCTCGGTCTCGGGCCGCTGGAGGACCTGCTCGACGATCCGACCGTCACCGAGATCATGGTCAACCGCATCGACCAGGTGTACGTCGAGCGAAAGGGCACGCTCACCCTCAGCCACGTCAGCTTCCTCAGCAATGACCAACTGCGCGGGATCATCGAGCGCATCGTTGCGCCGCTCGGCCGCCGTATCGACGAGAAGGTACCGATGGTGGATGCCCGCCTGCGTGACGGCAGCCGCGTCAATGCCATCATCCCGCCGCTGGCCCTCAAGGGCCCGGCAATCACCATCCGCAAGTTCTCGAAGAAGCTGCTCGGGATTCCAGACCTGATCGGCTTCGGGTCGATGACCGAGCAGATGGCCACCTTCCTCGGCGCCGCGGTCCATGCGCGCCAGAACATCGTCATCTCCGGCGGCACTGGCTCGGGCAAGACCACGCTGCTCAACGTCCTGTCGTCGTTCATTCCCGACGATGAGCGGATCGTGACCATCGAGGATGCCGCCGAACTGCAGCTGCCGCAGGCACACGTCGTGTCGCTCGAGTCGCGACCGCCCAACATCGAGGGCGAGGGTGCGATCACCATTCGCGACCTCGTACGCAACTCCCTGCGCATGCGCCCCGACCGCATCGTCGTCGGCGAGTGCCGCGGCGGCGAGGCACTCGACATGCTGCAGGCCATGAACACCGGCCACGACGGGTCGTTGACCACGCTGCACGCCAATACGCCGGTGGACGCCTTGAGCCGTCTCGAGACGCTCTCGCTGATGGCGGGCCTGGACCTGCCCTCGCGCGCCATCCGCGACCAGATCGCGTCGGCCGTCCAGATCGTGGTGCAGCAGTCGCGCCTGCAGGATGGCAGTCGCCGGATCACCTACATCACCGAGATCTGCGGACAGGAGGCGGGGCAGTTCGTCACCCGCGACGTCTTCCGTTTCGAGCAGACCGGATTGGCGCCCGATGGCAAGGTCCTGGGCCAGTTCCGACCCACCGGCCACGTGCCGGAGTTTGTCAAGAGCCTGCCGAACTTCGGCATTCAGGTGCCGGAGGAGATCTTCCTCCACCAGACGCTATGACTGCGACGTTGCTGTTGTTGAAGGTGGGGGGGCTGGGCGTCCTGCTGGTGGCCACGGCCCTGTTCGTGAGCGGCGGCGGCGAGGCCGTCGGCAACTGGTGGTACAACCGCACCCGGACGTACGGCTCGTGGATCGTCGACGAGTTCGACGCGATGTTCGAGGCCATCACCATCCAGCGCGCGCAGGGCTTCATCACCGGCATGACCGTTGGCGGGATGGTGGTCGGCTTCCTCCTGGCCAACTCGCTCGGCGGCCGCATCTTCTGGGCGCTCTTCCTGGCCGGGCTGGGCTATTTCCTTCCCCGCGTGTTCGTGCTGTGGCGCCGGCACGCTCGCCTCGACAAGATCGACGATCAACTCGTCGATTCGCTGCGGCTGATGTCCAATGGGCTGAAGGCCGGCCTCAGCCTGCAGCAGGCGCTCGAACTGGCGGTGCGTGAAAGCAAGCCGCCGATCGCCGACGAACTCACGCGTGTCGTCAAGGAGATCCACCTCGGGCGGCTCATGGACGACGCGCTGCGACGCTTTGCCGAACGGGTGCCGCTCGAGGACGTGCGCATCGTCGTGGACTCCATCCTGACGCTGCGTGAGACCGGCGGCAACCTGAGCGAGACCTTCGACGTGGTGGCCAACACCATCGTCGAACGCAAGAAGGTGTCGGGCAAGATCAAGTCGATGACCGCACAGGGGATGACGCAGGGATTCATCATGTGCCTCATGCCGCCGGGCATGCTGCTGCTCTTCACCTTCATCGACCCGACCTACACCGCACCGTTGTTCAACACCATCCTCGGGTGGGTCATCCTGGCGATCATCACGGCGCTGGATCTGATGGGGCTCTGGGCGATGATCAAGCTCGTGAGCATCGACGTATGAGCGCAGGAATCGGGGATCGGGATTCGGGAATCGGGAGCCGGGAGTCGAGAGTCGAGCACGGCGCGACGGTAGGGGCCGCTCCCCGAGCGGCCCTGACTCCGCCAGCCTTCGGCGGTCGGAGCGGCAGACACGGCCAGACGACAACCGAGTACCTGATGGTTGCCGGGATCATGACCGCCATCGGCCTGATGGTCCTGCTGTGGTTCTTCCAGCCGTGGCGGCAGACGGTTCGCGACGTCGCCGATTGCGTGCGCACCGACGATTGCGAAGCGGCAGGCGCGGAGTAGAGGAGAGTCGATGCTGACGGTGATGCTGGGGCTGGGCCTGGTGTGCGCGTTCCTCTCGGTGGTGCTGCTGGTCAGTGGCCCGTCTGGCGGCGGCGTGCGTCAGCGCGACGCGACGGCCCCGCCTGGCGAGGTCCCGGAGGGCGCGCCCGCCGTCGTCAAGGTGTTCTTCCCGCTGGTGTCGGTCCTGGCCAAGCCGGCCCGGGCGATTGGCTGGCCGACGTATCGCGCGCGGGCGACGGTGGCCATCGCCCGGTCGGGCTGGGGTGACTCGTTCACCGTCAACCACCTGCTGGCCTTGAAGATCCTGTCGGCCATCTTTCTGCCGCTCGGCGGCGCGCTCCTGTTCGCGATCCTGCGCAACCCGGCGATGTTCCTGCTGGCTGCCCTCGGGGCGTTCTTCGCGCCCGATCAGATGCTGAGCAGCAGCCGCAAGGCCCGCGAGCGTCAGATCGTGCGGGCGCTGCCCGGGGCGGTTGACGTGCTGTCGCTGTCGGTCGAGGCGGGCCTCGAGTTCCTCATTGCCCTCGAGCGGCTCGTCAAGCGCGGCTTGAGTGGCCCGCTTCGCGACGAGTTGACGGCCGTCCTCAACGACATCCGTCTGGGGACGACGCGGTCCGAGGCGCTGCGGGCGATGGCGGCGCGGTTGGAGATTCCGCAGCTGTCCTCGTTTGTGTCCGTGCTGGTGCAGGCGGACCTGCTCGGCGCCTCAATCGGAGACGTGCTGAAGTCGCAGGCCTCGTTCCTGCGCACGGAACGGTTCCAGCGCGCCGAGAAGGCCGGTGGCCAGGCCACCCAGAAGATCATCTTCCCGATGCTGTTGTTCATCTTCCCGGCGGTGCTGCTGGTGGTCATCGCGCCGATCGTCCTGAAGTTCATCTACTCGGATTTCTGAGGTCCGCGTGCGCACCCGTCGACTCATCGTCGTGACGCTCGAGGGCGAGCGCGAACTGCTGTTCATCGGCCGGCTCACTGTCGGCCGCGCCCCCGAGTGCGACATCAGCCTGGCCGACACCAAGATCTCGCGCCGGCACGCCGAGTTCGACGCCTCCGGCTCGATGCCGCGCGTCACCGACCTGGGCAGTCGCAACGGGATCCTGGTGAATGGCCGCAAGGTCGGCGCCGCCGACCTGGCTCCCGGCGACATCGTCACGGTGGGCGACGCGAGGATCAGGTTCGACGAACGGGTCGCCGAGGTGCCGCCGCCGGTGGTCGCGAGCGCGTCCACCGACGATCGAACGGCCGTGCTGGCGCCGATGCAGATGCCGGTGCCAGGGGCGATGCCGCCGCCACCCCCCCCCATGGCTCGACCCGTCGGCACTGCCCCGCAGACGTCGCTTCCGGTGGAGCCGGCCCAGGCGAGCGGCGACGCCGACAGGACGGGCATCCTGCCACTCCGACCCCCGCCGCCGGCAACCGCGGAGGCCGCGCCGCCGCCTGCGCCCGTCGGCATGGGCGACGGTCTGAACGACCGCACGATCGTGTTGCCGCCGCCTGACCGCGCGCCGGGGCACGCCTCGCGGCCGGTTGCGGCGGTGACGACGGCGCGTCTCGACCGCGCGCCGCTGGCCCCCGCGCCACCGCCACCGCTGGTGATGGACGCGCCGCCACCTGCAAAGCCGCTGGCGGCCCCTGCGCGTGTGTCACCAGCGCCTGTTACCGCTCAGGCGGCCGCGTCGTCCTCGGCGCCCGTGGCCACGCCGCCGGCCACGGCGGCGCATCCCATGGCCTCGGCCACTGGCAGCGCGCTGACTGGACCGCGCTTCTCGTGGAGCGGGTTGGTGACGTTGGCGGCAGTGCTGCTCGGTGGGTTGGCGGTGCTGCTTGGAGCCCTGCCCCTGATGTCGGCCTCGTCCAGTGCGCTCGACGCCCTGTCGCAGCGTCAGGCGCGGACGCTGGCTGGCTGGCTCGCCGCTGGCGTCGACCGGCAGGCACCCGTCGTGGTCGATACGGCGGTGATGGAAGCCGTACTGGCGCAGCCGGGTGTGGCGCGCGCGATGGTCCTCGAGCGCGCCACTGGACGCGCCGTGGCACCGGCCTCGGTGCAGAACCGGTCGTTCAGCGCGCTCCCCGGGGTGGGCGAGGGATGGCGTGACCTCCAGTCGGCACGCGTCGGACGCGTGGACGCGTTTGCCGATGCCTACGTGCCGGCCGGCGATGGCGCGTACGTGGTCTGGGTACGGTACGAGCGGCCCTCCTCCGACGACACCGGGCTGGCCATCATGGTGGCGCTGGTGGCGACCCTCGTGTTCGCCATGCTCATCGCCCTGCTGATCAAGCGCCACACCAAGGCGACGCTGCAGCATTTCACGCGGCAGGTGGAACTCGCGGTGTCGGGCGCGTCGCCCAAGGTGATGCAGGGCACCCTCATGCCGGGGCTCGACCGGCTGCCCGGTGTGGTCACCTATCTCCTGGAACAGCGTCGGGCCGGCAGCGGTGGAGCGGCGGCTTACGCAGCAGGGCTCCAGGACACCGGCGATTCGGCATCCGGCCCGGCCGCGCCGGTCGACCTCGGCCCCCCCTGGCTCGAGGTGACGCCGTCGCTGATGGTGGCGCAGACGAGCCCGCACGGGCCGCCGACGGGAGCGCCGGACTGGCCCGACGCGCAGGGCCGCCATCTCCTGGACGTGCTCGACAACGGTCCCGTCCGCAACGCCGTGGTCCAGGGTCTTGGAGCGCTCGGCATGCCGTCGGGCTCGGAGACGACAGTGCCGCTGCCCGATGCGGCGCCGATTGCCCTGCGACGCGAGGCGTCGGGGCACGTGCGCGTGACGCTGGGCGCGCGTTGAGGTAGAGAGAAGCGCGATGTCATCTCACGAACGCCTGCCGGCACGACTCGTCCTGCAACGCCCTGACGGCGAAGAACTGGTGTACGCCCTCGACCCGGGGCGGTCGATCACGCTCGGGCGCGACGCGGGCAACACCATCGTGCTCGATTCCCAGTTCGTGTCCAAGCGCCACGCCCTTGTGTCGTGGTCGCCGCGTGGCGTGCGGATCGAGGACCAGGACAGTGCCAACGGGCTCACCGTCAATGGCCTGACCGTCCACGCGGCGCAGCTCTCGCCTGGCGACGTGATCCAGATCGGGGACCAGCGCCTGGCCTTCGAGGTCGAAGGCCAGGTCACGGCGCCTGCGCCATCGGCGGGCGGGACCCCGCCCGGCGGTGGCAACAAGGGCATCAGGCTGATCCTGGCGGCGTCGCTGACGATGCTCGTGATGATTGGCGGCCTGGCGGCACTCTACATGTTGCTGTTGGCGCCCGCTGTCGAGCAGGCGACACCGACGAGTGGGTCGGCCCGCGAAGATCCGTCGCTGCCGGCCGACACCGTGATTACGCCCTTCGACTCGCCGCAGGCGGGGGCGATCGAGAAGCAGGCGATCGCGGCCCGCGCCAAGCCGGTCGACTGGCTGTTTGACGAGGGCCAGCTGGCCTACAAGAACGGCCGCCTGCTCGACGCGTATCGCCTGCTTCACGGTGCGTTGCTGCGCGACGCGACGCACGAGTCGTCGCGACGCCTGTTGCTGCGGGTGATGGGCGCGCGCGACCTCCGCCTGCGCAGCCTGCAGGCCGCGGCAACGCGCGCCGATGAGGAACAGAAGTTCGACGCGGCCGCTCAGCAGTGGGAAGCGGTGCAGGCGCTGACGCTCGACAACGAGCCCCTGAACGCCCGCGCGCGCGGCGAGGCGGCGCGGCTGCGCCAGCGCGCGGCACAATGAGGGCGGGAGCACTCCGACGATGCCGAAGGTAATCATCTGGCGCGATGGCGCCATCGAGACCGAGTTCGACCCCGGCCATCGCGACTGGCGCATGGGACGATCGGAGACCAACGACATCACGCTGCTCGACCCGCGCAAGTCGGTGTCGCGCTTCCATGCCGAACTCCGTGAGGAGAACGGTCGCTGGGTGTTCATCGACCTGAACAGCCAGAACGGCAGCTGGAAGGACGGCCAGCGCGTCAACCGACTCGTCCTCGAGCACGGGCACGAGGTCCTGTTTGGCGACTACAAGCTGGCGTTCGAGGACGTCCGCGTGGCGGCGCCGCCACCGGCCCCGCCGCCGCTGCCGGCCGCCGGGGA
Source organism: Luteitalea sp. (assembly GCA_046593715.1). Taxonomy (GTDB): domain Bacteria; phylum Acidobacteriota; class Vicinamibacteria; order Vicinamibacterales; family Vicinamibacteraceae; genus Luteitalea. Next base: position 43,830 of record JBKJQW010000129.1, read on the forward strand.
CATGACCATGGACGTCCATGCGGCCACCGCCGACGTGCCGATTGCGCCCGACCAGACGCTGCTTCTGCCGGGCAAGGTCCAGGCGACGGTGCCCGGGCCCCCGGGTTCCGGCTCGGCTCCAGTCGTGCGGGCTGCCGTCAAGCCCAAGCCGCCGCGTAAGGGCGTCAACCCGCTGGTCCTGGTGCTGTTCCTGATTGCGATGCTCGGCGCCGCGGCCGCGGTTGCCTGGAAAGTGCTGTCGTCGGACCCGGGAGAACCCCGCGTGGCCGAACGTACGGAACCCGCGTCACCCGAGCCTGCGCCGGCGGCGCCAGCCGCGATTGTGCCCGCGGCCCCGACCGATCCGCAGACCGACCCGCTCCCGGGACCTGCGACCGATGCGGCCAGCACCGCCGCGACCTCCACCCCGCCGCCTGTCGCGCTATCGCCGGCCGTGCCGCCGCCCGCGGCCGTACCCGCGTCGCCGGCCGCTGTCGCGCCGCCACCGGGTGCCGGCGCGGTCACTCCGCCGGCTCGGCCCGCTGCCCAGCCACGGCCCAGGCGCGCGCCGCCAGCAGCCCCGAAGGACAACCCCGCCGTCGTCACGCGCTACGAGGACGGCGGGCGGGCGCTGGCCGCCGGCCGGTTCGCCGAAGCGGAGCGCGCCTTCCAGGCCGTGATCGCGCTGCAGCCCGACTTCCGCGACACGACGGCGTTGCTGGCGCAGGCTCGAGGCGGGCAGGCCGCCGCCCGCGAAGCCTCGTTGGCCGAAGCCCAAGCCCTCGAGGCGAGCGGCGACTGGCCCAGGGCGATCGCCGCGTACGAGCGTGCCGGCGCGTCCGGTCAGGCCGACGGCGCTCGCACCAAGATGACCGCCGCTGGCGATGATGCCTATCGCAAGGCGCGTCAGTTCGACGCACGCAACCGGCCCACCGAGGCCATCTCCTGGTATCAGCGCGCCGCCTCCTGGCTGCCTGACAGTGACGCCCGCAAGGTGGCGGCGCAGGAGCGGCTGGCCGCCCTCAAGGGAGGGGGCGAGTGACCGACGCCGAGCTCGACGGCCGGCTCGGCGAACTGCTGGTCTCATCCAAGGCCCTCGACAGCTCGCGGGTCGACACCGCCAAGGTGTACCAGCAGGCGCGCGGCGGCACGCTGGCCGGCTCCGTCCTGGCGCTGAACCTGGCGACCGACAAGGTCGTACGGATGCTCCTCGAGGAGATCACCGGCATCAAGACGGTGGACCCCTCGCTGATGACGGTGTACCCGGATTTCCTCGACCGCGTGAACACCCTCGTGCCGGCGCAGGTGTGGCTGGCGATGATGGCCTTCCCGGCGCAGATGGAGGTCAATCGGCTGCACGTGTGCATGGTCAATCCAACCGATGCCCGGTACAGGCGCAGCCTCGAATCGCTGTCGGGCTGTCAGGTCGTGCCGTTACTGGCGACCGAGCCGGCGGTGACCGCAGCGCTGACCAAACACTACGCCGCCGCGATGCAGGGGCAGGCGCCGCTCCGCTGCATGGGCGAGGCCTCGCTCGACGTCGCGGAGGCCGCCTACGGGCAGACCATGCAGGTGCCCTTCGCTCAGTACGTCGACGGCGCCGCGTCATTTGCCAACCGCACCAGGGACACGCTGGGACAGGGCGCGCAGGGACTCGAGCTACTGGCGCGCGAGCCCGTCATCATCCGGCTGGTCCACCAGATCATCGCGCGATCGGTCGAGTCCGGGGCCAGCGACATCCACATCGAGCCGTCGGAGGGCCGGCTGCGCGTGCGAGCCCGTGTCGACGGCGCGTTGCGTGTCCTGCACGATCTGCCGCCATCGGTCATCCTGCCCGTCACGGCTCGCCTCAAGGCGATGGCTGACGTGCCGCTGACCGCGGCGCCCGCCCCCATCGACGCACGCATCGGGTACGACCTGGTGTGGGGACGTCCGGTCGACCTGCGCTTCTCGCTCGTGCCGTCGATCTCTGGCGAGAAGGTGGTCATGCGCGTGCTCGACCGGGCGCGCCAGCGGCGCGATTTGGGCGACCTCGGCGTCGATCCGGAAACCAAGGCGCTGCTCGAAGAGGCGTCCGATCTGCCCAATGGCCTGTTGCTGGTGACCGGCCCGACCGGCAGCGGCAAGAGTTCCACGCTGTATGCCCTGCTGGACCGCCTGAACACCGAGGACGAGTGCATCCTCACCGCGGAAGACCCGGTCGAATCGAGGATTCTCGGCGTCACCCAGGTGCAGTGTGACGCGGAAGACCTGACCTACGCGATGGCCTTGCGCAGCTTCCTGCGCCAAGACCCGGATGTGATCATGGTCGGCGAGGTTCGAGATGCCGAGACGGCCGATATCGCGCTGAAGGCCGCGCTGACCGGGCACATGGTGTTGTCGAGCCTGCACACCAACGACGCCGCGGGCGCCGTGCTGCGCCTGCTGAACATGGGGCTCGAGTCCTTCATCGTGGCCTCGTCGCTGCGGCTCGTGGTCGCGCAGCGTCTGGTGCGCCGGCTGTGCAAGGAGTGCAAGGTGCCCGCCGAGATCGACGTCCGCACCCACCCGCTCACCGCGGCGTACGAGCGGCTGCATCACCATGGCCGCGTGTCGATCCGGGAGCCACACGGCTGCCCGGCCTGCGGCGGCGCCGGGTACCGCGGCCGTACCGGCATCTTCGAGGTGCTCCGCATGTCGCCGGCCATCGAGGACATGGTGATGCGCCGCGCCTCGGTGTCGGAGATTCGCCTGCAGGCACACCGCGACGGCATGCGGACGCTGCGCGAGGCTGCCCTTGCCAAGGTCGTGGCTGGCGAGACCTCCCTGGCCGAAGTGCTCGAGCACACGGTCGCCGTCGAGATACCTGTCGCCGTGCCTGCCTGATGCGAGCCACCACCATCGTCACCGTGGGCGGCAGCGCCACTGACCGGGGCCCCGTCCGCGAGGTCAACGAAGACCGCGTGCTGTGCGAAGACCGCCACGGCCTCTACGCGATCTTCGATGGCGTTGGTGGACACAACGCCGGCGAGATCGCGGCCCAACTCGCGCTCGAGACTCTGGCCGGCTACATCGCCCGCTCGGCGGCCGATGCCGAGGATGACACCTGGCCGCTCGGCTGGGACCCGCGCTTTTCGGCGACGTCCAATCGGCTGCGCACCGCCGTGGTCCTGGCCAACCAGCGCGTCCATCTTGCCTCGCAATCCGATCCCAGCCTGCTCGGGATGGCCACCACCGTGGCCGCGGTGCTGGTGTCGGGCAACGTCGTCTCGTTTGCCCACGTCGGCGACAGCCGCATCTATCGTCTGGACCCGGGGCCGGGTCGGCTGCTCACCGAAGACGACGCGGCCACCGTCGATCAACTCGACGCCGCCGGAGAACGGATCGGGTCCCGTCGCGCGCTGACGCGCGCGCTCGGGGCCGAGGCCGACGTCACGCCGTCGATGGCCGAGATGCCGGTCCCGGCGCACGTGCGCCTGTTGCTCTGCAGCGACGGCTTGCACGGGGTCGTTGGGCTGGAAGAGATGGATCCGCGCCTGTTTCTCGGCGCCCCGCACGAGGTGGCCGAGCGCCTGATGCGGCAGGCCATCGAGGCCGACACTCGCGACAACGTCAGCGTCCTGGTCGTGGACGTGGGAGAGAAAACGTGAGCACCAATCCAATTGCGGTCAGGGCAAGCGGCGGTAGCGCTGGCGCGCCGAGCCGGCTGCGGGCGTCGTGGCGCACGACGCTCCTCTCGGCATGCGGCATCGCCGCGTTGTCGTCCTCGGCGCTGGCGCAGCCGCTGGCGCCCAAGGACACCCAGCCGTACAAGAGCGCGGTGTACGACGTCGCCTTCAGTTACCCCAAGAACGACTGGGTGGCGGTACCGGCCGCGGGCGGCAACATCGCGCTGCTGATGCAGAAGAAGGGCGAGTCCAGCCTGGCGATCGACTACCAGGTACTGCGGGTGGCCCTCGAGGCCGACGAAATCGACGACACCTTCAAGGAGATCGAACTCGAGCAGTTGATGCAGCGGGCGCCGCATGCCCGCGTGGTCAGCAGCGCGCTGAGCGAGCTCGGTGGCAACAAGGTGGTGATGGTGCGATACGCCGCCAGCGGCCTGACCGGCGACCTCGACGTCACGCAGTACAGCATCGTCAGCGGCGCGTCGCTGTATCGCCTCACCTGCGCGTCGACCAGGGCGACCGCCGCCAAGCACGCGCGCGTCTGCGAGACCGTCGCCGGAACGATGGTCGTCAGCAAGCCGTGAGCGCAGCCGCCCCACGGGTACGTGTCATTGGGCCTCAGGGGCGGGTCGTCGGTGTGGTGTCGGAAGCGCGTACGGCCTGGACGCGGATGGTGGGGCTGCTGGGCCGGTCCAGTCTGATGGTGGGAGACGGGCTGTTGCTGGCGCCAGCCTGGTCGATCCACACATGGTTCATGCGCATCGCCATCGACGTGGTGTTCCTCTCGGCTGACGGTCGCGTGCTTCGCGTGTATCCCGCGTTGCCGGCCTGGCGCCTGGTATCAGGCACCCGCGAGGCCCAGACGGTCCTCGAGTTCGGCGCAGGGACGCTGGCGCAGACGCCGCTGGCTCCCGGCGACCTGCTTCGTCTCCAGCGAGAGTAGGCACTTCTGATCGCGACGTGCTCGACCTGGTCGCGGCTGCGCGCGTGTGCAACGCCGCCATGACTGTGCGAAG